>NZ_CP158165.1:2416254-3020318 GCF_040254265.1 Kribbella sp. HUAS MG21
GACTGGGAATGGGAGTGGCAGGGGCGGGTACGGCGGGAGGTCGACTACCTGGTCACCGTCGACGGGGACCTCGCGCGGCCGCGGCTCGAGGCGGGTAAGCACGACCTGTCCGCGTGGGCCGGGCCTGAGGACCTCGACCTGTTGATGGTCAACCGGACCGACGGCGACCGGCGCCTGCGGGACCTGGTGGCGCACGCGGTCCGGACCCGGTTCACCGAGCATCTCCGCCTCGAGCCGATCACCGGACCGAACGGGGTCCTGCCCGGACATGCGGCGGACCTCCAGCGCGTGTTCGCCGACCCGTGGGTCGCCCGCTGGTACGACGGCACGCTGTCAGCGGACCAGGCGGCGCAGCAGGTCGCGGCGCACCAGGCCGGCTGGGAACGCGACGGAGCCGGCAAGTGGATCGCCTACGACCGCACCACCGGAACGCTCGTCGGCCGCGGCGGCCTGTCCCGGATCCCCGTCGGTACGCCGACCGCGGAGGCGATCGCCGAGCTCGTCGGCCCGGAGTGGGCAGCAGACCGTCTCGAACTCGGCTGGGCGCTCGTCGAGTCGGCCCGCGGCCGCGGGCTGGCGACTGAACTCGGGCGCGCCGGGCTGGACTACGCATTCGGCACGCTGCGTGCCTCGTCGGTGATCGCGTTCACCGAGCAGGTCAACAGCGCGTCGCAGGCCGTGATGAAGCGGCTCGGGATGCAGTACGCCGGAGAGATCCGCGCGGAGGGCTGGGCGCCGGGCGTGGCCGACGTACAGCCGGACGCGCCGTTCGCGGTGTACGTCGCGAACCACTCGGTACGGCGACGCGAGGTCGACGAGGTCGCGGACGCCGCGGTGCGGTGGGCCGAGGGGCGGCCGGACGTGCGCGGGATCGCGATGGCGGGTTCCTGGGCGCGGGACGCGGCGCGGATGACGTCGGACGTCGACCTGATCGTGCTGACCGACTCGCCGTCGACGTACCTCGAGAGCGACGACTGGCTCGGGGCCTTCGGCGCGGTGGCCGTCGTACGTCGGGAGCAGTGGGGGCCGCAGGTGCGCGAAGTACGGATCCAGCGGGCGTCCGGGCTGGAGGTCGAGGTGGACATCACCGCGACCGCGTGGGCCGCGACCGACCCGGTCGATCCGGGGACGCGCCGGGTGGTGACCGACGGCGTGCGGGTGCTCTACGACCCGGACCGGCTGCTCGCGGGCCTGGTGCGCGCCTGCGGCGGACCTGAAGCGGACATCTAGCGGTCCAAGGCGGTCAGGAAGCGGGTCAGGAGGTCCGCGAAAGCCCGGCGCTCGGCCGGTGTCCACCCGTCCATGGCCGCGGCGAAACGCTCGCGGCGGTAGTTGTGGACAACCTCCAGCTGGGCGCGGCCGGCTGCGGTCAGGACGAGGTTCGTACGGCGGCCGTCCGCTTGGTCGGCCTCGCGGCGGACGAGGCCGGCGCTCACTGCGGCGGCGACGAGCTTGCTGGCGCGTGGCTGGTCGACGCCGAGGGCGGTGGCGACGCCGCTGACACCAAGCGGTTCCGGTGCGGCCTCGAGTGCGTCGAGGACCTCCTGGACCGGGTCAGGTCCACCGGCCTCGACGGCGAAGGTACGGCGGGTCTGCCGCCGCCGGATCGCGACCATCGCCGCCTCGACCGCGGCGACCGGATCACCCTTGTCCATGCCCAACTCCAACTATATGCTCATTGACATGTATATGTCGGATGACAACAAGCCTATCGGCTGGTGGCTCAAGGAGGTCGACCGCCGGCTGGAGGCGTCGTTCGAACGGCTGCTCGCCGACGACGGGCTGACGCGCCGGCAATGGCAAGCGCTGAACGTGGCGGCACGCCAGACGCCGATCGCGGCTGCCCTCGCACCCTTCCTGAGCGGGGATACCGCGGAGCTCGCGGCGGTCGTCGACCCGTTGGTCGAGCGCGGCTGGCTGGCCGGCGACAAACTCACGGCGGACGGTGAGCGGGCGCTGCAGGCGTTGACCACGAAGGTCCAGGCCCAGCGCCGCGGCGTCACCCGTGGCATCACCGAGGACGAGTACCAGGCGACGGTCGACGTACTGCGCCGAATGGCGGCCAACCTGGCCTGAGAACGTCGGGAGGCTCCGAGTGTGACCGCCCAGGCGCGGCGGTCACACTCGGAGCCGGCCACCTCATGGGGGAGGTTCCCGGTGAGGTGTCGGGAGCCTCCGGTGTCCTACCGCCCAGGACACTCGGCCCAGCCTGGCCCGAGGTGTCGGCCAGGAGGTGGTTGGAACGGCTGGGCGGCGGCGATACAGGGAGATCAGCCGCCAGGCCCAGCCGGGTCGGTGGGCGGTGCGGTCCGGAGCTGAGGAGTGCTCCGGACCGCACCTCGGGTTTCGTCCGGAGCTGAGGAGGGCTCCGGACCTTCCAACGCTGCCCCTGGACGTGAGGAGACCCCAGGGAGCAGCTCACCGGGCCTGAGGAGGACCCGGAAGCATGCGGTGTTTCAGTCGGTCGGGTCGAGCGGGCCGAGCAGGTCGTTGGTGACCTTGAGACCGGCGAAACGGCGCCGCATCGCCTGTTCGTAGCGGGCTGCCAGCGGCGCCTCCGCGACGTACTGCGCGATCACGTGCTCGCCGAACCAGACCCGAACCCGGCGCCGGTGCTGTCTCGACGTCATTTCCGCGATGGTCACTACCTCTCACCCCGTAACTCTCAGGCCTTGCAACCAGTTGGACTTACTGGTTGTCATGGCAGTAATGGTGCACGAGCCCAACGTGACCGCTCTAGGACCTGGACCGGACCTTTGCCGGACCTCTTCCGGTCCTCTTGCGGACATCTGGGGGACCGCACCTTGTCGTGAGGCATCAGTCGAGACAACGTCTGAACTGACGTGAACGGGAGGAACGATGGCGGGTAGGTACGCGCCAAAGACGGTCCTGGCGCACCTGATCCAGCGCCGGAACCAGACCTACTCCGAGATCGTCGCCGAGTTCGTCGAGCTGGGTGGAACCATCACCGAGCGGCACCTGCGTCGCCTCGCATCGGGCGAGCGCGCGGGGACCACTCCTCAGACCCGGCGCACCCTGCAACGCATGTTCGGCAAGCCGGTCGAGGAGCTCCTCGCGCCGTACGTCGCCGAGCAGGCCGCCCAGGTGGTGCCGGCACCTGCCGCGAGTGGACGGATCACGACAGGTAATGAGATGGAGGTTCTCGACATGGCTGCCAGCCGAGCGAGGGCGTTTGCCCTCGCGGCCCAGTCCGGTCTCGGAAGCGAGGCCATGGAACAGGTGTACGACGACGTCCGCCACGCCGCCCAGGCGTACCCGCAGCGTCCACTGCCGGAAATCCTCGGCCAGCTGGTCGAGACGCAGGACCTCGTGTTCGGTCTGCTGGAGAGCCGGCAGCGCCCGGAGCACCACCGCCAGCTGTACTTCCTGGCCGGCGTGACCGGCGGCCTGCTCGCGAAGGCCTCCCACGACCTCGGCAACCCGCACGCCGCGCTCACCCAGGCGCGGACGGCGTTCCTGTGCGCCGACAACGCCGACCACCACGGCCTGCGCGCCTGGGTGCGCGGCCTGCAGTCGCTGGTCTCCTACTGGGCCGGCAACCCGCACGACTCGGTCCGGTACGCGCAGCTCGGTGCCGGCTACGCCGAGCAGGCGAACAGCACCACCAGCGTCTGGCTTCCGGTCAGCGAGGCCCGCGCCTGGGCCGCGCTCGGCAACCCCGAGGCCACCCGGGCCGCGCTGGAGCGCGCCGAAGAGGCGTGGAACTCGGTCCGCAACGACGACCTCGACGACATGGGCGGCCTGTGCACCTTCGGCCGCAACCGGCAGCTGTACTACGCCGCCGACGCGCTGGCCTGGCTCCCCGGAGAGGTCGAGCAGGCGCAGCGGTACTCGAGCCAGGCGGTCGACGCCTACACCGACCAGAACCACCCGGAGTGGGCCTTCGGCGACGCCGCCGGCAGCCACGCCGCGATGGCCATCACCCGGATCGCGAGCGGTGAGCTGGACGGCGCGGCGGACGCGCTGGCCCCGGTGCTGACGCTGCCGACCGAGCGCCGGATCAACGGTGTCGTGCACTCCGCGCGCCGGGTCCACCAGGCGCTGCGGCAGTCCGGTCGCGCCGACGACGCCCGTGAGCTCCAGGAGGAGATCGAGACCTTCACGCGGACTCCGATGCAGACCTACCCCAGGTAACCTGCGCGGATGGAGCTCAGCGGACAGCTGACAGTACTGCGGGAATTCCGGACCTCCGACCTCGACGACTACCTCGCCATCGCCGGCGACGACCGGGTGACGACCTGGATGGCCTTCGACAGCTACGACCGCGCGAAGGCCGAGCAGAACCTGTCCGGCATCGTCGCGCGGTCGGCGCGCGACGACCGGCCCGACTACATGCTCGCGGTCACCCGGCCGGACGAGGACCGGGTGATCGGCTTCGCCCGGATCGCGCCGAGCGGGCCCTGGGCCGCGAAGCTCGGCTACGCGATCGGCGCCGACCACTGGGGCCGCGGGTACGCGACGGACGCGGCCCGGGCACTGCTGCGGTTCGCGTTCGGCACCCTCGAGCGGCACCGGGTGACCGCCGCGATCGGCCCCGAGAACGAGGCCTCGATCGCAGTCGTCAAGCGCCTCGGCTTCACCTACGAGGGGCACCTGCGCGACCACGTCTTCACCAACGGCAACTGGCGCGACTCGGTGCTCTACTCCCTCCTCGAAGACGAATATTCACCGGCAGGTCACTCCGGGCCTTGATCCGGTTTGTCAGGACCAGCAAAGTTGCCGCTCATGGTGACGCAACAGGTACCGGAGTGGGCCGATCCGCAGGTTCCGGAGGACGCACTGGATCCGCAAGGGGTGTCGCGGCGCACCCTGATCCGCGGCGCCGGGCTGCTCGGCGCAGGCTTCGCGGCAGCCGCCGCGACCACCCAGCAGGCAGCGGCGAGCACCGAGCAGCAGGCAGCGGCGGGTACGGCAGGCAGTGATCCGGAGCTGGTGTACCTGGTGGGCGACCACCACGTGCACAGCCGGTACAGCCACGACGCGAAGTACGACTTCAGCCAGCTCGCGCAGCGCGGAGCGCAGTACGGCCTGGACTGGATGGCGTTCACCGAGCACAGCAACGTCGGCCACGCGGACAAGGGCGCCGCGGCCGAGCACACCGAAGTACTGAAGGCGCGCGCGGAGAACCCGCGGATGCTGATCTTCCAGGGGCTGGAGTGGTACATCCCGGCGGCCGAGCACGGCACCCTGCTGGTTGCTCCCGGCCCGAACGACGTCGCGCTGCTCCAGCAGTTCGAGCGGGCGTACGACGGCAAGCTGACGAGCCGCTCCGCCGACACCCCGGACAACGAGCAGCACGCGGTCAAGGCCTTGCAGTGGCTGGCCGCGCAGAAGCAGGCCGGGTACGTCGACGACGTCCTGGTGCTCGCCAACCACCCGCTGCGGCTCGGTATCGACGCGCCGCACGAGCTGCGGGCCTGGCGGGACTCCGGGGTCTGCATCGGTATGGAAGGTGCGCCCGGCGCGCAGGGCGACGCCGACCCGGCCTGGGTCGCGTACCGCGGGGCGACGCGGGCGCAGCGCGGGGAGTACGTCAACGCACCAGGCACCGGCAGCTACGCCGGCTACCCCGCTGACGCGTACCGGACGTACGGCGGCTTCGACTGGGCCACTGCGACGGTCGGCGGGCTCTGGGACAGCATGCTGGCCGAGGGCCGGCTCTTCTCGATCACCTCCAACAGCGACAACCACCGGACCATCTGGGACACCTGGAAGGACGGCGAGTTCCCGGCGGGGCAGAACTTCGACAGCCTCGGCTGGAAGCCCTCGCCGACCGACTCCGGCGTACCGCAGCCCGGCAGCGACTACTGGCCAGGCCAGTTCAGCCGGACGCACGTCGGTGTCACCAGGTACGGGTACCTCGAGGTGATGGCCGCGCTGCGGGCCGGACGCGTCTGGGTCGACCACGGGCAGTTGGTGGACGGCATCGACGTACGGCTGGCACCAGTGGGTGCTGCGCAGCGCGGCGTGACGCTCGGTGGGCGGCTGCGCGTCCACAGGTCCCAGCGGCTCGAGCTGCGGGTCACCGTGACCAGCGCGACGCGGCCGAACTACCACGGCCTGCTGCCGAAGCTGGCACACGTCGACGTCATCCGCGGCGCAGTCACCGGCCCTGTCGCCGACCGCGACAGCTGGAAGGCCCCCGACACCCGGGTGGTCGAGCAGGTCGACGTACGGCGGAAGTCCGGGACGTACGAGCTCAGCATCCCGCTGGGGCGGGCGGAGCGGTCACACTACGTGCGCGTCCGCGGCAGCGACGGCCGGCGGAACGGGCCCGGCTACCTGGGCAGCCGGATCGACCCGGCGGGCCCGGTCCGGCACCCGGACAACGACGGCGACCCGTGGCTGGACACCTGGCTGTACACGAACCCGATCTTCGTGGACGTGCACGGGTGATCGAGGGCTTGGAGTGGCGGGCAGACTGGTGGCATGGCCGCCACCATCCTGTCCGACCAGCTGAACCCGTTGCGGGACAGCCTGGCGCGGATGATCCTGACGAAGGTCGCGGGCCCGGATCCGCACGCTGAGCGCGGGCGGGTGCACGACACCCCCGGGCCGCGCTGGTTCGCGCCGGACCGGCCGATCCGGCGGGTGCACGGTGACGCGTCGATGTTCGCCGGGGGACTGCGGGCGTTGTTGCTGCAGTCGCTGCACCCGCTGGCGATGGCTGCGGTGGCGGCGCACTCCGGGTACCGGGGCGACCCGTGGGGACGGCTGCGGCGGACCAGCTACTTCCTGGCGATCACGACGTACGGCGCGATTCCGGACGCCGAGGAGGCGATCGCACACGTCAGGGCGGTGCACGAGCGCGTTCGCGGGACCAGTCCGGACGGGGTGAAGTACCGGGCGTCGGACCCGCACCTGCTGAAGTGGGTGCACGTGGCGGAGGTGGACAGCTTCCTCGCCGCACACCAGCGGTACGGCGCGCACCCGCTGAACGCCGAGGAGCAGGACGAGTACGTCGCGGACGCCGCGCTGGTGGCGGGCAAGATCGGGGTGATCGACCCACCCACCACGGTCGCTGAGGTGCAGCAGCTACTGCGGGACTACCAGCCGGAGCTCCGCGGTACGCCGGAAGCGCGTCAGGCGGCAAGGTTCATGCTGGTGCATCCGCCGGTGCCGTGGGCCGCCAGGCCCGCGTACGGCGTGCTGACTGCCGCTGCGGTCGGGCTGCTGCCGTGGTGGACCAGGCTGCCCCTGCGGCTTCCGTACCTCCCGCTGGCGGAGCGGACCGTCGTACGAGCGGCCGGCGAGGGGCTCACCAGGACGATCCGCTGGGCCTTGGCGTCGCCAACATTGGCGGAAACCGGCGCGGAGACATGACGCGCTTGTAGGTTGTTCTCGTGCCGCTGCGTCCACATCGTCCGCTCCCCCTGGCTACGCCGGCGGGAGTCGAGGTGCTGACCAGGATCCTGACCCAGGGCCCGATCCCGCGGGTGGAGATCGCGCGGCGCACCGGGCTGTCCCAGGCGGCCGTGACGAAGGCGGTCGCGCCGCTGATCGAGACCGGGTTCGTGACCGACCAGGCGCCGCCGGCCGACGGCGACAGCCAGGTCGGCATCGGGCGGCCGGTCAGCCCGCTGACCGTCGTACCGAGCAGCGTCTCGGTGATCGGGGTCAAGGTGACACCCACCGGCCTGATCGGGGTCGCCACGGACTTCACCGCCGGGATCCTCGAGGTCCGGCACGACCCGCTGGACGGCACCGACCCGGACCTGGTGATCGAGCGGCTCGCCGACCACGTGAAGGCGCTGATCGCCGCACTGAAGTCCGGTGCCGCGGTGGCCGGCCCGATCGCCGGGATCGGGGTCGCGGTGTCCGGGGACGTCGACGCCGCGCACGGCCTCGTCCGCGACTCGCCGCTGATGGGCTGGCGTGGGGTCCCGGTCGCGGAGCTGCTCGGCAAGCGGGTCCGGCTGCCGATCGTGGTGTCGAACGACGTCCGGGCGCTGACCGTCGCCGAGCACTGGTTCGGGGTCGGCGTGGACGCGGACTCGTTCGCCGTGGTGACCATCGGCTCCGGCATCGGCTGCGGGCTGTACATCAACGGCGAGGTGGTCTCCGGCGCGTACGGCGTCTCGGGCGAGCTCGGCCATCTGCCGCTCGCGCCGGGCGACCTGGTCTGCACCTGCGGCCGGCGGGGCTGCGTGGAGACCGTCGCGTCGTCGGACGCGATCCTGGCACGGACGCGGGAGACGACCGGGCGGGCGGACCTGGACCTGGACGGCGCGGTCGACCTGGCGCACGAGGGCAACAAGCACGCGCGGGAGGCGTTCGACCGGGCAGGGGAGGTGATCGGGTCCGCGCTGGCCGCGATGGTGAACCTGGTCGGGCCCGAGCTGGTGGTGATCGCGGGCGAGGGCGTCGCGGAGTACGACCTGTACGAGGAGCGGATGCGCCGGGCCTTCGCGGAGCACGCGTTCGGCGCGGCCGGCGACTGCCGCCTGATGCTCCGCTCCCACACCTTCGACGACTGGGCCCGCGGCGCCGCCGCCACCGTGCTCCGCTCCTACGTCCGCGGCGAACCGCCACTGTCCCGTTGAGAGCGGAGCATCCGGCGTTCGCGGTCAGCTGCGGGCGGCGGCGAGGATCTTGCGCCAGACCTTCTTGTAGGACTCGAGGCCGTCGGCGGCGAGCGGGCCGGTGGGGCCGGCGGTGATCGACACCCGCTCGGGGATCGTGCCCCAGACCGGGATGTTCTCCGCGGCGTACTGCTGCATGGCTTCCTGGTACGACCGCGTGTAGGTCCGCGCCGAGCAGATCACCAGGCCCACCGGGACGTGATCGGGCACCAGCTCGAGCACCGCCTTCACCCGGGGCGTCTCGACCCCGCCGACCCGCGTCGGCAGGATCACGATCCGGGCCCGTTCCAGTGCCTTGTTCAGCATCCGCTCGTGGGACGGCGGCATGTCGACGATGCCGATCCCCTCCGGCGGGACCTTGTCCACCGCCTTGCTCAGCAGCCGCTCGGTCGGCGCCTCCGCGATCTCGATCCTGCTCAGGTGGTCGTCCTCGGACTCCGCGATCCAGTCCGCGGCGCTACCCTGCGGATCGGCGTCGATCAGAGTGGCTGTGCGACGGTTGGAAGATGCCAGCGCGGCCAAGTACACCGACGTGGTTGTCTTACCGACCCCGCCCTTCAGTGCAGCTGTCACGATGATCATGAGAGTGAACTTACCCGCTTCGGGGCCGTTACCGGCGTGTCGTCGGCGTTGCTCGCTGTCCGCCGTGATAGTTGCCCCCGGCCCACGTGTACAAGCTCAAGCCCACTTCAGCGTGAATCCTTTCGGCCGGCCGACGGCTCTTACCCGTGTCAGCACCGTCCGACGAAGGAGCTCACCATGACCGTCACCCTGACCATCGCGGCGATCGTCGCGGTCCTGCTGCTCGGCACCTGCAGCGTGGTCGTCGTCCGCCGGAGGAGCCGTGGCTGACCTCGACGGACAGCTGATCCGCGCCGCCCGGCACGGCGACGTCGAAGCGATCAGCACGCTGGTCGCCGACTCGCACCCGACCGTACGGCGGTTCGCGCGGACGCTGTGCGCCACCCCGCAGGACGCGGAGGACGCCGCCCAGGAGGCGCTGATCATCCTCTACCGCAAGATCGGCATGCTCCGCGCGACGGGTGCGCTGACGTCGTGGATGTTCCGCATCGTCCGCAACGAGTGCCTCCGGCGCGCCCGCGCCGTCCTGCGCGACCTGCCGATCGAGCCGGAGCCGGCCCCGTCCGCGGAGGACGAGGCCCTGCGGCAACTGGAGGCGCAGGCGGTCGCCGCGGCGATCGCGCGACTGCCTGCCGACCAGCGCAGCGTCCTGGTGCTCCGCGACATCCAGGGCTACAGCGGCCCGATGGTCGCCAAGGCCCTCGGCCTCACCGTCCCCGCGATGAAGTCCCGCCTGCACCGCGCCCGAACCACCGTCCGCGAATCCCTCGGAGCCCCCAGATGACCTCCCCAGCCACCACCTCCCCCCACCCGACCCCAACCCACACGACCGCGCCCCGCACGGCCCCGCCCCGGGTGAGCTTCGCCAGCGCGTCGTTGCCCCGGCACCTCGTCCGCGGCGCCGTCGGCTTCGGCAGCCTGATCGCCGCGGTGGCGCTGATCCCGGTCGTCGGCCCCCTCAGCCTGCTCCTGCTACCGGTCGCCCTGCTCGCCTTCCGCGGCTGCCCGACCTGCTGGATCGTCGGCCTGCTCGAGACCATCTCGCGCGGCAAACTCCACCGCGACTGCACAGACGGCGCGTGCAAACTGACCACAGCGGGCTAGCTGGACTTCCGAATCATCTCGACCAGCGCGGTCAGACCGTCAGCGCCGTACCCCGCCTGGTCGGCGCGGGCGAACAGCTCCGACATCGCGCCCGGCACCGTCACGTCGAGCCCGGCCTCGCTGAAGGCCTGTACGACGTGCTCCGCACCGACGGCCTGCATGTGGAGGTTGTTCTGCGCACCGGGGTACTCGCCCGCGTCGATCTCCGCGGTGACGATCCGGAGGAAGCCCATCGGCCCGTCCGCGGCCAGGTCGGTGAGCAACGTCGCGACGTACGGGCGGAGAGCTTCGGCGTTGCCGATCAGCGACGCGGAGTAGAAGTAGCTGATCAACGTGGTCCAGAAGATGTTCAGCATCGCCTGGTAGTAGAGCATCGCCAGACCCGGGTCGGTGCCGACGTGGTCGACGCGGCCGAGCACCTCGAGCGTCGACCGATGCGCCGCGACCGCCTCTTCGGGACCGGCGTAGAACGTGTACGCGCCCGGCTTGCCGATCCCCGGCGGCGGCACCATGATGCCCCCGGTCACCAGCGTGCCGCCGCGCTCGGCGACCCATGCGCTCGCCTCGCGCAACCGCTCCGGGCTGTCCGAACTCAGGTTGACCAGCACCCGCCCGCCGAGGTCCGCGTCGGCCAGCGAGTCGAACATCGCCGGGTAGTCGACCTGGCTGATCACCACGAGATCGCTGGCGGCCACCGCCTCGGCCGCGGTGGCGGCCTCGCGCGCATCCAGTCCTGCTGCCTTGCCGGGCGTCCGGTTCCAGACGGTGGTCGGATGGCCGGCCGCGGCGAACGTCGCCGCCATCGTCGAGCCCATCGCACCGAGCCCGATCACTGTCACTGCTTCTCGTGAACTCATGCGTTGATGGTCGGAGAACGCGCTACGGGTTTACTACGGGTATGTACTTCGGGGTGCTCGGGCCGCTGCTCGTGCGGACGGACGCCGCCGAGCCGGTCGCCGTACCCGACAAGAAGGTCAGGACGCTGCTGCTCGACCTGCTGGCGAACGCGGGCCGCCCGGTGAGCGCGGACCGGCTGATCGACGACCTGTGGGGTTCGCGGCCACCGCGCAACGCGACCGGCACCCTGCAGGCCCGCATCTCCCAACTGCGCACCGCCCTGGACCGTGCCGAGCCCGGCGCGCGGCGGTTGGTCGAGCACGGCCCGGCCGGCTACACGCTGGCCACGGACGTTGTCGACAGCAAGTTGTTCGAGCAGCACGTGCGGACCGGGCGGCTGCGGGACGCGCTGGCGATGTGGCGCGGTCAGCCGTACGCCGACGTACCGGACCACGAGTTCGCGCGCGCCGATCGGGACCGGCTGGAGAACCTGTACCTGACCGCGATCGAGGAGCTGGCCGACCGCGGCGACGACGTGCTCGAGCAGACGACCGCACTGGTCCAGCAGCGACCACTCGACGAGCGGCTGCACGTCGTCCACCTCAAGGCGCTCTACCGGGCGGGGCGGCAGCACGACGCCCTCCGTGCGTACGCCGTACTGCGTGACGCGCTGGCCGACGAACTAGGCGCCGACCCGGGACCGGAACTGACCGAGCTGCACCAGGCGATCCTCCGCCATGAGCCGTGGCTCTCCGCCACGTCGTCGCGATTGCCGGCGCCCCTGACCGAGCTGATCGGCCGGGAGGACACGCTGGCGGAGGCGCAGGACCAGCTGGCCAGGAACCGCCTGGTGACGCTGGTCGGACCAGGTGGCGTCGGGAAGACCCGCCTCGCGGTAGAGCTCGGCCGCAATCATCCCGCGGACGTCAGCCTGCTGGAGCTCGCGCCGGTACGACAGGACGACGTACTGGATGCCCTGGCCACCGCAGTAGGTCTGCGCGACGAGTCGACCGACCTCCTCCCGCGGCTGCTCGATTCACTGCGCAGTCGGCAGCTACTGCTCATCCTCGACAACTGCGAGCACCTGGACCTCGCAGACCTGGTACGGCGCCTGCTCGCGGCAGCACCGGGTCTACGGGTGCTTGCGACCAGTCGGGAGCCACTCGGCCTGGCAGGTGAGCTGGTGCTCGAGGTCCCGCCGTTGACCACGGAAGCGGCTGTCGAGCTGTTCCAGGCGCGGTCGGGCGTCTCCGACGACGTGACGGCGATCTGCGACCGGCTGGACGGCATCCCGCTCGCACTGGAGCTGGCTGCGACCCGGGTCCGCGCACTGGGCGTCCAGGGGCTCGCAGACCGGCTGGACGACCGCTTCCGGTTGCTGTCCGGCGGCAAGGGCGGTCCGGCACGGCAGCGCACCCTCCGCGCGACAATCGACTGGAGCTGGGACCTGCTGGACCACGACGAGCGCCGGATGCTCCGGAGACTCGCGGTCCACGCAGGTACGTTCTCGCTGGAGGCGGCCGCACAGGTCAGCGAACTGCCCGAGCACCTCGTACTTGCGCTGGTCGACAAGTCGCTGGTGGTGGCGACGTCCGGCCGGTACCGCCTGCTCGAGTCCGTGGCGGCGTACAGCCTGGAGCGGCTGACCGAGGCCGGTGAGGAGGCCGACACGCGGCGCAGGCACACGGCCTACTACGTGGGGCTCGCTCAGCAGGCCGATCTGCACGGCCCTGGTCAGCGGGAGTGGCTGCGGCGGCTCGACCAGGAGGCGGCGAACTTCCGCGTCATCCCGCCGTCGCTGGAGCTGGCGACCGCGCTGGCCTGGTACTGGTACCTGCGCGGCCGCCACGGCGAAGCGCGCCGCTCACTGGCCGCCGCGCTCGCGGTGCCCGGCCAGGACCCGGCACTCCGCGCCCAGGCCACGGTCTGGCTCGCCGGCATGACCGCGACCGATGCCTACGGCACCGATGCCGCGACGGCCGGCGAGGAAGCACTCGAGGCGGCCGGCGACGATCCGCACGCGCTCTGGTTCCTGACCATGACGCGATGGGCGTACGGCGACGCGGCGGTGCTCCTGAAGCGCATCGACCGGGCGATCGCGGCGTTCACCGAGCGGGACGACCGCTGGGGCCTCGCGGCGGCGCTCAGCACCCGGGCGCAACTGCAGATCGTGCACGCGGACCTGGACGCGATGCGGCGGGACAGCCTGCGCAGCCTCGAGCTGTTCGACGAGCTCGACGACGACTGGGGCCGGCTGCAGGCGACGTACACCCTGATCGTGGCCGCCGAGATCAGCGGCGACTACCCGACCGCCACGGCGTACCTGGAGGACGCGATCCGGCGCGCGGAGGACCTCGGGCTGTGGACGGAGGTCTCGTTCCGGACCGCCGGGCTGGGCCGGATCGCGCTGCTGACCGGCGACTACGCGCGCGCCGACGAGCTGCACGAGCGGGCCCGCCGGCTCGCGGTCGAGCAGTCGAACAAGTCCGCCGAGGAGTACGCCGAGGTCGGCCTCGGGCTGTCCGCACGACGCCAGGGCCGCCTCGACGACGCCGAACGGCACTTCACCAAGTGGCTCGACTGGCTCACGCGGATGGACGGCATCCCGGGCATCGCGTTCATCAGCAACCAACTCGGCTTCATCGCCGAACAACGCGGCGACCTCGCCGCCGCCCGCGCCCTCCACGAACGCGGCCACGAAGCAGCCCTCCGCACCGGGGACCCCCGCGCCGTCGCCCTGGCACTGGAGGGCCTGGCCGGCGCGACCGAGAACCCCGCCCGCGCCGCCGACCTCCTGGCCGAAGCCGAAACCCTCCGCCGCAAAACCGGCGTACCACTCCCACCCGCGGAGCAGTACGACGTCGCCCGCATCCGCGCCCGCTGGAGCTAGACCGTCACTTCCCGAGCCAGGCGTCGACCTTCGACTGGTTGTCCTTGACCCACTTCTCGGCGGCCTGGTCCGGAGTGAGTTTGTCGACGGCGATCATCCGGGCGACGGCGTTCTGGTCCTCGTTGGTCCACTGGAAGTTCTTGACCAGGTCGTACGCCGGGCTGCCGGAGTCGGCGAACTTCTTCGAGACGACCTTGTCCAGGTCGTACGGCGGGTAGTCGCAGGCCACCTTCGCCGGGTCCGCGTCGCAGCCGGCCTTGTACGCGGGCAGGTTGACCTTCACCAGCTTCAGCTCGTTGAAGAACCACTGCGGCTCGTAGAAGTACGCGAGCAGCGGCCGCTTGTTCTTCTCGGCGTCCCGGAACGCCTGGATCAGCGCGGTCTCGCTGCCGCTCTGCACGACCTTGTAGTTCAGGTTCAGGTTCTTCACCAGCGCCTCGTCGTTCGTCACGTACGACGGGTCGCCGTCGAGCAGCTGGCCCTTGCCGCCGGACTCCGACGTCTTGAACAGCGCGGCGTACTTGTTCAGGTTCTTCCAGTCGGTGATGTCCGGGTACTTCGCCGCCATCCACGGCGGCACGTACCAGCCGATCACGCCCTTGACGCCGGTGGAGCCGGCCGCGACCGCGACCTTCTGCTGCTCGATGTACTTCTTCTTCAGGTCCTCGTGGCCCCAGTTCTCCAGGACCGCGTCCACCTCGCCGGTGCCGAAGCCCTGCCAGGAGATCTCCTCCTTGAGGTCCTTCTTCACGACCTCGCAGCCGAGGTCCTTGGTCGCGACGTACGCGACCACGGCCGCGTTCGCCTCGTACCCGACCCACGGGTTGACGGCCAGGTTGAACGTGCCGCACTCCTTGCCGCCGTCGCCGGCCGGCTGCTGCGCGCCGACCTTCTCGCCGCCGCACCCGGCCAGCGCGAGGGCCACGGCCGTCAGGACGCCGGCGTACCGGAGCTTCTTCACCGCTTGTCTCCTCTACCTCGGAAATTCTGGGTACGGCGGGCCGCCGCCTGGGTCACGCGATCGAGCAGCACGCCCAGCAGGACGATAGCCAGTCCGGCGGCCAGGCCCTTGCCGTACAACTCGCTCTGCGCGAAGCCGGCCGCGACGTCGTACCCGAGGGCACCCGCGCCGACCAGCCCGCCGACGACGACCATCGACAACACGTAGATCAGCCCCTGGTTCACCGCGAGCGTGATCGCCCGCCGCGCCACCGGCAGCTGCACCTTGCTGATCACCTGCCAGCTGCTCGAGCCGACCGAGTTCGCCGCCTCGACCGTCGCGACCGGCACCGCCTTGATGCCATCGGCAACGATCTTGGTGGTCACCGGTACGGCGAACACCACCGCCGCGGCGATCGCGGTGAACCGGCTGGTGCCGAACAACGCCAGGAACGGCACCAGGTACACGAACGGCGGCATCGTCTGGCCCGCGTCCAGCACCGGCCGGATCCAGGTGTCGACCCGGTGGTTGCGCCCGGCCCACACGCCGAGCGTGAGCCCGACGGCCACCACGACCACCGTCGCGAGCAGCGTCGACGCCAGCGTGACCATGCTGTCGTGCCACACCCCGGTCGCGACCAGCAGCACCAGGCAGACCGCGGCCGGTACCGCGCCGCGCCATCCTCCGAGTACGGCGGCCAGCGCGACGACGACGGCGCTGACGAGCCACCACGGCGACCCGGTCAGCAAGGCCTCCAGCGGGTTCAGCAGCCCTACCGTCACCACGTCACGGACGCCGTACGTGAAACCACCGAACACGTCCTGCACCCACAGCGTCACGTCGGCGGTGACCTTCGCGATGCCCGAGCCGACGTTCACGTCCGACGGGAACTCGGCCGCCCACACGTAGGTGCGGGAGAACCAGACGGCGACCAGGACGCCGACGGCGCCGAGGCCGAGCAGCACCTTCCGGCGGACGCTCGCGACCCGCCACGGCCGGTCGCCGGCCGCAGTCGTCACCCGGTCGAGGACGATCGCGAGCACCACAATCGCGAGCCCGGCGTTGAACGCGACGCCGACGTCGAGCGTCTGCAGCGCCTTCAGCACCGTCTGGCCGAGACCGGGCGCGTCGATCAGCGCGGCGACCGTCACCATCGACAGCGCGGCCATGATCGTCTGGTTGATGCCGACGACAACGGTCGACCGCGACATCGGCAGCAGTACCTTGACCAGCGTCTGGCCCCGGGTCGAGCCGAGCGACCGCGACGCCTCGACGCTCTCCGGCGGCACCGAGCGGATCGCGTGCGCGGTCAGCCGGACCGCGGGCGGGGCCGCGTAGATCAGCGTGGCGATCGTCGCCGCGGCCGGACCGATCGCGAAGAACAGCGTCAGCGGCGCCAGGTAGACGAACGTAGGCAGCGTCTGCATCAGGTCGAGCACGAGCGTGGCGACCTTGAAGGCGCGGTCGGACAGCCCTGCCCAGATCCCGAGCGGGATCGCGACCAGCAGCGACAGCAGCACGGCGCCGATGGTCAGCGCGAGCGTGTCCATGCTCTCCTGCCACAACCCTTGCAGCCCGACGAAACCGAGTCCGAGCGCGGTCAGGACGGCGACCTTCCAGTTGCCGAAGGCCCACGCGCAGTACGCCGCGATCGCGACCACACCGAGCCATCCGATGACCGGGACCGGCCGGTCGTACGACGGCTGCGCGATCAGGTTCTGCAGCAGTACGACAACGTGGTCGACGCCGATCCGGATCGCGTCGAAGAAGACGTTGCCCTGGCCGACGTCGTCGCGGTGCTCGGTCAGCCAGCGGTGCAGCGCGGTCGTCTCCTGGCCGCCGAGCACCAGCGTGTCGATACCGCGGAGCACGAAGTACGCCGCCACCCAGACGACGAGCAGCACGCCGACGACGACGCCCCGGCGAGGTCGTCGTACCTCGACCTCCACGTCGCTCGTGATGGCGGCCATCAGGCGTCCGCGACCACGGCGAGGATCTCCTCGTCGCCGATCACTCCGAGCAGCGTGCCGCCGTCCACCACCTTGACCGGGCGGTCGGACTCGAGCACGAGCCGGGTCGCCTCCCGGACCAAGACGTCCGGCCCGAGTTCCGGCCCGTCGAGCGCCTCGTCCGGGCGCGGGTCGCGGGCGATCCAGCGCAGCGTGAGCACGTCGGCCCGCGGTACGTCGCGGACGAACTCGCGCACGTAGTCGTCGGCCGGGGCGCCGACCAGTTCGTCGCCGGTGCCGAGCTGGACCGCGGCGCCGTCGCGCATCAGCAGGATCCGGTCGCCGAGCTTGAGCGCCTCGGACAGGTCGTGGGTGATGAACACCATCGTCTTGCCGACCTCGCGGTGCAGCCGCACCACCTCGGTCTGCATCTCGCGCCGGATCAGCGGGTCGAGCGCGGAGAACGGCTCGTCGAACAGCAGTACGTCGGGGTCGTTCGCGAGCGCGCGGGCCAGGCCGACCCGCTGCTGCATGCCGCCGGACAGCTGCTCCGGGTACAGGTGCTCATTGCCGGCCAGGCCGACCAGGTCGATGACCTCCTGGGCGCGGCGGCGCCGGTCGGGCTTGCTCTCGCCGCGGACCTCGAGGCCGTACGAGACGTTGTCGATCACCTTGCGGTGCGGGAGCAGGCCGAAGTGCTGGAAGACCATCGAGAACTTGCTCCGCCGCAGCGCGCGCAAGCGCTTCTCGTCGGCCGCGCGCAGGTCCTCGCCCTCGAACACCAGCCGCCCGGCCGTCGGCTCGATCAGCCGCGTCAGGCAGCGGACCAGCGTCGACTTGCCCGAGCCGGACAGGCCCATGACGACGAACACCTCACCGGGCGCCACGTCGAAGCTCAGGTCGCGGACGGCCGCCGTACAGCCGGTCCGCGCGTACAGCTCCGGGCGGTCGAGGGCGGCGAGGTCGGGCCGGTGCGGGACCCGCTGGGCCTTCGGGCCGAACACTTTCCACAGCCCCTGCACGGACAGCAGCGCGCCGGAATCCTGGATGTCGGGGTACTCGAGCTGAGCGGTCACAGGTAAACCCTCGCATCCCCGCCGGCGGACACAACGTGAACCGGGACTCTACCCAACCGCGAGGCCCCCGACTCCTGCGAGGGCTCGTACGGCGCCAGGGCTCCGGCATCAGGGGTACGGCGTCAGGGCTGGTACGGCGGCGCCTCGCCCCAGCCCCAGTGCGGCACCGGGGCTTTCGGCGGCGGGGTGGCGCCCGGCTGCGAGTTGGCGAGCGCGATCCGGGTGCCCCACTCGACGTACGCGACGAACGCGGAGCGGAACTCCGGGTCGTCCGGCAGCCCGGCGGGATCCGCGCTGGCCGCGATCAGCGCCGCCCAGCGCGCCCGCTGCTCCTCGGTCAGCCCGAGGTTCAGGTGGTGCGAGAGCATCGCCGGGTAACCGCCGAGCTCGTCGGTGTACCGGCTGTGCCCCCGGAACACCTCACCCAGCCAGATCGCGACGTGCTCACGGTGGTTCTCACTCATGTGCGCGAAGACCGGCGCGAGCAGCGGGTCCTCGAGCACCCGGTCGTAGAACACCTCGGTCAGCCGACGCAGCGCCTCGTGCCCGCCGGCCCAGTCGTACAGCGTGGGAATAGTCACGTAATCATGTAATCATGTAATCATCTGAACAGAGCATCAGCCACCGCGGCGAGTTCGTCCTCGATCCGGGTGTCGCCGTCCTCGGTGAACCAGAGGATGTTCTGCAGGATCCGCCCCGCCGTCCAGCCGAGCGCGCGGTCCCGGTCGATGCCGGTGATGTCGAGCATCAGGTCGAACCGGTCGCGGATCGCCCACGCGAGGTCCCCGGTCGCCACCAGGTCGTCCCACCGGTTCCACATCGCCGGCATCAGCTCGAACGCCGGGTCGCCGGCCAGCGGCTTCGGATCGATCGCCAGCCACGGCTGCCGCTTCGCCGCGAGCACGTTGTAGTAGTGCAGGTCCCAGTGCAACAGCCGGTCGCCGGCTTCCGGCAGCAGCTCGGTCACCTGCGCCACGAGGCGCCAGGTCAGCGCCTGTTCGGCCGGATCGGCGAGCAGGGGGATCAGCCGGGGCGCGTCGTCGACCATGCCGGCCGCGACGTCCGCGAGCCGACGGACCCCGGGCGGCGCCGGGACAGCGCTCAGCCGGGCCAACAGTTGCGCGAGGATGCGCGTCGCCTCCACGTGATCGGGCAGGTCGTCGAGGCTGCGAGATTCGAGTCGTTCGAGCAGCAGCGTCGAGGTTTCCGGGTCGTCCTCGAGGACCTCGACGACGTCGTCGCGGTGCCAGGTGCGGAGTGCGAGCGCCTCGCTCTCGGACTCCTCGTTGCGGCTCTGCAGCTTGAGCATCGCCGCCGTCCCGTCGCGCCGTACGACGGGCAGGATCAGCGAGGCCTCGCCGCTCAGCGGGGCACCGTCGACGGTCAGTTCCCACTCGCCGACGTACCGCTCGACGTCACCCGGCAACGCCGCCAGCCAGTCCGCGCCGGACTCGCGGTGATTCCGGATCAACTTCGCGGGGATCTCGATCACCCTCGGCAGCGTAGGCGGTTGCCCCGGGCTGCGCCTCGGATTTCCTAGGATGGAGCCGAGTCCACCGGAGGAGAGGGGCGGCCGTGCCCGAGGAGCTGGACGTCGAACAGCGTTGGCCCGAACTGTTCGCCGCACTCGACGACGCGCAACGACGCGCCGTCCTGCAGTCGCTCGCCAACGCCTGGCACGAGGGCTGGGAGCCGAACCGCGAGGACGTCGAGAACCTCACCGCCCGGGCCCGCGGCCTGATCGACCAGGACGAGTACCTCCGCCGCGCGCACGCCGCCGCCCGACGGCGCGCCGCGGACGAGGGCTGAGGCGATGGCGCAGGATCCGTACGCCTACCCACCACCGCACCAGGACACGCTGCAGAACAAGTTCGGCGAGCGCGACAAGGACACGCTGAAGGGCCTCGAGTACGCCGCCACGGCGGAACGTCAGCGCCAGCTGGAATCCGGTGAGGCGGACGTTCCACGGACGTACGACGCCGCGCACGTGCAGGCGATCCACGCGCACCTGTTCCAGGACGTCTACGAGTGGGCGGGGCAGCGCCGGACGGTCGAGCTGAGCAAGAGCGGCCGGGCGGGCCGTCCAGGACGATGGTCTCGGCGGAGTTGAAGGAGGCGCGGCGGGTCGCCGGGCTCGACACGAAGGCGGGACCGGCCCGGACCGCACAGTCGAAGGACACCGAAGGCGGGCGGCGCCGAGGTGCGTCGCGGACGCGTCCCGGGCAGTCTTCCGAGCGGGGTTGAGCCCTCGGCAGTAGGTGGTTGCGCCGGGATGTGCTTGGGTTCTGCCGTGGAGAGCAGGCATCGGCGGGTGCAGCGGTTGGTGGGTGCGGCGTACCTGGGGATTCCGGTGCTGCTGCTGGTTGCTGTCGCGGGGATTGCGACGACCGGTCCGGCGGCCGCTTGGATCGGGTGTGTCGTGCCGGTGGCGTTGCTGGCGGTCGGTGTCGTGTTGTGGCGGCGGCACCGGTATCTGCCGCGGTGGTGGGCAGGTGTTGCCGGGTTGTTCGGCGGGCTGGCCGGATTGACCGTGACGCTGTTCCCGTTGGCCGTCGGGGTGTGGTGGCCGGCGATCCTCGCGCTGCCCGCGCTGATCGTCGGCACGGTCGCGGGGCTCGCGCTCGCGCGTGCCGCGGACCGGGCGCTGCTCGTCCCGTTCGTCCCGGAGCTGGCCGGTACGCCGTACGAACTCGTCTTTCGGCTCCGCGGGGTGCCGCTCGCGGCGGTGCTCGTCGGCGCGGACACGATCACGATCCAGTCGCACCCGGTGCCGCGCTCCGAGCAGCAGGTCCGCACCTACCCGCTGAGCAAGATCACCGGGACCTACGAGTTCTCGCTCTCGGGCGTGGAGCGGCTGCGGTTCCCGATCGCCGTCTCGCACGCGGTCGCCAGCGAGGGCCCGGCCGTGATCCTGCAGGCCGACGGCGAGGACTGGGTGCTCCCCACGAACCAGGCCGGCGTGCTGATCGACGTCCTCACCGAACGCCGCGAGGTCTAGGCACCAGAGGCTCTGGCTGCCACCCTGCTCACATGTGGGGGCACAGAGTGATTGCGGCGCTGTTGGCGTCGATCGTGATGGGGGCGGGGATCACGGCTGCCGAGGCAGCGGTCGATCCCAAACTGACGGTGACCAGCGTGACGGCGGACCGTACGACGATCGCGGTGTCCGGGCTGAACACGGTCCCGGTGCGCCTGACGGTCGCGGCGAAGTACGACACGACCGAACCGGGTGACAACGACCTGGTGCTGCTGGTCTACCTCAAACGAATCAGCGGAACCGGCCCGATGCAGCAACTGCTGTCGACAGACCTGCCACGTACGTCCGGCACCGTGCAGAACGGCGTCTGGTCAGGCCCGATCCACATCCCGTCCACGGCGAACGGGACCTACAAGGTGTGGGGCGTCTCCTACGGCCCGTACTCGACCTGGCAGTTCGGCGGGATGCTGCCCGATCCGACACCGGTCGACGGCCCGACGCTCACGATCACCGGCACCCACCAACCGCGGATCACCGCCAAGGTGACACCGCCGGTGGTGCCGTTCGGATCCGGCTTCAGGATCACCTGGGCGATCACCGACAAGACGACCGGCAAGCCCTACGGCACCCGCGTCCGCGCCATGCTCGGCCTGGACAACCAGTGCGCCGAGGAAGCCGGCGGCATCAACGTACTGACGACTACCGCCGGCCTGATCGTGCACGACTACCCGGCGTCCTGGGCCGACCCGCTGAACTGCCTGCGGATCAAGAGCAACCCGCTCGACATCGCCGGCCTGGGTCTCGCCGTGATCCGCCCCGGCGTCGTCTCGGCGGCACCGTCCCGAGCGAGCGCGACGGTCGGCACGATCGTCCCGGTGAACGGCAACGTCCTCGGCCCGGCCGGGTTCTGCCCGGTCGTCCTGCAACGGCTGTACGGCGCGTCGCAATGGCGCGGCGTCAGTACGGCGACGACGCGGCAGAGCGGACGCTTCACGGTTAGCGCGCAACCGGCGTACCGCGGGCTGATCCCGTACCGCGTCTACTTCCCGAAGTGCGGCCGGTACCTCGCCGGGCTCAGCCGGGTGTTCTACATCCGCGGACTCTAGGAGGCCTGCTGGCGGGCGGTCTCGGCCTTCTCCGCCTGCCAGCCGTCCTCGTTCTTGCCGAGCCGCCAGTAGCCGGACAGTGAGACCCGGTCGCGGGACAGGCCGCGGTCGGTGAACAGGTCCTTGCGGATCCGGAACACGAACCCGGCCTCGCCGTGCACGAACACGTGCGGCGTACCGGCCGGGAAGTCGAGCGCCTCGACGGCCGCGACCAGACCGTCGCCGCGCTCGCCCGCCGCGCCCGCGCGGTGGAACCACCGCACGTCGACGTCGCCCGCGCCGCCGAACTTCTGCTCCTCGGTCTCGTCGGCGACCTCGATCAGCACGGTCGCCCGCGCACCCGGCGCCAGCCGCTCGACCGCCGCGCCGATCGCCGGCAGCGCGCTCTCGTCACCGACGAGCAGGTGCCAGTCGGCCGCCTCGTCCGGCGCGTACGCACCGCCGGGGCCGTTGAACCAGAGCACGTCACCCGGCTGTGCCGTCGCCGCCCACGGGCCCGCCACGCCCTCGTCGCCGTGGTGGACGAAGTCGATGGTCAGCTCCCGCGCCGCCTCGTCCCAGTTGCGGACGGTGTAGGTCCGCATCGTCGGCCACTGCTCGGCCGGGTACGTCTCCCGCACCGCGCCCAGGTCCAGGGGCTCCGGGTACTCGACCCCGTCCTTGCAGAACAGCAGCTTCACGTAGTGGTCGGTGAACCCGTTGTCGGCGAACTCGTCGGAGGTGAACACGACGCGGACCATGTGCGGGGTGATCCGCTCGGTCCGGCGGACGACGGCGCGCTTGCAGACGCGATTGCGGCGGGGTGCGGGGCTGGTCACGCGACCACGGTCCTCTCAGGCGGGTAAGTTAGGCATACCTAATCTAACTCACCCGCCCAGAGGCACGTCAGGTTCCGCGGATGTACAAGACCTTGCTGACGCCCGCGACGTAGTTCCGGCAGGCCGGGAAGTAGACGCGGTACGGGATCAGCCCGCGGTACGCCGGCTGCGCGTTGAGCGTGAACCGCCCGGACGTCCGGACCGTGGCGGAGCTGACGGTCCGCCACTGCGAGGCGCCGTACAGTCGCTGCAGCTGGATCGGGCAGCCGTACGGCGGTCCCTGGACCGAGCCGGTGACCGGGACGATCGTGCCGACCGGTGCACTGGTCTTGGCCGGTGCCGCGGCCACGATCGCCGGCCGCGCCGGGACGAACGAGAGCCACCCGATCGCGTCCGGGCTGCCCGGCAGCAGCAGGCACGTGATGGGCATGTGCGACGAGCCCGGGTACGCCTTCGTCACGACGCCGTTGGTGTCGGTCAGGTTGGTGTAGCGCGGTCCGAAGTACTCGACGCAACTGCTGTCGGTGCCCAGGAAGACGCGGAGCCGGCTGCCGTACGGCTTGCCGGTCTGCGCGTCACTGACCGCCCACTTGATCGTGTACGACTGGTTGAACGGCACCACCTTCGGCGTCACCACGGCGGTGACCTTCGCCTGGTGCGTCCCGGTCACGCTGATCGACGGACCGGCGTACGGCGTCGGATCGGTCATGCTGCCGCTGCCCGGGTAGAACGGCCCGGTCATCACGCCGGTCACCTTGAAGGTGCCGTTCGCCGTCGACGGGACCTGGATCGGTCCGCTCCAGGTGCCGTTCGCCAGCCGAGGCAGGTTCGTGGAGAACAGGTACCGCAGCTGACCCGTGCCGCCGGTGCGCTCGAGGATCACGTTGACCGGCGTCTTCGCGTCCTCGGGGCTGCCCGAGTCGTACTTTCCCTTGACGGTGACCGTGATCGGCACCGTGTTCAGTCCGCTGACGGCGACGCTGGTCTTGTTCACAGTCACGGAATCGATGGTCAGCGCCGGATCCGGCGCGGCCTGGGCCGCCGTCGAGACGGCGGCCAGGACCAGCGGAGCCGCGAGCAGCGCGGCCACAACCCCCCGGAGTTTCATCAGAACCCCCGGATGTAGAAGACCTTGCTCAGGCCCGCCTGGTAGTTGTAGCACCGCGGGAAGTAGACGCGGTACGGGATCAGGCCCTTGTACGCCGGCTGCGCGGACAGCGTGAAGCGGCCGCTGGAACGGATGCCGGCGGTGCCGACCGTCCGCCACTGCGAGGCGCCGTACAGCCGCTGGAGGTGGACCTTGCAGGCCGACGGCGCGCCCATCACCGAGCCGTTCACCGGCACGATCGTGCCGACCGGCGCGCTGGCCTTCGACGGTGCCGCGGACACGATGCCCGGACGCATCACGACCAGGCCGAGGCCGCCGACCGAGGCCGGGTTGCCGGGCAGGAGCAGGCAGTTGACCCAGTCGGCGTCCGTTTTCGAGTAGGCCTTGGTGACGATGCCGTTGGTGTCGGTGAGATGCGTGTAGCCCGGGCCGAAGTACTCGGCGCAGATGTTGTCGGTGCCGAGCACCACCCGGACCCGGCTGCCGTACGGCTTCGCGGTCTGCGCGTCGGTGACCGCCCACTTGATCGTGAACCCGGAGCCGAACGGCACCGTCTTCGGTGACACCGACGCGGTGATCTTCGGCTGGTGCGTCCCGGTGACCGCCAGCGACGGACCGGCGTACGGCGTCGGGTCGGTCATGCTGCCGCTGCCCGGGAAGAACGGGCCGGTGATCACGCCGGTGACCTTGAACGTGCCGTTGGCCGTCGACGGCACGTGCAGCGGTCCACTCCAGGTCCCGTTCGCCAGCCGGGGCAGGTTCGTGGAGAACAGCGTCCGCTGCTGACCGGTGCCGCCGGTCCGTTCCAGGATCACGTTCACCGGCGTCTTGGAATCGGTGGGTGTTCCGGTGTCGTAGGTGCCCTTGACGGTCACGGTCACCGGCACGGTGTTCAGCCCGCTGACGGCGACGGCGGTCTTGTTCAGCGTGACGGAGTCGATCTTCAGATCGGGGTCCGGGGAGGCGTGGGCCGCTACCGCACCCGTCGCGAGACCCAGCCCCAGAATCGGTACCGCGAGCAGCGCGGTCAGCACTCGTCTCATGTTCACGTCCCTCGGATGTAGAAGGTCTTGCTGACGCCGGCGACGACGTTGTAGCAGGTAGGGAAGTAGGCGCGGTACGGAATCAGGCCGCGGTACGACGGTTGCGCGTTGACGGTGAAGCGCCCGGACGAGCGCAGCTTCGCGGAGCTGACGGTCCGCCACTGCGAGGCGCCGTACAGCCGCTGAAGGTGCACCGGGCAACTACTGGTGACGCGGTAGACCGAGCCGTTGACCGGGACGACCGTGCCGACCGGCGCGCTGGTCCTCGACGGCACCGCGGACACGATCGCCGGGCGGGCCACGAACAGCCACTGACCGGTGATGTAGTACGGGTCGGTGTAGAGGTGCGCGCAGTTCATCGCCTCGCCGTCGGCGGCCGTGTAGGACTTCGTGATCAGGCCGTTCGTGCCGGTGCGGTACATCGGGCTGCCGCCCTCGGCGCACGGCGTGTCGACGCCGAGGCCGATCGGGATCCGGGTGCCGTACGGCTTCCCGGTGGCGGTGTTCGTGACCGCCCAGGTGATCGAGTACGGCTTGCCCCACGGCACCACCCGCGGGTTCACCGTGGCGGTGATCTTCGGCAGGTTCGTGCCCTTCACCGTGATCGTCTGGCCGGAGTACGGCGTCGGGTCGACGGGAGTGCCGCCGGTCGGGGCGCCGTACGGGCCGGTCATCACGCCGGTCACCTTGAAGGTCCCGTTCGCGGTCGACGCGACGTTCAGCCGGCCGGTCCAGGTGCCGTTCGCGGGTGTCCCGGCGGTCCGCTTCAGGTCCGCGGAGACGATGCTCGACCGCGGACCGGTACCCCCGGTGCGCTCGAGCACGACGTTCAGGACCACGTCGCTGTCGCCGGGCTCCCCGGAGCTGTAGCCGCCCTTGACGGTGACGTTGATCGGATAGGTGTTGAGGCCCGACACCGCGACCGACGTGCGGTCGAGGGAGACCTGGGAGATGGTCAGGTACGGATCCGGCGCGGCCTGGGCGGCCGGCACACCGCCGAGCACCGCCCCCGTGAGGGGTACGGCGAGTAGCGCCGCGAGTACTCGTCTGATTCGCATAGCACTGAGGGTGACAGCGGTCCAGGCCGCTTCCAACCATTTCGGCGCAGAACTGCGCGATCGGGCGGTGTCTGTAGACCAGTTGCGCGCCCCCCGGATTCAACTTCCGGGGGTCGAGTGTTAACCGGTAGGTAACTCACCGCCCGTGTCGGCGACGGCTACGGTCCGCAGGCTTGGCGCATGGCGCAGGTCTTCGGGAACGATCGGCACCCGGCGTACCTGATCACCCGCAGGGATCAGCTCGGAGCGCCGCTCTCGCTGGGCCGCGACCTGCCGGAGAGCAGGGCGATCCTTTTCCAGGGCGCGCCCGGCATGGGCAAGACCACCGAGCTGAACCGGGTGGAGGACCTCGCCGAACTTCACGGCTGGACCACGATCCGGGTGAAGGCGTCCCAGAACATCCCGGTCGAGCATCACCTGACCACCGCGTTCCGGAGGAAGCTCGACGAGCTGCGGGACAAGTTCGGCCAGCGCCAGGTGCGCCGGCTGAGCAAGACGGTCCGGGACCTCACCGAGACCGGCCGGCAGACCCGGGTCGGGTGGGAGGGCCGGGCGCTCGGTGGCCCGCTGCCGGTCGAGCTGATCTACAAGCAGGAGAAGGACACCACCGCGCACGACAAGCTCGGCACCACGCTGACCGACTTCGCCGACGAGCTCGGCCGGATCGCCAAGCACGAGAACAAGCCGATCCTGCTGCTGATCGACGAGATCGACGCGGCGTCGGAGGCCGACCAGGCGGGCGTGAACGACCTGGCGATCCACATCAAGGAGATGGACAGCCCGGTGTGGCTGGTCATCGCCAGCGGCAAGAAGTCGACGAGTTCGCTGATGCACGCGTCCCGCCGGATGTCCGGGATCGCGACCACGATCACCAACCAGTTCAGCATCCGCGAGCTCGAGCCGGTCCCCGACGCGGAGCTGTGGGCGGCCGTGACCGAGCCGCTCGACGCGGAGCGCATCCCGTACGAACACGCCGGCATCGACGTCCTGGTCCGCGCCGCCAACGGCCACCCCGGTCAGTTGCGGGACTTCGCGCAGGCCGCCCTCGCGCTGCGGGACCCGGAACGCGGGATCACCGCGGAGACGGCGCGCGCGGCGACCGCGCGGGTCTGGGCCGAGGCGGAGCACACGTACCTGAGCAAGTGGACGGCGCGGGAGACGACGCACACCCAGAAGGACCTGCTCGCCCGGGTCGCGGCGCAGGGAACGAACGGCCTGCACATGCCGACCCTGACCGGTTCGGAGGCGTCGGCCGAATGGCAGCAGGTCGACAAGGCACGTCAGGACCTGGTCGCCCGCGGACTGCTCCGGGAGCACGACGGCCAGCTGGTGACGATCCCCGACCAGGGATTCCGGGACTGGGTCAACCAGCACCTGGGCCAGACCCCGGCGGCGGCGCGCGGACCCGAGGTCGGCCGGACCGCGGCCACCCCGGCGCCGGTCCACCTGGCCGGTGACCGGGCGCCGGTGAACAGGGTGTTCGGCTCGGCAAACCAGGTGGTGGAGCCGATCGACCGCACCGACAAGCATGGCCGGCCGATCTCCCTCGACCAGCGGCTCCCGAAGGGTACGGCGGTGTTGTTCGTCGGCCCGCCCGGCATCGGAACCAGCCAGGAGCTGAACCGGACGAAGGCGCTGGCCGACCGGCAGGGCTGGCTCACGATCCGGTTCAGCGCCTCCAAGCGCGAGTCCGTGGAGGCCCGGGTCATCCGCGCCGTCCAGAACGAGATGGACACCTTCAAGCAGCAGTTCCCGGCGGCGCAGGTCAAGCAGCTGCGGGAGATCCTGAACCGGATGGCGAGCCGGACCAGGAACACGATGAACACCGCGCAGGTCGGGTTCGGGATCGCGCCGCTGCCGAGGGTGCGGGTCGGCGGTGGCTGGGAGGGCGTGACCAAGGACTCGGTCGGCCGCACGCTGAGCGAGCTCGGCGAACAGCTCGGCAACATGGCCGGGCCGCGCCGGCTGCCGATCCTGCTGATGGTCGACAACCTCGACGCCGCGACGCACCCCGACCTGGTCGCCCTGATCAACCTGTCGGCGACGCTGCGCGAGAACCGGCAGCCCGCGTTCCTGATCGGGGCCGGCGGTCAGCAGACGGAGTCCCGGCTGCGGACGGCGTCGGCCGGCCACGGCGGGACGGCGACCACCCAGGCCGACAAGCTGGACGTCCGCGAGCTGATGCCGCTGACCGACGACCAGATGCGACGGGCGCTCGTCCGGCCGCTCGAGCGGGCCGGTTTCCGGTGTGAGCCCGCCGCCGTGGACACGCTGACGGCGGAAGCCCGAGGCCATCCGGGCCGGCTGCGGACGCTCGCCGGCGCGGCGCTGGAACTCGTCCGGCCCGGCGACGACACCATCACCGCCGACATCGCCGTGGCCGCGTCCGCCCGGCTGAACACCCGGTCGCAGGCGCTGTACGCCGCCGCCTGGACCAACTGCACGCCCCACGAGATGACGCTGCTCGCGCGGACCGCGGCGCACGGGTCCCGCGGGATCCCGATCCCGTCCCGGACCGAGAACCCGGATCGCTGGAACCTCGACGACGCCTCCACCGCGCTGGTCTCCCGCGGCCTGCTCACCCGGACCGGCGACCGGATCCACGTCACCGACCCCGGCTTCCAGGACTGGGTCCAGACCCGGCTCGGCGCCAGCGCCGCCCAGTCCGGCATCGCCCACCCCGCCCTCGCGAACACCGCCGCCCGGGCCCAACTCACCCGCGAGCGGGCCCCCGAGCTCCGCCCGGGCAGCCCGGCCCGCGACCTGCACACCGGCCGTTAGGGCCAGATCGAGTTCACCCATTCCGGGTGGTCGACGAACGGGTTCCGGTTGTGCTGGAACTGGCTGTAGATGAGCTCGTTGCGGTTCTTCTCGAAGGCGTCCGGCGGGTCGGCAGCGGACCAGGCCTTCAGGACCGAGATCTTCCCCATGTACGGCGCGGAGCCGTTGCTCACCGAGTCGTTCAGCTCGAGGTTCGCGAACCCGTCGTCGCCCTCGTACCGGACGGCCATGTAGAAGATCATCCGGGCGACGTCGCCGCGCACCGCGGCCCGCGGGGCGAACGAGTCCGAGTCCGCGGTACAGCCGGAGCACTGCGCGACCGCCGTACCGCCATTGTCGAAGTCGAGGTTGCCGCGCGCCGAGTTCACCGTGACGTCCTCGGGACGCAGGTGGTGGATGTCGGTGCCCGGGCCGGTCGCGGTCCCGAAGTCGCCGTGCGACTTGGCCCAGACGTGCTCGCGGTTCCAGTCGTCGGCGTCGCCGCCGTTCAGGCTCTTGCTGATCGAGCGGCCGGAGTAGATCTCGATGACGTTGGCGCTGTTGTTCGGGTCCTGGTCGGTGACCTTCAGCGCGTTCCACACCTGGTCGTAGCTGAGCTTGGTCTGCTCCGAGATGATCGTGTGCAGCGCGGACTTCAGCGCGGCGCCGGTCTTGCCCTCGGTGCCGGCGTAGTAGTCACCCGGGTCCGGCCCGGGGTCGGTCGACCCGCCACCGCCGGTGAACGCGGTCGCGTTCTTCAGGCCGGGGTGCGAGAAGTACGCCGTCAGTGTGCCGGTGACGGTGATCTGCTTGCCGAGCAGGCCGGGGTTGCTCTGCAGCCCGTACGACGCGCGGAACGCGGCCGGGATCTGCACATAGAGCATCGCCGACGTGCTGGTCTGCGACGCCGAGTCGGCGAGCGCCAGCGCGTAGTCGTTCGGGAAGTTGCTGCGGACAACGGTGGTGGTCGACGTCGGCTGCCCGACGACGTACCCGGTGACCGAGGCAACCGATCCGTCCTGGCGGCTGATCGCCGTACCGACGGAGATGGCGGTGGCGGCGTTCGACGGGGTGACGCCGAAGCCGAGCAGTGCGAGGACGGCGGTGACGAGCAGCGCGGCACGGGCCGGGCGGAAGAGTCGGGACACGGTGACTCCCAGGGGCGGTTGGGGACCGGACGCTGGTCAGTCTGCCCAGCTTCCCGGGCCACCTAACGAACACCAGGTGAAGAGTTGAACCGGTGGGGCGGTGAACGGGTGAGTGCCGCTCACCACCCCACCTGGGTGAATGGGCCCCCATCAAGCCGTGACCGACCGCCGCGACCTGCTCTGCCCACACACCAGCGAGGCGCTACTGGCGGGCAGCACCTCACCGTCGAGGTCGGCGCGGAGCGGGCGCCGTTTACGGACCGTACTCACTTCGGCACGCGTTGTCCATGGCTTCCCGGCAGCCGTCTCACACTCCGACCCGCGGTCAGCGCTTGTCCAGCCAGGCGGCCCAGGCCGCGAGCGCCTCCTCCGGTCCGCTCCGCCCGACCCCGACCCGGAACCGGTCCGTCGGCGTCGCGGTCAGCTCGGACGCGTACATGCTGGCGGGCAGCAGCAGTACGCCGGCCTGCTCGACCAACGCCGTACACATCGACTCGACACCGTCGGCGCCGAGGTACCGCGGATAGCAGACGCACCCGCCGTCGGGAGCGGTGAATTCGAACAGCTCCGGGTACCGGCCGAAGAACTCGGCGAACAACGGCAGGTTCCGCGCGACGATGCCGCGGTTGCGCTCGAGGATGCGGTCGCGCGCCCGCACCGCGATCAGGGCGAGGATCTCGCTCGGTCCCGCGTTGCAGATCGTCGTGTAGTGCTTGGCCCGTTCGAGCCGGTCCAGGACGGTGCGGTCGCGGCACGCGATCCAGCCGACGCGCAGGCCGGGCAGGCCGTACGCCTTGGACATCACGTTGAGCGAGATCGCCGTCGCCGACAGGTCTGTTGCCTGAGGCAATGGGTTTGCCTCCAGGCCGCGGTACACCTCGTCGGAGAACAGGATGATCCCGCGCTCGTCGCACAACCGCACGAGCCGGGCCCAGTCCTCCGGTGCGGGCAGCGCGCCGGTCGGGTTGTTGGGGAAGTTGACGGACACGAGCCGGGTGTTGGGTCGGAGGGCGGCCGCGATCGCGTCGACGTCGAGCGCCCAGCCGTCGTCCGCCCGCAGTGGCACGCCGGTCACGTCGCAGACGGACAGCGGGATCGTCTCCGCCGACTGGTAGTTGGGGGTGAGGACGACGGCGTGGTCCGTGGGCTCGAGCAAGGTGCGCATCGCCAGGTAGATGGCTTCCTCGGCGCCCGCGAAACACAGGATGTCGTCCGGCTGGGCGACCGAGTAGGTGGCTGCGATCGCCTCGCGCAGCGCTGGCAGACCGCGGGTTTCGGTGTAGCCGAGCGTCAGCGACTCCCAGCGTTCGCGGCCGTCGTCGTCGGCCAGCGCGAGCAGCTCGGACATCGGGAGGGTCTGCGCGTCGGACGCGGTCAGGTGGTAGCGCGCGCTGAACTCCCAGCGGGCGAAGTACGTCTCGAGACGGAAATCAGGCAGGGTGGGCATGCGCTCTGTCTACCGGTGCCTCGGCCCGCTGGGCGAGTTTCAGGCCGAGCAGCAGCAGGCCGATGGAGATCGCGCCGACGACGGCGTACGTGATCCGGCCGCCGATGCCGTCCCAGGCGGTGTGCAGGCCGACGGCGAGGACGTACATGCCGAGGAAGCCGGCGAAGTGCTTGCCGGTCGGCTCGATCACGAACCGCCACAGGCCCCAGCAGGTCAGACCCGTCCAGGCCGCGTGGCCGGCCGGGGAGAGCAGGCCGCGGATGAACAGTGTCTGCTCGGCCGCGCCGACGTTCCCGCCGGACTGCAGCAGCGCGACGAACGCGTACCCCATCGTCTCCAGGACCGCGAACCCGGTGCCGACCGCGACGCCGATCACGATCCCGCGGCCGACCGACGTCCGGTACCGGCGTCCGAAGAACACCACCAGGACCGCCGGTACGACGAGCTTCGCCGCCTCCTCGATCAGCCCCACCCCGACCATCGGCAGCGTCCCGAGCCGGCGCATCGCGTCGTACTCGAGCAGTCCCGCGACCACCACGCCGACCACGCCGCCGAACAGCAGGCAGCCGCCGAGCGTCGGCCCGTCGATCAGCCACCGCCCGGACCGCCCGGCCGCGAACGTCACGAACGTCAGCGGTACGACGAGCGCGCCGAGCAGGATCATCGTCGGGAACAGGTTCGGGTTCCCGGTGTCGGTGAGCACCGCCAGCACCGCGAGGTACAGCGCGCCGCCGACCAGGAACGTGCCGATCCAGCCCCACCTGCGCGCCAGTTGTTGTGCACCCATGGCGTGAATGGTGCCGGTTCGTGGCGTGGTTGCGCCATGTCGCATCCACGGCGGTCGTGGACAGGGCGGATTCCCGTGACGTGATTGCAAACTCTGTCGGAAGAAGAGGTGCGCCTGCCCCAAGCCTCTCGAAGGAGAATCCGCCTATGTCTTCCCCCCGACGTGCCGCCGCGCTCACCACCGCGGCGGTACTTGCCCTCGGCGCGGCGACGGTGATCCCGTCCGCCGCGGCACCGCCACCGTCGCCGAACGGCGCCGCCCACATCTCGGCGATCACACTGATCACCGGTGACGTGGTCGAGGTGGCCGACGCCGGCGGCGGCAAGAAGGCCGCCACGGTCAAGCCCGCCCCCGGCCGCGAGCGCGTCTCGTTCCACACCGTCGAGGTCGACGGCGGCCTCCGGGTGCTGCCGAGCGACGCCGTACCGTTCGTCTCGGCCGGTGTCCTGGACGCCGACCTGTTCGACGTCGACGAGCTGATCGCCGACGGGTACGACGACGTCGCCAGCCTCCCGCTGATCGTCAAGGACACCCCGGGTGCCCGGTCCGCGCAGAGCCTCGCCGGTACGACGACCACCCGCCAGCTCCCGTCGATCGGCGGCCGGGCTGTCGCCGCGGCGAAGGACCAGCTCCCGGCGCTGTGGAACGCGCTGAAGCCGGCCGCCGGCGCCCGCACCCTGAACAGCGGCGTCACCAGGATCTGGCTGGACGGCAAGGTCAAGCCGGTGCTCGACAAGAGCGTGCCGCAGATCGGCGCCCCGGACGCCTGGAAGGCCGGGTACGAGGGCTCGGGCGTGCAGGTCGCCGTGTTGGACACCGGCGTCGACGCGACGCACCCGGACCTGGACGGCAAGGTCAGGGAGAGCCAGGACTTCTCCGGCAGCCCGACCGGTACCGCGGACCACTTCGGCCACGGCACGCACGTCGCCGCGACCATCGCCGGCACCGGCGCGGGCGCCGGCGGCACCCGCAAGGGCGTCGCGCCGAAGGCCGACCTGCTGGTCGGCAAGGTGCTCGGCGACGACGGGTACGGCTACGACTCGTGGATCATCGCCGGGATGGAGTGGGCCACGAGCAAGGGCGCCAAGGTCGTCAACATGAGCCTCGGCGGCGGCGCCACCGACGGCACCGACCCGCTCAGCCAGGCGGTCAACGACCTGACCGCGCAGACCGGCACCCTGTTCGTCGTCTCCGCCGGCAACGAGGGCGCGGACGAGACGGTCGGTACGCCGGGTGCCGCGGCCTCCGCGCTGACCGTCGGCGCCGTGGACCGCGAGGACAAGCTCGCCGACTTCTCCAGCCGCGGCCCGCGGCTCGGCGACTACGGTCTCAAGCCGGAGATCACCGCGCCCGGTGTCGACATCATCGCCGCGCGCGCGACCGGCACCGCGATGGGCGCCCCGGTCGACGAGCTCTACACCGCGGCGTCGGGTACGTCGATGGCAGCGCCGCACGTCGCCGGTGCCGCCGTACTGCTCGCCCAGCAGCACCCGGACTGGAAGGCCGACCAGCTCAAGAACGCGCTGGTCAGTACGGCGAAGACGCAGCCGGGCCAGACCGTCTACCACCAGGGCGCCGGCCGCGTGGACGTCACGCGCGCCGTCTCGCAGAAGGTGACCGCGACGGGTGTCGCGGACTTCGGCCTGCAGACCACGGCCGACACCAGCAGCCGGACCGTCACCTACCGGAACGACTCCGGCGCGCCGGTCACGCTCACGCTGGCCCTGCAGGTGACGAACCTCGACACCAACCAGCCGGCGGCCGGCGGCTTCGGCCTCCCCGCGACTGTGACGGTCCCGGCCAATGGCACCGCCGACGTCCAGCTTTCGCTGGACGGCGCGAAGCTCGGCCGCGGTCAGTACAGCGGCTGGATCGTTGCCACCGGCACCGACGGTGTCGTCACCCACACCGCCGTCGGCGCACTCCGCTCCGGCCCTAAGCACAAGGTCACCGTCCGCGCGGTCGACCTGCAGGGCGAGCCGACGGGTGTCCCGGTGTTCTCGTTGTTCGGCGACAACTCGCGCTCCGACGTCCTGGCGTGGCTCCGCGACGGGGCGACGTACACCGCCGAGGTCGAGGAAGGCACATACCTGCTGCACTCGCTGGTCGAGGCCAACGACCCGCAGAACGAGCAGGCGAGCCTGGTCACCGACCCGAACATCGTGGTCGACAAGGACACCGAGATCGTCATCGACGCCCGGAAGACGGCCCCGATCACGATCGAGACGCCGAAGCCGTCCGAGCAGCAGGCGGTGCTCAGCTACTACGTGCACCGGGTGTACGGCAACGGCCGGTCCATCAGCCACGGCGTGATGCACTTCAGCACGGTGCAGCAGGTCAACGTGACCGGGACCAAGCCGGTCAAGGAAGGCAGCTTCGAGTTCTCGTCCCGCTGGCAGCTGGTCGCGCCGATGGTTCAGGCGACGGTCTCCGGAGTGCCGGGGCCGCTCGACATCAACCTGCTGCACCGCTCGCCGTCGTACGAGGGCAAGAAGCGGTTCCCGCTGGTGGCGGCCGACCCGTCGCTGCGGGGCGTGAAGGGCGCGGTCGCGGTCCTCGACTCCAGTGAGGACGGCTGGGGCAACGGCAGTGAGCAGGAGCAGATCGAGGCGGCCGCGCAGGCCGGCGCCGCGGCGGTCATCCTGGTCCGGCCGGCCGACTGGTCCGCGTGGACGGTGTGGCGCCCGACCGGCGACCGGGAGCCGATCCCGGCGATGGTCACCACGTTCAAGGACGGCCGGAAGCTGATCGACCGGGCCCGCCTCGGCGGTGCGACCATCGACCTGACGCTCACCACCTCCAGCCCGTACCTGTACGACGTACAGCAGGTCTCGACCGGGTTCATCCCGGCCAAGATCACCTACAAGGTGACCGCCGCGAACAGCGCCCGGATCAACACGCGGTACGCCGACAACGGCGGCTTCACCTGGGCCAAGGAGCAGCGGTTCGGGTGGCGTCCGTGGCAGGAGTACTCGTGGAACGACTCGCAGCGCTTCGTCGAGACGCCGAAGGTCCGCGAGGAGTGGGTGACGTCCGGTGACTCGCTCTGGCAGCACCGGGTGCACCACCTGTACACGTGGGACACCATGAACCCGCTCGGCGGCGGTATGACGTCGGTGCCGCGCAGCTACCGGTCCGGTCCGTCGGTCGAGACCTGGTTCGGTCCCGTGGTCCGTCCGGCCGCGGCGCCCGGTATCGCGTCCACCCGGACCGGTGACCGGCTCTCGCTCCGCATCCCGAACTTCGTGGACGAGAACGGGCACTACACCCGCGGCGAGACCACCTCCGCGTCGGCGACGCTCTCCCGCAACGGCCAGGTCGTGGCGGAACTGCCGAACGCGTGGGCGGACGTGATCACCTCCAGCGCGGATGCGGTGTACAAGCTCGACCTGTCCACCGCCCGCATCGACGACGAGGGTGAGTGGAACTGGGGCACCCGGACGGAGACCTCCTGGGAGTTCCGGTCCGGCAAGCAGCCGGAGGACAAGGCCGTGCCGCTCGCGCTGCAGCAGGTCGACTACAAGGTGCCTGTCGACCTGACCGGCCGGGTGAACGCCCGGACGCACGTGATCGGCCTCGAGTCGCCGCGGGCCCGGTCGCTGCAGGCCTGGGCGTCGTACGACGAGGGCGCCACGTGGCAGCGGCTCGCGGTGGTAGGTGCCGCCGGCCACTACCTGGCCGTGGTCCCGAACGCCCGCGGCACCGTGTCCCTCAAGGTGCAGGCCACCGGAACGAACGGCTCCAAGATCACCCAGACGGTGATCCGCGCCTACGGGGTCCGCTGATCAGTTAGAGCCAGTCGCGCTTCGCCGCTTGGAACGCCAGACCGGTCCGGGTGTCCACACCCGCCAGGGCCATCAGGCGATCCAGGCGGCGTTGCACTGTCCGGCGGCTGATGCCCAACTGGTTCGCGATCGACTTGTCCGGTACGCCGGCGACGAGCAGCGAGAGCAGGAGCCGTTCGGAGTCGTCCAGGCTCTCGATCCCGACCTCCTCGTCGGGTTGCAGCCGTACGGGCGTGGCCACCTCCCAGTAGCTCTCGAAGAGCGCCAGCAACGCGTCCAGGAGCTGCCCGCGGCTGATGATCGCGGCCGACGGCTCACCGATGCTCGCCTCGTCGTCGCGGACCAGCGGGCAGATCGCCGTCTGCCGGTCCACGATCGCGATCCGGACCGGCAGCGTCGGCACCACCCGGGCCTCCTCGCCCCAGCTGACGCCCTCGGCGATCGAGTCCAGCTCACCGGGTGTCTCGATCAGCGCGCGCTCGTAGATCGCGCGGTACCGGACGCCGCGCGAGAGGGCGCCGTACTCCTCGGTGTTCTCGGCGCCCTGCATCGCCAGCGGGTTCGCGCGGCAGAACCAGAGGATCTCCTCGCGGGCGGCGTTCTGCAGGTCGCGGAGCCGCTCGCGGAGCGTGGTGGCGCCGATGATCACCTCGACCAGGTGGTGCGCGTCGCGGCGGCTCGCGCTGGCCCGGAACTCCTCGCTGAGCGCGGCCACCGTCTTCCGCGCGGCCTCGAGCGACTCCTGGCGGCGCAGCAGCGTCGTCCCGAAGGCCACGTCCGGCGGCAACGGCCGGAACACCGGCTCGTCGGCCGGCTGCGCCGACACCAGCCCCTTCGCCTGGAGCCGCTGCAGCACCTCGTCGGCCTCGGGCTGCGTGAACTTGGCGACCTCGGCCAGGTCGGCGGCCCGCGCCGCCGACAACCCGACGAGCAGCCGGTAGGCCTGCTCCTCCCGCTCGTCCAGCAACACGCCGTCGTGCATCCCACCCACCTCCGCCCTCCACCTAAGCAGGCATTCCAACGTGGAAGCGAGCATTTTCCAGCTGACACCGATCAGCCACGACACGTTTGTGTCATCACGAGCCTCTCAGGTCCTCGTCCCTAAGCGGTCAGACGCCAGCGGAACCCGCCGCCCCAGATCGGGCTGGTGGGGTGGGTTTGCGAACAGCTGAGCGCCCACCGCCCTGGAAAAGAGAACCATGATGAGTGTGACCGACTACGCCGGGATCGCCGGCCTGATCGCCGCGGCCGCGGTAGCCCTCTGGATGCTCCGCAACCACCGCGCCGTGGCCTCCACCGCCCGCCACCGCGGCACCCCTACGCTGCGGCTACCGCGGCCGACCCACCCGGAGCGCGCTTCTTCGCGCGGTAGTAAGTAAGCCCGCCGTAGGCGTACATCGACAGCCCCAGCGCGCCCATCAGCACGATCACGACCCACTGCCACGGACCGTCCTGGTGGAGGGCCAGGAACCATGACTTGGTGTCGTGATTGCCGGTCAGCTTGAACACCGCCGGTACGACGGACTGCGGGAACAGCGGGATCGCCCCGAACCCCAGGCAGACGTGGGCCAGCGCGCGCCGCCACCTGGGCAGCGCCTCGAGCCCCGTGGACTTCTTGGCCTGCTCCACGGGCGACCGCCCGTGCCTGAGCAGCGTGAGGAGCTCGGGCCCGTGCGTGTCGAGGCGCCGGGCCGCGACGCGTCCGAAGTACCACCAGGCCAAGACACCGGACAGGATGCCGACCGGCACGCCCCACCAACCGAGGGACAGCGCGATCACCAGCGCCGGGCCGCAGGTCGTCGCGACCAGCACCAGCATCACGTAGACGACGCCCATCGTCTCGCCCTCGTTCTCACCCGAGTTGAGCGGGTTGCCGGACCGCCTGTGCGCGTCGGTCGTCGGTACGGCGGCATACACCGACGCGGCCACGACCAGACCCGCCGCACCACCCAGCAACGCGGGCAGCACGCTCAGCACCAACGGCCACGCGCTCGTCACACCGGACCACCACGTCAGCAGCACAGTGATCAGCAACGTCGACGGACCGAACACCAGCAGGAACGCCCGCTGCCGCGCCCGCACGTCGGGCAGGTTGGCGCCTGGTGTCATCAAGGTGGTCCAGTACGCCGTACCGTCCGAGCCGTACAGGTTGCCGGCCATCGAGCCCGCCATCACGAGAGCGGCCGGACCGGCCCAGGGCAGCATCGACTTCAGCCCGATCGCCAGCGGCATCATGCAGAAGAACAGCCCGTAGGCGATGGCGAACACGACTCGGTGGCCGTAGAGCAGGTCGCGTGTCCAGGACCGGAGCTCCTTCGCTGCCGCTGCCCCCTCGGGAGACCTTGCCGTCAGCAAGCGCCTCGGCTTCCGGCCGGAGCGGGCAGCCGTCGCCCGGCGTACCAGTAGGGCTGACCACGCCAGGAGCATGAGCAGGGCGAGCACCACGAGTCCGGCCAGGGCCGCCAGCACCTTCAGCCAGTCGCCACGGCCGGCCGCCTCCACGGCGACCAGGCCCCAGCCCGACGGGGCGATCCGCGCGGCCGTCGCGACCGTGCCCTGCACGTCGGTCGACACGAACGCGGCGATCAGCGCCCACCCCTGCGCGGTGAAAGCCAGGATGAACGCGTTGACGAGCGCTGCGATCACGGCGCCGGACCGCAGCTGCAGCAGTACGCCGTACACCGCGACAGCGAGCCGCGACGCCAAGACGAAGCAGAGCAACTGCAACAGCAGCGCGGGTACGGCGACGACGGCCGCCGCGCTACCTCCGCTGGCGACAACCAGACTGAGTAGTGCGATGAGGCTGACGACGGGCGCGACACCTGCCAGCGCGGCGACGAGCAGACCGGTCGAGAGCGTGCGCGGCGGCAGCGGCGTCATCGTGAAGTACTCGGGCTTGAGCGTCTCGTCGCCGCCCCCGGCGAACAGCGGCCCGACCACCCACCCCAGCATCCAGACGGCGAGTACGACGACCAGTACGTCGTGATCGCCCCGCGCCGCGACCCACAGCGTGCCGCCCGCGAGGACCAGGCCGACGAACGCGCCGGTGAGGATCCACGACCGCCGGAACTGGTCCTCGAGCGCGTGCCGGAACGCAGCCAGCCGCATCCGTACCAGCGTGTGCGACGTCTGGTAGGTCAGCGCGAGAGCCACGTCAGGCCCTCCGCACCCCGGGTCGACGCACCGACCAGCGACACGAACGCGTCCTCCAGGCTGCCGCCGGCGCGGACCTCCGCCACGGTGCCCGCGGCAACGACCTTCCCGTCCGCGACCACGGCCACCCGGTCGCACAGCTGCTCGACCAGCGCCATCACATGGCTCGACATCACCACCGAGCCGCCGCCGGCGATGAACCGGTGCAGGATCGTCCGGATGGTCGCCGCGGACACCGGGTCGACCGCCTCGAACGGCTCGTCGAGCACCAGCAGCCGCGGCGCGTGCAGCAACGCGACCGCGAGCCCGAGCTTCTTCCGCATCCCGGTCGAGTAGCCGATCACCTGCTTGTCGTCCTCGTCGTCGAGCTCGAGCACCTCCAGCAGCTCGGCGGCCCGCGCCCGCACCTCGTCCTCGGGCAGCCCGCGGAGCAGGCCGAGATAGGTGAGCACCTCCCGCCCGGTGAGCCGCTCAGGCATCCCCAGCCCGTCCGGCAGCACGCCGACCAGCGCCTTCGCCCGCTCCGGCTCCCGCCAGACGTCGACGCCGAAGATCCGCGCGGTCCCGGCGTCCGGCCGCAACAGCCCGACCGCCATCGACAGCGACGTCGTCTTCCCCGCCCCGTTCGGCCCGAGCATCCCGAAGAACGACCCGGCCGGCACGCTCAGACTCAGGTCGTCGACCGCCCGCTGCGCACCGAAGACCTTCAGCAGCCCCTCGAGCTGCAGTGCTTGCTCCATGGCCTGAACTGTCCCACCGGGCCGACGTGCCGGTCGTCACACTGACGGCGGACCCCGGCGGTCACCTCCAGGGCGGAGGTCGTCCGGTGACCGGACGACCCCGGAAAAGCAAAAATCCCGGTCGATCGACCGGGACTTGCTCTGTGACCTGCTCTGTGCGCGAGGGGGGAGTTGAACCCCCACGCCCTTTCGGGCACACGGACCTGAACCGTGCGCGTCTGCCTATTCCGCCACCCGCGCGCTGCCGCCTGGAGCGATGTCCTGGCGACGAGGAGAAACAGTAGCACGGGTTCCGCCGGAGCTTCACATTGCGGGTTGGGTCGAACCTCCCGATACGATCGATCGTCGTATCCGGTGTGTCCGCCCGCCGGTGGACGAGGGTTCGACGTACCGACCGTGGAGGAGGAGGCGTGCGACCGCTGCAGCGCTTCGAGCGACGCCTGGAAGGCATTGTGAGCGGTGTCTTCGCGCGTGCTTTCAAGGGTGACGTCGAGCCGATCGAGCTGGCGGCGGCACTCAAGCGTGAGATCGACAACACCGCGCGGATCCTGTCCCGGGACCGGCGGCTGGTGCCGAACCACTTCACGATCGAGCTCGGGCCGGACGACTTCGAGCGGCTGAACGCCTACGGCCGGACCCTGAACCACGAGCTCGCCAACGAGCTGCGCGACCACGCCGACATCCAGCGCTACACGTTCTCCGGGCCGATCGACATCGAGCTGGTCCAGCGCGAGGAACTGCCGACCGGTAAGTTCCGGGTGGTCAGCGAGACGGTCGGGACGCCCCAGCGGCGGCCGGCCGCGTACCAGCAGCCCGAGCCCCAGCCCTACGAGCAGGAGCCCTACGTGCCGCCGAACCCGCCGGTCGTCCCGCAGTACCAGCAGCCGCAGCAGCAGCCGCCCCAGCAGCAGCCGCGGCGCGGTCACCCGCAGGTGATGCTCGAGGTGAACGGCCGCCGGCGCCCGGTCAACCCGCCCGGCGTGGTGCTCGGCCGCGGTACCGACGCGGACATCCAGATCAACGACCCGGGCGTCTCCCGGCGGCACGCGGAGATCCGGCTGATGCCGGAGGGCCCCGGCGGGATCCGGGTGGTGCTGGTCGACCTGGGCTCCACCAACGGCACGCTGGTGAACGGCCGCCGGACCACCGAGGCGGAACTCACGGACGGCTCCACCGTCCGGATCGGCAACACGACGATGACGCTGCGTCTGGCGGACGAGCCGATGGTCCAGCCGCCGAGCAGCGGGTGGTGACAGAAAGTCCATGTCGGAACTGACCCTGACCCTGATCAAACTGGGGTTCCTGGCCCTGTTGTGGATGTTCGTCCTCGCGGTGCTCTCCGTGATCAGGTCCGACCTGTTCGGCGCCAAGGTGCAGAGCCAGGCCGCGGCCGCCGTACCGCAGAACAGCCGGACCCCGAAACCCGCGAAGCCGGCCAAGAAGCGCAAGGGCCTGCCCGGGTCGCTGACCATCGCGGACGGTCCGCAGGCCGGGGTCGGGGCCTCGCTGGTCGACGAGCCGGTGATCATCGGCCGCGGCTCGGACTGCCAGATCCGGCTGGACGACGACTACTCCTCCACCCGGCACGCCCGGTTGTTCCTGTCCGAGGGCCAGTGGTGGGTCGAGGACCTCGGCTCCACCAACGGCACGTACCTGGACGGCGCCCGGGTCACCCGCCCGGTCCCGGCCGAGATCGGCGGTTCGATCCGGATCGGCCGGACCACGCTGAACATCGCGAAGTAGGCCTGCCCCGATGACCCTGTCGCTCGACTACGCCACTCTCTCCGACGTCGGACGAGTCCGCCGCAACAACGAGGACTCGGCGTACGCCGGTCCGCACCTGCTGCTGCTCGCCGACGGGATGGGCGGCGCGGCGGCCGGTGAGGTGGCCAGCGCGGCCGCGGTCCAGGTGATCCGCCGGCTCGACACCGCCGAGATCAGCGGCGAGGACATGATCGAGGCGCTGGCCGGCGCGGTGCACCGGGCCAACGAACGGCTGTCCGAGCTGGTCGAGGAGGACCCCGAGCGCGAGGGCATGGGGTCGACCGTCACCGCGCTGATGTTCGACGGCACGCAGCTCGGGCTGGCGCATCTCGGCGACTCCCGGGCGTACCGGATGCGCGACGGCAAGCTCTACCAGCTGAGCCACGACCACACCTTCGTGCAGTCGCTGGTCGACGAGGGCCGGATCTCCCAGGAGGAGGCTTTCACCCACCCGCACCGGAACCTGATCCTGCGCGTCCTCGACGGCCGCCCGGACTCCGACCCGGACCTGGAGATGCTCGACGTCCGGGCCGGCGACCGGCTGATGCTGTGCAGCGACGGCCTGCCCGACTACGTCAGCGACGAGGTGATCGCCGCCGCGATGGCCTCCGGTACGCCGGACTCGGTCGTCGTCGACCTGATCACGCACGCGCTCGAGGCCGGCTCGAACGACAACGTCACCTGCGTCGTGGCGGACGTCGTCGAGACCGCGCCCGCCAGCGGGACCCAGCCGCAGCTGGTCGGCGCCGCCGCCGAGCTCGCCCAGGGCAGCACCGGCCGCGGCGAGCCGACGACGGCCATCCGGGTCGGCGGCGGCGAGGGCCACGGCGGCGGCGGTCACGGCGCGCACGGCGGCGCGGTCGACCCGGAAGAGCTGCGGTACGCGCCGCGCCCGCCGAAGCGGTTCCCGTGGCTGCGGCGGATCGCCGTACTGGTCGTCGTCCTCGGCCTGATCGTCGGCGGCGCCTGGTTCGGGTACAGCTGGACCCAGAAGCAGTACTACGTCGGCACCGACGGCGACTACGTGGCGATCTTCAAGGGCGTCGAGGCGGACCTGCCCGGGTTGTCGCTGTCGAGCGTGTACGAGCGGCAGTCGCTGCAGGTCGACAAGCTCCCGACGTACAGTCGCGAGCAGGTGGAGGCCAACATCCAGGCGGACGACCTGCCCGGTGCCCGCTCGATCGTCGCCGAGCTGCAGCAGACGGCCGCAGAGTGCGCCGCGAAGGCCAAGCCGACCCCGACGCCCAAGCCGTCGACCACACCGCCCGCCTCGAAGCCCCCGGTCACGACACCGCCCGCCACCGTGCCGCCGAAGACGGTGCCGGTGACGACGGTCCCCAGTACGACGCCCAGCACCACGCCGAGCACCCCGGTGGACCCTGACGACTGCGACGGGGTCCGATGAGCATCGCGTCCACGTCGGTCATCCAGATCATTCCGCGCACCCGGCGCGGGGTGGAGCTGCTGCTGCTCGTGATCGCGATCGCGGTCTCGGTCGGCGCGTACGTGAACATCGGCATCACCGTCCAGGACAAGGTCCCGGCCAGCACCGGGTACTACGCCGCCGGCATCGGCCTGCTCGCCCTGATCGCGCACCTCGCGCTGCGATACCGGGCGCCGTACGCCGATCCGGTGCTGCTGCCGTGCGCCGTGCTGCTGAACGGGCTCGGTGTCGCGATGATCCACCGGATCGACCTCGGGCTGGCGATCGTCGCGGAGGCTCGCGGCCGGGTCCCGAAGGCGGCCGCGGCACCGCAGCAGATCACCTGGACCGCGGTCGGCATCGTGCTGTTCCTGGTCGTGATCCTCGTGATCAGAGATCACCGCCGGCTCCAGGCGTTCACCTACACGGCCGGCCTGGCCGGTCTGGTGCTGCTGGTGCTGCCGCTGATCCCGGGCCTCGGCGTCAACCTGAACGGCGCGCGGATCTGGATCCGGCTGGCCGGGATGTCCTTCCAGCCCGGTGAGTTCGCGAAGATCTGCCTGGTCGTGTTCTTCGCCGGCTACCTGGTCGTGAAACGCGATGTGCTGACGCTCGCCGGGCACCGGTTCCTCGGGCTGGACCTGCCGCGGGCGCGTGACCTCGGGCCGATCGGCATCGCCTGGGTGGTCAGCCTGGGCGTGCTGGTGTTCGAGAGCGACCTCGGCTCGTCGCTGCTCTTCTTCGGCCTGTTCCTGTTCCTGCTGTACGTCTCCACCGAGCGCGCGGGCTGGCTGATCATCGGCGGCCTGCTGTTCGCCGGCGGCGCCTTCTTCGCCTACACGACCTTCGGGCACGTGCACCGCCGGGTCACCGACTGGCTGGACCCGTGGGCGATCGACGGCGGCCAGGTGAAGCTCGGCCTGATGGGCCAGGCCTGGGGCGGGATCCTCGGCCGCGGTCTCGGCCAGGGCCACCCGGAGGCCACGCTGTACGCGCAGAGCGACATGATCATCTCGTCGTTCGCCGAGGAGCTCGGCCTGACCGGGCTGATCGCGATCCTGCTGGTCTACATGCTGATCATCGAGCGCGGCCTGCGGACCGCGCTCGGCTGCCGGGACATCTTCGGCAAGCTGATCGCGACCGGCCTGGCGATGTCGTTCGCGCTACAGGTGTTCGTGATCGTCGGCGGCGTCACCGGGCTGATCCCGCTGACCGGTCTGGCCACCCCGTTCATGGCGCTGGGCGGTACGTCGCTGGTCGCCAACTGGGCGATCATCGCGCTGCTGCTGCGGATCAGCGACCAGGCCCGGCGGCCGCAGACCCCGGCCGCTCCAGTGTCCGACGATACGATCGCGATGGCGGTGCAGAAGCAGTGAATTCGGCGATCCGACGACTGGCCGTGGCGGCGATCATCCTGCTGCTCGCGCTGATGGCCAACTCGACGTACCTGCAGGCCTTCCGGTCGAACGAGATCAACGGGCGCAACGACAACAACCGGGTCCGCGACTCGCAGTTCTCGGTGAACCGCGGCCCGATCCTGATCGGCAGTACGCCGGTCGCGCAGAGCAAAGAGGTCGACGACCGGTTCAAGTACCAGCGGACCTACGCGTCCGGCCAGGTGTACGCGCCGGTGACCGGGTTCTACTCGTACCTGTTCGGCCGCGGCGGTCTCGAGCTGACGATGAACTCGGAGCTGAACGGCTCGGACCCGTCGATGGCGTTCCGGCGGATCATCGACGTGATCAGCAACCGGCCGCAGCAGGGCGGCAGCCTGACCCTGACGCTGAACGCCGCGGCCCAGCAGGCGGCGTACAAGGGTCTGGGCAGCAAGACCGGCGCCGTGGTCGCGATCGAGCCGAAGACCGGGCGGATCCTGGCGATGGCGAGCCGGCCGTCGTACGACCCGAACCAGCTGGCCTCGCACGACAACGAGAGCGTCGCCGCGGCCTGGAAGAGCCTGAACGCCGACAAGGACAAGCCGCTGTCGAACCGCGCGGTGCAGGAGCTCTACCCGCCGGGGTCGACGTTCAAGCTGGTCACGATGGCGGCCGCGCTGTCCAGCGGCAAGTACACGCCGGAGACCCAGGTGGCCTCGCCGGCCGAGCTGCCGCTCCCGCAGACCACGGTCCCGCTGGTCAACGAGGACGGCAAGAACTGCGGCGGCAGCAACAACGCGACGCTGACCGTCGCGCTGCGGTACTCCTGCAACACCGCGTTCGGCACCGTCGGGATGGCGCTCGGCCCGGACGCGCTCCGCGAGCAGGCCGCGAAGTTCGGCTTCGGCGCGCGGCCGCTGGCCGAGCTGCCGAGCGTGGCCACCAGCCGGTTCCCCGGCGACCCGAACGAGCCGCAGACGGCGCAGTCCGCGATCGGCCAGTTCGACGTCCAGGCCACCCCGCTGCAGATGGCGATGGTGGCGGCCGGGATCGCGAACAAGGGCGAGGTGATGAAGCCGTACCTGGTCCAGAACGTGAAGACCCCGGACCTGAAGACGGTGTCGGAGACCAAGCCGGAGTCGCTGCACCAGGCCGTCACCCCGGAGGTCGCGAGCCAGCTGACCGCGATGATGGTCGACGTGGTCGCGAACGGCACCGGCAAGCCGGGCGCGATCGGCGGCGTGCAGGTGGCCGGCAAGACCGGTACGGCGCAGACCGCGAAGGACCGGCCGCCGTTCGCCTGGTTCACCGCGTTCGCGCCGGCCGACGACCCGCAGGTCGCCGTCGCGGTGCTGATCGAGAAGGCCGACGTCGCCCGGGACGACGTGGCCGGCGGCAGGCTCGCGGCGCCGATCGCCAAGCAGGTGATGGAGGCGGTGCTGGGCCGATGAAGAGCCGATGAGCACCATACGGAATGATGCGATGACAGGGCGTCTTTCCAACGGGGTTCCACGTGTGGCGGCCGCTACCGTGGGCAAGTTGAGTTGTGTTTCGCAGACAGGTTGGAAGGCTGAGTCATGACATCGCAGGCACGTCTCGTCGGCGGCCGGTACGAAGAGGGCGAACCGCTCGGCCGCGGCGGCATGGCGGAGGTCCGCAAGGGCGTCGACAACCGGCTCGGCCGGAGCGTCGCCATCAAGCGGCTGCGGGTCGACCTGGCCAGTGACGCCACCTTCCAGGCCCGGTTCCGGCGCGAGGCCCAGTCGGCCGCGTCGCTGAACCACCCGACGATCGTCTCGGTCTACGACACCGGCGAGGAGCCGGACCCGAGCGGCTCCGGCGTCACCATCCCGTACATCGTGATGGAGCTCGTCACCGGCAAGACGCTGCGGGACCTGATCCGCGAGGGCCGCAAGATCATGCCGGAGCGCGCGCTGGAGATCACCTCCGGCGTGCTCGAGGCGCTGGACTACAGCCACCGGGCCGGCATCGTGCACCGCGACATCAAGCCCGGGAACGTGATGCTGACCCCGCAGGGTCAGGTCAAGGTGATGGACTTCGGCATCGCGCGCGCGGTCGCCGACACGTCGTCCACGATGACCCAGACCGCGGCCGTGATCGGCACCGCGCAGTACCTGTCCCCGGAGCAGGCCCGCGGCGAGACCGTGGACGCCCGCTCCGACCTGTACTCAACCGGCTGCCTGCTGTACGAACTGCTCACCGGCCGGCCGCCGTTCGTCGGTGAGTCGCCGGTGTCGGTGGCGTACCAGCACGTCCGGGAGCAGCCGCTGCCGCCGTCGTCGTTCGACCCGGACATCCCGCCGGAGGTCGACGCCGTCGTCCTGAAGGCGCTCGCGAAGAACCGCGAGGAGCGGTACCAGAGCGCGTCCGAGATGCGCGCCGACATCCACCGGGTGCTGGCCGGCCAGCAGGTGACCGCGCCGATGGCCGCGGTCGCGGAGACCCGGCAGCTGGCGCCGACCGCGGTCGCCGCCGCGGCCGCCACCCAGCAGTACGGGCAGCCGGGCGGGAACGACGTACTGCCGCCGGGCGGCGACGACCTGGAAGAGGAGGACGCGCGCTCCCGCCGGAACCGCGGCCTCGCGTACTTCCTGCTCGGGCTGGCGATCGTCGCGATCGCGATCGGGGCCTACGCGCTGTTCTCGAACCTGAACGACAACAACAACGCCGGTGGCGGCGGTACGACGGCCACGCCGCCGGCGAAGGTCGCCGTACCCGACGTCACGGGCAAGTCGGTCGCCGACGCGACCGCGCTGCTGGCCGCGGAGGGCCTGAAGTTCGCGCAGGGACCGTCGGAGGCCAGTGACACGGTCGGCCGCGGCTCGGCCATCCGGCAGACCCCGGACGCGGGCACCGAGGCCGAGCAGGGCTCGACGGTCACCGTCGTGTTCTCGTCCGGTCGGAGCGCGTTCCCGGTGCCGGACGTGATCGGGAAGTCCGAGTCCGCGGCCCGGAAGGCGCTGGAGGGCACCTCGGCCAACTTCAAGGTCAAGGACGAGGTCAAAGAGGTGGACAGCGACCAGAAGAAGGGCACGGTCGTGTCCGTGGACCCGGACCCGAGCGGGTCCTACCCGGCCGGCACCGAGTTCACGCTGACCGTGTCGACCGGCGTGGTGAACGTCGAGGTGCCGAGCGTGGTCACGCAGACGCAGGACGACGCGACGAAGACGCTGAAGGATCTCGGCTTCCGGGTCGGGTACGCGACGGCGGACAACCCGGGCGCGCCGGACCAGACCGTGCTGAAGCAGAGCGTGGAGGCCGGGACCAAGGCACCGAAGGGCACGTTGATCACGCTGACGATCAACAACCACGAGGAGCAGCCGACACCGCCGCCGAGCTCCACGACGCCGACGCCGACGGACACACCGCCCACCAGCCTGCCCACCACGCCGGGCATCACGATCGGCGGCTGAATCAGCAACCAACAGAGCCCCTCGAAGCGAGCGCTTCGAGGGGCTCTTCGCTGAGTGGCTAGCCGACGACCGGGGCCAGGCCGGCGGAGCGGGCGACCGCGTCCGGGTCGCCGCAGATCGCGAGCCAGTTCGCGAGCATCCGGTGGCCGCCCTCGGTGAGCACGGACTCGGGGTGGAACTGCACGCCCTCGACCGGCAGGTCGCGGTGCCGGGCCGCCATGATCACGCCGGCCTCGGTCCGCGCGGTCACCTGCAGCTCGTGCGGCACGCTGTCCTGCGCGATCGCCAGCGAGTGGTACCGCGTCGCGGTGAACGGCGACGGGAGCCCGGACAGCACGCCCGCGCCCTCGTGGAACACCTGGCTGGTCTTCCCGTGCAGCAGCTCGTCGGCGCGCCCGACGACCCCGCCGTACGCGACGCCGATCGCCTGGAGGCCGAGGCAGACCCCGAAGATCGGGACCTCGCCGCCCTTCTCCCTGACGATGTCGACGCAGGCGCCGGCCTCTTCCGGTGTCCCGGGGCCGGGGGAGAGCAGCACACCGTCGTACTCACCGGCCTGGTCGGGGGTGACCTCGTCGTTGCGCAGCACGGTGGTGTCGGCCTGCAGCTGCTGCAGGTACTGCACCAGGTTGTAGACGAAGGAGTCGTAGTTGTCGACGACAAGGATCCGCGGCATGCGGTCCATTATCGCCCGCTCGCGGTCGGACTGACCGACGGTGTCCGTTCGAAGCCGGGAACGGTGGCGCTCTGCAGGTCCAGAGTGCCCTCGTACGCCGGCATCGAGATCGACGACTCGTTCTTCACGTCGTACCCGAGCTGGAACTTCACCACGTAGTCCTGCAGGTTCTCGATGTACTCCGAGTCGTCGAGCGCCTGCTGCAGCTTCCGCCGGTCGCCGATCGCGGTGATCTTGTACGGCGGCAGGTACGGGACGCCGTGCAGGACGACGGAGTTGCCGACGCACTTGATCCCGGTGGTGGAGATGACCCGGTGGTTCTGGATCGAGATCGCGTCCGCGCCGCCGGCCCACAGCGCGTTGACCACCGCCTGGATGTCCTGCTGGTGGATCACCAGCCAGTCCGCGTCGACGTCCGGGTTCTCCTTGACGACCTCGGACGGCGCGTCCTTCAGCGTCACGGTCAGGCCCGGGCCGGTGACCGGCGTGGTGCCGACCTGCACGGACAGGTCCTTGAGCTGCTTGGCGATCGCCGGGTCGATCGAGCCCTGCTGCGCCTGCAGCTTCTCGATGTCCTGGGTGAGCGCCGCGTGCTGCCGGACCAGGCTGGCGCTGCGCCGGGACTGTTCCTCGACGAGGCCCGCGAGCGTAGTGTTGCGGCTGGGGCGCAGGTCGGTCCCGCGGGCGTTGGTGGCACTGGTCGCGAACAGCAGACCGGCGCACATCAGCGCCAGTGGCGCGCCGGCGCGCCACAACGAAATCCGCCTCAACCTACGCACCCGTGATCTCCACATTGCTCTCTGCACTACGCTAACCCGGGACCGGACCCGAACAGGTCCTGCTGCGGTCAGCTTATGCGTCCTTACAAGGAGTTCAGTCGTGCCCGAGTCGAGCAGTCGCAACAAGAAGAAGACCGAGAAGGTCAAGGCGGAGAAGACGCCGAAGAGGCCACGCACCACCAGCCGCGTGTGGGTGGCGCCGCTGATGCTGTTCTGCTGGCTGCTCGGGCTCGCCTGGCTGGTCGTCTTCTACGTCGCCGGCCAGGACATCCCGGTGATGAGCGACCTGGGCAACTGGAACCTGCTGATCGGCATGGGCCTGATCGCGGTCGGCTTCATCGTCTCCACCCAGTGGGTCTGACCGCAGCACGGTAGATCAGGCGCAGTTATCCACAGTCGTATCCCCAGTTGTGCACACCGATTCCGGTGAGTTGTCCCCAGGTTGACGCTCGGTTATCCACGGGTAGTGGTGAAAACTCGTAGAAATCTGTGGATAACTCAGGTTTGAGTGACCCAGTTTCCACACCGTTCACGTCGGCTGCCCACAGGCGTAACGTCGGGAATCGGCAGCGAGCGATCGACGGGACGGGGAGGGTCTCTCATGTTCGTTCAGGTCATTCAGGGGCAGGTCACCGACGCCGAGCAGGCGCACTCGGCGATGGATCGGTGGATGGAAGAACTGGCGCCCGCGGCGTCCGGCTGGCTGGGGACGACGGCCGGGGTCACCGAGGACGGCACGTTCATCGCGTTGGCGCGTTTCGACTCCGCCGACGCCGCCCGGCGGAACAGCGCGAAGCCGGAGCAGGACAAGTGGTGGCACGAGTTCTCGTCGCTGCTCAGCGACGGCGCCACCTTCCACGACACGGAGGACGTCGTACTGGACCTGCACGGCGATCCGGACGCGGCCGGGTTCGTCCAGGTCATGCAGGGCGCCGGCAGCAACCCGGAACGGGCGCGGGAAGTGATGGGGCAGCACCGCGACGAATGGGCCGCGTTCCGGCCCGAGATCCTCGGCAGCGAGGTCGCGATGTACGACGACGGCGACTACACGATGGCGATGTACTTCACCAGCGAGGCCGAGGCTCGCGAGGGCGAGCGGAAGGAAGTGCCGGCGGAGCTCCAGGCGGACATGGACGAGATGAACAGCCTCGCCGCGGGCCCGCCGACGTTCTACGACCTCCAGCACCCCTGGCTGTACTCGCCGAAGTAGGGCGTCTCCACTTCTACGTAGAGCTATACGTAGACATCTGCGTACCCATGTGCGTATAGTTCTACGTAGGAGGAGACAAGCGATGCCCAACAAGACGATCTACGTGTCCGACGACGACCTGCCGCTGTACAAGCGGGCGCAGGAGCTCGCGGGGAACCTGTCCTCGGCGATCTCGATCGCGCTCCGCAAGTACGTCGAGCTGGAGGAGGGCCGGCTCGAGGGGTACGACGAGATCACCGTGCGGGTGGGCCGGGGCACCGGCCGCAAGCAACGGTTCTCCGGCGTGCTGCTCGCCGAGGGCGGCCGGTCGAGCAAGGACGGCTACGAGGCCTTCAAGGTCTACCGCAGCCGGACCGGCAAGTTCGTCCTGCACGCGGACCGCCGCAGCACCTTCAAGCAGAACGCCGACGACGAGCGCTACCTGACCGGCTGGCGTTCCTGGGTCGGCAACTGGAGCACCGACCAGTCGTGGAGCATGGCGCAGGGCGAGGCCACCCTGCACGTCGTGGACACGATCGAGGAGCTCCGCGCCCTGATTCCCGAAGACCTCTACGCCCTCGTCGAGGAGGCCGCCGACCAACCGGCGGTCGAGGACCTCGACATCTAACTGATCCCTCGCGAACACCCGGCGACCGTCCCGGTCGGCCGGTAGGGCACGCACGCCCGAATCCTCCTCCCGCAGACCCGTCAAGCCATCGGGTCAGGTACCCCCTGCCCGAAAACAACCCCCGAGGAACCACTCATGTCATCAGCGATCGACGTCCGCGGACTGCGCAAGTCCTACGGCGACAAGCTCGTCCTCGACGGCATCGACCTGAACGTTGCCGAAGGCACCATCTTCTCGCTGCTCGGCCCGAACGGCGCCGGCAAGACCACCGTGGTGCGGATCCTGTCCACGCTCGCCGCCGCCGACGCCGGCGCGATCCGGGTGGCCGGGCACGACCTGCACGACGACCCGGAGGCGGTCCGCGCCGCGATCGGCGTCACCGGCCAGTTCTCCGCGGTCGACGGCCTGATGACCGGCCGGGAGAACCTGATCCTGATGGGCGACCTGTACCACCTCGGCAAGCAGGAGGCGCGCCGCCGGGCGGACGAGTTGCTCGAGCAGTTCGACCTGGTCGAGGCCGGTCAGAAACTGGCGATGACGTACTCCGGCGGCATGAAGCGCCGGCTCGACCTCGCGATGACGCTGGTCGGCCGCCCGCGGATCATCTTCCTGGACGAGCCGACCACCGGCCTCGACCCGCGCAGCCGGCACAGCATGTGGACGATGATCCGCGAACTCGTCGCCGGCGGCGTCACCGTGCTGCTCACCACGCAGTACCTCGAGGAGGCCGACCAGCTGGCCGACCGGATCGCGGTCCTCGACCACGGCCGGCTGGTCGCCCAGGGTACGGCGGAAGAACTCAAGCGGCTCGCACCGGGCGGACACATCCGGCTGCGGTTCACGTCGCCGACCGAGTTCACGCTCGCGGGCCAGGTGCTGCCGACCGCCGTACCGAACCACGAGGCGCTGGTCCTGCAGGTGCCGAACGACGGCAGCGTGCACGCGTTGCGCGACCTGCTGGCCCGGATCGACGACGCCTCGCTCGAGGTCGACGAACTGACCGTCCACACCCCCGACCTCGACGACGTGTTCTTCGCCGTCACGGGTCAGCCCACCAGCCACGACGACGTTCTCCAGAAAGAGGGCACCGCGAAATGAGTACCGCGACGATCCACCCGCTGGCCGACACCGGCACCATGCTGCGCCGCACCCTGCGGCACGCCCAGCGCTACCCCTCGCTGTCCCTCGGCGCCCTCGGGATGCCGGTGATCATGATGCTGCTGTTCGGCCTGGTCTTCGGCGACACGTTCGCGGCCGGCCTGGGCGGCGGCGCGCAGGGGTTCGACTACATCGACTTCCTCACCCCCGGCATCCTGCTGATGTCGATCGCGTCCGGGACGATGTCGCCCGCGGTCGCGGTCTGCATGGACATGACCGAGGGCATCGTGGCGAGGTTCCGGACGATGGCGATCTTCCGGCCGGCCGTGCTGACCGGGCACGTGCTGGGGAACGTGATCCTGACGATCGTCAGCCTCGCGCTGGTGGTCGGGTTCGCGATCCTGATCGGCTTCCGGCCGAACGCCTCGGTCGGTGACTGGTTGCTGGCCGCCCTGTTGCTGGTCGGACTGACGATCGGCCTGACCTGGTTCGCGATCGCGCTCGGGCTGACCAGCAAGACGCCCGAGGGCGCGAGCAACGTCGTACTGCCGATCAGCCTGCTGCTGCCGTTCCTGAGCAACACCTTCATCCCGCTGGAGGCGATGCCGAAGGGCATCCGGTGGTTCGCCGAGTACCAGCCGTTCACCCCGATCATCGACAGCCTGCGGCACCTGCTGCTCGGCACGCCGGTGGAGAGCGGCAGCGGCTGGCTAGCCGCCGCCTGGTGTGTCGCGATCACTGTGGTCGGCTACTTCTGGGCCCAGAAGAACTACAACAAGGGGACCGTGGCCTAGGAGGGTGCGCCGAGCAGGTTCGCGCGGGTGCGGACGTGGGCGGGCACCAGGAGGTCGCAGTCCGGGTTGTTCTCCGGTTCGCCGGCGACGACGTGCAGTGGGATCACGCCGGTCCAGTACGGCAGGTCCAGGTCCTCCTCGTCGTCGTTGGCGGCACCGGACCGGGTCTTCACAGAGGCCTCGGTCAGCGACAGCGCCAGTACCGAGGTCTTGGCCAGCTCCTTGCGGTTCGGCGGGCGGACGGCCAGGGAACGACCCGGGACGAGATGGTCGACGATCCGGTTGAGGCCGTGGAGCTTCTCCTCCGGGTCGTCAACCAGCCGCGGTACGTCGAAGATCACCGCGGACCGGTAGTTCACCGAGTGGTGGAACGCGGACCGGGCCAGCACCAGACCGTCCGCGTGCGTGATCGTCACGCAGACGGTCTGCCGCGGCGCCGCCACCACGCTGCGCGCGGCGACCGAGCCGTGCAGGTACAGCGTCCCGTCCGGCCCGCGGTCGAGGTCGACGCCGTACGCCGTCGGCAGCACGAGCGGGTCGCCGTCGACCACGACGCCGAGGTGGCAGAACATCCCGTCGTTCAGGACGTCGTGCAGCACCTGCCGATCGGTGGCCGCGCGTTCCTTCGAGCGCCGCAGGGAGGTCCGGGCGGTCGGCTGCAAAGTGGTCATGGGACCAGGTTCACGCCGCAGTGGCCTGGCGGCACGGGCCATTCCGGCGCGAATCAGCTAGTCCATTCCTTGACCGGGGCCACCGTCGCGAGCACGTGGCGGCGCCGGACCGGCAGGCCCAGCAGCGGCTTCTCGACGCCGAACGCCGCGCCCTTGCAGATCAGCTCCTTGTAGACGGCCGCGACCCGCCCGGTGAGTGCGGCGTTGACCGCCCGGTCGTCGGTGGTGACGTACTGGACGAGCCCGTTCTTCCGGCCCAGCGAGATGCACTGGTTGAAGTAGGCCAGCGGCGCGTGCGGGAGCTTGCCGCCGGTCAACCGGGCCGCGATCGAGTCGGCGGCCTGCCACGCCATCGGCTGGCTCGACGCGCACGACATCCGCAGCGGCTTGTTCTTCGCCCCGATCGCGAAGGCGGCGTCGCCGATCGCGTACACGTCCGGGTGCGAGACCGACCGCATGGTGCCGTCGACGACGATCCGCCCGGTGTCGGTGACCTCCAGCCCGGTCGCCGCGGCGATCGGGTGTACGGCGAACCCCGCGGTCCAGACCGTCACCGCGGCCGGGATCGACGTACCGTCGGCCGTCGTGACCTGGTCCGCGTCGACGCGCGCCACGGCCGCGTGCTCGTGCACCGTGATGCCGAGCCCGCCGAACACCTTCCGCAGGTGCCGGCGTCCCTTCGGGGAGAGCCAGTCACCCAGCTCGCCGGCGACCGCGATGGCGACGTCGAGGTCCGGACGGGACTCGGCCAGCTCGGTCGCGAACTCCACGCCCGTCAGGCCCGCGCCGACGACCGTCACGCTCTGGCCGGCGGCCAGCGACGCCAGCCGCTCACGGAGCCGCAGCGCGCCGGGACGGCTCGCGATCTCGTACGCGTGCTCGGCCACTCCCGGGACGCCCTGCGGGTTCCAGCCGCTCCCGAGCGCGTACACCAGCGTGTCGTACTCCAGTTCGTCCGCGCCGAGCGCGACCGTCTTGCGGTCGACGTCCACCCCGGTGACGGTGGCGAGCTTCAGTACGACGCCGGTCCCGGCGTACATGTCCTCGAACGGACGCGGCTTGAGGTCCCGGCCGGTGGCCAGCTCGTGCATCCGGACCCGCTCCACGAAGTCGGCTTCACCGTTGACGAGCGTCACGCTGACCTCGTCGCGGTACAGCCGTCCGGCGAGGCGGCCGGCAGCGACAGCGCCTGCGTAACCGGCGCCGAGGACCACGATGCGGTGCTTCATGTGCGTACTCCTGTCTGCTTCGGTGTCGACCCTTGAACCGGGCAGGCCACCGATTCCTGACAGGAACGTGGCGTGAAGCAGGTCACAGCACGGTCATCAGCGGTTCTCCGTGCTCGGACGCCGCGAACAGGCCGGTCGCGCGGGCCAGCTTGTCCGGGTTCGCCTGGGTGCGAACGGCGGTGATGCCGTCGGGGGTGACCTCGAGGCACATCACCGCGACCACCTCGCCGTTCACGACCGCGACCAGGGCGGTCTCGCCGTTGGCCGGCCAGGCGTAGACGTCCGCCCGGCCGCCGTAGTACTTCCGCTTCGCCTCGGCAGGCTTGAAGATGCCGCGCAGGAACCGTGCGACCGCGAGCGCACCCTCGACCGCTGTGGTCCGAGCCGGGACCTTGCCGCCGCCGTCGCCGACCGAGATCGCGTCGCCGGTGAGCAGCCGCACGATCGCATCGGTCTGCCCGCTGCTGGCCGCGGCGAGGAACTCGTCGACGATCCGCCGGGCCACCGCCTCGTCGACCTGGCTTCGGGCGCGCCCGTCGGCGAGGTGCTGCTTGGCGCGGTGGAAGATCTGCTGACTGGACGCCTCGCTGATCTCGAGGATCTCGGCGATCTCCCGGTGCCCGTAGTCGAACGCCTCGCGCAGTACGTAGACCGCCCGCTCGTTCGGCGACAGCCGCTCCATCAGCGTGAGGACGGCGTACGAGACCGATTCACGCTGTTCGACGGTGTCGGCCGGGCCGAGCATCGGGTCGCCGTCGAGCAGCGGCTCGGGCAGCCACTGGCCGACGTACGTCTCCCGGCGCGCGCGGGCGGAGGCGAGCTGGTTGAGGCAGAGGTTCGTGAGCACCTTCGTCAGCCAGGCCTCGGGGACTTCGATGCGGTCGATGTCCGCGGCCTGCCAGCGCAGGAACGTCTCCTGGACGGCGTCCTCGGCCTCACCCGCCGACCCGAGCAGCCGGTACGCGATGGCCTCGAGGCGGTGCCTGGACTGCTCGAACCGAGACACGTCCTCCGCGGTCATCGTCATACTGCGATCCTAGACACCGTGCAGAGTTCGCTGCCGCTGACGATCGAGCGTGCCTCCGGCATGCCGTTGCACCTGCAGCTGGCGGAGCAGTTCCGGGCGGCCGTTCTGGACGGGCGGCTCCAGGCGGGCCACCGGCTGCCGTCCACGCGGGACCTCGCCCGGGAGCTGTCCGTCTCGCGGTCCGTGACGCAGGCGGCGTACGACCAACTGCACGCCGAGGGCTGGATCGAGGGCCGCACCGGCGCCGGTACCTTCGTCACGGACGTCGCGCCGTTGCAACCCGCCGTACGACGCCACGCACCGCCCCGGGCCGACACCGGCGTCGAGCTGCTCACGCTCCGCCCGGGCATCCCGTACATCGCGCCGACCCCCGATCCCGGATGGCGCCGGGCCTGGCGCGAGGTGTCCACGCAGTCGCCACCCCGCGGGTACGACGACGCGGCCGGACTGCCCGCCCTCCGCGCCGCGCTCGCCGAGCATGTCGCGCGGGTCCGCGGGATCGCGTGCGGGCCCGAGAACGTCCTGGTCACCAACGGCACCGTCCACGGGTTGCGGCTGCTGCTCGCCGTCACCCGGCAGCCCGGCGACCGACTCGCGATCGAGGACCCCGGGTACCTGAACGCGGTCGCCGCCGCCAACGACCACCGGCTCGAGATCGTCGACGTCCCGGTCGACGAGGACGGCCTGCGGGTCGACGCGCTGACCGACGACGTCGCGGCCGTCTACGTGACGCCGTCCCACCAGTATCCGCTCGGCGGCCGGCTACCCGTTGCCCGGCGCAACGAACTCGTCCGGTGGGCGCGCCGCACCGGGAGCCTGCTGATCGAGGACGACTACGACAGCGAGTTCCGGTACGACGTCGCGCCGCTGCCCGCGCTCGCGCAACTGGACCTCGAGCGCGTTGTCCACTTCGGCACGCTGTCGAAGACGCTCAGTCCCGCGCTCCGCCTGGGATGGCTGGTCGCGTCCGAGGCGATGGTCGACCGGCTCGCGACGTTCCGCGCCAACTCCGGCGACTGGCCCGGCTGGCCGATGCAGGCCGCGCTGCTCGCGATGCTTCGCGACGGGTACCTCGACCAGGCCGTCCGGCGCGGGCGCCGGCTGTACGCGGACCGGCGTACGCACACCTGCGCGGTCCTCGCGCCGTACGGCGAGGTGATCGGCCAGGACGCGGGGCTGCACATCACGCTGCTGTTGCCCGACGACGTGGACGACACCCGGATCGCCGCCGCCGCGCGGGACGCCGGTGTGGTGGTCGCGCCGCTGTCCGAGTACCGCCGTACCGTCGAGGGACCGCCAGGGCTCGTGATCGGTTACGCGACGCCGTCGACGCCCGACCTGCACCGAGCCCTGACGATCCTGACCGAGGTCCTCAGTCGCCGTTGAGCGGTTCGTAAGGATTCGTGGCCCAACGGAAGTAGGCGCGCGGCGCGAACGTGCCGCCGCGGCTGCCGAGGCCGACGATCACCGTCGCCGTACCGTTGGCGTGGCCAACGGCATACTGATAGGCGGTCCTGGTGTCGAAGTCGATGCCGACCAGGAACGTGCCGTACTGGCCGCACTTGGTGGCCACGAGTTTCTCGAAACCCTGCCAGGTGCGGGTCCGGACCGGCTTGACCACCGGCTTCAGCGGCGCACCGACCGGGATGCGGATGGTGTACAGCGCGCCGCCGCGGGTGTTGGCCAGGAACGTGTCGTACGTCGCCGTCTTGCTGATCAGCGCCATCGACTTCACCGCGGCGAAGCCCGGCGCCGACCCGGTGGCCCTGAACCGCCACGGGGAGTTGGGATCGAAGCTCCAGCGCCGCAGGGTCCCGTCACCGGACAGCCCGTACGCCGTGTTTCGCGTGGTCGCGCCCCTCGCCGCGAACTGCGCAATCTCCAGCGCCTTGTACGCCGACCAGCCACCGCCGACCGGCTGGGCGCCGCGCGGCATGCCCGGGTCGACTTCGGCCTCGTTCGTCAGCGAGTAGTACCAGTAGTAGGCCCTGTCGCCCGACACCGCCCAGCCGGAGAGGTCCATACCGTGCCCGTAGGTCAGTTGGGTCGCGGTCGAAGCCAGGCGCACGGGCCCGAGCCCGGTCGTCGGATGCCCCTCCGGCCCGAACGAGCCCAGGCGGACATCGCACTTCGCGGCCGCTCGCTCCGTGGTCGTCCCGGCGGCGTTCGCGGTCCCGGCCGTAGCCGTTCCCGCGAGCATCAGCGCGGCCACCGACAGCACTGTCCAGCGCTTCATGTCAGTCTCCGTTCAGCGGGTCGAGGAACCAGACCGCGCCCCAGCGGAAGTTGACCGCCTCCGGGAACGTGCCCTGGACCTTGCCTAGGCCGTTGATCACCGTGGACAAGCCGTTCGCGTGCCCCACGGCGTACAGGTAGCCGCTCTTGGTGTCCTTGTCGATGCCGAGCAAGAGGGTGCCGTAGTTGCCGCACTTGTTCGCGATCATCGCCTCGAAGCCCTGCCAGGTGCCGGCGCGAACCTTGGTGACGATCGGCTTCATCGGCGAGCTGATCGGGATCCGGATCGTGTAGAGCGCACCGCCGCGCGTGTTGGCCAGGAACGTGTCGTACGTCGTCGTCTTGCTGATCAGCGCCATCGACTTGACCGCCCCGAACCCGGTGGCCGACCCAACGCTGCGCCACCCGGCGCCGCTGACCTGCCAGCGGAACAGCGTCCCGTCGTTGCGGAGTCCGTACGCGAGCCAGTGACCGATCCGGCCGGCCGTGTACTCGAAGTGCGAGACCTCGAGGGCGGTGAAGTTCGTCCAGCCGCCGCCGATCCGATTCGCCTGGTCGATGCCCGCGTTGGCGTTGTAGGAGCGGAGGTACAAGGCGTCTCCCTGCACCACGAATCCCGTCCGGTCGACGCCGGCGACATTGGGTTCGGCCTCGAAGGTGGAGCTGAGCCGGACCTGGCCGGGCGGGAACGCGGCCGGACCGACGGCCGACGGCCCGGTCATGGTCGGCGGCGTACCGGCCGTGACCTCGGCGGTCGTCTGGACGCCGGCCGGTGTCACCGCACCAGGAAACATCGAGCAGGCCGCGGCCGCGGATCGTGACGTGGTGTCCGCGGCCTGAGCTGGTGGTACGAACGCGGCGGCAGTCAGGGCGATGACGCCCGCGATGCTCGCAGCAGCCTTATGTCTGTTCACGGTCCCTCCCCAGGTCCGAAGCCTCCACAGACCTTGATGCGGGCGGGACCGGAAAGGTTACGGGTCGAGCGGATTGCGGGCGAGCGGCGGCTGCACGACCGGGGTGTCACCGTCCCAGGTCAGCCGGGAGAGCCACATCGTGCGGCCCTTCGGGTCGGTGCCGACCTGGTCCGGATCCCAGGCGTGGTAGACGAACCAGTCGCCGAGGACCATGTTGTGCCCCGGCCCCGCGGCGTCCGGCGAGCTCGCCAGGATCGGGTCGCCGGACTTCACACACGGCCCGGTCGGCGACTCGCACAACGCATGCCCGACGGCGTACGCCGCCTTGTCGAACGCGTTGCCCGAGTAGAACAGGTGGAACTTCTCGTCGCGCTCGACCATGTACGGCGCCTCGACCAGCGCACCCTCCCACGGCAGATCCTGCTTGATCATCCGCCGTACCGGACCGGCCAGCGTGAGGCCGTCAGCGGACAGCTCGGACACGTAGATCCAGGTGTCGACGCCGATCGCGTTGCCGTCGTTCTTCCAGTACAGCCAGCGCCGGCCGCTCGAGTCCTGGAACGGCGAGGCGTCGATCGACCCGCCCTCGTCGGCCTGACTGATCAGTGGCTTGATCGATTTGTCGACATATGGACCTGTGGGTGTGGACGCCACCGCGACGCCGACCGCCTGCCGGCCCGCGGCGACGTCACGCGACGTGTAGTACATGACGTACCGGTCGGCCGCGTGCACCGCGACCTCCGGCGCCCACACCCGTCCGGGAGCCGTCCAATCCGGCAACGACGGCAACGCGTCGCCGACCACCTCCCACGACACGAGGTCGCGGGAGGTCAGCGTCTGCACGTTGCCGAGCGGCCCGTTGGTCGCGAACGCGTAGTACTCGTCGCCGACCGCGATCACCTGCGGATCGGCGAACCCGCCGTCGTACACCGGATTGGAGAAGCTCATTCACTTGCTTTCGTAGAACTTGAGGTAGTCGAAGGTGGCGACCGGCGCCGGGTTCGCGCCGGTGAACTCGCCGTGGGCGTAGAGACCGAGCTTGGCAGCGGACGGCAGCACCCAGGCCGCGCCCCACGTCCAGTTCTTGCCGTCGACCGAGGTCGCGGCGCGGTAGACGTGCTCGCCGGTGGCGTTCTTCTGGTACGCGAGCCGCATCCACAGCGTCGGCGCCGAGCGTCCGATCGCGGCCGCGCCGTACGACGTCGCGCCGTCCGACGGCCGGGCCACCAACTCACGCCCGTACTCCGTCTGGCGGGTCCGCCAGATCGCGACGTTGCCGAGCCGGGCGAAGTCGCTGTCGTTCAGGTACGCGATCATGCCGGCCTGCTGGTAGTTGCGGATGTCGCCCTCCCCGGTGTCGAGGTGCAGCTTGGTCTCCGCGATCCAGCGGTCGCCGGCCGGCACGCTGTGGAACAGCAGTCCGGCGGTGTTCCCGGACCCGACCAGGTCGGCGTTCTGCAACGGCCACGACAACTTGCCGTCGGCAACAGTCGCCTTCGCGTCCGGCCGCACCCACGACCAGTCCGCACCGAGCGCACCGTCGAAGTCGTCGCCGGACAGCAGCTTGCCGGTCTGCGGTACGTCGGCCGGCTTCGTCACCGGCTTCGCGACCGGGCGGACGGTCAGGTTGTCCAGCTCGGCCGAGCCGAACCAGCGCACCGGCGCGGAGCCCAGACTCAACCCGGCCACGGTCAACCGCGCCTCGCCGTACACCTCTCCCAGGCCCGCGTCGTCCAGTCGTGCTGTCACGGTGGATCCGGAGACCTGGACGGACAGTTTGTTCCACTGGGTGCGGTCGAAGGCGGCCGGCAGGTTCACGGACGTCGTACGCCGACCGACCGTCAGCGTCAGGCGGCTGTTCGCGACAGTCGCCGTCACCTGATTGCCCAGGACTGTGGTGAAGGAGGTGCCGAGCCGGGCATCCGCGTCAACACGGAGGGAGCCGGCGGGTGCGGCCTGGCGGGTCTGCGCGGCGCGCGTGATCGCGGCGGTCGGTCCGCCGAGGGCGTCGCCTGGCTGCTTCGTGGCGCCGTGGAGGCCTGCTGCCGGGTCGGTCGAGTCGATGCCGAGCCCTGAACCCGTCGTCGGCGCGGGCACCGGCGTGTCGGACGGGCCGAGCCCGGCGCGGGTCCGCGGCCAGCCGTCCACCCAGTCGATCCGGTCGATCAGCATCGGCCGCCGGTTGATCCCGAACGGGTTGGTCAGCCACGGCGTACCGCGGTCGATCGCGTGGTAGACGATGTGGTCCTGGCCGGCCGCGTCGGTCATGAACGCGTGGTGCCCCGGACCGATCCACTTGTTGCCGTTCTGCGTGATGACCGTCGTACCGCCCACGCGGGAGTCGGTCAGCGGTACGCCGTCGGCGTCCACGAACGGGCCGCGCGGCGAGCGCGAGCGGCCGGCGAACACGGAGTACCCGGTGGTCGGGCCGGCGCAGCAGTTCATCGACGAGCCCATGAAGTAGTACCAGCCGTCGCGGTAGACGACGTACGAGCCCTCGTAGCGGTCGCCGATCGTCACCTGCGTCGGCGTGCCGACCGCCTGCAGGCCGTCGGGGGTGAGTTCGGTGACCGAGATGCCGCCGTAGAAGCCGCCGTAGTACAGGTACCGCTTGCCGTCGGCGGCGGTCAGCATCGCCGGGTCGATGGTGCCGAAGTAGCCGCCGTTGCCGTCCGGCTTCGGAGTGACGACCGGGCCGCCGGTCGCGGTCCACGGCCCGGCCGGCGTCGGCGCGGTGGCCACGCCGATCGCGGGGTCGCCGCCCGGGTTCGCGGCGGTGTCGGTGACGGTGAAGTACATGACGTAGCGGCCGCCGAAGTACCGGATGTCGGGCGCCCAGAAGAACGAGCCCGGCGCGGCCCAGGCGGGTTTGGTCTGGTCGTCGAAGACGGTCCCGAGGTACTCCCAGGAGCCGAAGTCCTTGGTCCGGGCCATGTGCATCAGCCCGAACGGGCCGCCGGACACCAGCGGGTCGGAGGTGGCGTACGCGTACCAGTAGCCGTCCCGGCCCTGGATGATCGCCGGGTCGGCGAAGGTGTCCGCGAAGCCGGACGAGATCGCGTTGGTGGTCTGCACCGCGGGCTCGGGCGCGGCGTCGGCGGCCGTCGTACCGGCGGCCACCGCGACAACGGTGAGTGCTGCGGCGAGTAGTCGTTTCGAAGGCACGGGCGGGGTCCCCTCTCGCATCAACTGCTGAGCTGGATCAGATGCCACGATGCGGGCGGCAACGTGGCCCGGCAGACGCCGTCGACGACCTCAGTGGTATCGACGGCCCGGGGCCGGACCCGGTCCGGATCGTCCGCGGTGTTCACCGCGGACCGGTCCTCGTCGTACAGCGCCAGGTGCCGGACCACCCGTCCGGACACCGGAACCTCCAGGTCGACCTTGTCGGTCTCGCTCCGGTTCACCACGAAGATCGCGGTCTCCCCGGTGTTCTCGTCGTACGTCGCGGTGCTCCACAGCGCGGGCACCCGGCCGAAGGCGGCGGTGTCGATCTCCGGGCCGCCGGTGATCGCGGTCTGCAGCACCGTCGGGCCGGCGTACCGCGCGGTCAGCGCGAACGGGTGGAAGATCGTCTGCCGCCAGGCGCGGCCGCCGGGTTCGGTGCGGATCGGGCCGATCACGTTCACCAGTTGCGCGAGGCAAGCGATCTTCACCCGGTCCGCGTGCCGGAGCAGCGTGATCAGCAGGCTGCCGACGACCACCGCGTCGTCGACCGTGTAGGTGTCCTCGATCAGCGGGGACACCTCGCGGATCTCGAGTCCGAGCTCGCCGGGGAAGTGCTGCTGGTACCAGACGTTCCACTCGTCGAAGGAGAGCGTGAGCTGCTTGTCGCTACGTTTCAAGGCCTTCACGTGGTCGGCGGTCGCGACCACCGACGTGATCATCCGGTCCATCTCCTCGGCGGCGGCCAGGAAGCTCGCCTGGTCGCCGTCGTGCGGCTCGTAGTACGCGTGCAGGCTGATGTGGTCGACCAGCTCGTAGGTGTGCTCGAGGACGACCCGCTCCCACTCGCCGAACGTCGGCATCCCGGCGTTGCTCGACCCGCAGGCGACCAGTTCGAGCCCGGAGTCGACGCGGCGCATCGCGTTCGCGGTCTCCTCGGCGAGCCGTGCGTACTCCTCGGCGGTCTTGTGGCCGATCTGCCAGGGGCCGTCCATCTCGTTGCCCAGGCACCAGGTGCGGATCGCGTGCGGCTCGGGGTTGCCGTTCGCGACCCGGCGGTCGGAGAGGGCGGTTCCGGCCGGCAGGTTGCAGTACTCGAGCAGGTTGACCGCGTCGCGGATGCCGCGGGTCCCGAGGTTCACCGCCCAGATCGGCTGGACGGCGGCCTTGCGGGACCAGGCGACGAACTCGTCGGTGCCGAACTGGTTCGGCTCGATCGCGCGCCAGGCCAGGTCGAGCCGACGCGGCCGCTGGTCCTTCGGCCCGACGCCGTCCTCCCAGTCGTAGTTCGACACGAAGTTGCCCCCGGGGTAGCGGACCGCCGTCACGCCCAGCTCGCGGACCAGCTCGAGAACGTCCTGCCGGAAGCCGTCCTGGTCCGCGCTCGGGTGACCGGGTTCGTAGATGCCGGTGTAGACGCAGCGGCCCATGTGCTCGACGAACGAGCCGAACAGCCGCCGGTCCAGTGCACCCACCACGAACGCGGGGTCAACCACGAGCCGAGCCACAGGACCTCCCCAGAAGTCGTTTACAACGTTTAACGTGGATGTCTACAACGATTGACATCGCCCTGTAAAGACCTCGTCCCCAACCCTCCGGAATCCCCTTGCCCACTGAGTTGGAGGGTTGCCCCCTCAAATTTCCAGTGGGCAACCCTCCACCTTGGGGGGTATCCCCTCGGTTGGAGGGTTCGCAGAGGAGGGGCGAAGGTGGTCGGGAGCGTGGCACACTCGGGCGACAGGACGGCGACAGGAGGTTTCCGATGGCGACCAGGCTCAGCGATGTGGCCGCGCGGGCCGGCGTGTCGGTGAAGACCGTCTCGAACGTGATCAACGACTACCCGCACATCACCGCGCAGACCCGGGCCAAGGTCGAGGCCGCGATCGCCGCCCTGGACTACAAGCCGAACGTCAGCGCCCGCTCACTGCGCAAGGGCCGCTCGGACTTCATCGCGCTGGCCGTCCCGGAGATGGCTTCGCCGTACTTCGCCGAGCTGGCGTCGGCGATCAGCCGGGCCGCGAAGCGCCGCGGGATCACGGTGCTGATCGACCAGACCGAGGGCGAGGCGGCCGCCGAGCGGTTCGTCCTGGACGGGATGCGCGGGCAGCTGATCGACGGCATCATCTTCTCGCCGATCACGACCGCCCCGGCCAAGCTCACCGCCGCGGACACCGGCAAGCCGCTGGTGCTGCTCGGCGAGCGCCCGGCCGGCGGTCAGTTCGACCACGTCGCCGTGGACTCGGTGCAGGCGTCGTACGACGCCACCACGCACCTGATCGACCTCGGCCGGCGCCGGATCGCGGCGATCGGTGTCGGCGGTGGCGCCGGTACCGGGGCGGTCCGGCGGAAGGGTTACCGGAAGGCCCTCAAGGCGGCCGGGCTGCCGCACGATCCTGAGCTCGAGCTGGCCGGCACCGGCTACCACCGGCCGGACGGCGCCGCGTCGATGCGTGAGTTGCTGGCACTGCCCGAGCCGCCGGACGCGGTCTTCTGCTTCAACGATTTGCTGGCCCTCGGCGCGCTGCGGAGCCTGGCCGAGGCCGGGCTCCGGGTGCCGCAGGACGTCGCGGTGGTCGGCTTCGACGACATCGAGGACGGCCGGTACCACTCACCGTCGCTGACCACGATCTCGCCCGACAAGGAGTGGCTGGCGGACAACGCCGTCGCCCTGCTGCTCGACCGGATCGCCGGGACCGGCGAGTCCAGCCACCGCGACGTCACCGTCCCGTACACCTTGCAGATCCGCGAGTCGACGGGAAGTTAGAGGCCCGCGAGCTGCATCGCGACGTCGTGCTGGGTCTTGTCCAGCCGGCCGACCAGGCCGAGTACGGCGTTGCGCACCGGGCGGGCCGCGCGCGGGACGTTGGCGAGCCGGGTCAGGCGGTGGGCCAGCGCGATGACCCGGATCGCCTCGGCGCGGCACGTCGTGGCGTACTCGTCGAGCGCCGCGTCCTCCCCGGCGAGAGCGGTCGACAGCGCGTTCGCCAGCATGACGGCGTCCCGGAGGCCGAGGTTCATGCCCTGGCCACCGGCCGGGCTGTGCGTGTGAGCCGCGTCGCCGGCCAGCAGCACGCGACCGGCCCGGTAGGTGTCGGCGACCCGCTCGTGGATCCGGAACCGCGAACCCCAGATCACCTCGGTCACCTGCGGCTTCCCCTTCCGCGGCCCGCGGCCGGCCAGCAACCGCTGCGCGAACGCGGCGTCCGGGTGCTCCGGCGCGTCCGGCACCTCGGCAACCAGGCGGAACGATCCGTCCGGCAACGGCGCCACCACCAGCATCCCGCCGGCCGCGAAGTACAACCCGACCTCGTCCGTCGGCAGCCCGCCGTCGACGCGCACGTCCACCAGGCTCAAGGACAGCTCCAGCGTGTTGCCCGGCATCCGCAGTCCGGCGAGCTCCCGGATCGTGCTGTTCATGCCGTCGGCCGCCACGACGTACTGCGCCTTGATCACGTCGCCGTTGTCGAGCGTGACCTCGGCGCCGTCGGCGGTCTGCGTCAGGCCGGTCGCGGCGTACGGACGGAGTACGGATCCGCCGAGCTCCTCCAGGCGCTCGAGCAGCACCTGCTCGGTGACCGGCTGCGGAATCATCGTCACGAACGGGTAGGCGGTCGGCAGGTCCGCGAAACCGACCGGGACCAGCCGGCGGTCGTCGGCGCGGATCGAGAACTGCTGCAACTGGAGGCCGAGCTCGACGAGCCGCTTGCTGACGCCGACCTCCTCGAGCACCTCCAGGGTCCGCGGGTGGATCACGCAGGCCCGTGAGGTGTTGGCGCCCTCGGCCTGCTTGTCGACCACCACCACGTCGTGCCCGTGCAGCCGCAGGCCGACCGCCAGCGCCAGCCCAACCGGACCCGCGCCCACCACCACGACCGCTGCTTCGTTCGGAGTCATCGTCGCTCCCTTTCGTCGTTTATCAACGCTTGTTGACTTTTACGCTAGGGACCTCGGCTCGAAAAGTCAACAAGTGTTGGCATATGCTCGGGACATGGCGGAGAAGAAGTCGGACCGGACCCGGGCGGCGATCCTCGCGGCGGCCCGGGAGCGGTTCGGAGCGGACGGGTACGAGCGCGCGACGATCCGGGCGATCGCGGCGGACGCGGCGATCGACCCGGCGATGGTGATGCGGTACTACGGCTCGAAGGAGAAGCTGTTCACGGCGGCGGCCGACTTCGACGTCCGGATGCCCGAGCTGGGCGACGTACCGAAGGAACGGCTCGGCGAGGTGCTGGTCCGGCACCTGATCGAGCGGTGGGAGGAGGACGACACGCTGCGGGTGCTGCTCCGGACCGCGGTGACGAACGAGACGGCGGCGGAGCGCATGCGGACGCTCTTCATCGGACAGCTCACGCCGGCGTTCCGGCAGGCCGCGATCGACCGGCCGGAAGTGCGGGCAGGGCTGGTCGCGACACAAGCGCTCGGGTTCGCGCTGTGCCGCTACATTCTCCAGCTACGACCGGTGGCCGAGCTGTCGACGGACGAGGCGGTCGCCTGGCTCGGACCGACCGTCACCCGCTACTTGACCGATCCCACGCCCAGCCAGGTGTGAACCGCGGGCAGGGTCTCGGCCAGCGGCGGCAGGTGCGGGTGCCACTTCAGCTCCCACTCCAGCGAGAGCGGGTAGTCGGTGCCGTCGAGCACCGTCAGCAGCTCGTCGATCGGGAAGTCGCCCTCGTCGATCGCCACCGGGCGGTAGTCCCGCCGTGAGTCCGCCTGCTTGAACTGCACGAGCTCCAGCCACGGCCGCAGCAGCGTGAACGCCTCGGCCAGGGTCTCGCCGTGCGACCAGGTGTGCGAACTGTCCCAGAGCGCCTTGACGTTGTGCCCGGGCACGTCGGTGTCGAGCACCGAGAGGAACGCGGCGACCTGGCGCGCGGTCGAGTGCGAGTCGTGGGTCTCGAGCAGGATCGGGACGTCCCGCGGCGCCGACGTCACCCGGTCGAGCGCGCGGATCTCGCCGGCGCTCGGACCGTCCGTCGTACCCTCGGTCGCGTCGTCGCCCGGGAACACGCGGACGCCGAGCGCACCGAGATCGGCGGCGAGCTCGAGATGTGCCTCGAGCGGCTGCTCCTCGACCGCACACAGCTTCACGTAGCTGCTGACCGCGAACACCTGCAGGCCGGCGTCCTCGATCCGGGCGCGCAACTCCCGCCGCTGCGCCGCGGACAGGCCCGTGTGCGTGAACTCGTCCGGCGCGGCACGGAGCTCCAGCCCGGTGAAGTTGTTGCCCTGCGCAAGCGCGAGGACGTCGTCGAGCGGAGCTCCGGGACAACCGAGGGTGGCGAAACCTAGACGCATGACACCTATCTGATCAGACCCAGCGGCCACGGCGCGGGTGCGTCCGCGGGGCGGAGGGCTGCTCGGGCTCCTGCTGCTCGTACTCGTACGGTGACTGCTGCTGGTACTCGGTGGGCTCCTGCTGGTACTGCGCGCCGTACGACTCGCTCGCGTAGTTCGGGCTGTAGGTCTCGTACGACTGGGCGCTGGTGTACTCGGTGCCGCTGTTGTCGTAGCTGTAGCTACTGGAGCTGTACGACGAGTTGTAGTCCGACGTGTACGTCGAGCCGTAGTCCGTGTACTCGTCGGCCGGCTGGGGCGACGAGGGCTCCGGGCCGTACGACGGGACCGGGGGCAGCGGCTTCGACGGCGTCAGGAAGTCGTCCTGCGCGTCGAGCCGCGGGACCGGCGCGGGCTCGTAGTACCCGGACGAGGCGGACACGTGCGACGACGGCTGCGTGTGCTCGGACTGGCCGTAGACGCTGTGGTCGGAGTACGACGACTGCGTCGGGTGGTCCGAGTGCTCGCCGTACGTGGAATGCGTCGAGCGGCTCGGAACCGCCGGCTGGATCGCCGACGGGCTGTCGACCGCGACCCGAGCGGCCCGGCGGCCGGCGCGCGCAACTGGCGCGGGCTCAGGCTCGGGTGCGGGAACCGGGGCCTCGTACGACTCCGCGGGGGAGGACGTCGAGGTGAGGTAGTCGGACTCGTAGGAGTACGGCTCGGAGTAGCGCGCTGCCCACGACTCCTCGGCCGGCTGCTGCTGCGGCTGGTACGACGGCTCGGGCTGGTACGACGGCTCAGGCTGGTACGACGGCTCAGGCTGGTAGGACGGCTCGGGCTGGTAGGACGGCTCGGGCTGGTACGCGTACGGGTCCGGCTGCGCGACGGTCATCGGAGCGACCTCGTCGCGCCAGCTGCTCGTCGTACCGAGCGGGTCCTCGACGACGCTGCCGCGGTACTCGTCCCAGCTCGCGGCCTGCTGCGGGACGTCGTACGTCGTCTCCTCGACCGGCTTCTCGTTCTGCCAGGTCTCGATCGGGCTGAACTGCTCGGTCGCCGGACCGCCGTCGTCGTCCCGCCAGGTTTCCACGACCGGCGCGAACGGGCTCCACTTCGGCGGCTCCTCCACCTGCGGCGTGCCCGCGAACGCGGCCGGCGCGGCGGCGCCGTCACCCGGGAAGCCCTGCGGCGCGGCCGGAGCCGGCGCGAACGGACTCGGCGCGGGGGCGAACGGGTTGTCCGCCGAGTCCTGCGGTCCGCCGGCCATCTGCAGTTGCGGCTCGCGGACCAGGCCCAGCGTCGGCGCGACCGGCTCGGAGATCGCCGGCTGCTCGTCGGTGTCGTCGTTCGCGTGCGACGCGACCTGGGTCACCTCGTACGTCGGAACGGCGCTGAGCTTCGGGCCCTGGTCCCACCACGGCACCCACTTGCGCGTGGTCTGCATGTGGTTGATCTTGCGGATCACCATCGTCGCCGCGACCGCGGAGACCGCGGTCAGCACCAGCGACGCCGTACCGGCGAGGGCGATCCCGCGCAGCGACCCGACGGTCGCCTCCATCCACATCAGGAACCGGCGAACCACGACGTCGAACGCGAGCGCGCCGATCCAGGCGACCCACCACACGGAGGTGAGGGTCGGAGTCCTGAACCGGCGCAGGTCGTCGCTGTAGACGGGGGTCTTCGGATCGCTGGCGAGCCAGACGTCGTCGACGATCTGTTTCGGGTACCAGAGATTCGGGCCGGGGACGAACCAGCTCGCCAGCACCCAGCCGTGGCTGCGGCGGTGGTCGGCCTGGCAGAACACCTCGGAGTTGACCCGGGCCCGCCACAACCAGATCACGAAGACGACCGCGGCGGCGACCGAGATGATCACGTTCGGCACCGCGGTGACCTTGGCGATCGCGTCGGCGCGGTTCAGGTCCGCGTCGTCGACGTTCGGCATCCCGCCGAGGTAGCGGTGCACGACGGAGTACGTGTTCCAGTCGGACCAGGTGGACAGCAGATGCGTGACCGTCGACGCGCCCAGCAGTCCGATGGCGATCTTGCCCACCGTCCCGACCTGCTGGAACTCCTCAGCCGCGTGCGGCTGCCACTGTTCTTGATCCTCGGCAGCAGTCACCAATGCCTGCGGGTGGCTCACGTCTCGCGTCCCTCGCGTTGCTGGAACTCCGTCGTCTGTTCGGCGCTTCGGCCAGATCCTGCCCCCGCATGACCGAGCCACATTGATACCACGAAGTAGGTACGCCAGGGCAGTCGGCCCCAGCACGGAGGGTGTCGACTTAACGTGTTCTTTTCGTACGCCCATCACCACAGGTAACGAGTCACTCGACGGGGCGTGACGGTTTGGTTTACCGCGCAGGTGGTTGGAAGCCGCTGTGCGGTGTCCCGACCGCCCACCAGGGCACCCAGGCCCGCCGGCTCTGCAGTTCGTCGATCCGCTGGATCAGGATCACCGCGAACACGGCCGCGCCGGTGGTGAACAGCGCCGAGACGGAGGAAAGTATGACGTTCGTCCGCAGGTCCCCGAGCTGCGACGCGCCGACGAGCACGCCTCTTTGCACGATGTTTCCGGTCACCAGGCCGGTCACCCAGGTCAGCCACCAGGCCCAGACCAGCTGGGTGCCCGGGATGTCCTTCAGCGTCGGGGTGAGCGGATCGGTGCGCGGGTCGCTGGCGGCGACGATGTCGTCGACGACCTGCTTCGGGTACCAGAGGTTCACCACCGGGACGAGCCAGCAGCCGAGCACCCAGCCGCGGGTGAACCGGTGCTCGCCGCGGCAGAACATCTCCGCGTTCCACCGGACCCGCCACAGCCACACGATGAACACCACCGCGGCCGCGAGCAGCGCGAGCGCGGCGACGATCCCGAGCGAACCGGAGATCAGGTCCGCCTCGGCGAGCTTGTCCGGATCGGTGCCGTACGTCTTCCGGGTCCGGTACAGGTTCCAGTCCGACCACGCGGTCGACCACGTGGTGACGGTGACCAGCCCGATCAGGATCGACGCCGCGATGCCCATCGCCCGCTCGGAGCTGAACCACCGATCCAGCGGTACCTGCGACCCGCGGCTCATGGATCACACATAGCACAACAGGGCGTGACCGGGCGAGAACATCGGGTTGTGGCGCATTTCCGCCGGAAACTGTCGGCGGCGGGGAGGAGGATGGTGGCATGGACTGGTCCGTGGTCGACTCACCGATCGGCGACCTCACGCTCGCGGTCGACGAGACCGGGCTCTGCCGGCTGCACTTCGGCGCCACCGACCGCCCGCTCGGCAATGCGCCGATGCTCACCGAGGCCGCCGAGCAACTGAAGGCGTACTTCGCCGGCGAGCTCCAGGAGTTCACGCTGCCGCTGTCGGTCCGCGGCGGCTCCGGTTTCGAGCGCGCGGTCTGGACCCAGCTGACCCGGATCCCGTACGGCGAGATGCAGACGTACGGCGAGGTCGCGAAGATCGTCGGCGACGCGGGTGCCGCCCGCGCGGTCGGGACGGCCTGCAACCGGAACCCGATCGCGATCGTGGTGCCCTGCCACCGGGTGGTCGGCGCCGGCGGGAAGATGGTCGGCTTCGGCGGCGGCATCCCGACCAAGCGGCACCTGCTCGAGCTCGAGGCCCGGGTCACGCTCGAGACGCTCTGGAACTAACGAAGATCTGACACCCGCGAGAGCGCTTTCGGAGCGCGGGCGGCACCGCCGGGCACTAACGTTTGAAGCGAGTGATTCAGGCGTCCTCCCCACCTGCCTTGGAAGACATACAAATGAACAAAGCCCGCACAGACCACCTCCACCCCGATCTCAGCGCGCTGATGAACAAGAGCGCCGAGGACTGGTCGGCCCCCGAGATCCAGGACGCCGCCCGCGCGGCGCTCCAGGTGCACGCACCGGATCGGGAGCCGCTGACCTGGACCCGGCGGTTCAAGGTCGTTCCCTGGCTGCACCGCAACGACGCCGTCTGCCTGAGCTGCGGAGGCACGTACCCGTGCATCACGCACCGGTACGCCACCCAGTTGCTGTCCGCCGGCCGGTACACGATCGCGAAGGCCGACGCCCCGGAGCCGCAGGTCAACTGACGCGTCGTTCGCGCAAGGCGACGTACGGACGAACGAAGGTCCCGGATCCACCTGGATCCGGGACCTTCGTCGTTGCGGTGGAGTCAGGAGTCGCTGGGCTTGGACTCGCCGGAGCCCGTCGACTTCCTGGTCGTGGTCTTCTTCGCGGCGCCGTTGGCGGCGGCCTTCACCTCGTCGTCCTTGCCGTCCGCGGTCTTGGGCGCGTCGGCCTTCGCCGCATCCGCCTTCGCGGCGTCTTCCTTCGCAGCGTCGGACTTCTCGCCGTCCGGCTTGGCGTCGGTCCGGCCGTTGGACGTGGTCGTGGACTGCCCCGGCGAGGTGCTGTCCGTCGGCCGTGTCGTCGTACCGGTGGGGGCCGAGCTGTAGTCGCGGCCGCTGGTCGGGGTGGACTGCCAGGCCGGCTCCGGCGGCGTCAGCAGCTTCTTCACCGCTGCCGCGGCCAGCGCGCCGAGGCCCAGGAACAGCACCAGGTTGCGGAGCTTGTGGCTCTTCTTCGGCACGTCGAGCTCACCCTTGAGCGCGGCCTTGGTGGCCTTGCCCCGGCGGGCGGTCTCCTCGACGACCGGCTCGGCCGCGGCCGCCAGGGTCGCGAGCGCCGCGGTCACCTTCGGGAGTACGTCGTCGTTCAGCCGCTCGCGGGCCTTCTCGGCCGCGTGCTCGGTGGCCGGTCCGACCTTGGCCAGCGCGTCGTCGAGCACCGGGCCGGCCTTCTCGACGGCCTGGTGGGCCAGGTGCGCGCCGCGCTCGACAGCCTTCTCGGCGTACGGCGACACCTTCTCCCGTGCGGTGCCCACAGCCGGTGCGAGGTGCTCGCGGACCTGGCCGACGGCCGGTCCGAGCTTCTCCGACGCCGACTCGGCGATCGGCCGGACGCGGTCCTTCGCGGCCTCGACCCGGTCGTTGGACTTCCTCAAACCCACGGTTCCCTCCTCGTGCTGACCGCCCGGCGGACAGCTCTCCCGCCCATCGGCGTCATGGGCTCGTTCTGGTTACGGCTCTGGACAAATCCGGCTTCATCTGCATCGTACGACGTCACGAGCCGATCACCCGGTGCCCGCACCGCCCGATCTCCACACATGGCCCACCTCACCACCACCCACCGCACCACTCTCTGGGTCGCCGCCGCAGCCGGCCTGCCCATTGACCTGGAGGGTTGCCCCCTCGAATTTTCAGGGGGCAACCCTCCAGTTGAGGGGATATCCCCCGGGGTTGAGGTTCGGGCAGCGGGCTGGGGTGACGGGGCGGAGGTGTGTCGCCGGATGGTCGGTGCGGTTGTTCTTGGACTCGCATGACAGGATCGAGGGGTAAGCCGCATTTTCCGACGAGGAGTGACTCCCGTGGCCGAAGAGCTGTACGCGACCCTGCAGACGAACAAGGGTGACGTCGTCATCAGGTTGTTCCCGAACCACGCGCCGAAGACGGTGAGCAACTTCGTCGGCCTCGCCGACGGCAGCAAGGAGTGGACCGACCCGCAGACCGGGGAGCAGGTCACCCGGCCGTTCTACGACGGCCTCACCTTCCACCGGGTGATCGACGGGTTCATGATCCAGGGCGGCTGCCCGCTCGGCACCGGCACCGGCACCCCGGGGTACCAGTTCGACGACGAGATCCACCCGGAGCTCCAGTTCGACAAGCCGTACCTGCTCGCGATGGCGAACGCCGGCATCCAGTTCGGCCGCGGCACCAACGGGTCGCAGTTCTTCGTCACCGTCGTCCCGACCCCGCACCTGAACCGCAAGCACACGATCTTCGGCGAGGTCGCCGACGACGAGTCGAAGAAGGTCGTCGACGCGATCGCCACCGCGAAGACCGCGCCGGGCGACCGGCCGCTCGAGCCGATCGTGATCAACAAGGTCGTCGTCGAGCGCAAGGACGCCTGACAGCTTTCCCGCGGGGCCGGCGCCGCCGGCCCCGCGCTTCCAGGGGAGGGACGCAACCCGCGTGACCGAGACCGTCTGCTACCGGCACCCGGATCGGCCCGCCGGAGTGCGCTGCCAGCGCTGCGACCGGCCGATCTGCCCGGCGTGCATGAACAGCGCCGCCGTCGGCTTCCAGTGCCCGAACTGCTTCAACGAGGGCGTCCGCTCGATCCCGCGGACCCGGACCTCCCTGGGCGGCATCCAGCGCGCCGGCAACCAGCAGATCGTCACCTACACGCTGCTCGCGCTGAACGTGCTGGTCTTCATCGCCGTACGCTCCGGCAGCCCGCGGCTCCTGGGTGACCTGGTGATGGTCCCGGTGCTCGCGGAGATCGAGCCGTGGCGACTGCTCACGTCGGCGTTCACCCACGTGCAGTTCTTCCACATCATCTCGAACCTGTTCATGCTGTGGCAGCTGGGCCCGCCACTGGAGCAGATGCTCGGCCGCCTGCGGTTCATCGTCCTGTACCTGCTGTCCGCGCTGGGCGGCAGCGTCGCGGTCTGGTTCCTGTCGTCTCCCGGCGGCGCCACCCTGGGCGCGTCCGGCGCGGTCCTGGGCCTGGTAGGCGCCCTCCTGGTGATCAGCCGCGCCCGCGGCCTGGACGTCACCTGGATCCTGATGTACGTCGCGGTGACCGCAGTCCTCTCCTTCGTCATCCCCAACGTCTCCTGGCAAGGCCACCTAGGCGGCTTCGTCACCGGCGCCACCGTCGCGTGGATCCTGCTCCAACTGAGCAACCACAACCGCCGCAACAAACAAACGGCCTAGGCCACAACTTCTGCTCAGTTGGATAAAACCTGGTGACAGGTGGCGTGTGGTGCTCGTGTAATCAGGTGACGTCCCGACGGGGGACCAACTTGGTAAGGACATCCACATGAGCCCACGCGCAGTGGACAAACGGGCGCGTCCCGGCAACGAGCATCAGGTCGTGCAGCGCGCACCGGAGAACCCGAACGCGGTGACCGCTCTCCAGGCCGCCGACCACACCGAACGCATCTCGCGACACAAGCAGCAGGAGGCCAAAGCCTCCTGACCTCAGCGGCGGCGCGGACCGAGTTCTTCGAAGCCGCGCTTGATCAGCTCCGCCCGGTCGCCGCCGGTCCGCAGCCATTCCTGCGCGGAGGCATCGAGTACTGCGCCGGCAGCCGCCGTCAGCAGGTCGGCGGAGTATGCGTCCAGTGTCGATCCCGGACGAGCGAGCAGTGCCGCGCTGATCAGCCGGCGTAGCTCGTCGCGCTTCTCCACCATGCGGGCCCGGAGCGCCGGCGACGACTCGACCAGCTCCAGGACCCGGCCTGACGCGTAGATCGCGTCCTGCCACCGGGTCAGTACCTGCCGCAGACAGTCCCAGTCGTCGCCCTCCGCGGTCTCGAGCTCCCGCGCGACCCGCTCCGCGACCGCGTCGGCGCCGTGGAAGACCGCGTCGTCCTTCGTCCCGAAGTACCGGAAGAAGCTCCGCTTCGACACCCCGGCCGCCGCCGCGATGTCGTCGACGGTCGTCGCGTCGTACCCACGGTCCAGGAACAGGCCGATCGCCAGCTCGGCCAGCTGTGCCCGCACCGCGTCCCGCGTCCGCGCCCGAAGTCCCGTCACGCCCCCGAGTGTACCGATTGTCCTTCATTGTCTAATCTGTCATCGAGTGACAAAATGGACATCAGGAGGCGACATGCGAGGTCGGACTGCGTTAGTGACCGGAAGTACCGGCGGGATCGGCTGGGAGACCGCTCGGGGACTGGCCGACCGCGGCGCGGAGGTGATCCTGGTCGGTCGCGACCCCGACCGGGCAGCCGCCGCGGCGCAGCGGATCAGGCAACAGACCCGGGGTACGGCGGACTGGATCGCCGCCGACCTCACCCGCCAGGACGGCGTCCGGGCGCTCGCCGAGAAGGTTGCCCAGCGCCAGCAAGTGCTGCACGTGCTGGTGAACAACTTCGGCTACTCCCCGCCGCGGCGCGAGCTGACCGCGGACGGCGTCGAACTGACGTTCGCCGCCAACGTGCTCGCGCCGTACCTGCTGACCCAGCTGCTGCTCCCGGAACTCCGGGCCGGTGCGGGCCGGGTCGTGAACCTCACCGGCGGCATCCCGAACGGCCCGATCGACCGCACGAACCTCCAGGCGGAGAAGCGTTTCCTGGGCTGGACCTTCAGCCAGTACAACCACTGCAAGACCGCGTTGATGGCGATGAGCTACGAGTTCGCCCGGACCACCGACGGCATCACGGTCAACGTCGCGTACCCGGGCCACGCGTCGACCCCGGGCAATCGCGCGATGCCGCTGCGGGCCTTCCCGTACGCCTACCGTCCGGTCGTGCCGGCGCTCCGGCTCCTGGGCCCTGTGCTCCTCAAGGACATCGCGAAGGCGTCACGGTCGAGTATCCACCTCGCGACGAGCCCCGCGCTGGAAGGTGTCACGGGCAAGTACTTCGACACCGACGCCGGCGAGTCCGCCTGGCCGGACAGCGTCCTGGACGAACACAATCGTGCGGCGGTCTGGCACCTGTGCGCCCGGATGGTCAACGCAGGATGAGGCAGGTGTCGCCGAATTCGTGCCAGAGGTAGTTGTGGTGGATGGCGGCGTCGTAGGCGCGTTGGACCTGGGTGGGGCCGGCTACTGATTCCAGGAGGAGTAGGTGGGAGGCCTCGGGGGCGTGCCAGCCGGTGATGAGGCCGTCTACCACCTGGGGTGGGCGGTCGGGGGTGAGCACCAGGTTGGTCCAGCCGCGGGACGGGGTGACTGTGCCGTCCGTCGCGGCTGACTCGATGGCGCGGACCGCCGTGGTGCCTACCGCGATGACCCGGCCGCCGTTGGACTTCACCCAGTTCACCAGCCGCGCCGTGTGTGCCGGTACGTCGTACCGCTCGGGCATCGGCGGCTCGTGGCTTTCGGGTGACGAGACGCCGCAGTGCAGCACGATCGGCGCGATCAGCACGCCCTGCGCCGCCAGGTGGCTCACCAACTCGAAGCTGAACGGCCGCGCCGCGCTCGGCATCTCCGCACTGCCCGGCTCCCGCGCGAAGACCGTCTGGTACGACGCCAGCGGCCAGCGCTTCCCCACATAGTTGTAGGTGATCGGCCGCCCGTGCCGCTGCAGGTACCCGAGCACGTCCGCCACCGGCGGCCGCGCGATCCACAGCCGGTTCGCACCAGCCTGGTACGGCGCGAGCAGCGTCAGCACTCCCTCCGGCAGCTGCACCTCCTGCCCAGCAGCACCGTCGAACATCGGTGCACCACCGTCCCGCAGCTCAACCACCCAGGTGCCGTTGTCGAGCGGCGCGGAGAAGTGCACGGTGTACGGCGACCCGTCCACAGCTGCGGCCAGCGTGCCGGAGGTGTTGACCAGCAACAGGTCCCCGGCCCGCAGGTGGTCGCCGAGCCGGTCGAACCGGGTGTGCGTGACGGTCGACCCCTCCGCGACCAGCAGCTTCACCTGGTCACGCGACAGACCACGTGCCTCAGGAGGTTCACCAGCGTTCAGTGCGTCCGGCAGCACGAACCTGGTGTGCGGATGCACCGTCACGACGTCACCGCCGGCGCGAACTCCGCTGCCCGGTACCGACCACTGGCCGGCCTGTTGTCCAGCAACTGCAGGAACGCAGGTACGACGGTGCTGGGCTCAGGCCGGTCCGAGATGTCCTCACCGGGGAAGGCGGCCTGGTGCATCGCAGTACGCAGATCACCCGGATCAACGGCGTACACCGCAAGCGCCGGGTGCTCTGCGGCCAGCACCCGAGTCACGTGGTCGAGAGCCGCCTTGGCAGAGCCGTACCCGCCCCAGGTCTCGTAGGCCTCCACAGCAGCGTCGGAACTGATGTTGATCACCACACCGGACGATGCGGTGAGCGCCGGCAGCAGGGCTTGGGTGAGTGCGACAGGTGCGAGTACGTCGACCTCGTACACGCGACGGAGTTCGTCAAGGTCCGCCGCGGCCAGCGCCTGCAACGGACTCGGGCCGAGGTAGCTGGCGTTGTTGACGAGCAGGTCGAGCCGGCCGAGCTCGGTGATCGCGTCCACCAGGTCGGCGCGGTGGTCCGGGTCGGCGACGTCGCCCGCCAGCGGTACGACGTCGGTCCTATCGGCCACCGCGTCCGCGGCGTCCTTGAGGGCCTCCGCACTGCGGGCGTCGATCACCAGCGCCCAGCCGCGATCGGCCAGCCCGTGCGCGAGCGCGAGCCCGAGACCGGCGGAGGCGCCGGTGATCAGAGCGACAGGACGGTTCGAGGAATCAGGTGTCATGCCGACCACCGTCGTACCTCAAGCGAACTTGAAGTCAATCCCTCTCGGGCAACAGGATGCCCGGATTCATGACGGAATCGGGATCGAGCGTTGCCTTGACGGCCTGCAGCGCCTCCACGGCCAGCGGTCCGATCTCGGCGGTGTAGGCGTCGCGGTGGTCGGTGCCGACACCGTGGTGGTGGGTGATCGTGCCGCCGGCTTCGGCAATCGCCTGGTTGGCGGCGCGCTTCGCCGTACGCCATTGCTCGACCGGATCGCCGGCCTGGGCGCAGACGACGGTGAAGTAGAGCGAAGCGCCGGTTTCATAGACATGCGAGACGTGGCACAGAACCAATGGCGGCGTCTCGCTCAACGCGCCGACGAGCGCTTCGGTGACAGCGGCCTTCAACGCGGGGATCCGCGACCAGAAGGCAGCGGTCTCGAGCGTCTCTACCAAAGCGCCCTCGTCGAGCAGCGGATCGCGCAGGTACGGCGCGCGGTACCGCCCGGTGCGCCACGTCTCGCCGGGACCCTCGCCGAGGTTCTCACCGCCCGCGGCGGCGAGCACGTTCGCGGTCGCCTGGTTGTACGGCCCGTCGAAGCCGACGATCGCGAGCACCCCGCCGGTCCCGCCGCCGAGCACGTCCGGGTCGGCCAGGTTCACCGCTGTCTCGACCTCGTCCGACAGCCGGAGCACGGTCGGCAACGGCCCGTCCTGGGCGAGCCGTCGTACGGCGTTCAGCCCGGCGTCGAAGCTCTCGAACCGCCAGCCCTCGAAGTGCCGTTCGGCCGGTCGCGGCCGGATCCGTACGACGACCGACGTGATGATCCCGAATGCGCCCTCGGAGCCGAGTACCAGCTGGCGCAGATCCGGCCCGGCCGCGGACATCGGCGCGCGTCCGAGTTCGATGGTTCCGCGTGGCGTGGCCAGGGTCAGCCCGACGACCATCTGGTCGAAGCGGCCGTAGCCTGCCGAGGACTGGCCGCTCGAGCGCGCGGCCGCGTAGCCGCCGATCGACGCGCCCTCGTAGGACTGCGGGAAGTGCCCGAGGGTGTAGCCGCGCTCGGCCAGCAGCGCCTCGGCCGCCGGACCGCGGACGCCGGCCTGGAGCGTGGCGGTGTGGGAGACCTCGTCCACGTCGATCAGTTGGTCGAGGCGCCGCAGGTCCACGGTGACGAAGCGGCGCGCAGGGGCGAGACCGCCGACGACCGAGGTGCCGCCGGAGTACGGGACCACGGCGAGATCCACTGCGGCGCATCCGGCGAGCACGGCCTGCACCTCGTCGTGGGAGCCCGGGAAGACGACCGCGTCGGGCATGTCCGAGGTGTCGCCCGCCCGGAACCGCAGCAGGTCGGTGGTCGAGTAGCCGCGTGTGTGCGCCCACCGGGTATCGACGTCGGACGCGACATGCTCGTTACCGACGACCCCGGTGAGGAAGGCGAGCTGGGCTGCCGTCAGCCCCGGCCGGTCCACCACCGCGGCGTGCGCACCGGCGGCGGGCGTGGGGCGTCGTACGCCGAGGTGTTTGAGGGCTTCGAGGGCGGCGGTGGGGAGTTCTACCGGGTGGGACGGGTCGCCCCAGCGGCCGGGCGTGAGTTGCGCCACCGGGAGGTCGGATTCGTTCGTCACTGGCTCCCCTAAGGCCGTCCCGGGAGGTAGCGTCGAGGGGAGGTGGAACCCCCTGGCTTCCACCTCCCCTCGACAGTTCCGGGACGGCAAAGTCGCTGATACACTCTGACGTGTGATGTCTCAGCGTAGCAGCGATTCAGTCCCCGAGGCCAGCACCCGTCCGACGCCGGCGAACGCGATCGGCGAGGAGCGCATCCTGGACGCGGCGTACGAGCTGCTGCTCGCGATCGGGATGCGCCGGATGACGATGGCCGACATCGCCCGGCACGCCGAGGTCTCCCGCGCGACCCTGTACCGGCGCTGGCCGAACGTGCAGGCCGTGGTCGCCGCCCTGATGACCCGGGAGTGGACGATCGCGCTGGTGTCCGCCTTCCAGCCGGACGCCGTCGACGGCCGCGCCCGCCTGGTCGAGGGCGTCGTCGAGGTGGTCGCCAAGACCCGCGTGCACCCGTTGATGCGCAAGATCATCGAGCTCGACCCCGAGTTCCTGACGCCGTACCTGCTGGAGCGGCGCGGCAGCAGCACGGTCGCGCATCTCGCGCTGGTCGAGGAGGGCATCCGCCAGGGGCAGGCCGACGGTTCGATCCGTGAGGGCGACCCGGTGTGGCTGGCCCGGCAGATCATCCTGGTCTCGCTGGCCTCCGCGGTGTCCGGCCCGGTGATGGCGTCGCCCGACGAGTACCCGAAGCTCGACGAGGAGCTGCGCGTGATGCTCACGAGGTACCTGACGCCATGATCAGCCTGGGCAACGCGAGCCTCAACGCGGTACGGCGCTCCCGTGAGCTCGCCACGCTGCGAGCGGTCGACGTACTGGTCGTCGGCGGCGGGGTCACCGGCGCCGGCGTCGCCCTCGACGCGGCGGCCCGCGGACTGAGCGTTGCCCTGGTGGAGAAGCACGACCTGGCGTTCGGCACCAGCCGGTGGAGTTCCAAGCTCGTGCACGGCGGCCTGCGGTACCTGGCCTCCGGGCATGTCGGGATCGCGTACGAGAGCGCGGTCGAGCGCGGCATCCTGATGAAGACCACCGCACCGCACCTGGTGCACCCGGTCCCGCAGATCGCCCCGTGGTTGCCGCAGGCAAGGTTCGTGCAGGCCGCGCTGCTCCGGTCGGCGTTCCTCGGCGGCGACGTGCTGCGGACGTTCGCGCGGACCAGCGACGACTACCTGCCGCACTCCCGCCGGGTCAGCTCGGCGGAGATCCTGCGGTACGCGCCGACGCTCCGCCCGGACGGCATGCGCGGCGGGTTCCTGACCTGGGACGGCCAGTTGTACGACGACGCGCGCCTGGTGGTCGCCATCGCCCGGACCGCGGCGTCGTACGGCGCCCGCATCCTGACCCGCGTCGCTGCCACCGAGGTCACCGGCCGCGGCGCCGTCCTGGTCGACCAGTTGACCGGCGACCGGCGCACGGTGGACGCGCGGATCGTGATCAACGCGGCCGGGATCTGGGCGGACCAAGTTGCCGCCGGCATCAAGCTGCGGCCGAGCCGCGGGACGCACCTGGTGTTGCCGCAGTCCGTGTTCGGCGGGCTGTCCGCCGTACTCACGGTGCCGGTGCCGGGGGAGCTGCGCCGCGTGGTGATGGCGATCCCCGCCCCGGACGACCGGGTGTACGTCGGGCTCACCGACGAGGAGGCGCCCGGCCCGGTGAACGACGTACCGCAGGCGACCGACGCCGAGATCGACTTCCTGCTCGACACCATCAACGCCGCGGTGCAGCAGCCCGTGACCCGCGCGGATCTGCTCGGCACGTACGCCGGGCTGCGGCCGCTGCTCGACACCGGCCACCACAAGGGCGAGGACAAGACCGCCGACATCTCCCGGCGGCACGCGGTGCTCACCAGTCCCGACGGCGTGGTGACGATCGTCGGCGGCAAGCTCACCACCTACCGCCGGATGGCCCAGGACGCCCTGGACAAGGCGCTCGAGCAGTCGACGATCGATGTCCGGCGGCCGTGCTCGACGCACCGGATCCCGCTGGTCGGCGCCGCGGACCGCGTCCACCTCGCGGCGGTGCGGGCGCCGGCGCGGTTCGTGCAGCGGTACGGCGTGGAGGCGCCGCAGGTGATCGCGGGCCCGCCCGAGTTGCTGCGGCCGCTCGCGCCGGGGCTGCGGACGACGTACGCCGAGGTGATGTTCGCCGTCCGGCACGAGGGGGCGCTGACCGAGGACGACGTACTGGACCGGCGGACCCGGATCGGGCTGTCGGCGGCGGACCGGGAGCTCGCGCTGCCCGCGGTGCGGGAGATCTTCGCGGCGGTGTGAGACGGGCGTGCGGTTAACTTGGCTGCGAGGGGGTGAGAGGTGACGCAGCCTTATCCGGGGCCGTACCAGGGACCTGGGCCGTACCAGCCGTACCCGTACCAGCCGATGCCGGTGGTGCCGCAGTACCGGCCGCTGCGCGCGGTCGGGATCGTCAGCATCGTGCTGATGGGACTGAGCGTGCTCGCGGCGATCGCCCAGTGCGTGCTGCTCTGGCGGTCGTACGACGAGGTCAAGCGGTTCGTGTACGGGTTGCTCTCCGACGAGGAGATCGACCGCGGGATCGAGTCGATCGCCGGCGCCGGGCCGTTCCTGGACCTGTTCGGCTACCTGCTGGTCGGGACCGGCATCGCGTTCCTGATCTGGCTGTGGCGTGCCCGCGACAACGTCGACGTGCTGTACGCCCCGTTCGCGCCGCCTCCGGGCGCACCCGCGGCCGGACCGCACCGCCGGTCGCCCGGTTGGGTCGTGTGCGCGTGGTTCTGCCCGATCGTGCAGTTCTGGTACCCCCTGCAGGTCGTCGAGGACGTCGCCCGCGCGAGCGAGCCGCTCGACCAGCCCGGCGTGGCCCGCTCGGGGCGGATCCGCGCGCTGCTCTACACCTGGTGGGCGACGTGGTGCACGTTCTGGGTGATCGTCGTCGGTGGTGGATTGGCGGCGGTGATCGGGCTCATCGTCTGGATCGTCCGGCTGGTCGAGGTGTCCGACAGCCGCGATTCCGGGAGCCAGTCCGTCGACATCTACGACCTGCAGGACTACCTGGTGGGGGTCGCGCTCGCGTTCGACATCGGGTTCACGGTGGCGACGGTGCTGCTGGTCGTCGCGGGCGTCACGGTGACGTTGCTGATGCTCGAGATCGGCCGCTGGCAGCACTCGCGCGTCGTACCGCCGCCGGCGCCGGTGCAGGACGTCGTACCGCCGCCGACCCCGCAGTACGCGCCGCGGCGGCCGGGGCCTGGTTTTCCGACCTACGGCCCCTGAAGCAGTACGACGCTCGCGTCGTCGTACCGCTTCCAGCGCGGGGCCGGGGCCGCGGCGTCGTACTCGCGGACGCGGTCGATCAGCCGGCGTGGCCCGTCGGTCGTGAGTACGTCGAACAGTTCGTCCCACGTGTGCCCGTACCGCTCGGTGAAGCGGGACGCGCCGTCGGTGAGCAGCGCGATCGCGTCGGTGTCGGCGCGGTCGGTGGTCCCGGTGAGAGCTTCGTACGCCGCCTTCGGCTCGGTGCTGGCCACCCAGAAGCCGCCCGGCTGGTTGCGCGACCGGCGTACGGCGTCGAGGGTCCGCTCCGGGAGCAGCTCGATCCGGTCGTCGCTGTGGACGGTGACCTGGCCGGTCGGTGAGCGCAGTACGACGGGCGAGTCGGCCAGGACCAGGTGCTCGACGTGATGCGGGTGCAGCCGGACCATCGCGACGGTGGACGACGGGCTGTCAGGATTGCTGACGTCGCAGCTGTCCGCGTGGCTCGCGCGGACGCCGGCGATCGCTTCGGCGAGCAGGTCGGGCAGCGGCGCGGACGATCGGCTGATCAACGGAGGCGCCAGCTGGCAGGCGAGCTGCCGCACCAACCACGCGACGTCGTGCACGCAGCCGGACTCCACTCCCTGCGGAGCAGTCGCCCCGTCCAGGACGACGGCGAAGTCGGGCCCGGTCACTACGAGGTCCTCGTTGACGGCAGGCGGCCGCCGATCCGGCGCGGCCTCACTGAGCGAGCGGATCTGCACCCGGCCTAGTTTGCTTGAGCCCAGCTGTCGGCCAGGGATTGTTCCAATGTGATCTTCGGCGACCAGCCGAGCTGTTTGCCGATCAGGGTGGTGTCGGCCTGCTGCCAAGGGGCGCCGAGGGCGGTCTCCTGGCCGGCGTCGTCGACGATCGTCGCGGGCTGGCCGCTCAGCTCGAACAACTGCCCGGCGACGTCCCGCGCGAGCGTCGCTCGGCCGGTGCCGACGTTGAGCGCCGGCGGCAGCGCGCCGTCGGCGAACGCGACCGACAGCACCGCCTCGGCCACGTCCCGGACGTCGACGAAGTCCCGCCACACGTCCAGCGACCCGACCTCGATCAGTTGCCGCGCCCGCAGGTCCCGGATCACCCGGCCGGTCAGCGTGCTGTCCGGCGCGCCCGGCCCGATCACGTCGAAGATCCGCAGTACGACGGCATCGGCGCCGGCCCGTTGCGCCCGGAGGACGAGCTCCGACCCGGCGAGCTTGGTGATCCCGTACGGACCGAGCGGCCGTGGCGCCGTCTCCTCCGACAGGCTGGTGCCGTGCGGACCGCCGCCGTACTCCGCGGCGGAGCCGAGCTGGACGAACCGGGCGTGCCCCGCGTTGTCCCGGACCGACGCGAGCAGCGCCTCGACCGCGATGACGTTCGCCCGGACCAGGTCGGCCGGCTCGCCGAAGGTCGCGCCGACCGCGTTGATCACCACGGTCGGCTTGTACATCCCGATCTGGGTGTCCAGCGCGTACGGGTGCATCGCGGCCAGGTCGCAGCGCCGGTACGGCTCGCTCCGGGTCCGGCTCAGCCCGCGGTACTCGATCCCGCGGTCGGCGAGCAGCGCGCAGATCCTGGCGCCGAGGAAACCTCCCGCGCCGAACACCATCACCCGCTCAGTTCCGGTCACTCCTCCATCGTGCGGCCCGTATTTGTCGGTCGGCCTTCCGTAACATCACAACTCTGTCGGTACGTCGTGGCAGGGTGAGGGCTCAACCGGACGGAGGAGTGGGCATGGCTGATCGGGTGGACGGGCGGCCGGCGGCGCCGACCGAGTCGACGATCCGGGACTGGGACGACGCGGATCCCTCCGGGCAGACGTACCGGCGGGTGCTGTTCGTGGACTCCGACCTGACCGAGGTGGAGAACCGCGGCGGCGTGTTCGAGGAGTGCACGTTCCGCGGGGTCCGGTTCAACGCGTCGACGCACACCGACGCCGCGTTCGTGAACTGCACGTTCGTCCGGTGCTCGCTGTTCGACGCCACGTTCACCCGGTGCAAGTTCGTCGGCAGCTTCTTCGACGACTGCACCTACAGCCTGATGAAGGTGTCCGGCGGCGACTGGTCGTTCACCGGGCTGCCGGGCGCGGACCTGAAGGGCACCGAGTTCACCGGCGTGAAGTTCCGCGAGGCCGACCTGACCGGCGTCCGCGCTCCGAAGGCGGTGCTCCGGGACCTCGACCTGTCCGGCGCGTTCCTGCAGAAGGCGGACTTCTCCGGCGCCGACCTGCGCGGATCCGACCTGTCGACCCTCGATCCGCTGACCGTCGCGCTGCGGAACGCCCGCATCGACGTGACCCAGGCGATGGTCGTCGCGGCCGCGCTCGGCCTCGACGTCCGGCCGTGACCTGTGGATATCCCCAAGTAGTCACGCGGTCATCCACGGTTCTATCCACAGCCTGTGGATAACTATCCGGATAACTGTGTGTTCGTTCTGTGATATCTCCGTGGCCTTCCCGGCGCTACGAGGATTTCCCGACGGTGCCGGGCCGGCTGCCGCGGCCGCCGTACGACGAGCAACGCCGCGTGCTCGACCACAGCCGGCGTGACGCGCGGCGCGAGCACCAGGCTCCGGGTCAGGAACCGCAGGCCGACCGCGAGCGCTACCCCGCAGAAGGCTCCGAGGGAGTTCGCGATCAGGTCGTGCAGCTGGCACGAACGACCGAGCTGCGGCAGCAGCGCCTGCACCGCCTCGACCGCGGCCGACATCCCGATCCCGGCGGCGACCCCTTCGACCGGCCGGCCGCTGGCGAGCGTGAGCATGCCCGCGACCGGGACGAACAGCAGGACGTTCAGCAGCCCTTGGAGCGAGGTCAGCCCACCGGTCGTGGTGAGGTGCGTCCCGCACTGACCGATCTGGCCGAGGCGGTGCGTCGTCGGGCTGAGCGTCACCGCGATCACCAGCGCGAACGCGGCCGGGATGCAGAACGCGGCCATCCGGGGGACCAGGTCGCCGGGACGGCGGAACGAGGAAAGTGCGATCGGCAGGGTCATGCCGGTGAGCACGAACCAGGTGTCCAACAGGTGCGGGATCCCGCGATAAGTCTCGAGCACGTGTCCGGACCCTCCCGTGGTCGACCTGACTCGAACTCTTCTCGACTTCGTCTTCCTGACATGACGATCAGCCGCGGGCTCCTGCTGCCGCCAGGGCTCTCCGGACATCTGCATGCAGCCGTAAACCGTCCGTGACAGTTCGTGACAGTCCGTGCACAAACTGACACGGAAGGAAGGTGCTCAAGGCAACGATCATGTGTCAGCCGGAGTGGGTACCAGGGGTGCGCACCCGAGCCCTGAGGAGCCTGACGTGGTGGATCCGCGGTTTCGCGCAATGACCTGGAACATCTGGTGGCGCTTCGGACCGCGCTGGCGCGAACGTCAGCCCGGCATCCTCGCCACCATCGATCGCTTCACCCCGGACGTGGTCGCCCTGCAGGAGGTCTGGAGCGCGGAGGGCAGCACGCAGGCGCACCAGTTCGCGGACGCGCTCGGAATGCACGCGGTCTTCGCGTCCCCGTCGTACCCGCGAACTCCCGAGCCGACGTTGACGCCCGAGCACGACGGAGTGGAGCTGGGCATCGCGTTGCTGAGCCGCTGGCCGATCCTCGAGCAGGAGGTGATCCCGCTGCCGGCCCGGCATCGTTCCTGGGATCCTGTCGCGCTGCGCGTCCGGATCGCGCATCCGGTCGGCCCGTTGCCGGTCGCGGTGTCGCGCCTGGAGCATGCGACGACCTTCAGCGACGACCGGCTCGCGCAGGCACGGCTCCTGGCCGACCTCGGGACCGACCCGGCCAGCGACGGGCCCTGCCCGTCGCTCGTGATGGGCGACCTGAACGCGGCGGCCGACAGCGCCGTACTGCGTCCGCTGCGGGAGGTGCTGGTCGACGCCTGGACCGCGGGCAACGGCGCCGCCGACGCGGTGACACTGCCGTCGACGCATCCGTCCGCTCCGCTCGAGGCCGGACCGGAACTGGTCGATCAGCGCATCGACCACATCTTCTACCGTCCGGGCCACGAGGATCAGCTGGTCAGCGTCGAGTCCGCGGTCATCGCCGGGGACGCGGTCGACGGCGTGTACCCGTCCGACCATCGCGCCGTGATCTGCGATTTCCGCTGGCGGAACGGCCGGCCGGGTGAGACCTACGACGCCTGAAGGCGGTAGTCGCTGTCGCGGCGGTCGGTGATGAACATGTAGCCGGGGGCGTGCGTGATCGCGAACGGCGGCCGCGACGCCATCAACGCGGCCTGCGGGGTGACCCCACACGCCCAGAACACCGGTACGTCGCCGTCCGCCGCATCCACCGGATCGCCGAAGTCCGGGCTGGCCAGGTCGGCGATGCCCAACTCGGCGGGATCGCCGATGTGGACCGGGCCGCCGTGCACGGCCGGCATGGCTCGGGTGATCCGGACCGCGTCGTCGACCCGGTCCGCCGGTATCTGCCGCATCGACACGACGAGCGGACCGTGCAGCCGGCCGGCGGGCTCGCATTCGCGGTCGGTCACGTACATCGCGACGTTCCGCCCTTGGTCGACGTGCCGCAGCGGGATCCCCGCGGCGGCCAGCGCGGTCTCGAACGTGAAGCTGCAGCCGAGCGAGAACGCGACCAGGTCGTCGCGCCACGCCTCGGTCGCGTCCGCCACCTCGGCCACGAGTTCGCCGTCCCGCCAGATCCGGTACCGCGGGATGTCGGTCCGCAGGTCCGCGCCGCGCGCGAGCCGCGTCGTCGGGTCACCCGGGTCGCTGACGTCGAGCACCGGGCAGGCCTGTGCGTTGCGCGTGCAGAACAACAGGACGTCGTACGCCCAGTCCTCGGGGACCGCGATGAGGTTGGTCTGCGTGTACCCGCCGGCCCAGCCGTTGGTCGGGCCGCTGTAGTCGTCGCGGAACAGCGACCGGGCCTGGGCCGGCGTGAGCGTTGCCGTCGTTGCAGTCGTCATGGGACCCCCTCTCAGGTGATCCCACGATAGAGATTGTTGAACAATACGACAAGAGGTCAGATGACCACTTCGTGCATCCAGTCGGCCGGGATCTGGGTGTGCAGTCGCCAGTAGTGGCCGGCGATCTCGTCCGGGTCCCAGCCGGTGCCGGGTGCGACGCCGCCGCTGACGGTGATGCTCGCGGCATGCAGGCCCGCGGCGCCGTACTGCTGGTCGATCAGGCTGACGACCGTGCGGACACCGGCCTTACCGAGCGAGAGGCTTGCGTACTCCGGTTTCGAGGCGGGCATTCCGCCGGTGATCAGGAACGTCCCGCGGCCGCGCTCGGCCATCGCGGGCGCGAGGTGCGCGGCGGTGGTGATCGCGCCGACCACGTTCACCGCCAGCGCGTCGAGGTGCTGCTGGGCGGTGAGGTCGCCGATCCGGTCCGGCTGGATCAGCGCGGCGTTGTACACGACCACCTCGGGTACGCCGTACGCCTCGACGACCTGGTCGAGGGCGGCGCGGAGCCCGGGCTCGTCGGTCACGTCAGCGGTCACCGGGAGCACGTCGGCGTTGCCCAGCTCCGCGGCCACGGCCTTCACCGTGGCCTCCGACCGCGCGATCAGGCCCGCGCTCATACCCTCGCGGACGAACCGCCGCGCCACCGCCGCCCCGATTCCAGGACCGGCTCCTACTACGATCACTCCAGCCATGGGCGGGACGATAAACCTTGACCCTGGGGGCAAGGTCAAATCTGTTGTTCCACTGCGGCGGCCGTCCGGTGCTCGCCGTCGCCGCGGAGGCCGGCGATCACCCCGGCGACGTCAGCGGCCGGGCGGTTCTGGCTGAGCTTGAGCTTGGCCTCGATCCGCTTGATCGCGATCTCGACGCCGACGATCGCCCTCAGCTGACCACTGACGAACTTCGCGGGCGCATCATCGACTGACCACGGCTCCGCTCGCGGCGCCTCGTGGTGGTCCGAGAGACGCCGTACGACGTCCTCGACCCAGGCCGGGTCGTCGTACACGGTCATGGTCCCGTAGACGTGGGCGGTGACGTAGTTCCAGGTCGGGACGACGCGACCGTGCTCCTGCTTGGACGCGTACCAGGACGGCGAGACGTACGCGTCCGGGCCGCGCATGATCACCAGCGCATCGCCGCTCACGGGCCGGCGCCAGTGCTCGTTGTTCCGTGCGAAGTGTCCCAGCAGCACGTTGCGGTCCGGGTCGTGCACGAACGGCAGCATCGTCGCCGTCAGCCCGTCCGGCGTCATCGTCACCAGGTCCGCGGCTCCGTGGTTGGACAGCAACGCCTGAACCGCCTCGTCGTCACCTGCGAAATGCGCGGGTACGTACATCACTCACATCCTCGACTCGCTTCTCCGGCACCACTCTCGGTCGTGGTGCCGGCCGGTCGACAGGTCCAATCCGCAGGGCTTTCACCAGCCCACTGCGGTCAGCCTTGGTAGCGGGTGCGCAGTTCGGCGGCTTGGTCGTAGTCGCGTCGCCAGTCTCCGGTGGGCGGGAGGATGACGCGTCCGACACCGGCTGCCTCGTACTCGGCGAGTTGGGCGATCGGGTCGCCTTGGAGTTGTGGTGCGACGACGGTCGCCTTCAGTTGCTTGCCGTTGGCAAGTGCGTTGATCTGCTCGAGGTTGGCGCGCACCTCGTCCGGCGACTGCGCGATCGTCGCCCAACCGTCGGCGTACTTCGCCGCACGCCGGTGCGCCCGCGCCCCGCCGCCGGCCACGAAGATCGGCGGCACAGTCGCGCCGGGGGAGATCTGGATGTCCGCGACAGGCTTGCCGGCGATCAGGTCAGGCAGCACCGCGAGCGCCTCGTCCGTCAGCCGCCCACGCTCGGAGAACTCCACACCCGCCGCCCGCCATCCGACGTCACCATGCGCCGGGTTGCCCGTCCCGACGCCGAGCACGAGCCGGTTGCCCGACACCAACTGCAGCGTGCTGACCTGCTTCGCCGCCCACGCGACAGGCCGCAACGCCAGCAGCATCACGTTGTACCCGATCGTGATCCGCTCGGTCACCGCGGCCGCAGTCGCCAGTACGACGGAACTGTCGAGCATCGGCGCACTCGCGATCAGATGATCCGTCGACCACACCGAGTCCAGCCCCACCTCCTCGGCGTACCGTGCACTGTCCCGCACATCCCCAAGAATCGCCCGCCCGGCCTCCGGCGACGACGTCGGCAGAATGACCCCGATCTCAACACCCATACCCGAGGCAACCACCACCGCCGGCACCTCTATTCCGCGGGTACTGCGGACACCTGCTGTGGATGTCCGCAGTACGTGTGGTTGTCAGGGGATGTAGACCCCGTTGAACCACTGGCCGCGGGCGTCGTCGGAGTACACGTCGACGTTGAAGTTGTAGTTGCCGTGCTTGCCTTCCCACAGGTAGCCGGGGAGGCCCGAGGTCGCGTTCGCGTCGCAGATGATGTCGTCGGTGCAGAGCGTCAGCGTCGGGATGTCACCGAAGTTGTTGTCGGCGCCCGCGAGGGGCGCGCCGACGACCGGTGCGACCAGCGGGTGCGCGGCGGCACCGGGCGCGCCCGGACCGGCGGCCCGCTTCGGGTCCGCGATCAGGACCGCGTTGACGTTGTCGATGGTCGGCCAGTTCTCCGACACCCAGGTGTGGACAACGGCGGCGCCGAGCGAGAAGCCGACCGCCTTCACGTGCTGGTCGGGGCAGGCGTTGCGGTGGTCGCGGATCAGCCGGTTCAGCTCATTCACACCCAGGCGGGCGTTGTGACCGATCGGCTGGGCCGGGTACCCGACGCGCTGGCTGATGTTGCCCTGCCAGTACGGCGCTTTGGAGTCGTTGTCGCCGGTACCGCCGACCACGATCGTGTACGTGCCGCCGCAGTCGGCCGCCTGCGCAGAAGGGGCCGCGACGACGTACACGCCGCCGGCCGCCGCGACCAGACCGGCCACCAGTGCCGCTAGTTTTCTCATCGAATTCTCCCGAGTAGGAAATGCGGAGCGGTTGCTCGCCAGGGACGCTAACAGCGCTCCGTCACAGCTCGGTGACACGAGCGGATGCGGCCAGCCGATGGCCGGATGTGGCCGATCGGTGAGGGTTTCTCAATCCTTGCCTCAGGCAACTGCAGTGCGCGGCGCGCGGCGGTCGGGTTAGGGTCCGGGGATGAGTCGACGGGTGGCTGCGTACGCCGTGTGTGTCGAGAACGAGCGGGTGCTGCTGGCGCGGTACGTCTCGCCGTACGGCGACGGGAGCTGGTGGACCTTGCCGGGCGGTGGGGTCGATCCGGGTGAGGATCCGTTCGACACCGTGACCCGCGAGGTGGCCGAGGAGACCGGGTACGAGTCCGTGGTGGAGCGCCTGCTCGGCGTCGACTCCCGGATCGTGCCCGCCGCGGAACGGCGCATCCCGGGCGACGTCGACCACCAGAACATCGGCATCTTCTACGCCGTCCGCATCACCGCCGGCACCGCCCGCCCCGAGCCGAACGGGGAGACCGCCGAGTCCGTGTGGACCCCGATCAGCGAGGTCCCGACGCTGGACCGCGCCGCGCTCGTCGACATCGGCGTCGCGCTGGCCCAGACCCGACCGCCGACCGGGCACGTGCCGCCGGTCGAGATCGGTCCGCTGGTCAGGTACTGAGCCATGGATCTGAAGGCGGAACTGTTGGAGGCGCTGCGGGCGGGGCGCGCGGTCATGCTCGCGAAGCTGGACGGCCTGGGGGAGTACGACGTACGGCGGCCGCTGACTCCGACGGGCACGAACCTGCTCGGGTTGGTGAAGCATTTGGCGGGGTTGGAGTATGGGTACCTGGGCGACGCGTTCGGCCGACCGGCGGTCGAGCGGCCGACGTGGTTCCGGGACGACCCGTACACCGAGATCGATCTGTGGGCGACACCGGACGAGTCGCGTGAGTACATCGTCGGCGTCTACCGCCAGGCCTGCGCACACGCCGACCGGACCGTCAACGACCTCGACCTGGACAGTCCGGGGTACGTCGCCCACTGGGACCGGGAGACCACACTGGGCGCGCTGCTGATCAGAATGGTCGCCGAAACATCCCAACACGCAGGCCACGCCGACATCCTCCGCGAACAACTGGACGGCCAACTCGGCCGCGACTCAGACACAGTCGCAGCCAACGCCACCTTCTGGACCACCCGCCGAGCCCAAATCCAAGCAGCCGCCGACCACTTCCGCCCCTAACCCGTCACCGCTGGTCGCCGTCGCCGTGGAGGACGCCGCGCGCGACCCGGTCCGCGAGCTTGGTGATGTTGCGCTCGGCAACATCTTCGAGCCGGATGCCGAGCCGGGTACACAGCTCGGACAGATACCACAGCACATCCCCCAACTCGAGCGTCAACGCCTCCCGATCAGCATCGCTGATCACGCCCTCCCGATCCCGGAAGATCTTCTTCACCTTCCCGGCAACCTCACCCGCCTCGTTCACCAACCCAAGCGTCGGATAGACGATCGGATGGTCGGTAGCGATCGGCGCCCCGGTCCGCGCCGCAGCCTCCTGGTACCGCTTGAAGTCGAAAGCACCCTGCTCGATCACCCGCGCAAGTCTGCCACCCGTGAAAGACTCGCCACCCATGTACGACCTCCCGGTCCACAACTCCGACGGCTCGATCCTCCTCACCTTCGACCGCCTCCGAGAAGAAGACCTGAGCCGCCTGGATCCGTCCGCCCCACTGACAGCCTCGCTGGTCGTGCTCTGGTACGGACACGAGTGCCTGATGGTCTTCAACCGATACCACCAGGCGTGGGAACTCCCCGGCGGCATGCTCGATCCAGGCGAATCCCCTCGAGAGGCCGCCGTACGAGAACTCGCCGAGGAGAGCGGCCAGCAAGCAGACACCCTCGACTTCGCCGGCGTGGCCAAAATCCAGGTAGCCCCCGACCACCGCCTGGAGCACCTCGCGATCTACCAAGGCTCCATCTCCACGCCCCAGCCCTTCACCCCGAACAACGAGATGTCAAAAGCCACCTGGTGGACCCCAGGCAACCCGCTGCCGGACCTACCCCCAATAGACGCAGCCCTGGCAACCCTCTGCCCACACGAGCGGTGATCCAACTCGGGAATGTTCGGGTACGTCGGCCTCCTGCAGCTTGCCGTGTACGTCCCGACGGATCCGCCTTCCGCCCGGCATGACGTCCGACATCGAACCTACCGAGCGACCCGCGCAGACCTGTGCTGTCCGCGGCTGAAGGCCAGCCGACCTCGCAGAGGTCGAACCCGCCGGTGACGCTCACGCTCGGTCGCCCCCGCTCCACGCCGCCTCGACTGCCCCCGGCTCCGCGCCCTCTCGACCGCCCCACTCGGCGCCGCCTCGGCGCCCTGGTCGATGCCGTCTCGTATGCCCCGCCGGTGACGAACCCGCGGCCCGCCTTTGTCGACGCCGTCTCGGATGCCCCTCCGCCGACGGCAGCGCGGTGCGTACCTGGCGGTGAACGCACCTCGAGCGGTCCGACGTACCGCCAAGCGGAGTGGGCAAGTGCGCGGGCCCCGCCAAGCGGAGCGGGCGAGCGCGGGCCCCGTCAAACGGGGTGGGCGACTGCGGGCTCTGACCCACCCCGTCCGCAGTCAAGCAGTTTCGGTGGGGTTGGGGCGTTCGAAGTCGGGGAAGCGGTGGAGCTCCTGGGGCCAGTTCAGGGCGACGGCGAGGCGGCCGGCCCAGTAGCGGGCCGTGGCGTCGTCGGGGGCGTCGATCACGGCGAACCCGCCCAGGTGTTCCTTCGTCTCGGCGTACGGCCCGTCGCTGAAGATCGGCTCCCCGTCCTTCGCCTCGACGCTGCAGATCGCGGTCGAGGCGTCGAGCGCGCCGTTGCTGAAGATGAAGACCCCGGCGTCCTCCATCTCGGCGATCACCGCGCGCCCGGCGACACTCTTGGCGCCGAGCTCCTCCTCGGTGTGCTCGGGCACCCACTCATCGTTGAACGAGATCAGATACTGCGCCACAGCCATCTCCTCTCAGGCAGTGCGACCCACCCAGGCCGCCACACCCTCACCACGAACACCGATCCCCGGATCCGACACCGTCCCCCAAGGATTCTCGCGAACCAGCGTGACAAAGGCCTAGCGGATGGTCGACGCCTGAAGTCTCTCAACGAGCTGCGAAGTACGCGGCACACCGGCAGCCTCCAAGGCCATCAGCGCCGCACCCCCAAGCGGATCGAGCACGGCATCGGCAACGCTGATGCAGGGTTCAGAACTGGCTACCAGAAACCGCGAGATCCGCTCGCCGAACTCAGCGGCCGTGGCCAACGCCCCCGCCAGTGCCACCGGCACCACACTCACATCAACCAACGGTGCCAACAACCGCACACCGACGGCAGTCTTCTCAGCCAACCGCGTCACCGCAGCGTCGGCGAGCGGAGAGCTGTATACGGCGCCCATGACCGCCGGCGCCAACCCACCGTACCGATGCTTCACGTCGTTGCGGTCCTGCCCGCCAAGCCCGAGCAAGACCCGACGCAGCTCATCAACGTCGCGAGCGCCCCACCACTTCAGCACCGTCCGGACCAACGGCAAATCGTCAGCGGTGTGATCGCCGATGAGGATGCGCTGCATGACGTCGTAGACGAGATGCCGTGCGCCGCCGGCGTAGTGCTGGAACCGACCACTGTCGACCACCACCCCGTCCTCGCCAATCGCCGCGATCATCGAACCGGTCCCCGCCACGACAATCACCCCGGGCGCCCCGCCAAGCGCACCGCGATGCGCGACCACCGAGTCGTTCACCACCTGCCGCGGGCAGGTCAGCCCAGTCCCTTCGAAGAAGGTGCCGATCCACTCGTTGGCGCGATCTGTCTCGTAGCCGGCCAGGCCGGCCGTCAACGCGACGGCGTCCTCCGCCGCGAGTCCGCCGACACCAAGCGCGGCGGCGACCGTCGACTGGAAATGCTGGACGGCAGCGTGGTTATGAGTAGGTGACCCACCCTGCCCGGTGTGGCGCGCCAGCAGCACCCCGTCGAGGCCGAAACAGCCGACCCTGGTCTGCGTCCCGCCCGAATCGACCGCTACGACGTACGGCGCTGAGCTCGGCATGGCCGGGATGATAGGAGATGTGTGGGGGTTGTCGGATTCGTCGGGCGGCGTTCGTTGCGTGGGTGGAGGCGGACGACGGGTCCGCTCGAGTTGAAGGAGCAGGCATGCCCGCGTACCTCATCTACTTCAATCAGCAGTGGGTCGGCGACCACCCCGAGGAGTGGTTCCGCGGGCGGGGGCCGCGGGCCAGGGCGGTCACGGAGGAGATGAAGGCAGCCGGCGTGTACGTCTTCGCCGGTGGACTCGAAGAGGAGGACGGACCGATCTACAGCGCGGATCCCACCAGCGGCGAGGTACTGGTCACCGACGGGCCGTACGTCGAGAGCAAGGAGTTCCTGGGCGGTTTCGCCCTGGTCAGCGTCCCCGACGACGAGACCGCGAAGATGTGGGCAGCCAAGGTCGCCGAGGCCTGCGGCTGGCCCCACGAAGTACGCCGCTTCAAACCCCAAGGCCGAACCGAGTAAGCCCGCAACTAGCGGCCAAACAAAACCGGACCCCAATCAGGGGTCCGGGATCTCGTGAAAGATCACATGGTGGAGACGAGGGGACTTGAACCCCTAACCCCTGCCTTGCAAAGGCAGTGCTCTGCCAGTTGAGCTACGCCCCCGTGGGGTGGTCAGTGGCCCGGGGTGACCGGGTCGGCGACCTCGGCCCAGAGGTCCTTCTCGGCGCGGGACTGCTGGGTCTTCTTGTAGACGAAGTATCCACCGACGCCGGCCAGCAGCACCAGCAGGAACTTTCTCAGCACCGGGACTCCTCGGATCGGACTTCACAGTGGGTGGTGGGCCTAACTGGACTTGAACCAGTGACCTCTGCCTTATCAGGGCAGCGCTCTAACCGTCTGAGCTATAGGCCCGCGTACCGCGGTGTCGAACCCGGGAGAGATTACCGCACCAAGTGCCCTACTCCCAAACCGGTTCCGGCCAGGCCCGCGGCGGGCCCGGCCGGAGCGGGGAATACCAGGTCAGTCCTCCGACGCCAGCGTGACTTCGAGGCCGCCGAGCAGCGTGGCGGCGATGTTGTAGAGGAACGCTCCGAGGGTCGCGAGCGCCGTGATGATCAGCACGTCGGCGCAGGCGAGCAGGGTGGTGAAACCCATCACCTTGCCGGTGTTGATGTAGTTCTCCACGCGGAACGGTTCGCCGGTCGGGGTGCCCAGGACCTCGCGGACGGTCGAGTTGATGTTCTCGAAGACGCCGGCCGCGCCGATCGCGGACCAGACGATGAAGACCGCGACCCAGGTCACGATGCCGAACGCGATCGCCAGCAGGAACGCCGTCTTCATCACCGACCACGGGTCGATGCGGGCCATCCGCAGCCGCGCCTTCCGGGTCTGCGGCCGGCCCGACGTCTTCGCGTCCTTCTCGGCGTGCCGTTCCTGCTTCGCCGTGGCCCGCTCCGACTTGTCCGGCTTGGTCGCCTTCACCGCGGCCGCCTTGTCCATCACGGCCTGGCGCGCCGCGCTCATCCGGTCACCGAACGAGTCGGTCTTCGCCTCGGTCTCGCCGTACGACGCCCCGACCGGAGCCGAAGGCGAAGGCGAAGGCGACGACTGGCCAGCGCCCGGCGCCGACCACGGCTCCGGGCGTCCCGGCGTACTCGGGGACGGCTGACGCACCGGAGCGGCGCCGGCACCCGGCGTACCGGGTCGAGGCTGCGGACGGTATTCGGCGGCCGGCCGCTGACCGTTCGGCGTACCCGTCCTCTGCTGGCCGTTGGCGCCGGGGACGCCGTTGGAACGACCGTTGGAGGCCGGGTTGCCCGGGGCAGCGGACGGCTTCCCGCCCGGCGACGTGCGCTGGGAGTTCGAGCTGTCGGCCGCACCCTCAGGCCAGGTCGGCCTCGCGCGGTTGGTCATCAGTCACCCTCCTGGCCGGCTTCGTCGCCTTCGACGGTAGCCGCGCCGTCGACGTCCGTCGAACGCTGGTCATCAGTCTGGACGCTCTCAGAGGTGGATTCGGTTGTCGCTCCGTCCACATTCTGGGCACCTTCAGCGACAGTACCCTCCTCGGCCGCTTCCGATTCCTCCCCGACCACGGTCAGATCGGTGTTCCGGGCGATCGCGACCACCGCGTCGGACTCGCCGACGCCGGCGAACCGCACACCCATCGTGTCGCGGCCCTTCACCGGGACGCTGTCGACCCGGCTCCGGACGACCTGGCCGCTCGCCTTGATCGCCAGCACCTGGTCCTCGTCGACGACGATGATCGCGCCGACCAGCGAGCCGCGCTCGTCGTTCAGCTTGACGGCCTTGATGCCGAGGCCGCCGCGCCCCTGCTGCCGGTACTCCGACACGCGCGAACGCTTGGCGTACCCGGCGTCGGTCACGGTGAACACGAACTGCGTGTCCTCGTCCGCGCCGGCCCGGATCACCGACATCGACAGCAGCTCGTCGCCGGAGCGGAACTTCATGCCGGTGACACCGGAGGTGGCCCGGCCCATCGGCCGCAGCTGCTCGTCGTTCGCGGTGAAGCGGATCGACTGGCCCTTGCGCGACACCAGCAGCAGGTCGTCCTCGGCAGTCGCCAGGTCGGCGCCGATCAGCTCGTCGTCGTCCTCGCGGAAGTTGACTGCGATGATGCCGCTCTGCCGCGCGGAGTCGTAGTCGCGCAGCGCCGTCTTCTTGACCAGGCCCTTCTTGGTCGCGAGCACCAGGTAGTCCGCCTGCTCGTAGTCCCGCAGTGTCAGGACCTGCGCGATCTCCTCGTCCGGCTGGAACGAGAGCAGGCCGGCGACGTGCGAGCCCTTGGCGTCGCGGGCGGACTCGGGCAGCTGCCACACCTTGGCCCGGTACACCCGGCCCTTGGTGGTGAAGAACAGCATCCAGTGGTGGTTGGTGGTGGCGAAGAAGTGGCTGATCTCGTCCTCGGCCCGCAGCTGCGCGCCCCGGACCCCCTTGCCGCCGCGGTTCTGTACGCGGTACAGGTCGGTCTTGGTGCGCTTCGCGTACCCGCCGCGGGTGATCGTGACGACGACGTCCTCGTCCGGCACCAGGTCCTGCACCGACAGGTCGCCGTCGGCCGCGATGATCTCGGTCCGGCGGTCGTCGCCGTACCGCTCGACGATCTCGGCAAGCTCGTCCTTGACGATCCCGCGCTGCCGCACCGGGCTCGCCAGGATGTCCTCGAGGTCGGCGATGATCGCCTCGAGCTCCTGCAGCCGCTCGATGATCTTCTGCCGCTCCAGGGCCGCCAGCCGGCGCAGCTGCATGTCGAGGATGGCCTGCGCCTGGATCTCGTCGATGTCGAGCAGCTGGATCAGACCGGTGCGCGCCTCGTCCACGTCGGGGCTGCGCCGGATCAGCGCGATCACCTCGTCGAGGGCGTCCAGCGCCTTCACGTACCCGCGGTAGATGTGCGCGTTCTTCTCCGCCTCGCGCAGCCGGAACCGGGTCCGCCGCTGGATGACCTCGATCTGGTGGTCGATCCAGTGGCTGATGAACAGGTTCACGCTGAGCGTGCGCGGTACGCCGTCCACGAGCGCCAGCATGTTGCACCCGAAGGTGTCCTGCAGCTGGGTGTGCTTGTAGAGGTTGTTCAGTACGACGCGCGGCTGGGCGTCGCGCTTCAGCACGATGACGAGCCGCTGGCCGGTCCGCGACGAGCTGTCGTCGCGGATGTCGGCGATGCCGTTCACCTTGCCGGTGTTCACCAGCTCGGCGATCTTCTGCGCCAGGTTGTCCGGGTTGACCATGTACGGCAGCTCGGTGACGACCAGGCTGGTCCGGCCCTTGGCGTCCTCCTCGATGTCGACCACCGCGCGCATCGTGACCGAGCCGCGGCCGGTGCGGTACGCGTCGTCGATGCCCTTGTAGCCGACGATCAGCGCGCCGTTCGGGAAGTCGGGGCCCTTGATGTGCTGCAGGCAGGCCTCGAGCAGCTCCTCCTGGGTGGCGTCCGGGTGCTCCAGCGCCCAGTCCACCGCGGCCGCGACCTCGCGCAGGTTGTGCGGCGGGATCTGGGTCGCCATCCCGACCGCGATCCCGGAGGAGCCGTTGACCAGCAGGTTCGGGAAGCGGGACGGCAGGATCACCGGCTCCTGCGACTTGCCGTCGTAGTTCGGCCGGAAGTCGACCGTCTCCTGGTCGATGTCGCGGACCATCTCCATCGCCAACGGCGCCATCCGGCACTCGGTGTACCGCATCGCGGCCGCCGGGTCGTTACCGGGCGAACCGAAGTTCCCCTGGCCCTGGATCAGCGGCGCCCGCATCACCCACGGCTGCGCGAGCCGGACCAGGGTGTCGTAGATCGCCGAGTCGCCGTGCGGGTGGTACTGACCCATGACGTCACCGACGACGCGGGAGCACTTGTTGAAGCCGCGGTCCGGCCGGTAGCCGCCGTCGTACATCGCGTAGAGGATCCGGCGGTGCACCGGCTTCAGGCCGTCGCGGACCTCGGGCAGCGCGCGGCCGACGATGACCGCCATCGCGTAGTCGAGGTACGACTGCTGCATCTCGGTCTGCAGGTCGAGCGGCTCGATCCGGTCGTGGCCCGGCGAGGTGGGGGTCTCGGTCATGAAAAGTCCCGTTCAGATCTGGTACGTCGGTGTGCTGGCGAGAATCAGATGTCGAGGAAGCGGACGTCCTTGGCGTTGCGCTGGATGAAACTGCGCCGCGCCTCGATGTCGTCGCCCATCAGCGTCTGGAACGTCTCGTCGGCGCGCACCGCGTCGTCGAGGGTGATCTGCAGCAGGACCCGGTTCGCCGGGTCCATGGTGGTCTCCCAGAGTTCGTTCGCGTTCATCTCGCCCAGACCCTTGTAGCGCTGGATCGGGTTCTCCTTGGGGAGCTTCTTGCCGGCCTCGGCGCCCGCCTCGAGGAGGCCGTCGCGCTCGCGGTCGGTGTAGGCCAGCTCGTGCGGCTGGTTGCTCCAGCGGATCTTGTACAGCGGCGGCTGCGCGGCGTACACGTGCCCGCGCTCGATCAGCGGCCGCATGAACCGGAACAGCAGGGTCAGCAGCAGGGTCCGGATGTGCTGGCCGTCGACGTCGGCGTCGGCCATGATCACGATCTTGTGGTACCTGAGCTTGTCCTCGTCGAAGTCCTCGTGGATGCCGGTGCCGAGCGCGGAGATGATCGCCTGCACCTCGTTGTTCTGCAGGACCTTGTCGATCCGGGCCTTCTCGACGTTCAGGATCTTGCCGCGGATCGGCAGGATGGCCTGGAACTTCGGGTCCCGGCCGCCCTTCGCGGAGCCGCCCGCCGAGTCACCCTCGACGATGTAGACCTCGCACTCCTCCGGGTTGGTCGACTGGCAGTCGGCCAGCTTGCCGGGCAGGCCGCCGCCGCCGAGCAGGCCCTTGCGGTTGCGGGCCAGGTCGCGGGCCTTGCGGGCCGCGATCCGGGCGCTCGCCGCGGCGCTCGCCTTGCGGACGATCTCGCGGCCCTCGGCCGGGTTCTGCTCGAACCAGGCGCCGAGCTTGTCGTTGACGACGCGCTGGACGAAGCCCTTGACCTCGGTGTTGCCGAGCTTGGTCTTGGTCTGGCCCTCGAACTGCGGCTCGCCGAGCTTGACCGAGATGATCGCGGTCAGGCCCTCCCGGATGTCGTCACCGGTGAGCCGGTCCTCCTTCTTCTTGATCATCCCCTGGTCCTCGCCGAACGAGTTGACCAGTGAGGTGAGCGCGGCCCGGAAGCCTTCCTCGTGGGTACCGCCCTCGTGGGTGTTGATCGCGTTCGCGAAGGTGTGCACGGACTCCTGGAACGAGCCGCTCCACTGCAGCGCGACCTCGAGGCTCATGCTGTTCTCCGAGGTGGCCGCCTCGAACGAGATCACGTCGCGGTGCACGGTCTCGCGGATACCGGTCAGGTACCGCACGTAGTCGACCAGGCCGTCGTCGTACTTGAACGACTGCTCGAGCGGGTTGCCGTCCTCGTCGGTGTGGTCCGGGCGCTCGTCCCGGATGACCAGCTCGAGGCCCTTGTTCAGGAAGGCGTACTCGCGGAACCGGGTGGCCAGCGTCTCGTAGGAGTACGTCGTGGTCTCGAAGACGTCCGGGTTCGCCCAGAACGTGACCGTGGTCCCGGTCGAGTCTGACGCGCCGAGCTCGGCGAGGTCGGCGTCCGGGACGCCCATCGAGAAGGACTGCGTGTACTCCTTGCCGCCCGTGTGCACGTCGACGCGGAGCCGGGTGGACAGCGCGTTCACCACGGAGACGCCGACGCCGTGCAGACCGCCGGACACCTTGTACCCGCCGCCGCCGAACTTGCCGCCGGCGTGCAGCACGGTCAGCACCACGGTGACGGCCGGCTTGCCCTCGGACTCGACGATGCCGACCGGGATGCCGCGGCCGTTGTCCTTGACGCTGACGCCGCCGTCGGCCAGCAGGGTGACGACGATGCGGTCGCAGTACCCCGCCATGGCCTCGTCCACCGCGTTGTCGACGACCTCGGTGACGAGGTGGTGCAGACCGCGCTCACCGGTGGACCCGATGTACATGCCCGGGCGCTTGCGGACCGCGTCCAGTCCCTCCAGGACCTGGATCGCGCTCGCGTCGTACTCCCGCTCGACGAGCGTCGAGGGGATCTCGTCCAGATCGCGTACGGCGGGATCACTGAGGCCGATGGGGTCGGCGGACTGGTTGGCGTCGATCTCGATCGGCTCGTCGGTCACCGGTGGTTGTCCTCCTCGGACCCCGCGTTCGCGAGGCATCGCGGCACAGTAGAGCCGCCCTCCACGGTGATGGCAGAGGTGCGGCTCGCTCTACACGCTCCATTCTACCCGTCGACCGAAGCAGAACCTGCCACCATCCGCCCGAAACTGTGGACAGGGCGTCTTTTCGCCCTCCTCGCCATGTCCCCTCTCGCGGGTGGGGGGCCGAAAAGCGCTCACGGGCATTCTGTGGCCTCCGGCCGTTTCGCCGCCGGGCGATCCGGCGGCCTCCGGTCCAGACCGGTCAGCCCGGCTCGGGGCGCCACGGACGACGGGTGCCCGGCGCGGACCCGCCGCCCTTTAGGATCGCAGCCGTGGAAAGTCTCGACGAGGTCATCGACGCGATGATCGCCGACCGGGTGATTCACCGGCATCGGCGCATCTGGCTGATCCTGATCGCCCTCGTCGTGGTGGCGGCGCTGGTGATCCTGGCCACCGGCGGCTGGAAAGAGAAGAAGGGCCGCACGGTGCCGACCCTGGACGCGCCGACCACGGTCACGGCCGGCCGGTTCGAGTTCACCTTCACCAAGGCCGAGATCGTCCGGAAGCCGAAGAAGGAGTACAGCGAGGCCGAGACCACGCTGCGGGTGTACTTCGACGTGAAGAACATCGACTCCGAGGAGCAGAAGAGCGAGTCGGTGGGCAACGACCTGCTCAGGTTCGTTCCGGGCGGCGGCGCCGACCTGATCGAGTCGAACGGCAGCACCTGCCACGGCGACCAGACCAGCTGGAAGCTCGTCTACGGGCTGCCGCCGGAGAGTTGCAGCACCAAGTTCGAGGTGGAGCCCGACTTCGCGGCCGACGTGGTCGAGATCGGCGTCCTCCAGGAGCACTACGAGGGCGACTACGCCACGCTCGGTGCCAACGAAGACCCGTACTGGCACAACGAGGACCCGGCCGCGGTGGTCCGGCTCAAGCCGACCGTCGTCGTCGACGACGGGAAGACCAGATGAAGCTGTACCGCCCCGCGACCGTCCTGATCGGCCTGCTCTTCGTGATGCTCGGCGGGCTGACCAGGCTGGCGACGCCCGAGAACGTGTACGACGAGCAGAACATCAAGGTCGTGCGCGGCACGATCGGCGAGGCGCTGCCGTACGCCGGCAGCGGGTCGACGGTCAAGGTGACCCGGGTCAAGTTCGCCCAGGCGGTGCTCGACGGGTCGGCCAGTGAGGACGAGAAGCCGATCGGTACCAACGGCATCTACGTCGCGGTCGAGTGGGACACCGTCCGCGGCGTGAAGAAGCCCGACACCTTCTACCCGGCGCTGGTCACCGACGGCGGCAGCTCCTACCAGGAGATCAACGGCCCGACCAACAGCAAGCTCGACTTCCCGGACGCCGGCTTCGCGAAGACCGGCTCGGTCGTGTTCGAGGTCAACCCGGCCGACCTGAAGGGCCTGACGCTGCGGCTCCGCCCGAGCATGCTGTTCAACGTGTACAACTCCGAGGTCCAGGTCGACCTCGGGGTCCCGACCGAGGAGATCGCTCAGCAGATGGTCGACGGCGCCGATCCGCAGTACGTCATCGAGCGCCCCGTCACCCGGGTGGCGTCGTGAGGACCGCGAGCCGCGCGAGCCGGCTGGTCGTCCAGGTCTCGATGCTGGTGGCGCTACTGGCCGTCGGCATGTTCGTCCTGCTCCAGCCGTACCTGAGCGACGACGAGCGGATTCACGAGGAGGGCCGGATCGACGAGGTCGTCAGCCAGGGCCCGGTGACGGTCCAGAGCATCGAGTGGAAGCTCGACTCGCTGAAGGCCTACTCGGCGCTGGTCGACGAGGAGGGCGAGGAGATCAAGGTCGACGCGCCCGCCGGCTCGGTGATCGTCGTCGCCGCGTTCACGGTCACGCCGCGGAAGGGCCTGATGCTCAAGGAGCGGGGATTCAGCTGCGAGGCCAAGCTGGTCGACGACAAGGGCAACATCTGGGACGACCAGCTCGTGAGCGGCTACACGCTGCCGACGTACTGCGCCGACAACGACCACCCGCACACGATGGACAAGCCGGGCAAGGTCGCCCAGGTGTACGTCGTACCGAAGAGCAGCGTCCCACACCTGACCGGCGTCACCGTCGAGGACTTCTACATCCACCGACGGGTTCTGATCACTCCCTGACCCTCAGACGGTCGCAGGGGTCGGCTGGTCGGCGGTTGGCTGTGCCTTGGCCTGCGCCGCGGCGGCGGCCTCCGCCCGGCGCTCGGTGCCGACCGAGATGCACAGGTCGAACGCGGCTGCCAGGAGCGCGATCCGCAGCGGCTCGAAGAGCAGCCCTCTGACCAGCATGGCGATCTCGTGGTTCATCAGGCCCCAGTACTGCCCGTGGACGCCGAGCAACCGCTGGACCACGACGAACGCCCACTCGTCGCCGAGCAGCCAGAACGTGTAGACCATGCAAACGACGCCGAGGAACACCGGCCCGACGCGGACCAGCAGCCGGAATGCGTTGAGCGTCGGGTAGAACTTCTCCCGCAGACCGCCCAGCACCAGATCCGGCGCCTTGTAGGTGAGCCCGGCGATCCGGCCGCGCTGCGGCGTCTCCGCCGCGGCCTGCCCGCCGAGCCGGCGCTCGAGGCGGGTACCGCGAAGGACACCGCCGCTGGAGAGGACGCGGTGACCGAAGACGACGGTCGTGATCGCGAGCCAGGTGAGCGGCTCGGCCACGCCCAGCTTGAACAACGGCCAGAGCGACTCCCAGAAGAAGCCCCAGAGGAACTCGATACCGGCCGGGACCGGGATGTTGATCTTGTCGAAGAAGTCCTTGACGCCGTCCCACCAGTCCACGGACCAGTACCAGAAGCTGCGGTCCTTGAACCACTCCTGGCCCTCGCGGATCGCGAACGGCGTGATCACGACGGTGAGCAGCACGAAGAAGGACTCCGCCCAGACCTGCGCAAACTTCACGGGCCGGCTGGGCCAGCGGTCGTCGATCGCCTGCAGGACCCGGCGCAGCACCAGCAGGATGATGAGCGCGGGCAGGTAGTTGTGCCAGCTGTGGATACCGACCTTGAAGAACCCGGAGCCGGGCTGCAGGCCGTTCTGGACCAGGAACGTCGCGCTCAGCTGGCTGACCTGCTCGTCGAAGAACCCCCAGGCCGACCACACCGCGACCAACGGCAGCAGTGTGACTGCCAGCAGCTCCAGCAGCCCGCGCTGCGTCGGATCCGACGTCTCCTCGGCCTCGTCGCTCGCCGCGTCCCGCCAGCGGTACAGCGACATGGCACAGGTCCGGATCATGCCGACGGCCGCGGTGATCTGCAGCAGTACGCCGACCGCGAACAGACCGGTCCCGAGACTCGAGTGCTGATGCCAGGCCAGCCAGATCGCGCCCTGCGAGCACACCGTGAAACCCACGAAACCCGCCAACCACCAGGTGGTCATGGGCAGCAGGTTCTTCCACCAGAGCCGGAACGTATCCCCGATCAGGTGGACCATCTCGCGAAAGCCGTCAACTAGCGCACGCATCGCGCCCGATCCTAGGGGAGCGCCGGGTCCTCCCAGCAATCCAGGCGGCTATCCGTAGGTGTCGCGGGGGCCGCGGCCGCCGCGGACGGTGCGGGGGCCCTTGCGCCAGCTGGGGGTGTGGGGGCCCTGGACGTTGACGACCGTGACGGTGCCTTCGCCGAGTTCGGCGTTCAGGCGGCGGACCAGGTCGGGGGCCAGCAGTTTCAGCTGGGTGGCCCATGCCGTCGACGACGTACGGACGGTCAGCACCGTGTCGTCGTACGACTCCGGCTTGCAGTGTTCGGCCATCTCGGGGCCGACGATCGACGGCCAGCGCGCCATCACGCCGTGAACGGCGACGTCGACCTCCCAGCCCTGGTCGCGCATCAGCCGACCGAGCGTGTTCGTCAGGCGCTGCGGGTCGCGGTCGTCGGGGCGGGCGCTGCTGATCTGGGCGCCGTCGATACGCGGCCGGCGACGGCGCTTGACCGGCTTGAAGCCGCCCTTCGCCGCCTGCTGCTTGAGCCGGCCGGCCAGCGACTTGGCCAGTTCCAGCCCCTGCTTGTCGTGCTCGACCTCGCTCTCGGGGCCGCTCTCGGAGGAATCCGGGGGGTCAGCCACGCTGAACGACCCCCTCACCCACCTCGAAGCGCGCCCCGCTGAGCTCAGCGGGCACGTCCGCCCCGACCGCGGCGGTCACCAGCACCTGCTCCGCCGGCGCCACCAGCTCCGCCAACCGGTCCCGCCGCTGCGAGTCCAGCTCGGCGAACACGTCGTCGAGGATCAGCACCGGCTCGCCGCCGTCCGCGCGGAGCAGTTCGTACGACGCCAGCCGCAGCGCGAGCGCGAACGACCAGGACTCGCCGTGACTGGCGTACCCCTTCGCGGGCAGGTCCCCGAGGCCGAGTACGACGTCGTCGCGGTGCGGGCCCACCAACGACACCCCGCGCTCGAGCTCGTCCTGCCGCTTCTCCCGTACGGCGGCCAGCAGCACGTCCTCCAGTTGCTCCCGCGACGCCACGCCCGGCTCGAGCACCACCGAGGACTTGTACTCCAGCCGCGCGTCACCCTTGCCGCGGGCAACAGCGTCGTACGAGCTGGAGACCAGCGGCCGCAGCGCCTCCAGCAGCTCCAGCCGGGTCGCCAGCAGCTCGGCGCCGGTGCGCGCGAGGTGCGAGTCCCAGACCTCGAGCGTGCGCAGCTGCCCCTCGGCGGCGCTCGACCGGTTCTGCCGGCGCGCCTGCGAGGCGCTGCGCAGCAACGAGTTCCGTTGCTTCAGCACCCGGTCGTAGTCCTGCCGGACGCCGGCCATCCGCGGCGCGCGCAGCGTGAGCAGCTCGTCCAGGAACCGGCGGCGTTCGGACGGATCGCCCTTTACCAGCGCCAGGTCCTCCGGCGCGAACAGCACCGTCCGGAGCAGACCGAGCACTTCCCGTGGCCGCGGCACCGGCGACCGGTTGACCCGGGCCCGGTTCGCCTTCCCCGGATTGATCTCCAGCTCGACGACCACGTCCCGGTCGTACTGGCTGCGGATCTCGGTCCGGACGATCGCCCGGGTGGCGCCGGCCCGCACCAGCGGTGCGTCGTTCGCCACCCGGTGCGAGCCGAGCGTCGCGGTGTAGTGGATCGCCTCGACCAGGTTCGTCTTGCCGTGGCCGTTCGGGCCCACGAAGGCCGTCACGCCCGGAGCGAGCCGGACCTCCGCCTCCCGGTACGAGCGGAAGTCGATCAGGCCAAGGGCGGTGACGTACACCTCAGTGCTTGGTCGGAGGCGTCGCGTACGACGGATCGGCCGACTCGGCGCCCTTCACGGCGTGGCCGCCGAACTGGTTGCGCATCGCGGCGATCGCCTTCATCGCCGGCGAGTCCTCCTGCCGGGACGCGAACCGCGCGAACAGCGACGCGGCGATGGCCGGCACCGGTACGGCGTTGTCGATCGCCGCCTCGACCGTCCACCGGCCCTCGCCGGAGTCCTCGGCGTACCCGCGGATCTTGTCCAGGTGGGTGTCTTCCTTGAGCGCGTTCACCATCAGGTCGAGCAGCCAGGACCGGATCACGGTGCCCTCGCGCCAGGACTCGAACGTCTCCGGCACGTTGTCCACGACGTCCGCGGCCTCGAGCAGCTCGAAACCCTCGGCGTACGCCTGCATGATCGCGTACTCGATGCCGTTGTGGACCATCTTGCTGAAGTGCCCGGCGCCGACCTTGCCGGCGTGCACGAACCCGAACTCGCCTTCCGGCTTGAGCGCCTCGAAGATCGGCATCAGCGTCGCGACCGTCTCGTTGTCACCGCCGCACATCAGCGCGTAGCCGTTCTCCAGGCCCCAGACGCCGCCGGACACCCCGCAGTCGACGAACTTGATGTCCTTCTCGGCCAGTTGCGCGGCCCGCCGGGTGTCGTCGGTCCAGCGGCTGTTGCCGCCGTCGATGACGATGTCGCCGGGGGAGAGCAGCTCGGCGAGCTCGGTGATGACCGGATCGATGGCCTGGACCGGCACCATCACCCAGACGACCTTCGGCTGGTCGCCGGCGGTCAGCTTGCCGACCATGTCGGCGAGATCCTTGGCGTCGGAGATGTCCTGGTTGTGGTCGAACCCGACCACGGTGTGGCCTGCGTTGCGGATCCGCTGGCGCATGTTGCCGCCCATCTTGCCGAGACCGACAAGGCCGAGCTCCATCGTGAATCCCCTTGTTCTGTTGGCTTTCAGCTGTTCAGGCGGACCGGCATCAGCACGTACCGGAACTCGCTGATCGGTTCACCGTCGAAGTCCGTGACACCGGTCAGTTCGGCCGGCTTCGTCGCCTGCGTGAAGGCCAGGTGCGCGACCGGCGTACCGATCGCGTTCAGGCCGTCGAGCAGGTACGTCGGGTTGAAGCCGACGGTCACGGCGTCACCGGAGACCCGGGCCTCGAGCGACTCGGACGCCTGCGCCTCGTCACCGCTGCCGGCGTCGAGGGTCACGCTGTCGTCCTCGAACGTCAGCCGGACCGGCGCGTTGCGCTCGGCCACCAGCGCGACCCGCTTGACCGCCTCGACGAGCGTGGCGGTGTCGATCCGCACGCGGGTGGCGATCGACGCGTCGGTCGGGATGATGCCGCGGACCTTCGGGAACTCGCCGTCCAGCAGCCGGGTGGTGGCGCGCCGGTTGCCACCGGACACTTCACCCTCGAAGCCGACGATGCCGTCGCCGGTCCCCGGAGCGGCCAGCGAGACGATCACGTCGGAACCGGTCATCGCCTTCGCGGTCTCGGACAGCACCCGGGCCGGCACCAGCGCGGCCGCGGACGCGTCAGGGGACTGCGGGTTCCACTCGAGCTCGCGGATCGCCAGCCGGTAGCGGTCGGTGGCCAGCAGGGAGATCGTGGAGCCCTCGATCTCGACCCGCACACCGGTCAGCACCGGCAGCGTGTCCTCGCGACCGGCCGCGGTCACCACCTGGGAGACGGCCTGGGCGAACACGTCGGCCTTCACCGTGCCGCTGGCGGCCGGGAGCTCCGGCAGGGCCGGATATTCCTCGGTGGGAAGCGTCTGGAGCGTGAACCGGGAACTGCCACAGGTGACCTGTGCCTTGGCGCCGTCGACGGCGACGTCCACGGGCTGGTTCGGAAGGCTCTTGGAGATATCGGCGACGAGCCGGCCGGAGATCAGGCACTTGCCCGCGTCGGCCACCTGCGCGGGCACGGTGACCCGCACCGAGGTCTCGTAGTCGAAGCCGGACAGGGTGATCTGCCCGTCCTCGGCCTCGACCAGCAGGCCGGCAAGGATCGGGACGCTGGGACGACTGGGCAAACTGCGCGCCGCCCAGGCCACCGACTCGGCCAGTACGTCGCGCTCGACGCGAAACTTCACCGCTGGGTGCCTCCTGTTTCGGCTGTGTGCCAGGCAGATCCTGCCACGGACAAGTGTGCTGTGCGCCCATCGGGCCTGACGTGGCGCTCCGGGCGGGTCGCGTCGGCGTCGTTGCGGTCCTGCCGCGAACGCGTGCTCGCGGTGTTCCGGGACCAGCCTGACAGGTCCCGCAAGCCGGCGCGAGATCGGGGTTTTCCCCAGATCGGGCCGCACGATCGATTTGTGGCCTTCGAGACCTCTACAGATTCCATAGTGTTCTTCGCACCGGTGGATACTGTGGAAAAGCGCCGACTTCGCAGGTCAGAGCCCGAATTGCCGTGTGGATGCCGTGTGGACGGCGCTCGCTTCGTCTGCGGACGGCCGTGGACGGCGAAATCTGTCCCCACAGCGAATCCACACCCCGAGCGGGGCTTTCCACGGCGATACCCACAGTTTTCCACAGCTGTGTCCCCAGCCTGTGTGGTTACTGCTGCTTGGCTTGGTGCTTGATCCGGTTGGTCAGTTCGGTGACCTGGTTGAAGACGCTGCGGCGCTCCGACATCAGCTGCCGGATCTTCCGCTCGGCGTGCATCACGGTCGTGTGATCGCGGCCGCCGAACTGCTGCCCGATCTTCGGCAGCGACAGATCCGTCAGCTCGCGGCACAGATACATGGCGATCTGGCGCGCGGTCACCAGCACCCGGCTCCGGCTCGATCCGCAGAGGTCGTCGATCGACAGTCCGAAGTACGACGCGGTCTGGCCCATGATCATGCTGGCCGTCACCTCGGGCTTGCTGCCCTCGGGGATCAGGTCCTTGAGGACGATCTCGGCGAGGCTCAGGTCGACGGGCTGCCGGTTCAGGCTGGCGAACGCGGTGACCCGGATCAGGGCGCCCTCGAGTTCACGGATGTTCGTCTGCACCTTCGACGCGATGAACTCCAGCACCTCCGGCGGCGCGGTCAGCCGCTCGGTCGCGGCCTTCTTCCGGAGGATCGCGATCCGGGTCTCGAGGTCCGGCGGCTGGATGTCGGTGATCAGGCCCCACTCGAACCGGTTCCGCAGCCGGTCCTCCAGCGCCTCCAGACGCTTCGGCGCGCGGTCGGAGCTGATCACGATCTGCTTGTTCGCGTTGTGCAGCGTGTTGAACGTGTGGAAGAACTCTTCCTGGGTCTGGATCTTGCCTTCCAGGAACTGGATGTCGTCGATCAGCAGGACGTCGACGTCGCGGTACCGGCGCTGGAACTGGGACGCCTTGTCGTCGCGGATCGCGTTGATGAAGTCGTTGGTGAACTCTTCGCTGGAGACGTACCGGACGCGGGCTCCGGTGTAGAGGCTGCGCACGTAGTGCCCGATCGCGTGCAGCAGGTGGGTCTTGCCGAGCCCGGAGTCGCCGTAGATCAGCTGCGGGTTGTACGCCTTGCCCGGCGCCTCGGCGACCGCGACGGCGGCCGCGTGCGCGAACCGGTTCGAGCTGCCGATGACGAAGGTCTCGAAGGTGTACTTCGGGTTGAGCCGAGCTTCGCCCTGCGCTTCGGTGGCCGGCTGCGAGGAACCGTTCGGAGGCGGCGCGACCGAACCGAGCGGCTGGCCGAACGTCTGCTGCTGCTCGTAGTGCTGCGGGGCCTGGTCCTGGCGCTGGTTGAACTGCTGGCCGTTGTCCGGGTCGGTCAGCGCGGACTGGATCGTCGGCTGGTAGGCGCCGTCGGTGCGGAGCGGCTCGCGTACTGGCGGCTGGACGTGCTGCTGCGGCTGGTGCTGTTGGTGATGCTGCACCGGCTGCTGTGGGTAGGGCTGCTGGTGTTGCTGTGGAGCTTGCTGGTGCGCCTGCTGCTGGGGCTGGTGCTGCTGGTGCTGCGGCTGGTGCTGTTGCGGGGCCGGCTGCTGGGCTGCCTGCTGCTGCTCGCGGAGTTCCGGGTCGAGGGACGGGTCGACGGTGACGGCGATCCGGATGTCGCGGCCGAAGCTCTCGGTGAGGATCCGCTCGAGGTCCGGGCGGAGCCGCGTCTCCAGCTGCCCGCGGGTGAAGTCGTCCGGTACGGCGACGATCGCGGTGCTCTCGTGCAGCGTCACCGGGCGCGAGTTGGTCAGCCAGGCACGCTGATTCGGCGGCAGGCCTGCCAGCACGCGCCGCCATGCCTCACCCAGATCAGTAACGGCAGGCGCCACCTCCGTCACCCGCGGCTGCTGCGCCACGCTCTGCTGAGCAACCGCCTGCTGATGCACCTGCTGCTGAAACCCCTGCGGCTGGACGACCTGCTGATGCGGGGCCTGCTGATGCGAGGTCTGCTGAGCAGCCTGCTGCTGCGAGTTCTCCTGCGTGGCCGGCTGCGGCGTGTGCTGCTGGGCGTGCTGCTGAATGGGCTGCTGGTGGACCTGCTGCTGAGGCGCTGGCTGGTGCGAAGACTGCTGCTGAAACGCCGGTTGCTCGGGCGCCGGCGATTGCTGCGGCTGCTCGTGGACATGCGGCTGCGGCGCCGTCTGCTCGTTGGCTTGCTGGGAAGGCTGCTGCTGCGGAGCCAGTTGCTCTTGCAGCTGCTGCTCCTGCGGCTGCCCTTGAGGCTGGCGCTCTGGTGGCTGCTGCTCGGCCAGGTGCTGTTCAGGCAGGGGGAGCTGATCCGTCAGGGGGAGCTGGTCCGGCAGCGGGAGCTGATCCGGAGCTGGCAGCTCGGCCTGAGGTTCTGCCTGCGGCTGCTCGACGTGCGCCGGCTCCGAGGGCTGCTGCTCGGTAGCGGGCTGCTGGGCGGACCTGTCGTCCGGTGACCACTGGTTCATGGCTGTGTCGTCCACACGTGCCTCGCCCTCGTTCGGTACCGAACCAGCTCCGTCGGCGCTGCCAGTACCCCATTCCTGCGGACCCCAGGCGTTCCCCGCCGTGTCGGGGTAGCGGTGATTTCCGACAGCCGGCGCCGCACCGAAGTACGACGTACCAGCAGCGGGCATCGGAGGACCGGCCGGAAGATCCGTCGCCGCACGCTCGAGCTCCGACCGGTACCCGTACGCCGCCGGCGGCGCGGGACGGTACCCGGCCCCCGGGGGCTCAGGCATCGGAATCGGCAGCGAAGGACTCAAATAGTCCCCCGGATCCATCCGCGGCCCCGGCGCCTGCTCGGCCCCGGCCCGCCCGTACGACTGCGCCTCGCCTAGCAACTGGCCCTGCGACCGCGCCTCGCCTTGCGACCGCGCCTCGCCTTGCGACTGCTCCTCGCGCCGCGACTGCGACTCGCCGCGCGACTGCGAATCGCCCTGCGCCGTGGCTGGAAGATCGGAGTGAGTCAGCGGCTCGCCGGCGGACGGAACCTCGGAGCCGGCGAACGGCCCGTGGGCAACTGGAGCGTCGGACCTGGCCAGCGACTCACGAGCAGCCGGAGCCTCGGACCCGGCCAGCGGTTCGCGGGCACCTGGAACCTCAGGCCGGGTGATCGGCTCCTGCTGCGCCGGAAGCTCAGACCGGAGTGGTTCGCGGGTGGGGGGAACCTCGGTGCGGAAGTTCGCGGCCGGTTCGGGGCGGATGTCGGTGCCGGGCTCGGGTCGCAGGTCCTGTGGGCCGTCGGCCGGGTTGCGGTACTCGGCTGCGGTGAATTCCACCGGTGTGAATTCCGCACTGGCGGAATGGTCCTCGACCACGCGTTGCTCCCCGAATCCATCGCTACGGTGGCCGGCGCGTTCCGGGTGATCCGGGCGGCGCGACCGTTCGACCCGACACCGTGCGGCCACTGTCCACAACGGTTGTCCACAGATGTGAACGACCGCCGGAGCAGGTTGGTTACCGATCGCGGGGTGTGGGACCTCTGGTGTGAGGGAGTGACGCTAACAAGTTCGCGTGGCCACCTTCAAGCCGTCATCCACAGGCTATGAACAGGAAATTGGGGGCAACCTGCGGCGTGTCGGGTAGACGCCGGAGCGTAGTCATGGTTGGCGATCGCTCTCCGTCGCGGTCCGGTCCGGACAGTGACGGCTTCGGTGTCCACCGGTTGCCCACTACCCTGTCCACAAGCCTGTGGAAAAGTCTGGGGATACCCGGTTTGACCTGTCCACAGGGAGCCACGTACCGTGGATCGGTCGGTGTTGAGCCGGCCGTTTCGTGCTGCGCTCCCTGCGGGACCTCTCCTCTGGTTCTCCGACGGTGTGCAGGACTGCACCAACGGACAGGTCCAATCAGTGGATTTGTCGACAAATTTTGTGATCTCGAGTAACCGGAGTCATTCCAGTGAGCAAGCGGACGTTCCAGCCGAACAACCGTCGTCGGCACAAGAAGCACGGCTTCCGTCTTCGGATGCGCACCCGTGCGGGTCGTGCGATCATCGCCGCCCGCCGTGGCAAGGGTCGCCAGCGCCTCGCGGCCTGAGCGCCCCACTCGTTCGGTGACCACCTCGTGTTGCCCGCGTCGAACCGGTTACGCCGGTCCGACGACTTCCGCCGCGCCGTCCGGTCCGGACGGCGCGCGGCGCGACGCGCGGTGGTCCTTCACGTGCTGGTGGAGGACGGCCGGACCGGCCCTCCGCTGGTCGGGTTCGTTGTGAACAAGGCGGTGGGCAACGCGGTTCTGCGGAACCGGGTCCACCGCCGTCTGCGTGCTGTCCTGGCGACCCGCCTCGCGGATCTGCCGGCCGGCAGCCTGACCGTCGTCCGCGCCCTCCCGTCGTCCGCCTCGGCGTCGTACGACGAGCTGGTCGCGGACGTCGACGGCGCCCTGCGCAAGACCCTGAAGTCATGATGCGGTTCAATCCCGTGCGGAGCGGGATCATCGGTTTCCTGAAGCTGTACCGCCTGCTGATCAGTCCGATGTACGGGCAGGTGTGCAGGTTCTACCCGAGTTGTTCGGCGTACGCCCTGGAGGCGGTCGAGCGCCACGGTGCGGTGCGCGGTAGCTGGCTGGCGATGAGGCGACTCATCCGCTGCCACCCGTGGAACCCCGGAGGCTACGACCCCGTTCCACCCAAAGATGTCGACCAGCGCGGAGAGTCCCTCTCCGCCAACCAGCCCGGATCGTCAGCCGACGCCGGGCCTGTGCAGCGAGGTGTGTGAGTGACTCTTCTGGCCATCCCCGGGCTCGCGGTGTGGGACGGAATCGTAGACCTGTTCAACACGGTCATGACGCCCCTGTACTGGGCCGTGTCCGCGCTGCTGGTCGGCTGGCACTGGCTGCTCGGCCAGGTGCTCGACCCGAACGGCGGCTGGGCCTGGGCGCTGTCGATCGCCGGCCTGACGATCGTCATCCGGACCCTGCTGATCCCGCTGTTCGTCCGGCAGATCCGCTCCAGCCGGAACATGCAGCTGCTGCAGCCCAAAATGAAGGAGCTGCAGAAGAAGTACGGCCACGACCGGGAGAAGCTCGGTCAGGAAATGATGAAGCTGTACAAGGAGACCGGGACCAACCCGTTCTCCTCGTGCCTTCCGCTGCTGCTCCAGTCGCCGGTCTTCCTGGCCCTGTTCCGGGTGCTGGACGGCGCCTCGAAGGGTGAGGCGCACAGCAGCGTCATCGCGCCGCACGTCGAGTCGCTGCGGCACGCCAAGATCTTCGGCGCGGAGATCTCGCAGACCTTCCTGAGGGCGAACGGCGACGGCTCCGCGAACGTCAAGGTCGTCGCGGTCGTGCTGATCATCCTGATGACGGCGACGATGTTCATCACGCAACTGCAGCTGATGCGGAAGAACATGCCGAAGGAGGCCCTCGAGGGCCAGGCCGCGCAGATGCAGAAGATCATGCTGTACGTCTTCCCGATCTTCTTCCTGATCGGTGGCTTCAACTTCCCGATCGGTGTGCTGATCTACTGGTTCGTCTCGAACGTCTGGACCATGGGCCAGCAGTTCTACGTGATCCGCCGCAACCCGGCCCCGGGCACACCGGCGTACGACGCGATGCAGGCCCGGAAGCGCGAGCAGAACCTGCGCCACGGCCGCCCGGCCGACGAGAACGTTCCGGGCACCGGCGACGCCGACACGGAGACCACCACGGACCGGCGCCCGGCGCAGCGGCAGCAGCCGAAGCGGCAGTCGCGGAGTGACCGGAAGACCGGCGGCCCGGCGACGGGTGGCTCGGCCTCGTCGAGCAACGGACAGCCGTCCGCGACGGATGCCGAGGACGCGGCGCCGAAGCAGGATGCGCCCAAGAAGACTCAGGCCGGTGCTGCCAAGAAGCAGCCGGCCGGCAAGAAGGGTACGTCGGCCAAGCGCCAGCCCGCGGCGAAGTCGGCCGCGCAGAAGAAGGCGGCGCAGAAGCGGTCGGGCGGCTCGCGCTGACCCGGTGCGCCGCAGTTCCCCTTTCTGCTTGTGAATGACCCGGGTCCCCGTGGGGCGGATCTCGAAATTGTGAAGGAGTAGCCGTGACCGACGGCATGCAGAACACCGACACGGCGGAGCAGTCCGCCGGCCCGAAGAACTCCGCCGAGGAGCGCTTGAAGGCGCTCGAGGCGGAGAGCGACATCGCGGCCGACTACCTCGAGGAACTGCTCGACATCGCCGACCTGGACGGCGACATCGACATGGACATCGACGGCGACCGCGCCGCGGTCTCGATCGTCGGCGCCGAACTGAACAACCTCGTCGGCGAGAACGGCAAAGTGCTGGAGGCGCTCCAGGAGCTGACCCGGCTGGCCGTGTACCGCGAGACCGGCGAGCGCTCGCGGCTGATGCTCGACGTGTCCAACTACCGCGCCAACCGGAAGGCCGAGCTCGAAGAGGTCGGGCGGAAGGCCGTCGAGGAAGCCAGGGCGTCCGGCACCCCGGTCCGCCTGGACCCGATGACCCCGTTCGAGCGCAAGGTCGTCCACGACGTCGTCGCGGCCGCCGGCCTCACCTCGGAGTCCGAGGGTGAGGAGCCCCGCCGCCGCGTGGTGGTCCAGCCATGACGATGCTGCGATGACCGAACCTGTTTCACGTGAAACACCGCCGCTCGTGGAGAAGCTGTTTCCACGGGCGGCGGTCCGGCTTTCGGCCTATGCCGAGTTGCTCGCGACCGAGGGGACGCTCCGCGGACTGATCGGGCCGCGCGAGGTCCCGCGGCTCTGGGATCGGCACCTGCTGAACTGTGCCGTCGTCGAGCGCCTGATCCCGGAGGAGTCGACCGTCGCAGACGTCGGCACCGGGGCCGGCCTGCCGGGGCTCGTGCTGGCCATCGTGCGCCCGGACCTCCAGGTGGATCTCGTCGAGCCGTTGCTCCGCCGTACGACGTTCCTCCAGGAGGCCGTCGACGAACTCGGGCTCGACAACGCGACCGTCGTCCGCGCGCGGGCCGAGCAGTTGCCGCCGGCGTCGTACGACGTGGTGACGTCGCGGGCGGTCGCGCCGTTGGCGAAGCTCGCGCGATGGTGCCTGCCGCTCTGTGTCGAAGGCGGGCTGATGCTCGCCATGAAGGGGTCGTCCGCGGAGGAGGAACTGGACGCCTCGGAACGCGAATTGATGAAGCTTGGGGCAGAGGTTTGCCACATTCACCAACTCGGCGGCGATGAACTGGCCCACCCCACGACTGTGGTGAGTATTGTGGCCGGACGTGCTGCAGGGGGATCCCGGCACGCCAGACACGGGAGGTGAGCGGGTTGGTGAGTCGTGCCCTCGGATGGCCCGAGAAGAGCACCGGTGAGCCGAGGTCATCGCAGGGCATCGGCTGGCCGACCGAACCCGACTCCGCGGTTCGCGTGGTGACTCCGGAGCCCGCTCCCGATACCGCCCCCGCCCCGGCGCCTCCGGTGCGCACCGCCCCGCCGATCGACACTTCAGGCCTGCGCGCAGCCGCGGCCGCCGGTCTCGGCGGACCGACCGTCGACGAATCGCGCTCCGTTTCACGTGAAACCCCCGAGATGCGGGATGATGGTTCCCGGCCCGATTCGGCGTCACTGGTGGACGCCGACGAGGACCTCGCGGAATCTCCACGGCCTGTGGATGAGCACCGCATGAAACTGCCCCCGCACACGGGAATTCGTCCACAGAAGCCTGTGGACGGAGCTGGGGGCAGACCCGCCCCGACCCCTACTGACATCCTCTTCGGGCCAAGTCCCGCACCTATTGGAATGGGCGCTATGACTGCCGCACAGATCGCCGCGCGGGCCACGTCGGACGAGCTTCAGCGACGACTCCTCGAGACTCCGATCGCCGCCGCGACCGAACGGACCTTGCTGGTGAATGAAGGACGCACTATGGGCCGCGAGTTCCCGCTGCCCGCCCAGACCCGAGTGTTCGTCGTCGCCAACCAGAAGGGCGGCGTCGGCAAGACCACGACGACGGTCAACGTCGCCGCCGGCCTGGCGTTGTACGGCGCGAAGATCCTCGTCATCGACCTCGACCCGCAGGGCAACGCCTCGACGGCCCTGGGCATCGACCACGCCGAGGGTACGCCGGGAGTCTACGAGGCCATCATCGAAGGCGAGCCGCTCGGCAAGCTGGTCCAGCCGTGTGCCGAGCACCCAGGCATCCAGGTCATCCCGGCGACGATCGACCTGGCCGGTGCCGAGATCGAACTCGTGAGCCTGGTCGCCCGGGAGAGCCGGCTGAAGAGCGTGCTCGAGGCCTACCTTGCCGAGACCGAGGCTGCGGGCGAGAAGTACGACTACGTCTTCATCGACTGCCCGCCGTCCCTCGGCCTGCTGACCGTGAACGCGCTGACGGCCGCCCGCGAGGTGCTGGTGCCGATCCAGAGCGAGTACTACGCGCTCGAGGGCCTCTCGCAGCTGCTCCGCCACATCGACATGGTGAAGTCGCACCTGAACCCCGGCCTGGACGTCTCCACGATCCTGCTGACGATGTACGACGCCCGGACCAAGCTGGCCGGCGAGGTCGCGGCGGAGGTCCGCGGCCACTTCAAGGACGCCGTACTGCGGACCGCCGTACCGCGATCGGTGCGCATCTCGGAGGCGCCGAGCCACGGGCAGACCGTGCTCGCGTACGACCCGGCCTCGGCCGGCGCGCTGTCGTACCTGGAGGCCTCTCGCGAGATCGCGATGCGGAACAACGCCTGAACCGGATGATCGGTGTGGCACCGTTTCACGTGAAACGGGAGCCGGGGGAGCGCCTGCGAACGACGTGGTCCCCTCGGTGTTGTGATAGGTCAGCAGTAGCTCAGCAGGATGTCGAACTCGAGGGAGCGCGATGAACACCCGACTCGGACGCGGACTTGGTGCGCTGATCCCCAGCTCGCCGGCGCCTGGCACCACGACCCTCGGCAGCAAGTCGAGCTCGATCCCGGGGGCGCCCCCGGTGAGCAAGCCGGCGGAGGCCCAGGAGACGGAGCTGGAGCTGGCCGCGGTACCGGGTGCCTCGTTCGCCGAGATCGAGGTCGAGAAGATCACGCCGAACCCGAAGCAGCCGCGGACGGTCTTCGACGAGGAGGCGATGGAGGAGCTCGTCCACTCGGTCAAGGAGATCGGGCTCCTGCAGCCGATCGTCGTCCGGAAGCTCGACGGCGACAAGTACGAGCTCGTGATGGGCGAGCGTCGCTGGCGGGCGACGCAGCAGGCCGGGCTGGAGACGATCCCGGCCATCGTGCGGGACACCTCGGACGACGCGATGCTGCGCGACGCCCTGCTGGAGAACTTGCACCGGAGCCAGTTGAACCCGCTCGAAGAGGCGGCGGCGTACCAGCAGATGCTCGACGACTTCGGGTGCACGCAGGAGGTGCTGGCGACCCGGATTGGGCGGTCGCGGCCGCAGATCTCCAACACGCTGCGCCTGCTGAAGCTGCCGGCGTCCGTCCAGCGCCGGGTCGCGGCGGGCGTCCTGTCCGCAGGTCACGCGCGGGCGTTGCTGGGCTTGCCGAGCGGTGACGCGATCGAGCGCCTCGCCCAGCGGATCGTCGCCGAAGGGCTCTCGGTGCGCACGGTCGAGGAGATCGTCGCCCTCGGCGACATGAACGGCGACGACGCCCCGGCGCCGCGTCGCCGGAACAAGCCGGTCGCCCCGCGGCTGGTCGACCTGGCCGACCGGCTGTCGGACCGCTTCGAGACCCGCGTCAAGGTCGACCTGGGCAAGACCAAGGGCAAGATCACCGTCGAGTTCGCGTCCCTGGACGACCTCGAGCGGATCGTCACCCTGATGGACCCGAACAAACCCACCGACTCCTGACACCGGCGGGTAGCCGTCTGCTGTGGTGCCCGTCGGATTGTCGGCGGGCCCTGATTAGCTCTTGTCTCCGGCGAGTCTGAGGAGGCCAAGGTGGACGAGCGGCCGCGTGTGGTGGTCAGTGTCGGGGCGAGCGTCGACGGGAAAGTGGCGCTGGCCCGGAACGCGCTGCTGATGCACCAGCCGAGTTCGGAGCTCTGGGCCGCGATGACCCCGGAGGCGTCGGACTCGGTCGGCGTCGACGTACTCGAGCTCGTCAGAGACCAATACGGCTGCAACGCGGTCCTGGAGGGCAGCGGCAGCCTGGTGGCCGAGGACGAAGTACCCGAGCCGTTGCCAGCCTACGAGGGCGAGCCGGACAGCCTCTACAGTCACTTCCTCCCGGCAGACAGCACAGGGCAGCCGTCGCCGCCGCATATGTGGTTCACGATCGTGGACAGCCGCGGACGTGTGCGGTGGACCGAGAAGCATCCGGACTGGGACGTGCTGGTGCTCGTGGCGCGTTCGACTCCCGCTGACTATCTCGGGTATCTGCGCCGGGAGCGCATTTGCTACCTCGTCGTCGGGGAGGAGCGCGTCGATCTCCGCCAGGCGATTGCCGCGATGGGGACGGAGCTCGGAATCAGCTGCGTGCTGTCCATGGCCGGCGGTGGCCTGAACGGAGCTTTGCTGCGCGCGGAGCTGATCGACGAACTGCACCTGACGCTGGCGCCCGCGCTGGTGGGAGGTCTCGGTACGCCGTCGGTCATGGACGGACCGCCGCTTGCCGTCGGAGAGGCGCCGACCCGTCTGCAGCTCCTCTCGGTGCAGTCGGACACGGCTGGTGCGGTGCGGCTCCACTACGCCGTACCGAGGGTGTGAAGAGTGCAATCTGGCGCCTTTGAGGGCGGTCTCAGGGCCTCTCGGAGCCGGGAATCACAAGAATGTAAGTCGGCGGAAGCCGCTAAGGATCGCTCTCACAGAGCTAGTTCGAACCCCGAACTACCGGGATAAGTCATCAGGGTGATATGTCGACAAATCCATCTCGACACTTACGGCGATGTTTCATGTGAAACATCGCGCGCTGCGTGGATGAGGTAGGTCGCCGGGAGGTGTGCGGAGGCTGCGCCAAGGCCGTCGTACATCTCGGGAACTGCGGACTCCTGGAAGGCTGTGAGGGTCAGGCCGGCTGACAGGAGTGCGGTGACGATGTCGCTGGGCGGCCAGATGAAGGCGGTGAAGGTGGGGGCATCCGGGTTGTCCCGTGCGCCGGTGGGCAGCTTGGGGTTGTCGATGGTCGCGCGTGGGGTGGTGCGGGCGAAGTAGTCCGCCGTAACCGTCAGGTGGTTGGGTCCCTGGACGGACAGGATCTCCCAGATCGGGTGATGGTCGGCGATCAGGATTGAACCGCCGGGGGTGAGGCGGTGCGCGACGGAGGTCGCGAAGGTGTTCAGGTCGGGGACCCAGCAGATTGCGCCCCAGCTCAGGTAGATGACATCGAAGCCGGTCAGGGACGACGGCAGATCGAGCATGTCGGCGCGCACGAACTCGACCGGGACGCCTGCGGCGACGGACTTCTCGGTGGCCATCGCGATCGCCACCTCGGAGATGTCGGCACCGACGACCGAGGCGCCGAGGTTGGCCCAGGAGAGGGCGTCATCACCGCAGGAGCAGGCCAGTTGGAGAACCCGCCGGCCGCGGACGTCACCGGCAGCGGCGAGTTCGGCCGGCGACAGCGTGGTGCCGCCACCAGCGAAGTACGACGCGGGGCGCCCGGGTCGGTCCGGGTGGATCTGGTTCCAGCTGGCGCGGTTGAACCCCGTGATGTCCGGCGGCATGACCCCGCCGCGCGGGCGGGGGTCGGGCGGCGGGATCATGGTGCGAGGCCGGGCGCCTGGCGGCATGACCCCGAGCGCGGGCCGGTGTCCGGCGGCACGGCCGCGACGTGCGGGCGGATGTCCGGCGGGATGGCCTCGACGCGGGGGCGGGTGTGCGGCGGCGTGGCCCCCGGGCGGTGGTACGGCGGCGTGGCCTCGGTGCGGGGGCGAGGGGCCGGCGGGATGGCGCCGACGTCAGGGCTGGTGTCGATGTCAGGGCTGGTGTCGATGTCAGGGCTGGTGTCGGGCGGCATGGCCTGACGCTAGGGGGCGGCAGGCCGGTGGGACAACGGGTTTAGCGGCCCTGGAGTTCGTGTGTGGTGCGGCGCTCGGCGTAGAACGACAGGAACGGGATCGTGCCGGCGATCGCCATCAGTACCAGGCGCGGGAACGACCACTGCACGCGGCGGAACAGGTCGAAGGTCGCCAGCAGGTACACGACGTACAGGAAGCCGTGCATCGGGCCGATCACGTTCATCGCGGCGGGGTTGTCGGCCAGGTACTTGAGCGGCATCGCGAGGAACAGCAGCAGGAGCAGCATCACGCCGACGATGTACGCGATCACGCGGTAGCGCGTCAGCGCACCGCGAGCAGCCGGGGTGAGCGGCTGCGAGCCGGCGGAGGTGGCGGGGTCGGCAGAGGAAGTCACGCTGAAACCGTACCGCTTGGCTCAGCACGCTCAACGCCCCGGTCGGCCCCCGACTCCCCGGACCCGGGGTTGTCCAGTTCGGCGTTGTCGGGCTCGCGGTGGGCGTCGAGGAGCATGCGGGTCCACATCCAGAGGGTGAAGGCGGCGAAGATCCACCACTGGAAGGCGTACGCGATGTTTCGGAGGCCGGCGTGGTCCGTTGGTGGTGGTGGGGGTACGACGGTCGCCGGCGCGGGGGAAGGTGGCGTGCCCGAGTCCAGAGTCGTCTGTACGACGAAAGCGTCGTACACGCGGTACTTCACCAGATGCACGATCGTCGGGATCCGCAGCGACGACAGCACCCGGCCCTTGGCGGCGTCGCCCGACGCGTCCTCGGCCTCGGACGAGATCACGGCGCCGGTCAACGACACCGGGCCCGACGGCGCCGCGGCCGCCGGATCAGTCACCGATGCGACCCACCCTCGCACGACCATCACCGCGTCGGTCTCGGACAGCTTCAACGGCGATACGACCCAGAACCCGGCCCGCCCGTCGTGCAGCCGATCCGCGATGAACACCTGGTCGGCCGCCGGGGCCCAAGTCCCGGAGATCGTCACCCGCCGACCGACAGCCTTCGACGGCAACCCCTCGTCGATCGAGAACAACGACTGCAACGGCACCGGCGGCGCCGCAGCGCGCTCAGCCGTCGCGTCGGCGGTCTTCGACTGATAGACCCCGATCTGCCAAACGCCCATCACCGTCATCACCCCGGCGATCGCCAACGCGAGCACCAGCAGACCGGACCACCGAGGGGTGAGTACCGTCCGCCACAGCGGCCGGGCGTCTGACATCAGCAGAGACCTCTCAGCGAGCCGCAGCAGCAGCGAGCAGGTCGCGGCACAGCACGCCCAGCTCGATCCCCGCCGCCTCGGCGGCCAACGGCACCAGCGACGTCTCGGTCATCCCCGGCGCCACGTTCACCTCGAGGAACCACGGCACACCCGCGGCGTCGACCACCAGATCCGTCCGCGACAGGTCCCGCAGCCCCAGCGCCTGGTGCGCCTGCACAGCCGCCGCAGCGCACGCGCCGGCCGCCTCCGGCTCCAACCGAGCAGGTACGACGAACTGTGTCGCGCCGGCGGTGTACCGCGCCTCGTAGTCGTAGAACCCGGAGTCCGGGCGGATCTCCACGGCAGGCAGCGCCCGCGGCCCGTCACCGGTGTCGACGACCGTGACAGCCACCTCGGTCCCGTCGATGTACTGCTCGATCAACGCCACCGGACCGTACGCGTAGCAGTTCACCATCGCCGACGGCAGCTCGTCCGCCGACCGCACGATCGAGGCGCCCAGCGCCGAGCCGCCGCGCGCCGGCTTCACCACGAGCGGCAGCCCGATCTGCTCGACCACGGCCGCCATCAACGAGGCGGCGCCCAGCTCGCGGAACGTGTCGTGCCCGAGCACGACCGACGCCGGCGTGTACAGCCCCGCCGTACCGACGACCGTCGACGCGACCGGCTTGTCGAACGCCGTCCGGCAGGCCGCGGCGTCCGCGCCGACGTACGGGACGCCGTACAGGTCGAGGACCTGGCGGAGCGCGCCGTCCTCGCCGGTGACGCCGTGCAGGACGGGGAAGACCGCGTCCGGGGGATCGTTCCGCAACCGATCGACCAGGGAGGCGTCGACGTCGCGCTGCTCGGCCTCGACGCCGACACTGCGCAGGGCGTCCGCCACCCGCCGGCCGGACCGGAGCGAGACGTCCCGCTCGTGCGACAGTCCACCGGCCAGTACCAGCACTCGACCCAGATCACTCATCACAAATATCCCGATCACTCGTGGGCGACTCCGGCACGGCCGCCGGTCCCGAGGCCCACTGGAACCGTACCCCTACCGCGTCAGCGACCCCCGTCCACCCGGGGATCATTGCGCAACCTTTGCGCAGCCCACCTACGAAAGTTCCGGTCCGGGGGCGTCGTAGTCGTGGCCGTGGCCGGGCGGCAGCGGACCGAACGTCTGCCGGAGTTCGAGCTCCTCGTGGATCACCGCGGCGAGCCGGCCGACCCCCTCGGTGATCCGCTCCGGCGTCGGATGACAGTACGACAACCGCATGCACTGGGAGCCGAAACCGTCGGCGAAGAAGGCGGTTCCGGGCACGTACGCGACCCGCGCCGTGACCGCCCGGGGCAGCATCGCCTTGGCGTCCAGGCCCTCCGGCAGCGTCAGCCAGACGTAGAAGCCGCCTCGCGGCCGCGTCCAGGTCGTTGCCGCTGGCATCTTCTCCGTGAGCGCCGCGAGCATCGCGTCCCGGCGCTCGCGGTACATCTCGCGGAACTGTTTCACCTGCCCCATCCAGTCGTGCCGGGTGAGGTACGACGAGATGGCGAGCTGGCTGAACGTCGGCGGACACAGGGTCGCCGACTCCTGCGCCAGCACGAGCTTCTCCCGGACGGCGTGCGGCGCGACCGCCCAGCCGACCCGGAACCCGGGCGCGAACGTCTTCGAGAACGAGCCCAGGTAGATGACCCCTTCGCGGTCCGCCGCGCGCAGCGCCCGCTGCGGCTCGCCCTCGAAGCCGAGCAGCCCGTACGGGTTGTCCTCCAGCACCAGCACGGACGCCTGCTGGCAGATCTCCAGCACCCGCGCCCGCCGCTCGTCGGACAGCGAGACCCCGGCCGGGTTGTGGAAGTTCGGGATCGTGTAGAAGAACTTGATCCGCTTGCCGGCGGCCCGTACCGACGCGATCGCCTGCTCCAGGGCCTCCGGTACGACGCCGTCGTCGTCCATCGCGACGTGCACGACCTCGCACTGGTACGCGCGGAAGACGCCGAGCGCCCCGACGTACGACGGCGCCTCGCAGATCACCACGTCGCCCGGGTCGCAGAACACCCGGGTCACCAGGTCGACGGCCTGCTGGCTGCCGACCGTGACCACGACGTCGTCCGGGTGCGCCTCGATGCCCTCCAGGCGCATGATGTCGCAGATCTGGTCACGCAGCGTCGGGTCGCCCTGACCGGAGCCGTACTGCATCGCGGTGGCGCCGCTGTCGGTCACCAGGTCGTGGACCGCGCTGCCGACGACGTCCAGCGGCAGGCCGCCGATGTTCGGCATGCCGCCGGCGAGGGACACCACCTCGGGCCGGCTGGCGACCGAGAACAGGGCTCTGATCTCCGATGCGGTCATGCCCTTGGTCCGGGCTGCGTACGCCTCGACGTAGTTGTCGAGACGGGTCTGCCGGACATCGGGCACGTCAGCACTCACGAGGGCCACTCCAACGGTGATCGAGGGGGAAGTCACCAGGTTACGTCGAGACACCGCAGTCCGGGCTGGGGATCGGCGTGACCTCTCACTACCATGCCTTATAGGGGCAGGTTCGACCATGCCGGAATCTGGCTGCTGAGACAGCCGGCGGGTGCGGCCTGAGAGGTGGAAGGGAAGGCAGGAGCGGATGAGCGTGGGCAAGACGGCCGGCTGGACGCTCGGCGGCCTGTTACTGGGCGTGCTGGCGGGCTTCGCCGGCGAACTGTTCCGGCGGCAACCCGCCGAGAAGGTGCAACAGCGGTACGTCGCCCCTGAGGCGACCCGCACCCCGGACGCGCGGACGCCACGGCCCGTCCCCGAGCCGGCGGCGGAACCCGTCACCCGATGACCGGTCCTGTGACGAAGCTGACAACCCGGACGCGCTGATGGCCCGACGGCTCGAACCGCTGACGCTCGCCAATCTCGACGAGCTCCCGGTGCCGTGCCGTGACTGCGTGTTCTGGGAGCTGGACCCGGTGGCCGCGCGCCAGGCCGCCCGCAACGGCGACACCGGCCTCGAGAAGGAGGCGTGGCTGTCCCAGTTGCTGCTCGACTGGGGGAGCGCGGGAATCGTGCTGTACGTCGACGACGAACCGGCCGGGTTCGCGGTGTACGCGCCGGCGAAGTACCTGCCGCGCAGCCAGGCGTTCCCGACGGCTCCGGTCAGCCCGGACGCGGTCGTGCTCGCCACCGGGCGGATCCTGCCGCGGTACCTGGGGCTCGGACTCGGCAAGATCCTTGTCCAGGCGGTTGCGAAGGACGTGTTGAAGCGTGGTTTCCGGGCCGTCGAGGCGTTCGGGGACTCGCGCTGGGACGGGCCGGGCTGCGTGTGGCCGACCGACTTCCTGCGGGCCGTCGGATTCGGCGTGGTGCGGGAGCATCCGCGCAATCCGCGGCTGCGGCTCGACCTGCGCTCGGCGATCACCTGGCGCAGCGAGATGGAGGCCGCGGTCGAGCGGCTGATGGGCGCCATCCGGCCCGAGCACGCGCCGCCCACCCCCGTGACGGTGCGCGACGCGCTGCGCACCGGGCCGGAGTAACCGTGGTCTGGCGGGCGCTCGGCGACGCGATGTTCGTCCTGCACGCCGCGTTCCTGCTGTTCTTCGTGATCGGCGCCTTCCTGGCCTGGAAGTGGGCGAAGCTGATCTGGGTGCACCTCGGGATCGTGGTGTGGAACCTCGCGATCGTGATCGTCGACTACGACTGCCCGTTCACCGGCGTGGAGAAGTACTTCCGGCGCCGCGGCGGCGAGACGCCGTACGAGGGCGGGTTCATCAACCACTACCTGGACGGCACGATCTGGCCCGAGGGCGCGACGCCGGTGGCGGAGAAGGTCGGCTTCGCGCTGGTCCTGATCGGGTACGCCGGGTTCTTCGTCGTCCGGCAGCGCCGCCGGGCGAAGCTCAGGGGAGAGTCAGTGGGACCCCGGACGTGAGCCCGGTCCGGCCTGCCCATACTTGAGGGGTGTCCAGAACCAGTACGCCGGTCGACGACTACCTGGCCGCGCTGAGCCGGGAGCTCAGGGGACCGCGCCGCCGGAAGGCGGACCTGCTGGCCGAGGCGCGCGATCACCTGACCGACGCGACCGAGGCCTTCGAGGCGGAGGGCCTGGACCAGCACGAGGCGGAGCTGCGGGCGGTGGCGGACTTCGGCACCGTGGCCGAGGTCGCGCCGGGATACCGCGAGGACCTCGCCGTCAGCCAGAGCCGGCGTACGGCGGTCCTGTTGTTCGCCGCGCTGATCGTGCAGCCGATCGTCTGGCAGGAAGGCGCCTGGAGCTGGAACAGCGCTCCCGAGGTGCACGACCCGCTGAACGACTTCCTGCAGGCCGCGGTCCGCGGGATCGGCACGGTGGCGATCGCCGGCGCGGTCCTCGCCGTGATCGCGGCCGGCATCGGCCTGCGGGTCCCGGTGGTGCGGACGCATCTGGCGCGCGTGACCACGGTCTTCGCGCTGGCGAACGCCGTGACGATCGGCGGGATCGGCCTCGCGATGGCGGCGACCAGCGCGCACCCGAACGGACTGCTCGACTTCGCGGTGGTCAGCGGCTTCGTCGTACTGCCTCTGCTCTTCGTCGGCCAGCAGGCCGCGCGCGGCCTACGCCTGGCCCGGGCGTAGCACCCCTTCCACGACCGCCCGGAACGTCAGCCACTCCTGCTTGCCGGACGCAAGCATCTTCGCGCCCGCGGCCGTGAGCTGATACGTACGGCGCTTGCGCCCGCCGACGGTGCTCCACTCGCTGGCCAGGTAGCCGGCCCGCTCGAGCCTTCGCAGCGCCGGGTACAGCGTGCCGGTCGGCAGGTCGAGCTCGCCGCCGCTTCGCTCCAGGAGTGCCTCCATGATCGCGTACCCGTGCAGGGGTTCGTGCTCGACGACCGCCAGGATCATCGGGTCGAGGTGTCCACGCAACGCATCCGCCTTCATGTAGCCAGTCTACTCATGTGTCTGTTAATGTCGAGAGGCAACATGTAGCTGATCTACTTATTGAGGATGCGCGATGACCGTGGAAACCCCGATCCGACCGGCGACCCGGCCCGGCCTGCTGCACCGGGTGTCCGGGTGGGCCATGCGGCACGCCGGCCTGGCGGTCCTGCTGTGGGTACTCGTCCTGGCCGCGGCGACCGCGGCGTCGACGGTGGTCGGAAATGCCTACAAGAACGACAACTCGCTCCCGGGCACCGACTCCCAGCGCGTGACCGACATCTTCGAGGCGCACCAGCCGAAGGGCGACACCGCCTCGGTGCAGCTCGTCGTCCGCGCCGACGGCGGCCTGGAGGCCGACAAGGCGCGGGTGGCCTCGATGCTGGCTGTGGTGCGCGAGTTGCCGCACGTCTCGTCGGTGGCCGATCCGTTCGCCTCGCCGGGCGCCATGTCGACAGATCGACGTACGGCGTACGCGACGGTGAGCCTCGACGTGACCGCCGCGGACATGCCGGTGGCGGACGTCCGGACGATCATCGAGCGTGCGCAGGAGTTCGCGCGGCCCGGCTTCCAGGTCGAGGTCGGCGGCGACCTGGCGCGAAGTGCCGCGGAGAGTTCGGGCGGCGCGTCCGAGGGCGCCGGCATCCTGGCGGCGCTGGTGATCCTGGTGTTCCTCTTCGGATCGTTGCTCGCGGCAACTCTTCCGCTGTTGACCGCGGTGTTCGCCGTCGGCAGCACGGTCGGACTGCTGGTGCTGGCGTCGCACCTGTTCACGGTGCCGGAGTACACGACGCCGGTGATGATGCTCGTCGGTCTCGGCGTCGGGATCGACTACGCGCTGCTGATCTTCTCCCGCTACCGGCACGAGTTGCTGCGGGACGAGCCCGACGCGAAGGTCGTTGCCCTGGACACCGCGGGGCGGTCGGTGATGTTCGCCGGCTGCACGGTGGTGATCGCGTTGCTCGGCCTGCTGGCGCTGGGACTCGGTTCACTGCAGGGCGTCGCGCTCGGTGTCACGCTGACCGTGCTGATGACGATGCTCGCCGCGGTCACGCTGCTGCCGTCGCTGCTGACCCTGTTCGGGAAGCGGATCGAGCGCAGTGTGCGCAAGCATGCCGCGAAGCAGCGTCGTACGCCGGGTGACGGGTGGCGCAAGTTGGCTACCGTTGTACAGCGCGGGCCGTGGGTGCCGCTGGTGCTCGGGGTGCTGGCGCTGATCGCGTTGTCGCTGCCGGCGCTGGGCATGCGGCTCGGGTTCGCCGACGCCGGCACGGACGACCCGGCGAAGACGAGCCGGAAGGCGTACGACCTGCTGGCCGACGGGTTCGGACCCGGTTTCAACGGACCGCTCGTGGTGGTGACCGAAGGCGGGCAGGCGGCGGCGCAGCCGCTGGTCCGGACGCTGACGGCGGATCCGGGGATCGCCGCGGTCACGCCGCCGCAGGTGACGCCGGACGGGAAGGTCGCGACTGTACTCGCGTTCCCGAAGTCGGCGCCGCAGGACGCGGCGACGAGCGACCTCGTGCAGCGCCTGCGCGACGACACCCTGCCGGCGCTCGAGTCGCAGACCAGGGCGACGTACCTGGTCGGTGGATCGACGGCGGCCGCGGACGACTTCGCGGCGGCGGTGAGCAAGCGGCTGCCGGTCTTCGTCCTGGTGGTGGTCGGCCTGTCGGCGCTGCTGCTGATGGCGGTGTTCCGCTCGGTGCTGATCCCGTTGAAGGCCGCCGTCCTCAACCTGCTCAGCATCGGCGCGTCGCTCGGGGTGATCACGCTGGTCTTCCAGCAGGGCTGGTTCGGCGCGCAGGCGGGGCCGATCGAGGCGTTCGTGCCGGTGATGATCTTCGCGATCGTGTTCGGGCTGTCGATGGACTACGAGGTGTTCCTGGTGTCCCGGATCCACGAGGAGTGGCGCCGTACCAAGGACGCCCGGGCCGCGGTCCGCGAAGGCCTCGCGACCACCGGCAGTGTGATCACCGCGGCGGCCGCGATCATGATCGTGGTGTTCGGCGCGTTCCTGCTCAGCCCGGACCGGATGCTGAAGCAGTTCGGTCTCGGCCTCGCGACCGCCGTGCTCATCGACGCGCTGCTGATCCGCTGCGTCATCGTTCCCGCCGTACTGCGGTTGTTCGGCGAGCGGGCGTGGTGGCTGCCGCGCGGCCTCGACCGGATCCTGCCGAAGATCAAACTCGAGGGCGACTAGACGGTCAGCTGGCCGAAACGGAGCATGCCGGTGGCGGCGTCCTGCTCCGGTGGCAGGTAGACGCGCTGGATCGCGACCACGATCGCCTCCGCGATCACGTCCCGGAACGCGGCGTCGGCCAGCCGGGCCGAGTCGTGCGGGTTGGTCACGTAGCCGATCTCCAGCCGGACCGCCGGCATCTTCGTTCGCCGCAGCAGGTCCCACGTCTTCGCGTGGGTCCGGCAGTTCAGCAGGTCGGTGCGGGCGACGATCTCGCGCTGCACCAGCCCGGCGAACTGCTCGCCGACGCTCGACGACGCGCCGTGCAGGTCGTTGCCGTAGTAGTACGTCGCGACGCCCTGCGCGGCCGGGTTCATCGAACCGTCGGTGTGCAGCGAGACGCACAGGTTCGCGTCGGTCTCGTTCGCGAACGCGGCCCGGGCCAGCTCGTCCGGGCCCTGGTCGCGGCCGCGGGACAGGTACGCGCGGACACCGGTGGCGCCGAGGCGGCCCTCGATCCGGGCGGCCAGGTCGTACGCGATGTCGGACTCGCGCAGGCCGAAGCCCTCCCAGCCGTAGTCGAAGCCGCCGTGGCCCGGGTCGATCACCACGGTCTTGCCGGACAGCCGCGGCCCGGCGGCGCGGACGGCCTCGCGGGCGCGCAGCGCGTCCGGACGGCCGCCGGTCGCCATCGGGCGGATCCGCTGCAGCGCCTTGAACGTCGACGGCCCGCAGGTCCCGTCGGCCGGCAGCCCCATGTTGCGCTGGAACTCGGTCACCGCGCGCTGGGTGTCGGCACCGAAGATCCCGTCGATCCGGGCGACCGCGAACCCGAGCTCCTGCAGCTTGGCCTGCAGGCTCAGGACGTCGTCACCGCTCAACGGATGCGCCGGGACGTAGGTCAGCAGCCGGTCGCCCAGCCGCCACCGCGCGTCGTCGATGGCGCGGTACGTCTGCGGGCCGACGACACCGTCGATCATCAGCCCGCGTTGCTGCTGGAACCCCCGCACGGCGTCCGCGGTCGCTTCGTCGTAGACGTCGTGACCGCCGGTCAGCAGCCCGAGCCGCTGCAGCTTGCCGACGATCTCCGCGACCGCCTCACCGCTGTCGCCGAGCTGGTACACGCCGTGGGAGGCTTCCATCAGGTCTGACTCCTTGCCAAGGTGGCGGAATTTCAGGCGGTGCTCTGTCAGTCCGTGAAGGCGGCCAGCTCCTTCAGCAGCGCGGCCTTCGGCTTGGCGCCGACGATGGACTTGGCGAGCTCACCGTTCACGTAGACGTTGATCGTAGGGATACCCGTGACGCGGTAGTTGCTCGGGGTAACCGGGTTCTCGTCCACGTTCATCTTCAGGAACGTGATCTTGTCGCTGTGGTCCTGCGCCAGCTCCTCCAGGATCGGCGAGACCTGGCGGCACGGGCCGCACCACTCCGCCCAGAAGTCGACCAGGACCGGCTTGTCGCTCTTCAGCACCGTCTGGTCGAACTCGGCGTCGGTGACAGCGTTCATCTTCTCGCCCACGGGCGTATCTCCTTAAACGGTGGTGGTCGGGTTCAGACGGAAACCGGCTGGGTGGCCGCGGCGGCCGCGGCGGTGGCCGCGTCCTCGAGGGTGGCCAGGTAACGCTCGGCGTCCAGCGCGGCCGCACACCCGGTGCCGGCGGCGGTGATCGCCTGCCGGTAGGTGTGGTCCACAAGGTCGCCGGCCGCGAACACGCCGGGCAGGTTGGTCTCGGTGCTGTCCGGGCGGACCAGCACGTAGCCCTCGGCGTCGAGCTCGACCTGGCCCTTGACCAGCTCCGAGCGCGGGTCGTGGCCGATCGCGATGAACAGGCCGGTGGCCGGCAGCTCGCGGGTCTCACCGGTCACGGTGTCCCGCAGCGTCAGGTGCGTGAGCTTGTCCGCGCCGTGGATCTCGCCGACCTCGGAGTTCCACTGGAACTCGATCTTGTCGTTGGCGAACGCCCGGTCGGCCATGATCTTCGAGGCCCGCAGCTCGTCGCGCCGGTGCACCAGGTGCACCTTCTTCGCGAACTTGGTCAGGAAGGTGGCCTCCTCGACGGCGGAGTCGCCGCCGCCGACCACCGCGATCTCGTGGTCGCGGAAGAAGAAGCCGTCACAGGTCGCACACCAGGACACGCCGTGGCCGGACAGCCGGTCCTCGTCGGGCAGCCCGAGCTTGCGGTAGCCCGAACCCATCGCGAGGATGACCGCCTTGGCCCGGTGCTCGGTGCCGGCGGAGTCGGTGACGACCTTGATCTCGCCGGTCAGGTCGACCGCGATCACGTCGTCCGCGACCAGCTCGGCGCCGAACCGCTCGGCCTGGGTGCGCATCTCGTCCATCAGCGCCGGGCCCATGATGCCCTGCGAGAAGCCCGGGAAGTTCTCCACCTCGGTGGTGTTCATCAGCGCGCCGCCCGCGGTGACCGAGCCTTCGAACACCAGCGGCTCCAGCGCCGCGCGCGCCGCGTACACCGCAGCGGTGTAACCGGCCGGACCGGAGCCGACGATGATGACGTTGCGGACTGTGGTGGAGTCGCTCATGCAGGCGTTCCTCGTTCGTCGAGACAGTGACGTCGTACTCAACGGATCCTAGAGGCCGACCATTCCCACGGTACCCACGACCGGGTCGGTGTGCCGCATCACCGTCCGCATCACGGTCCGGCGCCGTGACGATGTGGTTACTCAGTGCAGCGTGATCGTCACGTGGTAGAACTCGTTGCCGACGCCGCCCGCGACACTGCACCCGGTGACCGCGAAGACCTGGATCTCGCTCGGCCGCGCGCCCTGCAGCCCGATCAGCGTGGCCCGTTTGCCGTCGACCTTGGCGGGCTGGACCAGCCGGACGTTCGAGTTCGAGCGGCCGGCCGCGAACGACCGGGCGCAGGACTGCTCCTCGGTCGAGCCGTGCAGGATCGCCGGCGTGTGGTCGAGCCACTGCTTCGTCCGGTTCCCGATGTCCTTGCTGCTGATCGTCACCGTGTCCGTCGGCGGCGTCTTCTGGTCGGTGGCTGCGGCGCCGTCGTTCGCCTGGTCCTTGGTCGCGAACACCACGCCGACGCCCAGCGCGGCGATCAGCACCACACCGGCCGCGGCGCCGAGCAGCTTCGGCAGGTGCCGGCGCGGCTCCTCGCGGATCTGCGCGAGCGAGTGCACGCCGACCGTCGAGGCGCGCAGTACCGACTCCGAGACGATCACCGCGTCCAGGTGCTCGGCGACGTCGGTGGGGATCGGGATGTCGGCGCGGCCTTCCTCGGCCAGGTCCTCGGACAGCTGCAGCAGGGCGTCGTACGTCTGCTGGCACTCCGGGCAGGCCTTCACATGCTCACGAGCGCGATGCGCCTCGGTGGCGGGCAGCAGGTTCTCGATCAGGTCGGCGATCGTGTCCGTGTCCAGGTGCTCGAGGTGCTCACTGGTCGGCAGACCGGGGTCGGTCATCGGGGGCTCGCCTCCTCACGGGAGGTGCGCGGCCATGGCAGCAGCGTGGTCATAGGGAAACTCCGGTCGAAGGCGTCGTACGTCCGGTCGCCAGAGGCAGGCGACTTCGCTTCGACGGTGTACCCGTTCATTCGGTTCCCACCGCTTCCGCGGCGGACTTCTCCGGTACGTCGGAATCCCGGGACGTCTGCCAGTGCCGCAGCAGCGGGAGCAGCTTGGCACGGCCGCGGGCGCACCGCGACTTCACGGTGCCTGGGGCGCAGTCGAGGATCGCGGCCGCCTCCTCGATCGAGTAGCCCTCCATGTCGACCAGGACCAGCGCCGCGCGCTGGTCCTCGTTGATCTGCTTGAGTGCGTTCAGCACGTCCAGCCGGCGCTCCCGGACCTCCGCCGGGTCGTCCTCGGCGGGTCCGGCCAGCTCGGCGGCGCGGTCCTCGTCCTCGGGCAGCGGGTCGGCGGCCCGCACCTGGCGGCGGCGGATCCGGTCCAGACACGCGTTCACCACGATCCGGTGCAGCCAGGTGGTCACCTTCGCGTCCCCGCGGAACGAGTCCGCCCGCCGGAACGCCGAGATGAACGCCTCCTGGAGCGCGTCGGCCGCCTCCTCGGGCTCACCGAGGGTGCGGATCGCGACCGCCCACATCCGGTCCCGGTGCCGCTTGACCAGGAACCCGAACGAGTCCGGGTTGCCGGCGACGTGCATCCGGAGCAGCTCGTGGTCGTCCAGCTGGTCGTAGCTCGTCGGCCCATGGCCCTGGGCAGCACCGGCCACCGGCTCGTCCGCGCCGATGCGCGGGACGTCCGGCCGGGGCGGCGGGCTGCCCGAGTCCACGTGAGCGGTCATTTCTGGATCGAGACCTCCGAGATGATGCCCTGGTAGCCACCGGAGACCTTCGGCAACTTGGTCAGCCATACCAGCACGTACCGCGTCTCGGTCGGCGCCGAGGGCTTGAGGTTCACCGTACCCTCGGCCTGGTCCTCCAGGGTCGCGACCGCCTTCCAGCCGTCGATCGAGGACGGCGACTTGCCGGCGTCGCCCTCCGGGACCATCAACTGGATGCTGGTGTCGTCGCCCTGCAGCGCGACCGCGACGTTCGAGACCGGGGTCTTCGCGCCGAGGTCGTAGATGATGCCGACGCCGGGCTTGAGCCCGCCGAGGTTCGGCTTGTTCCGGTAGGTCTGGGTCTTCCAGATCGTGCTCGGATCACCGTCGTAGGTGTTCGGCACGTCCTTCGGCCGCTCGGTCTTGTCACCGTCGGGATCGAAGTCCTTGGCGCCCGCGATCGCCGCCTTGCCGCCGCCCGCGGTCGCCGACGGGGTGCTGCTGGTCTGCGGTGGCGCGCTCGACTTCGCGCCGCCGTCGGCGTCGGTCTGGTCGTTGTTCATCGCGCCCTTGAGCAGGAACTGCGCCATCGCGATCACCGAGAGCAGGGCCAGGATCGCGAGCAGGATCAGGATCCGGCCGCCCCAGGAGCCCTTCGGCTTCGGCTCGTCGCGGCGCCGGCCGTTGCCGTTCGGCGGCGGCTGCCGGCGGACCGGCCGGGTGTCGGTCGCGGGATCGTAGGCCGGCTGCCGGCCGTACCCGTTCTGCTCGGCGTACGCCGGCTGCGGGGTCGGGTCGATCGCCGGCGGCGGCGCCTGCGGCACCACCTGGGTGGCGTCGTCGATGCTGCCGTTCTGCCGGGCGACCTGAACGGTCTCGTCCATCTGGTTCGGCGGCTCGTGCGAGCTGCCGACGACGCCGGACAGCGCCGCGGACAGGCCGGCCGCGCTGGTGATCGGCGGGGCGTGGTGCCGCGGCGGGTCGCCGAGCAGCCGGTCGCTGATGTCGTCCAGCGAGCGCGGTACGCCGGCGCGCACCTGGCGCGGGCTCAGCAGCCGCCCGTGCTCCACCGGCGCGGGCTGCAGGCCCCACAGGGGTGCCGGTCCGGGCCAGCGGCCGGTCAGCGAGGCGTAGAGCAGCTCGCCGAGCGAGCGGACGTCCTCCTCCGGCGAACCGGCGCCGACCGAGCGCAGCGCCGCCTCGGTGGCGACGCCGACGACCTTGATCGCGCCCGCGTCCGTGACCACCACGGTCGCCGGGCTGATCGCGCCGTGCGCGTAGCCGGTGCGGTGCAGGTTCTCGAGGGCCTCGGACACCTCGCGGGCCAGCCAGCCGGCCTGCTGCCCGGTGAGCGGTCCGCTGCCGAGCATCCGCTCCAGCGTCCGGCCGCCCGCCCATTCGCGGACGCAGTACGTGACACCGTCGTGCATGTCGCAGTCGAGCACCCGCAGGAAGCGCGGGTCGTTCGCCGCCGCGGCGCGCCGGGCGGCGTCGAAGAGCAGGTTGGTCCGCGGGTCACCGACCGGGAGTACGTCGACGACGACCGCGCGGCTGAGCACCTCGTCCACGGCCCGCCACACCCGGGCGCCGTCGATCTCCGCGAGCAGCTCGGCGATCCGGTACCGCCCGGCCAGCAGGGCACCAGGGGTCACGGTCTGGTTCGACACGGTGTCTCTCGCCCTCCTTGATGCCCCAGCTGCCTGATCGCAGCCCCATCGTAGTGCCCTACTGACCCGGCAAGTGGTGCACTAATGCACAAGCGGTCCGGATCAGCGGCGGATCGGCAACTTCGATGTGACCATGGACACCACGTCGTTCACCTCGTGAATACGGAGTACCCGGGCCACACCGACGTACACCGGAAGCATCACGACGGCCGCGACCCCGAGCTGCAGGACCGCTCCGAGCGGGCCCGACCAGTCGATTGCGAGGCCCAGCGCCCAGAGCACCAGCCGCCCCGCACCGGCGCCCGCCACCGCCGCGATCACCATCGCGAGCAGCGGCAGCCCGACCCCGGCGCCCGGCACCCGCGGCACCTTCCGCCGCAGGACCGGCCGGGAGATCAGGACGGCGACGAGGTACGCCAGCGCGTACGCCGCGCCGAGCACCACGCCGCTGAACCGCAGGTGCTCCTCGTCCAGCAGCACCCGGACCCCGACGATCGCGGCCGCGATGTTCGTCGCCGCGATCACGCACTGCAGGAAGAACGGTGTCCGGGTGTCCTCGAAGGCGTAGAACGTGCGCAGCTGGAAGTACTGCACGGTGAACGGCACGAGCCCGAGCGCGAGCGCCATCAGCGTGTACGACATCAGCGTCAGGTTGTTCCGGCCGGAGCCGTACCCGGCGATGATCGTCACGATCGGGTAGGCGAACGCGATCATCGCGGCCGCCGCCGGCACCACGATCGCCAAGGTCTGCCGGATCGACCGCGCGGACAGCCGGCCCACCTCCGCGGTGTCGCCGTCGGCCGCCAGCGCGGACATCTGCGGCAGCGCCGCGGTCGCGAGCGAGACCGTGACGATGCCGTGCGGCACCAGGATGATCAGCATCGCGGTGCTGTACGCGAAGAGGCCCGCCTTCGCGCCGGGGTCGCTCGAGGCGCTACCGGCGATCGCGAGCTGGGTGACCACGACCAGCGTCACCTGGTTCACCGCGACGAACAGAACGGTCCAGATGCCCAATCGGGCAGTGTGTCCCAGACCGGTGCCGCGGAGCCCGAACTTCGGACGGTAGGTGTGACCGCTCGCCCGCAGGTACGGCAGCAGCACCAGCAGCTGGACGGCGATCCCGATCGTGTGGCCGAGTCCGAGCAGCAGCTCCTCGCCGTGGCTGTACGTCGGCGGGTCGTCACCGGTCCGGTAGACGAGCAGGAAGACCACGATCGAGGCGCACGCGACGATGTTGTTCGCGATCGGCGCCCACATCATCGGGCCGAACCGGCGCCGCGCGTTCAGCACCTGGCCGACCAGGACGAACGCGCCGTAGAAGAAGATCTGCGGCAGGCAGAGCCGGACGAACATGATCATGTTCGCCTTCTCGGTGACCCGCGACGGGTCGTGCAGCTCCTTCGGCAGGTACAGCTCCGCGATCGCGGGCGCCAGCAGGACGCAGGCCACCGTGACGACGGCGAGGACGACGAACCCGAAGGTCAGCACCCGGTTGGTGAAGTCCTGGCCGCCGTCGTCGTGGTTCTTGATCGCGCGCACCAGCTGCGGGACCAGCACAGTGTTGAACACGCCGCCGGCCAGCAGGATGTACAGGCTGTTCGGGATGGTGTTCGCGGCGGTGAAGATGTCGCCGCGGAGCGCCGTACCGATCGCGGCCGCGAGCAGGGCGATCCGGATGAATCCGAGCAGGCGGGACAGCACCGTTCCGGCTGCCATCACCGCCGCGGAGCGCAGGGTGCGGTCAGCCATCCTTCGAACCGACTCCTTCTTTCAGCGACGGTCCCGGGGTCTCGGGTACGTCGTTCGCCTCGGGGCGATCGTGGGCGGGATCCGCGGTCTCGGTGCTGACGGCGGCGGGGTTGCGGCGCTCGATGCGCACGCGGCGGTAGATGCGGACGAATGACGTACCGAACAGCAGGGCGCAGGCGGCGCCGACCAGGATCCAGCCGACGCTGCCGTACTGGCTGGCCTGGATCAGCAGCTCCTGCGACTTGCCGACCGGCTCGCCGCCGGCGGTGGTGACCTGGGCGTTGGCGCGGATCAGGCCGTTCTGCTCGGCGCTCGCGGTGATCCGCGGGGTCCACTTCTGGCCCGGGGCGAGGACCACGGTCCCCAGCGGCTGGATCTTCAGATCGGACCGGTTCGCGGGCGTGACCACGATGCCCACCCGGACCGACGACTCGGTGTCGTTGGTGATCGTCAGCGGGAACGTGCCCTTGCTGCCGGCCAGGTTGACCTTGATCTCCTTACGCAGCCCGCGGTCCACGCTGGCGTTCACCAGGCGCACCTTGCCGAGCTGCTGGTTGGCCGAGCCGAGCTCGATCGCGGTGAAAGCGCGCGCCTCGTCGGGGAACCCGGCCCAGCCCGCCGAGGTTGACCGGAGCAGTGCCTGGGCCATCACCTCCGGCAGCTGGGTCGCGTCGACGAGCAGGTTCCGCATGGTGGTGGTCGCGGTGTCGAGCTGCTTGATGCCGTTGAGCTGGGACTCGGTGAGCGTGCCGTTCGTCCTGCGCGCCGTGGGCGGCTTGGCGGTCTGCGGCCTCGGGGCGGCGGCCACGACCGCCGCGACGTCGGTGGCCTTGATCCAGGGCAGCGACAGGCTGGCCGCGAGCGCTGTGGTCGCGGCGCCGTCGCTGTCCCAGCCGCGCGGAGGCAGGGCGACGACCGAGGCCGTCGTCTTGCCGGCGGCCGCGATCAGCGCGGTCACGGCGGCGAACCGCTGCCGGACCTGGAGCGGGTTGTCAGCGGTGCCGGCGTCCGGGCCGCCCGCGGTGAGCGAGGAGTCCGCGATCACCGTGCGCACCGACTGGTCGGGGCTTCCCGGGGTGAGTACGTCGTACACCGGGGTGCTGGTCAGCACCGGGCGGTCGGCGGCGGACCAGGAGGAACTGGTGACCAGGTTCAGGTCGTTGGGGGTGGAGCCGGCGAAGCCTCCGGACGCGGCGCCCAGGTAGCGGCTGGCCGCGGCGCCGCCTTCCAGCGCGAGTCCGTTGGTGAAACCGGGCGCCAGCTCACCGCCGGAGCGTTCGGTCTTCGTCCGGGCCTGCGCGACGAGCTTCTTCAGCGGGTCGCCCGCGTCCAGCAGGCCGGCCACGTCCGGATCGCCGTACGGCAGCAGGACGACCTGGTTGCCCCTGGTCCGGCCGGCGTCGAACTCCTGCAGCCACGAGGTCGCGACGGCCTGACCGGTGCCGGGCGTGGTCTGGCCGTTCTGGCCGAGGATCACGTACCCCTTGGCCAGCTGCCGGATCTCGTCCAGCATCGCCGGGTCGACCAGCCAGGTGACGCGGTGCTTCTTGCCGAGCGCGAGCAGCCGGCCGAGCGAACCGGTCGGGGCGAGCGCCTGCGCGAGTGACTCGTTGGCGAAGTTCCGGCCGCCGAGCTGGGTCGGACGGTGCCGCAGCGGGATGACGAGGGCGGTGTTGACCGCGCGGGTCAGCGGCTGCTTGCCGAGCACCGGCATCAGCACCCGGGCGCGGCCGGCCATCATCCGTCCGTTCTCGGGCGGTTGGCCGCGGAACGTGACGCCGACGACGTACACGCCGGTCTGGTCGGTGATCCGCCATTCCTTCCACGGCACCGTCAGCGAGAACGCGACCGTCTCCTTGGGTGCCAGCGGCTTGTCGAACGGCTGGAAGGTCTGCTCGTCGTTGGTCAGGTTGCTGCAGCTGTCCCGGTCGTTCAGCGGGATGTTCTGCTCGGTGGGGATCGCGTCCAGGGCGGCGGTGCTGGCCAGCCGGGTGCGGTCGATACAGGCGAGCGCCTGCGGGTCGTTGAACGTCACCGAACTGGTGTTCGTCACCCGGCCCTTGATCACCACCGGCTGACCGGGCTTCGGCGCGACCGGACCGAACGAGTCGATGGTGACCTGGACGGTCGGCTCGTCGGCCGGCGCCGCACCGGCCGGAGCGCCCGAAGTCGCTGCCGAAGCAGCAACCAGCAGGCAAGCCCCCGCCACCGCGGAGAGCCTCAGTCGCCGTCTGAACACGCCGTCACCGTAACCTAGTTCCCCGTGTCACCATTTGCCGACCAGTCAGCCTCGGCCGGATCGTTGTCCGCCGTCCAACGGAGGGGGGTCCAGGCGTTGCTGCAACTTGCTCCGGTCGTCGACGAGCTGGGCGCCCGGTTCGCCGCCGCGGGCCACGAGATCGCGCTGGTCGGCGGCCCTGTCCGGGACATTCTGCTCGGCCGGGGGAGCAAGGATCTGGACTTCACCACGTCAGCGCACCCGGACGTGATCGAGCGGCTGGTGTCCGGCTGGGCGGACCATGTCTGGGACATCGGCAAGGCGTTCGGCACCATCGGCTGTCGCAAGGGTGAGTGGGTCCTGGAGATCACGACGTACAGGTCGGAGACCTACGATCCCACCTCGCGCAAACCGGAGGTGGCCTACGGCGACAGCCTGGAGGGCGACCTGGCCCGCCGGGACTTCGCGATGAACGCGATGGCGGTCCGGCTGCCGTCGCGGCAGTTCGTGGATCCGTACGGCGGCATCGAGGACGTCGCGCACCGCCGGATCCGGACGCCGGGTACGCCGGAGGACTCGTTCAGTGACGACCCGCTGCGGATGATGCGGGCGGCGCGGTTCGCGGCGCAGCTCGGGTTCACGCCGGACCCGGCCGTGGTGGCGGCGATGACGGCGATGGCCGAGCGGATCACGATCGTCTCCGCCGAGCGGGTCCGCGACGAGCTGGAGAAGCTGATCTGCTCCGGGCACCCGCGGATCGGGCTCGACCTGCTGGTGTCGACCGGGCTCGCGCAGCACGTGCTGCCCGAACTGCCGGCGCTCCTCGACGCCGAGGACGAGCACCGGCGGCACAAGGATGTGTACCAGCATTCGCTCACCGTCCTCGACCAGGCCATCGATCTGGAGTCCCGTCTCTCTGTTCCGACGCCGGATTTCGTCGTTCGGTTCGCGGCGCTGATCCACGACATCGGGAAACCGAAGACCCGCAGGTTCGAGGGTGCGCGGAAGGTGACCTTCCACCACCACGACGTGGTCGGCGCGAAGCTGGCCCGGAAGCGGATGAAGGCGCTGCGGTTCAGCAACGAGCAGATCGACCAGGTCAGCAAGCTGATCGAGCTGCACCTGCGCTTCCACGGCTACGGCGACGGCGAGTGGACCGATTCCGCCGTACGCCGCTACGTCCGCGACGCCGGCGACCAGCTGGAACGCCTGCACGTTCTCACCCGCGCCGACTGCACCACCCGCAACCGCCGCAAGGCGGAGGCCCTCCGCGCCGCGTACGACGACCTGGAAGCCCGCATCGCCCGCCTCAAGGAGCAGGAGGAACTCGACGCCCTCCGCCCCGACCTCGACGGCAACCAGATCATGCAGATCCTCGGCATCCCCCCGGGCCGCGAGGTCGGCGAGGCCTACAAGTTCCTCATGAACCTCCGCCTCGACGAGGGCCCCCTCGGGGAGGACCAAGCCCGCGAAAAACTCCTCGAATGGTGGTCCGCGCGCTCCTAGATCGGCTGTGGCTGTTGGGTGGCGTAGGCCTTGGCGATGACGGCGGCGGACTCGTCGTGGGGTGTGTAGGTGATGGTGTGCTCGCCGGCGGTGATCGACGCGACGGGTAGGGCTGGGTCGATGGAGTTGGTGAGGTAGGCGGCGTCGTAGGTCGACAGCTCGCTCAGGGGGACTGGTGTCGTGTCGTAGGTGGGCAGGGCGCGTTGGAGGAGTCGCTGGCGGATTCCGGGCAGGGCTGGGGCCGCCGGGAAGGTGATGTGCGGGCCGCGGGCGAAGCAGATGTTCCAGATGGTGGCTTCGGAGATGTCGCTGGAGGGGGTGTGGAAGACGGCGTTGTCGTAGCCCGACTGCTGGGCCTGGCGGCTGTAGTAGGTGAGGTCGAAGCTGCCGGTGTGTTTGAGGTGCGGGACGGCGCGCTCGTGCTGGATCGCGAGCAGGCGGAGCGGCTCGGTGCCGGGGGCCGCCGGCGGGCCGACGTGGACCAGCAGATTGAGCTCGGCGGTGGCGAAGACGTTGACGCGGATCGAGAGGTTGCCGGAGTCCGCTAGCTCCAGCGCGGCGCGGAGGTCGGCGCGTACGCGGTCCGCGGGCAGCGGCCGGCCGAAGACTTCCTGAGTACTGCGATCCAGGCGCTCGAAGTGCAGGTACAACCCGTCGACCAGCCCGTCGCGCACCTGCATCGACGTGAAGTGCCCGTACGCCGCCGCGCGCAGTACCCCCGGATCGACCGCCAGAGGTGCGCCGTTCAACAGATATTCGCTCACGGCCCTAGTCTCGCGTTGTGGACGTATGGAGCATCATCGGGTGGGGCGGATCCGCGCTGGTCGTGCTGTCGTTGCTGCAGACCCGGATCCTGCGGTTGCGCATCCTGAACCTGGTCGGATGCGTGATCCTCGTCGGGTTCAACGCGGTGGTCGGCGTCTGGCCGATGGTCGGGATGAACGCGGTACTCGCCGTCATCAACGTCGTACACCTCTGGCGGCTGCTCCGGCACCGGCACGACGAGGCGGAGTACCAGGTCCTCCAGGTGAACGAGACCGACGCGTACCTCGGCTTCGTCCTGGAGCAGCACCGCAAGGACATCAGCCGGTTCAACCCCGGCTTCACGCCCGGCACGAGCCCGTACGCGTTCCTGGTCCAGCACGGCGACCGCACCGTTGGCGTCGTCCTCGCCCACGACGCCGGCACCGGGCGCGCGCAGATCGACCTCGACTATGTGGTCCCGAAGTACCGCGACTTCACCCCGGGCGAGTTCGTGTACCGCCGCAGCGACGTGTTCACCGAGCACGGCTTTCGCCAGGTCATCGCGCCGCCCCGGATGCGCGACTCCACGCCGTACCTGAAGAACCTCGGCTTCCACCGCGAGGGCGAGCACCTGGTGCTGAACCTTTAGAGGTCCTTCGCGTAGCAGAGCGAGGCGACCTCGTGCTCGAACGGCGGGTACGGCGGGGTGGGGCGGTAGCCGTGGTTCGTGTAGAGGGCGATCGCCTCGACCTGCCGGGTGCCGGTTTCGAGGCGGAGACGGGTCAGGCCGGCCAACTTCGCCTGAGTCTCGAGCGCTTCGAGCAGGACGCGCGACAGGCCCCAGCCGCGGGCGGCCGGGGCGACGTACATCCGCTTGATCTCGCCGAGCCCCGGCGCGACCGGCTGGAGGCCGACGCAGCCGACCGGCGTTCCGTCCAGCGCCAGCACGGTGAACGCGATGTCGGGATGCAGCGCGACGAGTGGCTGGTCCTCGCCGTACGTCGCCGCGAGCTCGGCCTGCTGAGCGCTCGTGAGGGCGAGCACGTCAGGGTCGGTCGGCGGCGCCTGCCGCAGTTCCACTCCCTCGATCACCATGCCCGTGGACGGTAGCAAGTCGGCGTGACGCCCCTGTTTCCGATTCCTCTCCGTGGTCTGATGGGCAGGTGAGGACGGTGCAGGAGCTCGCGACCGGCGTACGGAACGGCACGCTGGACCCGGTGCGGCTGGTCGAGGACGCACTCGAGCGCGCGGGTGAGATCGCCGACCTGAACGCCGTCGTGCACCTGGACGTCGACGGCGCCCGTACGGCGGCCGCGGCGCACGACCGGACGGGCGCGCTCGCCGGCGTGCCCGTGCTGGTGAAGGAGCTCATCGAGGTCGAGGGCCTGCCGTACCGCTGCGGGTCCGCGGCGATGAACGAGGTCGGCCGCCAGGACGCGGAGATCGTACGGCGGTTGCGTGCGGCCGGCGCGATCGTGATCGGGCTGTCGCACACGCACGAGTTCGCCTACGGCTGCACCGGTACGTCGAACCGCGTCGGCCCGTGCCGGAACCCGCACGACCCGTCGCGGATGACCGGCGGATCGAGTTCGGGGTCGGCGGCCGCAGTGGCGGCGGGCGTGGTGCCGTTGGCGATCGGGACGGACACGGCGGGCTCGGTGCGGATCCCGGCCGCGTTGTGCGGGGTCGTCGGGTTCAAGCCGTCGTACGGCACGCTGCCGGCCGACCGGGTGTTCCCGTTGTCGCAGAGCCTGGACCACGTCGGCGTGCTCACCCGGACCGCGGCCGATGCGACGTACGCCCTCGACGCGCTGGCCGGTCCAGCTGCGGCAACCCTGACCACAGCGCCGCGCCTCGGAGTCGTCAGCAACCCGGAGTACCTCGAGTTCACGCCGGAGGTGGGTGTTGCGTGGTCGGCCGCTGTGGAGAAGCTCGACCTGGTCGAGGTACGGCTACCGGATTGGTCCACAAGCTTTTCCACAGCTGCGAACCTGCAAGGCCCCGAGGCCGTGGCGAACCACCGCGGCCGCGTCCAGGACCGCTACCAGCCCGACGTGCGCCAACGCCTGCTGGAAGCCTCGCAGGTCCGCCCGGCCGACTACGAGCGGGCGCGGGTGGACGCTGCGAGGATCACCGCGGAGCTGGACGAGGTGCTGCGCCAGGTGGATGCGGTGGTCACACCAACAGTTCTGACCACCGCGCCACCGATCGGCGCGGCCGACGTCGAGGTGCGCAAGCAACTGCTCACCAACACGCGCCTCGCGAATCTGACCCGGCACGCGGCCGTCAGCCTCCCGATCCCGGCTGACGGCCTTCCCGTGGGTCTCCAGGTCATTGCTGCAACCAACGAACAGGCGGCCGCGGTCGCCTGCTGGATCGAAGCTCAGCGGTAGATCCGCACATCGGCCAGACTCCACCAGTTGCCGGCGGTCCCGGTCTGGGTGATGCGGACATAGCGTGCGTACGTCGGTTGTACGTCGACCGTCGTGAGCTGGCTGCTCGACACGCCGCTCGCGATCGTCCGCCAGGTAGCGCCATCGTTGCTGACGGCAACCTCATGACCGTGCGCGTGATCACCGACGTTCCCGCCGCTGTCCAGCGCGACCCGCCGGAACACCTGCCCCTTGCCGAGATCCACCTGCACCCACTGCCCCGGCGCCTGCGCGGTCTTGCTCTGCCACACGGTCGAGCCGTCCGCGTCGACCAGCCAGCCCGCGCCGGCCCCGTTCACGCTCGCCGTCGCGCCCGTCGCGGTCAGCTCCCGCGGTACGTCGACCGGCATCCGGCCCCAGGTGTACGTCGCCACCGCTCCGCCCGGCAGTTCGTACTCGAAGGACCGATCACCGACCGCCACCGCGAACGTCCGCGGGTCGTCGTTCTCGTTGTGGACGACGAGCGCCGTCGTACCGTCCGGGTTGCGGAACGCGGCGGACATCAGCTGCCCGTTCCACCCGGTCGTCCCGTACGACGTACTCCCGATCCGCACCGCGCCCGGCTTCACGAACTTCGCCAGGTGCCCGATCGTGTAGTACTCCGCATCCGTCGTGACCGTGCCGTCCGGCTGCAGGGTGACCAGGCCGGTGCACGTGTCGCAGCCGCCGAGGTGCGGGCCGCCGGTCGAGTCGAGGGCGATGTTCCAGTTGACGACCGACTTCGCCCAGTTGCGCGTCGTACCCGTCATCAGGGTGCGGGCGTGCCAGGTGAGCGTGCCGCGGAAGATCTGCGGCGGGGTGTCGTTCGGCCCGTGCGAGCCGGAGCACTCGGTGAACCAGATCCCCTTCGACGGGAACGCCTTCTGCAGGTCGGTCTGCTTCGACGGGTCGCCGGAGTAGCAGTGGTACGCCGTACCCGCGATCCACTTGGCCGCCTGGCTCTGGAGGAGCTTGTACGGGTAGTCGGCCTCCGGGTCCTCGCCGGGCGGGGTGGAGGCGACGTCGCCGGGATGCGTCGTCCAGTTGTGGTCGTAGCCGAGGATCTTCGTGCGCGGACTGGCCTTCCGCAGCAGCGGTCCCAGGGCGGTGATGACCGCTGCCGCCTGGCGCACCGGCAGGTCGGTGCCCGGGTACGCGCTCGGCTTGCGGTTCTGCGGCTCGTTCTGGATCGACAGGAAGTCGATCGGTACGCCGGCCCGCGTGTACGCCTCCACGAACTTCACCAGGTAGCGCGCGTACGCGTCGTACACCTTGGGGTCGTCCTTCAGTCGGCCGCCGACGAGCGAGTCGCCGGTCTTCATCCAGGCGGGCGGGCTCCACGGCGTCGCCATCACCTTGAGCTGCGGGTTGAGCTGCTTGGCGCGGCGGAGCAACGGCAACACTTGTGGCTCGTCCCGCGCGATGCTGAAGTGCCGCAGGCCGAAGTCCGTCTGCCCGGCCGGTACGTCGTCGTACGTGTAGTGCTCGGTCGCTGCGGTGAAGTCGGACGAGCCGACGGGTTGGCGCAGGAAGCTGACGCCGATGCCCTGCTGCGGGTCGAACAGCTTGCGCAGCGTCTGCTCGCGGTCCGCCGGACTGAGCCGGTGGAGAACGGCGGCCGACGAGTCGGTGATCGAGGCGCCGAAGCCGTCCATGGTCTGGTACGTCGTTCGCGGGTCGACCGTGATCGTGGTGCGGTCGCTCGCGCCGTCCCGGAACCTGACCGGCGAGCGCTCGTGAAGCAGCTCGGCACGGTCCGGAGTGGTGACCCAGACGCGGACCTGGGCGGACGGGGGCTGGGCCTGCGCGGGCCCGGTCAGGGAAGCGGCCGCGAGCGCAAGCGCGAGGCCGAAGGCTGGTGTTCTCATCGCACTCCTCGGGATGAAACAAACGGCCACAGGAAACGTCTGCGATCAGGCACTGTCAAGGTCTGGGAGCGGTGCACTAGAGTGCTGAGCGTGAAACATCGGGATGTAACAAATGCCGCGCGGTAGAGCGACCGTTCGGGACGTCGCGGCGGCGACCGGCGTCTCGATCGCGACCGTGTCCCGGGTGCTGAACCAGCAGGGGAGCGTGGCCCCGGAGACCCGCCGACTGGTTGAACAGGCCGTCTCCGAGCTCGGACTGCGCGCGCCGGCGCCTCGCGGCGGTACGGCGAAACCGGTCGACGGCGCGGTCTTCGTGCGCTGCCCGTACGTGCTCACCGACTACTTCGGGCTGATCGTGTCGTCGATCGCCGAGACGCTGGACCGCCACGGACGACAGGTCGTCCTGAACGCGGGCGAGGCCGCCGCGCACGATCCCGTGCTGCAGTCGCTGGCGTCGCGCCGGGAGATCGGCGGCGCGATCCTGATCCTGCCGCCCGAGCCGGGCGCGGACCTGGTCCGGCTGAGTTCGCGGCGGTTCCCGTTCGTCGTCGTGGATCCGCGGACGGCGCTGCCCCGCGACATCCCGTCCGTGTCCGCCGCGCACCACGCCGGCGCCCGGCAACTGACGTCGTACCTGACCGGGCTCGGGCACACGCGGATCGGGGTGATCGCCGGTCCGCGCGAGTGGCTGGCCGCGGATGAGCGGCTGAGCGGGCACGCGGCCGCGCTCGCCGACGTCGGCATCCTTCCCGACCCGGCGCTGATCCGGCACGAGCAGCCGACCACCACGCACGGCTATCGCGCCGCGGCGGAACTGCTCGAGCTCGAGCCGCGGCCGACGGCGCTGGTCGCGTTCAACGACAAGGCGGCGATCGGGGCGCTGCAGGCCGCGGCGGATCGCGGGCTGTCCGTGCCCGGTGACGTGTCGATCGCCGGGTTCGACGACATCGACCTGGCGCGCGCGACGACGCCGCAACTCACCACCGTCCGGCAGCCGTTGCAGGAGATGGGGCGGATGGCCGTCAGCCTGCTGATCCGCCTGCTGGACCGACATGAGGTCGAGGCGCTGCACGTCGAACTCGCGACTGAGCTCGTGGTCCGCGGCTCCACCGGTCCGAGTTTGTCCAGATTTTAACGAGGACCGTGCGCGAAACGGCTCGGTTGTGGCAAGTTTTGGGCATGAACCTTCGGATCGGCATTGCCGGGATTGCCATCGAGTCCAGCACGTTCTCGCCGCACCGCGCCGGGCTGGCGGATTTCGACGTACGGCGGGGAGACCGCATCCTCGAGCGCTACGACTTCCTCGGCAAGGACTGGGCGCAGGGGATCGAGTGGGTCCCGCTGCTGCACGCGCGCTCGCTGCCCGGCGGTGCTGTGCTGCCGGAGGTGTACGACGAGTTGTCCGCGGAGATCATCACCCGCCTCGAGGAGGCGGGGCCGCTCGACGCGTTCTTCTTCGACATCCACGGCGCGATGAGCGTCGTCGGACGGCAGGACGCGGAGGCCGACCTGGCCACGCGGATCCGGGCCGTGCTCGGTCCCGACGTACTCGTGTCGGCCTCGATGGACCTGCACGGGAACGTGTCGCGTGAGCTCGGTACCGCGGTCGATCTGATCACCTGCTACCGGATGGCGCCGCACGAGGACGCGATGGAGAGCCGCGAGCGTGCGCTGCGGAACCTGGTCGAGCGCGCGCGGTCCGGGCTCGGGAAGCCGGCGAAGGCGTGGATCCAGGTGCCGGTGCTGCTGCCGGGCGAGAAGACGTCGACGCGGCTCGAGCCGGCGAAGTCGATCTACCGGCGCGTGGGCGAGATCGCGGACGAACCCGGCGTACTGGACGCGGCCGTGTGGGTCGGGTACGCGTGGGCGGACGAGCCGCGGTGCCGGGCGGCCGTGGTGGTGACCGGGGACGACACCGAGCTGATCACGGCGCGGGCCGCCGAGCTGGCGAAGGCGTACTGGGACGCGCGGGACGGGTTCGAGTTCGTGGCGCCGACGGGAACGTTGGCGGAGTGCGTCGCGGCCGGTCTGGCGAGTGACGCGCGGCCGTTCCTGATCAGCGACTCCGGCGACAACCCGACCGCGGGCGGTGCGGGCGACGTGTCCTGGACGCTCGGCGAACTGCTGCAGGTCGAGGAGCTGACCGCGGGCAAGGCCACCGCGATCCACGCCAGCATCACCGATCCGGATGCCGTCGCCGCCTGTGTCGCGGCGGGCATCGGCAACCCGGTCGAGGTCACCGCCGGCGGCAAGGTCGACTCCGGCCCCGCCGGTCCGGTCGCGCTGTCCGGCACGGTCTTCTCCATCGCCGAGGATCCGGTCGGCGGCACCGTTGCGGTGGTACAGGCAGGTGGCCTGCACTCCATCCTCACCACCCGCCGCAAGCCGTACCACCACCTGGCCGACTTCACCCTCCTCGGCCTCGACCCCGCCACCACCGACCTGATCATCGTCAAGATCGGCTACCTCGAGCCCGAGCTCTACAACCTCGCCGCCGACTGGCTCCTGGCCCTGACCCCCGGCGGCGTGGACCAAGACCTCCTCCGCCTGGGCCACCACGGCGTACTCCGCCCCCTCTACCCCTTCGACCCCGACATGCCCACCCCCGACCTGACCCCCGAACTCCTGCCGTAGCGGCCGGCAACTTGCGATAAGCCCCGGGGTCTGGAGACAAGCAATACCTTGTCTCCAGACCCCGCGGCTTGTCGCGGGTCCGGTCAGCCGGCGACCTTCTGGACGAAGGCCTCCGAGGAGTCCAGGACGCGACCGGTCGCATCGGTGGGCTCCAGCCGGCGGAGCGGGCGGTTGTGCTGGGTGTCCAGGAGGACCGAATGCGGTTCGGACTCCTCGAACAGGTGCTCTTCGCCCCACTGGCGCAGGCTGACGAGGATCACGAAGAGGTCCCGGCCCTTCGGGGTCAGCGCGTACTGGTGGTACGCGCTCCCGCCGGCTCCGGGAACGATCTCGAGGATGCCGTGCGCGACGAGTTCGCGCAGCCGTGCGGACAGGATGTTCTTCGCCAGGCCCAGGTTCCGCTGGAACTCGCTGAACCGGGTGATGCCGTCGAACGCGTCCCGGACGATGAGCAGCGACCACCGGTCGCCGATGACGTCCACCGCCCGCGCGACCGGGCACTCCGCTGTTTCGTGTGTCACGCGCTGCGGCATCCGTGTCCTCTCCTCGGGGCCCGGTCACTTCTCGACAAGTGGTTGCAAGTATAAACCGCCTCGTCTACGCTCCCGCTCAAGCGGTTTCAAGTTGAAACCAGATTCGACGAGAGGTGAGCGTCATGACAGAGGCGGATACGCGGGTGAGCCCGGTGCGGGTCGCGGTCGTGCAGTTCGAGCCGCGCGTCGGCGTCGAGAACCTGAAGGCGAACGCGCTGGCGGTCGAGCAGCGGCTGATCGCGGCGGCGGACGCGGGAGCAGGGCTCATCGTGCTCCCGGAACTGGCGACCACCGGGTACGTGTTCGAGACCCGTGCGGAGGCGTACGCCCACGCGGAGGTGGTTCCGGACGGCCCGACCGTGGAGTCGTTCGTGCGGATCGCTGCCGAGCGGAACGTCTACATCGTCGGCTGTGTCGCCGAACGCGACGGCGTGACGCTGTACGACACCGCCGTACTGGTCGGGCCCGAGGGCTACATCGGGCGGTACCGCAAGACGCACCTGTGGAACACCGAGAAGCTCTGGTTCACGCCGGGCAACGAAGGATTCTCGGTGTACGACACGAAGATCGGCCGGATCGGGCTGCTGGTGTGCTGGGACATCTGGTTCCCCGAGACCGCGCGGATCGTGGCCCAGCTGGGTGCCGACATCATCTGCGTCCCCACCGGCTGGGTGTGGACCCCTCCGCCGCTGTACGACGCGAGCGGTGTCTGCATGGCCGCGTACCTGACGATGACGGCGGCGCACGCCAACAACGTCTTCATCGCGACCGCGGACCGGATCGGTCAGGAGCGCGGCGCCGGCTTCATGGGCAACTCGCTGATCGCCGGGACGAACGGGTGGCCGATCGACCGGATCGCCGGCCCGGACGAGGACACGATCATCGTCGCGGACGTCGACCTGACCGCTGCCCGGACGGCGCCGATCTGGAACCAGCTCAACGATCTGCACCGCGACCGGCGGACCGATCTGTACGACCAGATGCTGGGGTACGGCGACCGCGCTCCGCTCCCGAGGTGACCTCGTGACGACGGTCCGAGGTACGACCGGTTTCACCGGCTCCAGGCGGGCCGCGGCCGGCGCCGGCCTGATCTTCGTCGCGCTGGTTGCGCTCGCCGGATGGACGTTCGCGCGTCTGGTCCACGGCAGCGGGTCCTGGGACGGCGACTACACCGAGCCGGCGCGGTTCGTGTCCTGGCTGGTCGGCTCCATCAGCGAACCGCAGTACTACGCCGTTGCCCCGGCCGGGGCGCTGCTGCTGATCGGCGGCTTGGCCGCGCACGTCGCGCACCGGATGTCCTGGCGGTGCCAAGGGTTCGTCCAGGCCTGCGGATCCGGCCTGTGGCCGTGGGCGGCCGGCAGCGCACTGGCGAGCCTGATGCTGGGCAACGTCATCTGGGGCTGGACCCTGGTGCCAGGGAGTTGGCAGCCGCTCTTCGTGCCACTGGTCTCCGTGGCTCCGGCAGTGGTCGTCCTCTACGGTCCGGGCCTGCGGATCGCGGCATCGGCGGCCGTCCTCGGAGCCCTCCTGACTCCACCTGCCTCGATCCTCGCGGTCGAGTACCTCTGCCGGCCGCTGGCGCTTCCGCCGGTGGTCGGCGCGACGACAGGCATGTGGCTCGGCGCGGCGGTGGCGTTCTGGATCTGCAGTCGGCTCCGCTGGATGCCGCCGGCAGGTGCCTGGCGTGCACAACAGCAGCAGGTTCCGCCGGCAGGTCCCGAGAACTCGCTGCTGTGGGTACCGCGTCGAGCCCTGGCGGACTTCTCCGAAGCACAGTTCTTCGGCAACGAATGGGCCAGTGCGACGCTCCTCGCCGGGGCCGTCGTCGCGCACGCGATCAGCTCGTCCAGTACGGCGTACGGCTCCGGCCTGTTCGCCGCGGTCCTGGCGAGTCAGGTGATCACCGCGCTCGCCGGCGTCCTGGTCTGGCGGAGGCGCTGGCAGCGGCACGGGTTCTACCCGACGTTCGTGCCGGTCGTCTCGGTGGCGCCGGCGACGGTCCTCGCTTTCGGCGGGACCGTCGAGTCAGTCCTGGCCGGTGCATTGCTCGGTGCGCTGATCGCCCCGCCGGTGGCGGCCGCGATCTCGGCGCGGCTGCCGAAGACCTTCCATCCGTTCGTCGGCAACGTCGCATCGATGAGCGTGTGTACGGCGCTCGTCGTGCCGGCGCTCCGACTCGTCCCTGGATTCACCTCATGACTGTTGCTGAACTCGCCCGAGCGCTGCGCCGCCGGGAGCTCACCGCGACCGAGATCGTCGACGCCGCGTTGCGCCGCGCCCACGAGTTGAACCCGACCCTCAACGCGTTCGCCCTGATCGACGACGAGGACGCCCGCGCCGCGGCCCGGAACGCGGACGAACAGCTTGCGGCGGGCGTCGACCTCGGTCCACTGCACGGCATCCCGGTGGCGGTGAAGGACCTGATCGACATCGCGGGCCTGCCCACCAGTTGCGGCTCGGCCACCTCCTTCGGCGCGACCGCGACCGAGGACGCCGAGGTCGTCCGGCGGCTGCGCGCCGCGGGCGCCGTGATCATCGGCAAGACGACACTGCACGAATTCGCGTACGGCGCCACGGGTGATCGATCCGTCCACGGCGCCGCTCGCAACCCGGCCGATCCGCGCCGGATGTCCGGCGGCAGCAGTGGCGGCAGCGCCGTCGCGGTGGCCGCCGGCATCGTGCCCATCGCGCTGGGCACCGACACGGCCGGATCGGTCCGCGTACCGGCCGCGTTGTGCGGTGTCGTCGGATTCAAGCCGGCGTACGACGCGATCCCCGGCGCGGGGGTGTATCCCTTGGCTCCGACCCTGGATCACGTCGGGCTGCTCACCGCGACGACCGGCGACGCGCTCCTCGGCTACCAGGCTCTCGGCGATTCTCCGGTCGAACCGGTGCCGGGTGACGACGTCGCCGTCGGGTGGCTTCGGCCCGAGTCCGTCGCCGTGGCCGATGCGAAGGTCGTGGGACTGGCGCGGCACGCCGTACTGCGCACCGGCTTCGCCGTCGAAGTCGTCGATGATTTCCCGAAGTGGGAGCGGACCGAGAGCCTGTTCGAGATCTTCTCGACGCTGCAGTCCCGCGAGGCGTTCCGCGTGCACGAGAAACACCTCGAAGCGGACGCCGGCCTCATCGACCCGGAGGTCCTCGCCCGGCTCCGGAAGGGCCGGCGAGTCACGGATCGGGACTACGCCGCGGCGGACGCGGCACGGCGCGAGTTCCGGGTCCTGGTCGACGAGCTCTTGTCGGCGTACGACGTCCTCGCGCTGCCGACCGCACCGATCGTCGCGCCGGTCGTGGGCGAGCGAAGCGTCCCGGTGGCGGGCGCGGACCTGGAGGTCCGGGCTGCGCTGCTGTCCCTGACCAGCCCGTGGAACCTGACCGGATCACCCGCGCTCAGCGTTCCGGTGAGCCGCCTCGACGGGTTGCCGGTCGGCGTACAGCTCGTCACCGCACCAGGCCGGGAGGGGCTGCTCTTCGCTGTCGCCCGGCAACTCGAAACCCGCTGACACGACGAGAGGAACGACATGCCCTCGATCCAGGTCGACCTGCCGCTGACCGCGGACGAAGCGACGAAACGTGCGTTCGCGGAACGCATCGGACGCATCTACGGGGAGATCATGCAGGTCGGCATGGATCTGCTCACGGTGTCCGTCCACGCCCTCGGAAACGGAGCCGTCTGGCGGTGCCACGAATCGGGGCCGCCGACGCCGTCCGGCCTGATCATGTGCGACATCCGGGCCGGGCGCCCGACCGAGACCAGGGCCCGGCTGGCGCAAGCGCTGATCGACGCGTGCGTCGAGACGTTCGAGCTCGACGCGCTGTGGCTGAAGGTCGAGTTCACCCAGCACGACGGCAGCGAGATGTACCACCCGCACCTCGGCGGGTTCAACCGGAACTGGTCCGGCGACGAGCGCTGAGCGGCTACAGCTTGCGAAGGAGCTGGAGGGCCTCGATGACGTGATCCACGAGGGTGTCCGGCGTGTACGGCCGGTCGGCTTCGGGGAGGGCGGACCATTCGATGGCGAGGTCTTCGGTGTAGGAGAGCCATGCGTGGATGCGGAGGTACTCGCGTGACGCGGGCTCGTCGGCGACCTCGGGGGCTCCGATGTAGCTGAGGACGCGTTCGGTCAGCCGGGCGCGGGTCTCGTCGTACACCTTGACGGCGAAGTCGTCCCCACCCGCCGCGCCGCGGACGAACGAGATGTACGCCGTACGCCGGCGCGCGATGAACGCGACGAACTGGACCAGCATCTCGCGCAACTGCTGGTCCGGCGCGAGCGCGTCGTCCGGCTTGGTGACCCGGAGCAGCCGGCGGCCGGCCGCGGAGATGACGGCGACGTAGTAGTCGCGCTTGCTCGGGAAGTAGTGGAACAGCAGACCGCGCGAGATCCCCGCCTCGCTCGCGATCGCGTCGATCGACAGCTCGTGGATCGGCTTGTCGCGCAGCATCATCAGACCGATGCGGACCAGTTGCTTCTTGCGGTCGTCCGCTGTCAGTCGGTGATCCATGCCATTGAGCATTGCTTAGAAGCTGAGTTACGGTCAAGGCGAGCGAGAGGAGTCTTGATGGGGTTCGAACCTTCGGCCCGGGCTCAGCAGCTGGTCGCGCGGGTGGACGCCTTCCTGCGCACCGAGATCGAGCCGGTCGAAGCAGAGCTGCACGAGGCGATCCGCACCGCCGGTGACCCGTGGCAGCCGCAACCGCTGATCAAGGACCTGCAGGCGAAGGCCCGCGAAGCAGGCCTGTGGAACCTGTTCCTCCCGCCCGCGGAGCCCGGCAACGAGCAGTACGGCGAGGGGCTCAGCAACCTCGACTACGCGCCGATCGCGGAACTGACCGGCCGCTCGTTCATCGCGCCGTACGTCTTCAACTGCAACGCCCCGGACACCGGCAACATGGAAGTGCTGCTCCGCTACGGCAACGACGAGCAGAAGAAGCGCTGGCTGGAACCGTTGCTGGACGGAACGATCCGGTCCGCGTTCTGCATGACCGAGCCGGAGGTCGCGTCCTCGGACGCCACGAACATGCGCGCCACCGCGGTCCTCGACGGCGACGAGGTCGTGCTGAACGGCCGCAAGTGGTGGAGCACCGGCGTCGGCCACCCGGACTGCGAACTGCTGATCTTCATGGGCCTTACCGAACCGGAGGCCCATCGGTACGAGCGGCACACCATGGTCCTCGTCCCGCGCGACACCCCGGGCGTGAAGGTCGAGCGGCTGCTGCCGGCGATGAGCAGGTACGACGAACCGCACGGCCACGGCGAGGTCTCGTTCACGAACGTCCGCGTGCCGGCCGCGAACATCCTGGTCGGACCGGGCAAGGCGTTCGAGATCGCCCAGGGCCGGCTCGGGCCGGGACGCGTGCACCACTGCATGCGGCTGGTCGGTCTCGCGGAGAAGGCGCTCGAGCTCGCGCTGCGGCGCGGTACCAGCCGGACCGCGTTCGGCAAGCCGCTGGTCAACCTGGGCGGGAACCGGGAGCGGATCGCGGACGCGCGGATCGCGATCAACCAGGCGCGGTTGCTGGTGCTGCAGACGGCGTACCTGCTGGACACCCAGGGGCTCGTCGGTGCGTTGAGCGAGGTCAGCCAGATCAAGGTCGCCGTACCGCGGATGGCGCAGGACGTGATCGACATGGCGATCCAGCTGCACGGCGGCGGCGGGCTGTCCGACGACTTCCCGCTCGCGGCCGCGTGGACGAGTGCCCGCGCGTTGCGACTGGCCGACGGGCCCGACGAGGTGCATCGTGGGGTGATCGCGAGGATCGAGCTCGCGTCCTATCTCGCGGCTGCTCAGGAGGCCAAGTGAGTCGTGTCCTCGTCACCGGTGCGGCGAGCGGTCTGGGTGCGGCGCTGGTCGCCCGGTTCGTTGCCGACGGCCACCAGGTGCTCGGCACCGACGTGTACGAGGACGGCAGCGGCGGTACGGCGTATCGCAAGCTCGACGTGCGCAGCCCGGAGGAGTGGGACGCGGCGGTCGCGTGGTGCGAGGAGAACTGGGGCGGCCTGGACATCCTGGTGAACAACGCGGGCGTCGCGACCGGCGGCCGGATCGAGGTCGAGACGCTCGACGAGTGGGACCGGGTCGTCGACATCAACCTGATGGGCGTGGTCCGCGGGTGTCGCGCGTTCGTGCCGCTGTTCAAGCGGCAGCGGTCCGGGTACATCGTGAACACCGCCTCGGCGGCCGGGCTGGTGCATCCGCCGATGATGAGCTCGTACAACACGGTGAAGGCCGGCGTCGTGGCGCTGTCCGAGACACTCGCTCACGAGCTCGGCCCGTACGGCGTGACCGTATCGGTGGTCTGCCCCTCGTTCTTCCGGACCAATCTCGCCGACTCGATCCGCGGTGCCGACAGCGCGATGGCGACGACCGCGCGGCAGCTGATCGAGAAGTCGCCACGGTCCGCGGACGAGATCGCGGCCGCGGTCGTTGCCGGGATCAACAAGAAGCAGCACCTGATCATCCCGGACCGGCCGGCGCGGGCCGCCTACTGGACGAAGCGCGTCGCGCGACCGCTGTACGACCGCCAGATGCGCAGGATCGCCGACCGCGCCCACCAACGCGCAGAGACGCCGGACGGACGGTGAGCGGCGCCCGGCCGGTCCGCGCCGAGGACGCGTTCGACGTACCGGCGGTCGACGCCTGGCTGCGGCAGCGGACCGCCGTACCGGACGGCCTCCCGGAGGTGAAGCAGTTCTCTGGTGGGGCGTCGAACCTGACGTATTTGCTGAGCTATCCGGACCACGACTTCATTTTGCGCCGTCCGCCGAAGGGCACGAAGGCGAAGGGCGCGCACGACATGGGCCGGGAGTTCCGGATCCAGCGGGCGCTGAAACCGGTCTTCCGCTACGTCCCCGAGATGGTTGCCCACTGCAACGACGAGACGGTGATCGGCTCCGAGTTCTATGTGATGGAGCGGGTCGCCGGCACCATCCCCGGCCACCACCGGCTCGGGGTCGACCTCACCCCGGAGCAGACCCGGCAGCTCGGCTTCACGTTGATCGACACGCTGACCGAACTGCACGCCGTCGATCCCGAGGCGGCCGGCCTCGCGGACCTCGGCCGCGGTGCCGGGTACGTCGAGCGGCAGGTCACCGGCTGGTCCGAGCGCTACCGCAAGGCCAAGACCTGGAACGTGCCCAGCTACGAGCGGGTGATGGCGTGGCTCGCCGCGAACCAGCCGCCCGACGTCCGCACCTGCGTCATCCACAACGACTTCCGGCTCGACAACGTCGTACTGGCGCCGGACGATCCGCTGCGCGTGGTCGGCGTCCTCGACTGGGAGCTCGCCACGCTCGGCGATCCGTTGATGGACCTCGGCAGCGCGCTCGCGTACTGGGTGCAGGCCGACGACGACTGGGCGTTCCGCCGGTTCCGCCTGCAGCCGTCCGACGTGCCCGGGATGCTCACGCGCGCGGAGATCGTCGAGTACTACGTGAAGCAGTCCGGGCTCGCGGTGGACAACTGGGCGTTCTACGAGGTGTTCGGGCTGTTCCGGCTGGCGGTGATCGCGCAGCAGATCTACTACCGCTACCACCACAAGCAGACCCGGAACCCGCGGTTCAAGAACTTCTGGCTCCCGGTCAACCTGCTCGAGCGGCGCTGCCGCAGGATCATCCGGCAGGCCTGAGTGGCCGTCATCTACCTGATCCGCCACGCGCAGGCGTCGTTCGGCGCGCGCGACTACGACAAGCTGTCAGCACTTGGCGAGCAGCAGGCGGCGCAGCTCGGCCAGACGCTGAAGGACGTGCAGCCGACGATCGTGCTGTCCGGCTCGATGCGGCGCCATCAGCAGACCGCGTCGCTCGCCGGGTTCACCGCCGAGGTGGATCCGGGGTACGACGAATTCGATCACCAGGAGGTGATCGTCGCGCACAAACCGGCGTACAAGCGGCACGCGGTGATGGTGGCCGATCTCGCGCGCCGGGGCAGTCCGAAGCGTGCGTTCCAGGAGATGTTCAGCGCGGCGACGCAGCGGTGGGTCGACGGCGGTGACGGGTACACCGAGTCGTTCGCGGCGTTCTGCGAGCGGTCGGAGTCAGCGGTACGACGGACCGCCGGGCAGCTCGGGAAGGGTGAGACCGCGCTCGTCTTCACCTCCGGCGGTCCGATCGCGGCCGTGACGAGCCGGCTGCTGTCCGGCGGCGACGGGCTGTGGACGAAGCTGAACCCGGTGACGATCAACACCGCGATCACCAAGGTCGTGTCGGGGCGCGGCGGGCTGACCGTGGTGAGCTACAACGAGCACGTCCACCTCGGTGCCGACCTGCTCACGTACAGATAAGGACTCCCGATGCGACGGAACATCCTGATCACCGGCGCCAGCTCCGGCCTCGGTGCCGAGATGGCCCGGCAGTTCGCGGCGAAGGGCCACGACCTGGCGCTGACCGCTCGCCGTACCGACCGCCTCGAGGCGCTGCAAGCCGAGCTCGCCCAGAGTTATCCACAGGTCAAGGTGGTTATCCACAGCCTGGATGTGAACGATCACGAGCGGGTCTTCGAGGTGTTCCGGGCGATCGACGCCGAACTGCCGCTGGACCGCGTCGTCGTGAACGCCGGCCTCGGCAAGGGCGCGCCGCTCGGCACCGGGCGGTTCGACGCCAACCGCGAGACCGCGCTCACGAACTTCGTCGGCGCGCTCGCGCAGGCCGAGGCGGCGCTCGAGCTGTTCCGGGCGCGGAACGCCGGCCATCTGGTGCTGATCGCGTCGATCTCCGCGCTCCGCGGCTTCCCGAAGACGGTGACGACGTACGCCGCCACGAAGGCCGGGCTCGCCTCGCTCGGGGAGGGACTGCGGCTGGAGCTGCTGGGCAAGCCGATCAGGGTGAGCACGATCTACCCCGGGTACATCCGGTCGGAGCTGAACGAGCGGGTGAAACACACGCCGTTCATCGTCGACACCGAGCCGGGTGTTCGCGCGATGGTCGCCGCGATCGAGGCGGAGAAGGCGAAGGCGTACGTGCCAGCGCGGCCGTGGTGGCCGCTCGCACAGGTGATGCGAGTGGCGCCGCTGCCGTTGCTGAAGAGGATGATCTGAATGCGCTGGGGTCTGACGGTCCCGCTGACCGGGGTGCCGCTGCGGGACCACCGGTCGCTCGTCAAGGAGCTCGCCGACCTCGGCTACACCGATCTGTGGTCGGCGGAGGTGGCGGGGGCGGACGCGTTCACGCCGCTGGTGCTCGCGTCCGAGTGGGATGCGCGGTTGCGGCTCGGTACGGCGGTCGTACCGGTGCACACGCGCGGACCGGCCGCGCTCGCGATGAGTGCGGCGGCGCTCGCGGACCTCGCGCCGGGGCGGTTCGTACTCGGGATCGGAGCGTCGTCGGAGACGATCGTGACCGGGTGGAACGGGATCGCGTACGACCCGCCGCTCGCGCGGACCCGGGATGTGCTGCGGTTCCTGCGGCAGGCGTTCGCGGGGGAGAAGGTGGACGGGGAGTTCGACAGCTTCACGATCCGCCGCTTCCGGCTGGAGAAGGCGCCCGACGTACCGCCCGCGATTATGCTCGCGGCGCTGCGGCCACAGATGCTGCGGCTCGCGGCGCGGGAGGCGGACGGCGCGATCACCAACTGGTTGTCCGCGGACGACGTACTCCGGGTGCGCGCCGAGCTCGGTCCGGACAAGGAGCTGGCCGCGCGGATCTTCGTGTGCGTCACCGAGGACGCGGAGATGGCGCGGAACATCGGCCGCTTCCTGATCGCGACGTACCTGACCGTGCCCGGGTATGCCGCCTTCCACGACTGGCTGGGCCGCGCCGAGTCGATGAAACCGATGCGCGACGCGTGGGCCGCCGGCGACCGCAACGCCGCGATGGCCGCCGTACCCGTCGACCTCGTCGACGACCTGATCGTCCACGGCACCCCGGACGAATGCCGCGCCCACATCGACCGCTACGTGGCCAACGGCCTGGACACCCCGATCATCGCCACCCTCCCCACCGGCACCGATCTCGTGGAGACCGCCCGCTCGCTCGCCCGTCCTACTGAGGGCTGACCTGGAAGGCGCGGACGCAGAGCGGTTCCGGTGGAATCTGGTGGACCACCACGACTCCGGTGATCGTCGAGCCCTTGGTGGAGCCGGTCAGCGGTACGACGAACGTGGGCTCCCGGCCGATGACTCGACCGGCGCTGAGCTTGGTGGGTGGTGCCAGGAACGTGCGCATCAGGGTCGGGATCAGTTGCCGGGAGCTCTCGCAGGCGAGGGCGGCCGCGGCAGTCGGGTTGTTCGCGTTGAGCTGCGTCACGAACCGCTGACCGAGCACGGCAGCTGCTGCCGCTCCGGTCGCCGTGGTCGTGCGCGGGCTGACTGGACGTGGAGTGGTCGGACGCGCGCTGGTCGGTCGGGCCGCGGTCGGGCGGGTGGTTGTGGTCTGCGGTGGTACGGCGGCGCTCCCGGGCTCGGGGTCCGACGTACGGCGGTCGTTCACGAGGCGGACGGCGAGGACGCCGATCGCGCCGAGGGCCACCAGCGCGAACACGACGATCAGCGCGATGATCAACCCGGCGCGGCTCTTCCGCGGCGGTTGCCCGTACGTCGGCGCCGACTGGTAGTTGCCCGGTTGCGGTTGCCAGGTGTAGTCCGGCCCGGGCGGCGGTGAGCTCACAGGGTCAGTGTGGCAGCCGGGTCAGTTCAAGCGGTGGGCTTTGAGCCAGGTGGTGGCCCGCCGGTTGGAGGCTCGGGAGAGCCAGGCGTCCTGGATGATCTCGGTGAGCTCCTGCCGGGACAGTTCGCCGAGCCGGCTCGCGCGGACGAGGACCGACGGGTGGCCGTCGAAGTGCGGTGTGGTGAAGAACGGGTTCGACTCGTCGGAGACCAGCGCGAGCTTCTCCTCCTCGGACTCGACCCAGATCATGATCACGTCGTCGTACTTCTCGCCGCTGACCGGATCGACCGCGTCGGGGCGCGGCGTCCGGAAGAACACGAACGACTTCCCGCCGACCTGGTACACCGGCCGGTCGGTCCCGTCGTCGCGTTCCCACTTGGTGACGTGCGGCATCCCCGACGCGATCGCGTGCACGTCCGCCACTTTCGCCTTCACAGGTTGAGGTTAGCCAGCTGGGATCCAGAGGGTGAAGGTGGAGCCGGATCCGGGCCGGCTCGTGACGGAGATCCGGCCCTGGTGGGCTTCGGCGAGGTGCTTCGTGATGGCGAGGCCCAGCCCGCTGCCTCCGGTACTGCGCGTCCGCGATCCGTCAGCGCGGTAGAAGCGGTCGAACAGGTGCGGCAGATGCTCGGCCGCGATCCCCGTGCCGTTGTCGGTGACGGTCAGGTTGTAGCCGTTGTCCACAGCCCGTACGCCGACCAGTACCCGACCACCCGGTGGCGTGTAGCGGATCGCGTTCGACACCAGGTTCCCGAGGGCCTGCCGGATCCGGGCGCTGTCGACGACGGCCGGCGCGGGCTCAGTGGCTGTCGACGTGAGCGTGACACCAGCTTTCTCCGCAGCCGGGCGATGCGCCGACACCACCTGCTGCGCCAGCTCGGAGAGGTCCCGGGGAGCCGGATGCAGCCGCAGCATCCCGGCGTCCGCGAGCGCCAGGTCCTGCAGGTCGGCGACCAGGTGCTCGAGCAACCCGGTCTCCTCCAGCAGCGAGCTCACCAGTTCGGCGTCGAGCGGCACCACGCCGTCCTCGGACGCGACCAGATAACCCTTGATGTTCGCCAGCGGCGTCCGCAGTTCGTGGGCGACGTCGCTGACCATCGCCTTGCGCTGGAAGTCGTGCCGCTGGATCGACTCGGCCATGTCGTTGAACGCGTGCCCGAGCCGCGCCACCTCGTCCTTCCCGCTCACCGGCACCCGCGCCGCATGGTCGCCGTTCCGCATCCGCTGCGCGGCACCGGTCAGCGCCACGATCGGCCGGACCAGCCGGCGCCCGGCGAAGAACATCACCAGCGCCGCGATCAGCAGCACCCCGAGCGCGGTCGCGGCCGTCCGCAGCAGTCCTTCCCCGGAGAACACGTTGAACGTGCTCTTCGCCCCGAGGTACAGCTTCGCGGGCGGTGCGACGTACGGCGTGAGCGCCGCCACCCGGGCGTTGCTCGCGCACTCGGCGTACTTGTCGTTCCAGTCCTCCTTGACCTTCGGCTCGATCGTCTTCAGGCCGTCGAAGTCGTTGATCGTGTAGGTGAGCCCCGCCGCGTCGAGGCAGCGCGCCGCCCGCTGGATCTCGTCCTCGTTGACGAGCTTGGCCTTCGCGCTCGGCGCGTTCAGCCCTGGCGGCATGCACTCGTCGTTGGCCTGCTGCCCGGACTTCTCCAGTAGTTGCACACCGGTCGGTGACTCCGCGGCCTCGACCATCACTTGCGGCGTGCTCCCGGCGGACTGCTTGACGCTCGCGGTCTTGCCCTTCGCGGCGTAGCACGCGACCGCCTGGTCGGCCAGCTTCTCGCGCTCCCGCCGTTCCTCGTCGGTGATGCCCCACTGCGGGTAGACCACGAACGGCGGCGCCACCGCGGCGGTCGAGACGAACCCGCCGGAGCTGACGGTCTTCCGGGCCGAGAACACCGCCGTCATGCCGACCATCTTCGGCACGCCCTCACTGCGCGCGTCGATGGTTGCCGCCGGCACCGACGGGAGTTCCGGTGCGGCGCCGAGCATCCGGGCGGAGTCCGCGATCACGGCGCCGTTCTCGGCGGTGACCGCGACCCGGCGGCCGAGCCGGTCGGCGAGGTCGTTCACCAGCCTGTCCACCCCCGACCAGGTCGGGTGATCGGCGGCGTACTTCGTCAGCTCGCCGTAGATCTCGCCGTCGACCTGCAACTGGCCGGTGTTCGCGTCGATCTCGCCCTGCAGCTTCTCCGACGTGCTGTACGTCGCGATCACCGCGGTGGCGATCACCGCGCCGAGCGCGACCGCGAGCGACAACCCGAGGAACCGGACCAGCACGCTACGACGCATGGGTCGCCTCCACCAGCTTGTACCCCACGCCGTACACGGTTTTCAGGTACGTCGGCGCGCCGGGTGACGGCTCGATCTTCTTCCGCAGGTTCATCACGTGTACGTCGACGGTCCGGTCGAACACGTAGTGGTCGAAGCCGAACGCGTGCTCGAGCAGCTGCTGCCGTGAGAACGCCCGCCCCGGCGAGGCCGCCAGGCAGGCGAGGATCTTGAACTCGGCGGGCGTCAGCTCGATCAGCTTCCCGGCCAGCCGCACCTCGTGCCGGCCCGGGTCGATCTCCAGGTCGCCCACCCGGTACACCTCGCCCTCGGCCCGGCTCCGGGTGCGCCGCAGTACCGTCCGGACCCGGGCCACCAGCTCCCGCGGGTTGTAGGGCTTGGTGAGGTAGTCGTCGGCGCCCAGATCGAGGCCGAGCAGCAGGTCGTCCTCGGTGGAGCGGGCCGTCAGCATGATGATCGGCACGTCGGCACCGTTCGAGGAGTCGGCCCGCAGCACCCTACAGACGTCCAGGCCGTCGACCTTCGGCATCATCACGTCGAGCACCAGCAGGTCCGGGCTGCGCCGGCGGGCCTCGTCGATCGCCTCCCGCCCGTCGTGCACGACGACGGTCAGGTGGCCTTCCCGTTCGAGGTACCGCCGGATCAGCTCCGCCTGCTTGAGGTCGTCTTCGGCGACCAGGATCCGCGCTGGCATAGTCCTCAATGTCGCCGAAAGAGATGAGAATCCTGTGAAGATCGGCTGAGAGCATCGGGTGCAAATCGGTCCTTCACAGGTTCTTGACGGCCCGGACGGCACGCTCCAGCACCATGAAGAGAACAGCACTCGCGGTGATGGCGGTCCTGGCGCTGGCTGCCTGTGGGAACGACAAGGCCCCGGTCGCGTCCGGAGACCAGAACGGCGACAAGAGTCCGCTCGCGGAGTACATGGGCGACGGGTTCGTCAGCTCGGCCGGTGGCGGCGGTTTCCGGGTCGCGATGCGGGCCGGCGGCCCGCAGCAGCCCACCGAGGAGGAGCTGGCCAAGCAGCGGAAGGTCGAGGACGCCACCGCGGCCTGCATGAAGGCGGCCGGCTTCGAGTACGTCGCCGTACCGCCGGAGCAGAACGCGAAGGACAAGTTCACCGACGCGTTCAACCTGCCGCCGGACAAGTTCGCCGAGCAGTACGGGTACGGGATCAGCACGATCGACTGGTCCAAGGCCGGCCCGAACGACGACTCGAACCCGAACAGCAAGATCCGCGCCGCGCTGTCGCCGACCGCGCAGAAGGCCTACGACAAGGCGCTCAACGGCCCGAACGCGAACGGCAACGGGGCGGTCGTGATCCAGGGCGAGGGCGAGGGGCCGAAGAGCAGCGGCGAAATGGATCTCGGCTGCCGGGGCAAGGCGGCCAAGGAGGTGTACGGCGCGGAACAGAAGCTCGACTTCAAGAAGTTCGAGAGCCTGTTCAAGGACATCCAGGCGCTGCAGAAGCGGATCGAGTCCGACCAGCGCGTGGTGGACGCGCTCACCGCCTGGACCGACTGCATGGCGGACGCGGGGCACGCCGGGTTCAAGAAGGTCGACGACCCGCGGGAGAAGATCCAGAAGAAGCTCGACGAGTTGACCGGGACCCAGCAGCCGGGCACCGGCGGCCCGGCCAAGACCGTGACCGGCCCGCCGTCGTTCGACAAGGTCGACGCGGCGAAGCTGTCCGAGCTGCGCAAGTCCGAGATCGACCTCGCGGTCGCCGACCGGAAGTGCAAGGCGAAGGGGTACGACGAGGCGTACAAGAAGGTGCAGTACGAGGCCGAGAAGGAGTTCGTCGAGCAGCACAAGGCCGAGCTCGAGGCGTACCGCGACGAGACGGCGAACCGGTGAGCGCTTCGCCCAAGTCCCGCCGCCGGGTGCTGGTCGGGGTGTCCACGGTCGCCGCCGTCTCGCTCGGGATCGGGGTCGCCGCGGGCAGCCGGATCACCTCGCCGGAGGACGCGGCAGCGAAGACCGCGCCGCCCAAGGCCTCCCAGATCACCGTTCCGGTGGCGCGGAAGGCGTTGTCCAGCAAGGTGGTCGGCCGGGGTGACGCGTCGTTCGACGGCGCGGTGAACATCCGGGTCGAGACCAGCGGGATCAGGACCGCGCCGATCGTGACCGGGAAGGTGCCGGCGGTGGGCTCGACGCTCACCGAGGGCAAGGCGCTGCTGGAGATCACGGGCCGTCCGGTGATCGGGCTGGCCGGTGTGCTGCCGATGTACCGCACGCTGTCGCCGGGGAGCAAGGGGCCGGACGTACTGCAGCTGGAGCAGACGCTCGAGCGGCTCGGATACGACCCCGGGACCGTCGACGACGAGTACACGCTCGACACGTCGGCCGCGGTGGAGGAGTTGTACGAGGGCGCCGGGTACGACGCTCCGGTCGCGGACGAGCAGTTCACGCAGGCGGTCGACCAGGCGAAGAAGCAGGTCGACGCCGCGAAGAAGCAGCTCCGTCAGGCGCAGTCACAGCTGAAGGCCGCCAAGGACGCGAAGGCGAAGGACACCTCCGTGCAGCAGGGCGCCGTCGACGACGCCGAGGAGAACCTCGCTGACGCCCGCGAGGCGCAGAACGAGGCCGAGTTCAAGGCCGGTACGCCGTTGCCGGTGTCCGAGGTGGTCTACGTGAAGACGCTGCCGCGTCGCGTCGACGACGTGAAGGTGGAGCGCGGCGGCACGGTCAACGGTGTGGTGATGTCGGCGAGCGGTGCGTCGCTGGTCGTCACGGTCAAGGTCGACGCGGAGACCGCGCAGCGGCTGAAGGCCGGGATGGCGGCGACCCTCGACCTCGGCGAAAGCGTGTCGGTCGCGGGCAAGGTCCGGCGAGTGACGAAGAACGGGAACCAGTACGACGTGGTCGTCGCGCCGAATGCGTTGACCGCGAGCCAGCTCGCGCTGCTGCGGGACGCGAACGTCCGGGTGACGATCCCGGTGAAGAGCACCAGCGGCAAGGTTCTCGCCGTACCGGTGGCGGCCCTGTCGTCCGGGTCGGACGGCGCGTCGCGTGTCGAGGTACTGCGGAACGGGAAAGTCGAGCTGGTCCCGGTCACGGTCGGGCTGTCGGCGGACGGGTTCGCGCAGGTGACGCCGAAGGGCGACGCCAAGCTGTCCGAGGGCGACCAGGTGGTGGTGGGGCGATGAGTACCGCGGTCGCGTTGCCGGCACCGGTCGTCGAGATGATCGGCGTCCGGCGCTTCTTCCCCGGACCGCCCGAGGTGCAGGCGATCAAGGGTGTCGACCTGACCATCGGGCAGGGGGAGTACCTGTCGATCGTCGGGCCGTCCGGGTCCGGGAAGTCGACGTTGCTGCATCTGCTCGGGTTGTTGGACAACCCCACGGGCGGCGTGTACCGGCTCGACGGCGTGGACACGATGAGCCTGCGCGAGCGGCGGCGCGCCGTACTGCGCGGGGAGCGGATCGGGTTCGTGTTCCAGTCGTTCCACCTGCTCGACCACCGGACCGTCCTGGAGAACGTCGCGCTGTCGATGGTGTACGTCGGGGTGCCGCGGCGGCAGCGGATGGCGCGCGCCCGGGTCGCGCTGGAACGTGTCGGGCTGGCGCACCGGATGGAGTTCGCGCCGACCACGCTCTCCGGTGGTGAACGGCAGCGGGTGGCGATCGCGCGGGCGCTCGTCGCCGAGCCGAGCCTGCTGCTCGCGGACGAGCCGACCGGCAACCTGGACAGCGCGAACGCGGAGGCGATCCTGCAAGTGTTCGACGAACTGCACGCCGGCGGCATGACGCTGGCCGTCATCACCCACGACGACTACGTCAGCCGGCGCGCGCAGCGCCAGGTCCGCATCGTCGACGGAACCCTCCAGTGGTGACCCAAGCAGGCCCCCCGGACCCGACCGGCGGGCCGTCCACCAAGCGGCGACGCCGGCTGCGCTCTCGTCCCGCAGTACGCGATCTGCTGGACGAGGCGCTGGCCGGCGTCGCCGCGCGACCGACCCGGCTGATCCTCACCACGCTCGGCACCGTGCTCGGTGTCGCCGCGTTGGTGGGGACGGTCGGGTTGGGGCAGACCGCCGCCGGGCAGATCACGCAGCGGTTCGACCTGGCCGCGGCTACTCGAGTAGTCGTGCAGCCGGGCGACAAGGGTGGACAGGAAGGGGAGGCGGCGACCCAGCTGCCGTGGGACGCGCCTGACCGCATCAAGCGGTTGAACGGTGTGGAAGCGGCCGGAACGGTCAGCAGTCTGGAGATCGGCGACGACCTCGTACAGAATGTCACCGGCCTCGACGGCGGCTCGGGGAAGGCACTGCAGGTGCTGGCCGGCTCGGCCGGACTCTGGGACGCGGTCCGCGCGGTGCTCAAGACCGGGCGGTACTTCGACGACGGCCACGACCAGCGCGCGGACAAGGTCGTTGTGCTCGGCAAGCATGCCGCGGAGCGCCTCGGCATCAACCGGGTCGACTCGCAGCCGGCCGTGTTCATCGGCGACGAGCCGTACACCGTGATCGGCATCCTCGACTCGGTCACCGGCCGCGCCGAACTGAACGACGCGGTGATCATGCCGAACGGCACGGCGCGCCAGGCCTACGACCTGGAGTCGCCGGACGCGGTCGAGATCCGTACGGCGGTCGGCGCGGCGCAACTGATCGCCGAGCAGGCACCGGTCGCGATCGAGCCGAACAACCCGAGCACCCTGAACGTCGACGCCCCGCCCAAGCAGGGCGCTGTACGCAAGGGAGTCGAGTCCGACCTGAACGCGCTGTTCCTGCTCCTCGGCGCGGTCGCATTGCTGGTCGGCGGTCTCGGGATCGCCAACGTGACGCTGCTGTCGGTCCTGGAACGCGTCTCGGAGATCGGCCTGCGCCGGGCCCTCGGCGCGGCCCGAAGACACATCGCCGTGCAGTTCCTGGTCGAGAGCGTGATCGTCGGCTTCCTCGGCGGCCTGCTCGGTACGGCGGTCGGCGTCATCCTCACCGTCAGCGTGTCGTGGGTCCGCGACTGGACCCCGATCCTCGACAACCGGCTCGCGTTCGGGTCACCCCTGCTGGGTGCGTTCATCGGCCTGGTCGCCGGTACGTACCCCGCCTGGAAGGCGTCCGCCATCCAGCCGATCACCGCGTTGCGCGGCACGTGAGTAGACCAGGGCGGTGATCGCGAAACCCGCCACGATCAGCGCGAGCACCGGGTAGGACTTCCCGTTGTCGGGCAGGATCGCCGCGCCGAGTGCGGCCGCGGAGACCTGCCCGACGTTGAAGATCATGTCGTACAGCGAGAACACCCGGCCGCGGTACACGTCGTCGACACCCGTCTGCACGAGGGTGTCGACGCTGATCTTGACGCCCTGCGCGCAGAACCCGGTGAGGAACCCGCCGGCCACCAGCGCGGGCTGCGTGTAGAACCCGATCGGTACGGCGCTGACCACCGCCGCGCCGACGAACAACCAGGTGATCCAGCGCCGCAGCGACAGCACGCGGGTCCCCCACGGCGTCACGAGCGCGGCGACGAACAGGCCCGCCCCGACCGCGCCGGTGGCGATCGCGAGTGCACCGAACGCTTGATCCAGCTGACCGGGACCGTAGAAGTAGTTGCGGTACAGCAGGATCATCGCGACCGTCATCAGCCCGAAGAAGAACCGCAGCGAGCCGATCGCGGCGAGACCGTAGGCGGCCTGCCTGCGTTCGCGCAGGTGCCGGCCGCCGTCGACCAGCCCGGTCGCGATGCTGCGCAGTGCGTCGAGGAGGCCGGGCTCGTCGCCGTTCAGGTCCGGCCCGAGCTGGTCCCGGCGCAGGCGCAGGGCGAGCAGCGCCGCGGCGGTGTAGATCACGACGGTCAGCCCCAGGACGGCGAGGTCCGAGTCGAGGAGCAGCTTCACCCCGGCGCCGATCCCGCCGCCGACCAGGAAGAACGCCGTACCGCTCGTCGGGGTGACCGCGTTTGCCATCACCAGTTCGTCGCTCTCGACCACGTGCGGGAGACCCGCGGAGAGGCCGGAAAGCAGGAAGCGGTTCACGCCGAGGGTGAGGAGCACGGCGAGGTAGAACGGTACGCCTGCGTTGCCGGCCGCGACGATCGCGCCGACGCCGATCACGAACGCGGCGCGGGTCAGGTTCGCGCCGAAGAGGATCTGGCGGCGCGACCAGCGGTCGAGGAGTACGCCGGTGAACGGGCCGAGGATCGAGTACGGCAGCAACGACACCGCGAACAGCCCCGCGATCGCGGCGGCGTCCGGCGCCCGCTCCGGCGAGAACAGCACGTACGACGCCAACGCGACCTGGAAGACACCGTCACCGCACTGCGACGTCAGCCGCACCGCGAACAGCCGCCGGAAATCGCGCCGCTGAAGCAGCGTCCACAGATCCCGGATGAACCGCACGCCTGCACTGTAACCGCCACAGAACCGCCACACCTGTCGAGAACGCCCGGAGTGCTCCGACGTACCGGTCATGAACGAGAAGCACCCAGCCTGGGTCGACATCACTGCTAACGACGCTCCGGCGTCCCGAGCCTTCTACGCCGAGTTGTTCGGCTGGCGCCTGCGCACCATCGAGGCGCTCGACTACGCACTCGTCGAGCCAGGCCCCGGCACGCTGCCGGGCGGGATCGGCTCCGCCGACGAGACCCGGCCGCCGGGCATCACGACGTACTTCTCCGTGCCGGACGTCGACCTGATGCTCGTCCGGGCGACAGCGCTCGGCGCGAAGGTCGCCACCCCGCCGTGGACGGTGCCGGGCCTCGGCCGGATGGCGGTCGTCCTGGACCCGGACGGCAACCGCGTCGGCCTGTGGCAGGACTGACCGGCTCTACAGTCCTGACACGTCAATTCAATCCTCTGTAAAGGCGATCCGGGGACGCGCCGGAGCTGGTGGCAGCGGCGCCCAGAAGCGATAGTGTCGTGCTGCCGGTGTCACGGTCCGTTGTGTACCGGTTACGATGGTTCCTCGGTCCGGAACCGCAGCGCGGATAGGATTTTCATGGCTGATTCGCAGGACGCCGACGTCGACCCCGGAATGTACGAGCAGCTGAAGCTCGACCGGCCGCACGGCGCTCGGGTGTACGACTACTTCTTGGGCGGCAAGGACAACTTCGCCATCGACCGCCAGGCCGCCGAGCACCTGTTGCAGGCGTTCCCGGGCTTCCGCACCGCCGCCTTGTCGAACCGGATGTGGATGCACCGCGCCGCTCGGTACGCCGCGGAGCAGGGCATCACCCAGTTCCTCGACATCGGGACCGGGATCCCGACCAGCCCGAACCTGCACGAGGTCGTCCAGGAGATCGTCCCGTCGGCGCACGTGGTGTACGCCGACAACGACCCGATCGTGCTCGCGCACTCGCGCGCGCTGCTGGTGAGCAAGCCGGAAGGCAAGACGGCGTACCTCGAGGCCGACGTCACCGACCCGCAGGCGATCCTGCAGTCCGACGAGGTCAAGGAGCTGCTGGACTTCAGCAAGCCGGTCGCGCTCAGCATCGTCGGCGTCTTCCACTATCTCCCGGACTACCTGAAGCCGTACGACCTGGTCCGTCAGCTGCTCGAGCCGCTGGCGTCGGGCTCGCTGCTGATCTTCTCGCACTGCACTCCGGACTTCGCGCCGGACCTGTGGGAGCGGGCGATGGTCGTCTACAAGGCCGACGGTGGCGAGGCGCAGGTCCGCAGCAAGGAAGAGGTCACCAAGTTCTTCGAGGGCACCGAGCTCGTCGAGCCCGGCGTCGTCTCGCCGTTCCGGTGGTACCCGGACGAGGAGACCGAGCGGCTCGTCGAGAAGGGTGAGTTCACCGACATCATGTGCAGCCTGTGGGTGGGCGTCGGCCGTAAGCCGTAGCGCGCGATGGACCGTGGCGCCTACCCGCACCACCTGGCGATCACGCTGCGGTGGAAGGACAACGACGTCTACGGTCACGTCAACAACGTCGAGTACTACAGCTTCTTCGACACGGTGATCAACGACTTCCTGATCCGGTCGGGTGGACTCGACATCCACCGCGGCGACGTGATCGGGTTGTGCGTGGAGTCGCAGTGCACGTTCAAGCAGCCGCTCGAGTTCCCCGGCGTCGTGGACGCCGGGTTGCGGTGCGGGCAACTGGGCAACTCCAGCGTGCGGTACGAGATCGCCTTGTTCCGGCAGGATTCGGACCAGCCGGCCGCGACCGGGCGGTTCGTGCACGTGTTCGTCGGGCGGGGTGACCGGCGGCCGGTCCCGGTGCCGGACCGGATCCGGGCGGCGCTCGAAGGGATCACGCCGTGATCGTGCGGGGCGCCGTACTGCGGGAGATGGGCCTGCCGGCGCCGTACGCCGAGTCGCGCCCGCTGCGGGTGGAGGAGCTGGAACTGGCGCCGCCAGGTCCGGGGGAGTTGCTGATCCGGATCCGCGCCGCCGGCCTGTGCCACTCGGACCTGTCCGTCATCGACGGTTCCCGCCCGAGAGTCATGCCCATGCTCCTCGGCCACGAAGCCACCGGCGAGGTCGTCCACTCGGAGTCCCCGAACTTCACCCCCGGCGACACCATCGCCTGCGCCTTCGTCCCCGCCTGCGGCACCTGCGGTCCGTGCGCGGGTGGCCGGGCTGCGTTGTGCGAGCCAGGCGCCGCCGCCAACGCCGCCGGCACCCTCCTGTCAGGCCACCGCCGTCTGACTCTCGGGCTTGGCGAAGTGCACCATCATCTGGGTGTTTCGGGGTTTGTGGATCATGCTGTCATCTCGGCGCATTCGGCTGTGAAGATCGACCCGTCCCTCCCACCCGAGATCGCCGCGCTGTTCGGCTGCGCAGTACTGACCGGCGTCGGCGCCGTCGTCAACACAGCCCAGCTCCGCGCCGGCCGCAGCGCAGCCGTCTTCGGCCTGGGCGGCGTCGGCCTCTCGGCCCTGCTCGGCGCCGTCCTCGCCGGCGCCCACCCGATCGTCGCCGTGGACGTCGTACCGTCGAAGCTCGCCCTCGCCCGCTCGCTGGGCGCGACAGCCGTGGTCGACGCGCGCGACGAGGACGCCGTCGACCAGGTACGGGACGCGACAGCAGGCGGGGCGGAGTACACCTTCGAAACCGTCGGCAGCGCGAAGGTCCTCGAGCAGGCGTACGCCGCCACCCGCCGCGGCGGCACCACGGTCACCGTCGGCCTACCGCACCCGTCGCAGTCCTTCACCGTCCCCGCCGTCAGCCTCGTCGCCGAGGAACGCACGGTGAAAGGCTCCTACCTCGGCTCGTCGGTCCCGTCCCGCGACATCCCGCAGTACGTCGCCCTCTACCAAGCCGGCCGCCTGCCGGTGGACCGCCTGCTGACCGCGACCGTCGGCCTCGACGACCTCAACGAAGCCTTCGACGAACTCGCCGCCGGTACGTCGATCCGTCAGGTGCTGCTCTTCTGAAGGTTCTCCGCGGCCTTCTGGAACGTGTGGTCGTTCCGGTCCTGCGCCTCCGGCGTGTAGTTCTCCCCGAAGAACTCGGCCGTCGCGACCGGCCGGATCTCCAGCAGCCCGGACGTCTCGGGATCGCCCCCGGTGCGCGCGTCCGCCGCGAGACACCGCCAGCCCCACTCCATCGCCTCCTCGCGGGACGCGACCTCGATCAGGCAGAACCCGGCGATCAGCTCCTTGGTCTCGGCGAACGGCCCGTCCACCACGCGGCGCTTCCCCTCGTCGAGCTGCAGCCGGAACCCGTGCGAGCTCGGCAGCAGCCCGTCGCCCGCGAGGAGCACACCCTTCTCCGCCATCTCGGACATCACCAGGCCCATCGCGGTCAGGCCCTCCTCGGACGGCGGCTGCCCGGCCTCGGACTCCGCACTCGCCTTGAACACCATCACGAACCGCATCGGACCCTCCCAAGTCGGTGTTAAATCCCGATCCGAATCTATACAGCGGAGGGGACCTTCGGGCAGGCTACGCACAGTACCTTCGCGTACACCGCTCGTGAGTTTGTCAAGTGAGGCCCGCCGTAGGTTCCCGAGGAGTTCCGCCCCATGCCATCCCGCCCCCGCCCGTCCACCCGTCCCCGAACCCGCCCTGACGCCCGCCGCGTCGGTGCTCTCGCCGCCGCCGGCGCGTTCGCCTTCGGCAGCCTGGCCGTCGCGAACACGCTGGCCGGCAACCAGGCCGACGCCCGCCAGCCCGCTCCGATCGGCCAGCTGCTCGGCGGCCAGGAGCTGCAGGGCAAGGCCGCGCTCGGCCGCGTCCAGTCCCGGCTCGCGGAGGTCGCCGAGCAGAACCAGCTGCCCACCGATCACCTCCGGGAGATCCTGGCCACCGACAAGACCGCCTGGCTGGACCAGGGCGGCCGGCTGTTCTACCGCGAGCCGGTCGCCACCGCCGCCGAGCAGAAGGCCGGCGCCGCCGCGTCCCCGCGCTGGGCGAAGACCGCGGTCGCCGCCGCGACCGGCCCCGCGTTCGAGCTGCACAGCAAGCCCGGCTCGAACCGGGTCATCTACCTCGACTTCACCGGCCACACCATCACCGGTACGGCGTGGAACGCGAACGGCAAGCCCGCCACCGTCAACGTCACGCCGTACGACACCGACGGGAACACCAGCAACTGGAGCACCGCCGAGCAGGACGTCGTACGCGATGTCTGGGCCCGGGTCGCGGAGGACTACGCGGCGTTCGACGTGGACGTGACCACGCAGGAGCCGGCCGCGGCCGCGATCGACCGGTCCGGTTCGACGGACCAGCAGTACGGCACGCGGGTGCTGATCGACCCGACCACTTGGTACCAGTCCGGTTGTGGCTGCGGCGGCGTCGCGTACGTCGGCGTGTACGACAGCACGAGCCGGCACGCGTACTACCAGCCGGCGCTGGTGTTCACGAAGGGCGTCGGCACCGGCGCGAAGAACATCGCCGAGGCCGCGTCGCACGAGGCCGGCCACAACATCGGCCTCTCGCACGACGGGACCTCGTCCGTCGGGTACTACGCCGGCCACGGCGCGTGGGCCCCGATCATGGGCGTCGGGTACTCGAAGGCGATCAGCCAGTGGAGCAAGGGCGAGTACGCGAACGCCAGCAACAAGGAGGACGACTTCGTGGTCGGCGGCCAGAACGGGCTGGCACTGCGTGCTGACGACCACGGCAACGCGACCTCGAGCGCCACTGCGCTCACGCTGGGCACGAGCGTGAACGGTGTCTACGCGAGTGACTCCGATGTCGACGTGTTCCGGATCGACCTCGCCGCGGGCACGTTCACCTTCGCGGCATCCGCGGCCCCGAGCGGCGCCAACCTGGACATCAAGCTCCAGCTGCTGAACTCGGCGGGCACCGTCGTCGCCACCGCCGACCCGGCCGCCGGGCAGACCAACTCCGCCACGCCGACCGGCCTCAGCGCGAGCCTCATCCGTCAGGTCACGGCGGGCCGCTACTACCTCCGCGTCGACAACACCGGGTACGGCGATCCGCTGAACACCGGCTATTCGACGTACGGCAGCCGCGGCGCGTACTCCGTCCGCGTCACCGCCGGCTGACCTACCAGCCACTCCGGGGCCGTCGATCCCACCGAGACCGACGGCCCCGGAGTCTTTTGCAGCCGTAAGCAGTGTGGCTGACCAGCCGCTGGCGGATCGATCAGCCACAGGCCGTACTGCGGCGCCAGTTAGAGCGCCCGCTCCAGGTCCGCGGTCAGCGCGACCGGGGTGATCTCGAGCCGGTCGAACCGCCAGCCCTGCGCCGTCCGCCGTGCGCCGTACCGATGGATGGCCGCCGCGATCGCCTCCGACTTGTCGTCGATCACGAACACGGCCACGTCGTGGGCCCGCACGGTGGCGGTGTCGCCGTCGACCTCGATCACCAGGTTGGACTTGTTGTGGATGGTGCGGGCATAGGTGTCGTGGCCCTTGCGCACCAGCGCGACGAGCGCGTCGATGCCCTGCGCCGTACCTCGGCGCGACTCGACGACGACGTCCTCGGTGAAGAGCTGGTCGCTCTCGTCGTACCGCTGCTCGTCGATCCACAGGCTGTGGCGGGCGACCAGGTCGGCCAGTTCGGCGCGGTCGATGAGTTCTCGCAGATCGGGCATGAGGTGCTCCTGAGTGAATAGTTAGTCTGACTAACGTTGGCGATACCAATGAAGATAGACCGTTAGTCCGACTAACGCAAGCGGCGTATGCTGCCCCCATGAACGACGAACTGCGCTTCGACCACGGCGACGAGACGCCGCAACGTCTGAAGGCGCAGTTGTCCCGCCTCCTGGGCATGACCGCCGCCCAGACCCAGCGCGTCTCCACCGAAGCACTCCGCGCCGTGGGTGCCCACAAGGACCACTTCGTCGTACTGGCCGCCCTGGCCGAATTCGGCCCCGCAAGCCAGGCGGCCGTCGCCGGCCGGGCGCGCGTCTACAAGAGCGACCTGGTCGCAGTCCTCAACGAACTCGCCGACGCCGGCTGGATCCGCCGTACCCCCGACCCCGCCGACAAACGCCGCAACACCATCACCATCACCCCCTCCGGCCACCACCGCCTGGAGGAACTGGACGAAGTCCTAGCCACCGTCAACACCCACCTGACAGCCCCCCTCACCCCCGCAGAACGCACCCAACTCTTCAACCTCCTGAACCGAATCAACACCCACCTGGCCAACACCCACCTGACTCTGGGGTCAGGCGGGAGTTAGGTGGTGTGCGGCTAGTTGGGCGAGGGCGGCTGCGTTGTCGGGAAGTACTGCGTCGTCGAAGCGGACGATGCTGGAATGGTTCGACGGTGGGTTCGCCGCGGGTACGTCGTCGGGGCGCGCGCCGACCATCGCGAACGTGCCGGGAACCTCGCGCAGCACCATCGAGAAGTCCTCGGCGCCCATCAGCGGGTTCGCCAGCGGCTGCACCCGCTCCGCGCCGAACAACCCGGTGAGCACCTCGCCCGCTTCCGCCGTACGCCCCGCATCGTTCACCGTCACCGGGTACTGCGGATCCAGCCGCGCGTCGACGGTACATCCGTGAGCCGCCGCGATCCGCGCCGCCAGCGCCGGCAGCTCACGCGTCAACTGCTCCAGCATCGCGTCCGACAGGGTCCGTACCGTCGCGCCGAGGCGGGCGGTGTTCGGGATGACGTTGATCGCGACGCCGGCCGCGAGTTGCGTCACGGTGATCACCACCGGATCGAACACGTCGACTCGCCGCGTCGTATACGCCTGCAACGCGAGCACGATCTCCGCGACCACCGGCACCGGGTCGACCGTTGTCGCGGGCATCGACCCGTGCCCGCCCTTGCCGTGAACGGTGATGTGCAGCTGGTTCGAGCTCGCCATGATCGTGCCCTGCCGCAGCTGGAACGTCCCCTTCGCCGCCTGCGCCCAGACATGCAGCGCGTACGCCGCGATCGGCCGCTCACCGGCGGCGTCCAGCAGACCTTCGCGAAGCATGTACCCGGCACCGCCGAGCCCTTCCTCGCCGGGCTGGAACATGAAGATCACGTTCCCGTGCAGCTCGTCCCGATGCGCACTCAGCAACTGCGCGGCCCCGACAAGCCCCGCGGTGTGGAGATCGTGGCCGCAGGCATGCATGTTCCCATTCGTAGCCGCATACTCGAGCCCGGTTTCCTCAACCACCGGCAGCGCGTCCATATCCCCGCGCAGCAACACCGTAGGCCCCGGCGCCGCACCCCTCAGCACGGCCACCACCGAAGTCACCTCCTTGCCGGTGCTGATCTCAAGCGGCAACCCCGCCAACGCATCCATCACAACCCCTTGAGTCCGAGGCAGCACCAACCCCACCTCAGGCTCCCGATGCAACACCCGCCGCAACTCCACCAACCCCGCCGCAATCCCCGCACCCTCACCAACAAACTCCACAACCAACCTCCACTCTCATCAACCCAACCCACCACCCCACACCCCACCATGCCCACCACAGCACCCACCACCCGCACCCACGCCCACCGCCCACGCCCACCAGCACCCACGCCCACCACCCACGCCCACCACCCGCAGCACCCACCGCAGCACCCACCACCACCCCGACCCACACCATCACCCACCGCCCGCAGCTCCCGCCGCCCGCAGCACCCGTCACGGCACGGGCCACGGCACGCGCCACGGCACGGGCCACAGCACGGGCCACGGCACCGGCCACGGCACCGGCCACAGCACCCCGACCCACGCCGGCACCTACATCCACCGCCACACTTGGTGTTGTCAGTCGTGGGGTGATCTGCCGGGCGGTGGCTGTCTGGTCTCGGGGCGTTTGGCGTTCCAGGTTGGGGTCTGGGGTGAGTCTCCGGCCTCGGCGCGCGGGTCGTCTGTGGTTTTTGTTTGGTGTGGCTTGTGGAGTGGGGTGGTTGCGCCCAGGCCGGCGTCGAGTGCTTGGCGCAGGTCCTGGTTTTCGGACCAGTGTTCGGCGATCGACCGGATCTGCTCGTCTGCTTTCTGGTAGGCGCTGCGGCCCGCCAGACCTGCCAACCGAACGTCGGACGGATCGCCCCCGTTGTAGCCGTGGATCGCGGCGAACGGTGCATGCATGGCCGTGGCGATGCGGTTGATCGCGTCTGCCTTCGCCGTCTCCGGAACCAGGTGCCTCAGATGCTTTGTGTACAGCAGTTCCGCCGCGACCCGGTACTTCTCCGCGCTGTTCACCACCGCCATCCGGCGGATGACCTCGGCGGAGTCCAGGCCGACGTCCGCGCCGACCGTCTCACTGAAGACATCGACAGCACGGACGTACGCCGCATAGACGTGCGAAGCCGGCGCACGGCTGATGCCGGGGGCGATCTGCTCGAGACCGAGCCTGTCGATGTAGTTGCCGATCTCGTTCTGTGTCGCTCGTTCGGTGACTGCCTCCTCGAAGATCTTGTGGGCTCGGCCCTCGAAGTCGTCGAGTGGAAACGCCAACGACGTACCCGGTCCGGACAGCAGGTGGATGTTCTCGTGCAGCACGGTGCGGACGGCTTCGCGGAACCTGGCCAGTGTCTCGGCGTCGTGCTGCAGATAGGCGCGGTCGAACATCTCCTGCAGGGGATCGACGACGTCCTCTGGGGTGTACTGGATCGTGCCGTCCCACGTCACCCTGGAGACTCGGCCGTCGTCGCGCGGGAGTACTTCGTAGCGCTTGTTCCACGCCGAATGGTGCGCACCCAGGGTCGCCACCGCGATGTCGGCCTGGACCTCCATCAGTTCGGCGAAGCTCGTGACCACCGAGGTCTGGATCCTTGCTACTCGGGGTTGCCCGGGGTTTCCCGGAGCTCGGGGTTGTTGAAGCGGAGCCCTTCGATGTCCATCGCGAGCGGCTCGCCGAGTTGGCGGATCCGGGTCGCCTCGACACCGCTCGCGGTCTTGGCGATCCGGCCGATCTCGGAGATGGCGGCCTGCAGGAGTTCGATGCGTTCTGCCGGGCTGCCCGCGGAGCCGAGGGCTCGCGCCTGGACCCGGATCGCCGCCGCCATCTCGTCCGACATCGGAGGGACCTTGTAGTTCAGCACCGATTCCAGTGAGGCGAGACTCCGCTCGGCTCGTTCCCGATCCGCCGACGGTTCGACCGTCGGGATCAGGCTCTGGAGCCGCTCGACCTCGCTCGCCAACTTCTCCTCGGAGATCTCCTTGGCCATCACGGCCTCGACCAGCCGCTGCTCCTCAGCGTCGTACGCCGCGTAGTCCATGCCTCATTATCTGGTGTCGCGAATTGATGTTTGTTGTGGGTGGCATCGCGTTCGCAGCCCGCCGTACGGGCGCTGTGTCAGGAGTATGCCAAGGGGGATTCTGCCGATGAGGCGCTCGTAGCGTGAGAGATGTGATGGGAACGCAGCTGACTGTCGACGAGGTTTCCGACGCCCTGATCGAGGCGCGGCGGGGCCTGTCGACACTCCCGAAGGAGCCTTTGCCGAGGCTCACGTCGACCGGGGTAGGCCTGCTGCACTGTCGCGCTTGCCGTGCTCTTCTGGCCGACAGTCACAGCTCCGCCACCTCCGCGACGTTGGCGACCAAGCCGCACTACGAGTGCCTGAATTGTGGAGACGTCTTCGCCTGGGTGGTCCGGGTGGACCGCGAACTCCAGCAGCTCACCACACAACTGCTCAGCGAGCCGCGCGTCGTCGAGCGTTGGCGGCGAGGGCGGGCGGCGGAGTTGGATGCGCGCATCGAGCACGGGTTGCGCATCCGTGACTGGTGTCAGGTACCTGCGAACCGGCGCAGGCTCCAACGACGCCGTCGGCTTGGATTCCTCGGCGGGGACTCGGTTGCGGAGCTCTTGTATCACCTCGCTCTCGGGTTGTATCCGCTGGTGACGGAACGGGCGAGCTTGTCCGGGCGGGTTTCGAGCGGTCCGGGTTCGCTGGCTGAGTTGACGCGGGTTTACGACAGCTGCCGTGATCTTGCTCTGTAGCAGAACTGGCTCAGGTACGGCGGTGTCCGGCTGAACTGGCGGTGGGCCAACGCCCCGAGCCACCGGTGGCGAGCAGTCCAGGAGGAACGGCATCGGACTGCCGATCTTCTCTGGGAGATGCTCGCCGAAACCCGTTGGAAGGACGCGACTTCGCCGGTGCTGCCTGGTGATCACCCTCTGCTCAGCGACGACTGGTCAGTCTTCTCGGCGACGCTGCTTCGGGATCGTCGGGAGCTTGTACGACTTGCGTTGGGCGATGACACCGTTCTCATTATCGGGTCGGCGGGGGACCTACGCCACGAGCGGGTGTGACTGCCCCTGGGGTCGGTCGCGGTGGTGGTGGAAGGCGTGTGTGTTGGCGTGTATGGCTGTCGTGCTGGCGGGGCGATGCAGCGTGTGTGGGGTCGGCGCGGCCGGTGCGGATGTGGCCGGTGTGGATGTGTGTGCGTGGGCTTGAGTTGAAGCTTGGCTACTGGCGGCTCCTGGCGGGGACGGCGTTCGACGGGGTGCGGGGCTGAGGGGAGCGGGTGTAGGTGGGGTGGGGGCGTGTGGGACGGGTCGAGGATGCATGGTTGGCCGCGGCGTATCCGGGGGCTGGGGGTGCGATGCCCGACAGGGCCGTCTGGTGGGGTGCGCGTGCCTGCTCGAGTGCGGCTGTGGATGCGGGCGTGGGTGTGGGTGCCTGGCTGGCTGCGGCTGTCGCTGTGGGTGCTGGTGCGGGTGCCGGGGCCGGTGTGAGTGTGAGTGCGAGGGCGGGTGTGAGTGCGGGGGCGGGAGTGAGTGCGAGGGCCGGTGCGGATGTGAGTGCGGGTGTGGGTGGGCGCGTGGGGGTGGGTTTGGCGGCCGGCGTGCGGGTTCGTGATTTGGGTGGGACTGGGTGGATGGGGTCGGGGGTGTGGGTTTCGTGGTGGAGGTGGGCGAGGATTTGGTTCGCGGTGGCTAGGGAGTGGCGGGCGGCTTGGCCGGGTGGGGCTAGTTCGTAGGTGTCGAGGTGGGCGAGGCCGGAGCGGAGGATTGACTCCAGGCGGAGGCGGGTGTCGGCCTCGAAGGGCTCCAGGTGATGGAGGTTGGTGGCGAGGTCGACCAGGTACGGGAGTTGGCCGGCGGCGGTCAGGCGGTTGAGGTCTTGTAGGACTTGGCCGGGTGGGAGGGAGTTGCGGGCCTCCAGGTCGGCGGCCAGGCGGCGGACGGCGGGGACGAACGCGGGGTAGTAGCCGCTGAAGCTCACCGAATTGATGCCGGGGGCAACTTTGTCGATGCCCAGGCGGTGGATGTAGTCGTCGAGGTGGTCCTGGGCCCAGGCCTCGGTGACGCCCTCCTCGAGTTGCCGACTCCCGGGGAGGACGAAGGCTTCGCGCGCCGCCTCCTGCGTTGCGTCGTCGGGGCCCAGGAAATGCGCATGCTCGTGGAGCAGGGTGGCCAGGGATTCGCGGTAGCCGACGAGCGTCCGGGTCGGACGTCGTTCGCCCGCGTGCTCGTACAGGTCGCGGAGTGGGTCGACGATGGCTTCGCGGTCGAGGTACAGCGTCCCGTCCCAATGCGCCAGGCCGAGCATGGCGCTGGTGGATTCGACGATGTGACCGTTCCACGCGGTCTGGTCGGCGCCGGCCAGGTCGCGGGCGGTCTCGCCGCTGACGGCGAGCAGCTCCTCGAACGAGGTCGGCGTCAGTACTGCGGTGGTCACGAGCGCTGAGCAGTCGCGAGCCGGAGCAGGGAGTCAGCTGTCCGGCGGTACCGGGCTTGGTCCTGCGGGTCGTCGGCCTGGGCCGCGAGGCGGCCGAGCTCGGTGATGAGCCAGGCGGCGCGTGCCTGGCGCTCGGCGTGGGTCGAGCGGGGCGTCGTACCGGTCGAGTGCTCCATGAGTTGTCCTCCCGAGTCGTGAAGTCGGCGGAGAACATACGGAGATCGGGCGCCGTTTCACGGAGGACTTCGGAACCTGTGGATAACTAGAAGAGAGTCGGCGGCTCGGCTTCGACGGGCTCCGGGAGCAAAGGCAGGGTCGGGACGGCCGAGGCGACGGTCGCATGGAAGCGGCGGGCGAGGTCGAGGGCGTCGACGTTGTCCGGGGTGTGCAGGAAGATCGTCGGGGAGCGGCCTTCGGACAGCCAGGTGACGACGAGGTCGACGAGGTACGCCCAGCCGTCGACGGTCTCGGCCACCGAATCCCGGCCGATGTAGCGGACGATCGGGTGACCGGTGAGCGCGCGGGTCCGGCGTGCGACCCGCGGCTTCTTCATCCACGCGTCGCGCTCGGCGAGGCTGGTCGGGCGGGACGCGAACAACGTCCCGGTGTCGAAGGGGATCCACTCCGCGGTCGACCGCGCCAGCACCCGTTCGAGGTTCGAAGCCGCGCGGGGGTCGTCGAAGAAGGCGGGATGCCGGACCTCGACGGCGTACCGGTGTTCACGCGGCGCCGCGTGGAGGAATGCGGCGAGAGTACCCAGGTCAGTGGGGGAGAACGCGGCCGGCAACTGGATCCAGACCGCGTGGTTGCGCGGCCCGAGCGGCTCGATCGCACTCAGGAACGCTCGCAGTTCGGCGTCGATGTTCGTGAGCCGACGCTCGTGCGTGATCACCTGCGGCAACTTCACCACGAACCGGAAGTCCGGCGGCGTCTGCGCCGCCCAGTTCGCAACCGCCGCCCGCGACGGCGTGCCGTAGAACGTCGTGTTGCTCTCGACCGCGTTGCACCACGACGCATACGCCCGCAACTTCTCCCGCGCAGGCTGCGCCCACGCGGGATGTGTCCATTGGGCACATCCCACGTGGAGCCGCATGCCTACAACTTATCGATCAGCGCTCGACCTCGCCGCGGATGAATTTTTCGACGAGGTCGCGGCAGATGTCGTCGGCGTACTGCTCGGGCGGGGACTTCATGAAGTACGACGACGCGGACAGGATCGGGCCGCCGATGCCGCGGTCCTTGGCGATCTTGGCGGCGCGGATGGCGTCGATGATGATGCCGGCCGAGTTCGGGGAGTCCCAGACCTCGAGCTTGTACTCCAGGGACAGCGGGACGTCGCCGAAGTTGCGGCCCTCGAGGCGGATGAACGCCCACTTGCGGTCGTCCAGCCAGGCCACGTAGTCGGACGGCCCGATGTGCACGTTGCGGTCCTCGATCCCCTCGCGCAGCTGCGAGGTGACCGACTGGGTCTTGCTGATCTTCTTGGACTCCAGGCGCTCGCGCTCGAGCATGTTCTTGAAGTCCATGTTGCCGCCGACGTTCAGCTGGTACGTGCGGTCCACGGTCACGCCGCGGTCCTCGAACAGCTTGGTCAGCACCCGGTGCGTGATGGTCGCGCCGATCTGCGACTTGATGTCGTCGCCGACGATCGGTACGCCGGCCGCGGTGAACTTGTCCGCCCACTCCTTGGTGCCCGCGATGAACACCGGCAGCGCGTTCACGAACGCGACCCCCGCGTCGATCGCGCACTGCGCGTAGAACTTCGCCGCCTGCTCCGAACCCACCGGCAGGTAGCAGACCAGGACGTCGACGGCCGCCTCGCGCAGCGCCGCGACGACGTCGACCGGCGCCGCGTCGGACTCGCTGATGGTCTCCCGGTAGTACTTGCCGAGGCCGTCGAGGGTGTGACCGCGCTGCACGGTCACGCCGGTCGGCGGGACGTCGCAGATCTTGATGGTGTTGTTCTCGCTGGCGCCGATCGCGTCGGCGAGGTCCAGGCCGACCTTCTTGCCGTCGACGTCGAAGGCCGCCACGAACTCCACGTCCCGGACGTGGTAGTCGCCGAACACGACGTGCATCAGACCGGGGACGCGCTCCTCGGGCTTGGCGTCGCGGTAGTAGTGCACGCCCTGGACGAGCGAGCTTGCGCAGTTGCCGACGCCGACGATCGCCACGCGGATCGAGGTCATCTGGAATCTCCTTGGGTTGGCGGATGGTGCTGGTCAGGGGGCCGCTGTTGCCGCCGCTCGCCGTCGATCAGCTCGTTCAGCCAGCGGACCTCGCGCTCGGCCGACTCCAGGCCGTGCCGTTGCAGCTCGAGGGTGTAGGCGTCGACCCGCTCCGCCGTCCGGCTCATCGCCGCCCGGAAGTTGGCCAGCCGCTCCTCCATCCGGGCCTTGCGGCCCTCGAGGATGCGCAACCGGGTGGCCGGATCGGTCCGGCCGAAGAACGAGAAGCGGACGCCGAACGTGTCGTCCTCCCAGGCCGACGGACCGGCTTCGTGCATCGCGTGCGCGAAGTGGTCCTTGCCGTCGGCCGTGATCGTGTACACGATCTTGGGCCGCCGGCCCGACTCCGGTGTCCCGGGGTCGGCCGTGATCAGCCCGTTGCGGAGCATCGCCTTCAGGCACGGGTAGAGCGAACCGAACGACAGCACACGTCCCCAGCCGAACTGGGCGTTGACGCGCTTGCGGAGCTCGTAACCGTGCATCGGCGCTTCGTGCAGCAGACCGAGTACGGCGAGCTCCAGGACCCCACTGCGGTTTCCCATGAGCCACCTCCCTCGGTCTAGTTTGTCATGACCTGATGTATCGGTTCGATACATCGTGCCGCCACTGTAAGCAGAGCCCGTGGCTGTGGACAACTCTTGACAAACCCGCCCTTTGTCAGCTCAGACGGGTCGCCGCGCCCAGGAACCTGTTACGTCAGCCGCCGTTCTGCGTTAATCGAATGACACCCAGAGTCGTAGCCCGGGAGCGGACGGTAATGACCGAGAGCCATGCGAAGCACGCCCGGCCGGACGTCGAGGCCGAGGGGGTGCTCGCCCGCCTGGCGCTGCGGTTCACCGCGTTCACCGAGAAGTGGCTGCCGGACGCCTTCGGGTTCGTGCTCGTCGGCACGTTCGTGGTGTTGCTGTTCGGCCTCGTCACCGGTGAGCCGCTGCTGAAGCGTCCCGACGACCCGGCGGCGACCAAGGGCTTCGGGATGGTCGATGCCTGGGGCATCGGGTTCTGGTCGCTGATCACGTTCACCCTGCAGATGGCGATGATCATCATCGGCGGGTACGCCGTCGCGACCAGCGGCCCGGTCGCGCGCCTGATCACCCGGCTCGCCCGGGTCCCGAAGAACCCGCGGAGCGCCGTCGCCTTCGTGGCCGCGGTCGCGATGCTGGCGTCGTACCTGAACTGGGCGTTCAGCCTGATCTTCGCCGCGATCCTGGCCCGCGAAGTGGCGCGCAACGTGCCGAAGGCGGACTACCGGGCGCTCGGCGCGATGGCGTTCCTCGGGCTCGGAACGGTCTGGGCACAAGGGCTTTCGGGGTCGGCGGCGTTGCAGGTGGCGAGCGCGAGCAGCAGCCCGGCGCCGGTGCAGGAGGTGATCAAGGCCGGCGGTCACGCCAGCGGGCTGATCCCGCTCAGCGACACGATCTTCACCTGGCAGGCGATCGTGGCGACGTTGATCGTGTACTGCGTCGGCGTCGCGATGGCCTGGTTCATCGCACCGGGCGAGCACAGCGCGCGGACCGCGGACCAGATCGGCATCGAGCTCAAACCGCTCATCGGGCGCGGGTCGCCGTACAACGGTCAACGTCAGGAGGCGCGCAGGCCCGGTGACTGGCTCGAGCATTCACCGCTGTTCAGCCTGCTGATCGTGGTGCTCGGTGTGATCTACCTGGTCCGCTACTTCAGCGGGAAGAACTTCTTCAACGCGCTCGACCTCAACACGGTCAACCTCGTGCTGTTCCTGCTCGCGCTGCTGCTCCACTGGCGGCCGTGGCGGATGGCGCGCGCGGTGCGCGACGGCGCGCCCGCGGCGGCCGGCGTACTGCTCCAGTTCCCCTTGTACGGCGGCATCTTCGGGATGATCGCCTACACCGGGATCTCCGCGCGGCTGGCCGGCTGGCTGGTGCAGGCGAGCAATCAGTTCCTGTTCCCGCCGCTGGTCGCGATCTACTCGTGCATCCTCGGCATCTTCGTCCCGAGCGGCGGCAGCAAGTGGGTGATCGAGGCGCCGTACGTGCTGCAGGCGGCCAACGAGCTCAAGGTCGACGCGGGCTGGATGGTCGTCGTCTACGACCTCGGCGAGGCCAGCGCGAACCTGCTGCAGCCGTTCTGGATGCTGCCGACACTGGCCATCCTCGGCCTCAAGGCGCGCGACATCATGGGCTACACGTTCACGATGTTCCTGGCCTGTTTCCCGGCCGCGCTGCTCGCCGTGACATTGCTCGCACCGCACGTCACGGGGTAACCGCTTGCACCGGCTTTGAGCCCGGACGGAAGGGCTTGCTAGCATCCGGAGCGGATTCGGGCCTGTTACCACACCCACCGTAGTCTGTGGGGCAATGACTCCAGCGAGATCGTCGAGGATTGCACAGTGAGTGAAGCTCGTAGAAAGGCCGCCCCGCCGCCCCGGCGCAGGAAGCACTGGGCGCTCCGGGTTCTCGGCTGGCTCGCCGCTCTCTTCTTCCTCGGCATCATCGGCGGGGTCGCGGCGTTCTTCATCATCTACCAGAGCACCGAGATCCCGGACCCGAACGCGGAGTTCAAGACCAACACCACCGTCGTGACCTGGGACAACGGGTCCCGGGCGATGGGCAGCTTCTTCGACCAGAACCGGCACTCGGTGCCGATGAGCCAGATCCCGAAGCACGTCCAGGACGCGGTGATCGCCGCGGAGGACCGGTCGTACTGGACGAACCCCGGGATCTCGCCGTCCGGCATGGTCCGCGCCGCGTGGAACATCGCCCGCGGCGAGCAGTTGCAAGGTGGTTCGACGATCACCCAGCAGTACGTCAAGGTCATGTACCTGACGCAGGAGCGGACGGTCTCGCGGAAGTTCCAGGAGTTGTTCATCGCGACCAAGCTGGGCCGGCAGGAGGACAAGACCAAGACTCTCGAGGGCTACCTCAACACCATCTATTTCGGTGAGGGCGCCTACGGGATCTCGGCCGCGGGCCAGGCCTACTTCGGCGTGTCGGACCCACGGCAGCTGTCCGTGCCGCAGGCGGCCCTGCTGGCAACGGTCTTGAACAACCCGACCCTGTTCGACGTCAACGACCCGGACCCGCGGACGAAGAAGCGCATCGTGGAGCGCTACAAGTACGTCCTGGACGGCATGCGGCAGAACGGCACGATCACCGAGGCCCAGGAGGCGCGGTACGCCAAGTCGTTGCCCGATCTCAGCAAGCAGCAGAAGAAGAGCGACCGCTTCAAGGGCCCGTACGGTTTCCTCCTCGACATGGCCCGCAAGGAACTGCGTGCGCGCGGATTCGACGAGGACGAGATCAGTGGCGGCGGTCTGAAGGTCGTCACTACGTTCAACTACGAGCAGCAGGCGAAGATGATCGAGGCGGCGCAGAACGAGCTGCCCGAGAAGCGCGACAACCTGCACGTCGGGATGGCGGCGGTGAAGCCGGGCACCGGTGAGCTGGTGGCGGTGTACGGCGGACCGGACTACCTGAAGAGTCAGCTGAACTGGGCGACCACGAAGGCCCGTCCGGGGTCGTCGTTCAAGCCGTTCGCGCTGGCCGCCGCGCTCCAGGACGGACGATCGATCTGGGACAAGTTCCAGGGTGACAGCCCGATCGAGGTCCAGGGCCAGAAGCTGAACAACGAGTTCAACCGGGACTACGGCGACGTCACGTTGCTCAAGGCCACCGAGCAGTCGATCAACACCGCGTTCTACGACCTGGTCGACAACCAGATGGAGGACGGGCCGGACAAGCTCGTCAACGTCGCCGAGGCGGTCGGCATCCCGAAGACGAAGGCCCTCGAGAACGGCCGGAACCAGCCGTCGACGGTGCTCGGACCGGACCCGTACGCGTCCGCCGTCGACATGGCCCAGGCCTACGCGACGTTCGCGGCCGAGGGCAAGTACGCGCCGCTGCACACCATCAAGGAGGTCCGCGGGCCGGACGGCAAGGTGCTGTTCTCGGCGGAGCGGGACCTCAAGAAGCAGGTCAAGCAGGCCATTCCGGTCGAGACCGCCCGGATGGTCAACTACGTGCTGCAGGACGTCGTCACGAAGGGCACCGGCAACGGCGCCAAGGAGCTCGACCGCCAGGTGGCCGGCAAGACCGGGACTGCCGGTGGTGTCGCCGTCGAGGACCGCGCGGAGAACAAGGCCTGCGACGGCTGCAAGGAAGGCTCCGCGACCCTGACCTCGTGGTGGACCGGCTACACGCCGGAGTTGTCCACGTCGGTCGTGTACCGCGCGGGCAAGACCGGTGAGAGCGACCTGGACAACTACAGCGACGAGCCGGCGTTCTTCGGTGGCTCGTGGCCGCTGCAGACCTGGCTGGCGTTCATGTCGAAGGCTCTGGACGGCGTGCCGAAGTCCGAGTTCGTGGAGCCGAACGAGGACGACATCGCCAAGGGCAGCCCGACGCCGAAGTACACCCCGACGACCACGGCGCCGCCGAACACGCCGACCAACACCCCGCCGCCGAACACGCCGCCGAGCACGCCGGCCAGTACGCCGCCTCCGAACACCCCGACGAGTACGCCGACCAAGACCAAGCCGACGCGGACCACGACGACCCCGGTCATCACGTTGCCGACCGGTGGGCCGCCGCAGACGAGCCAGCCGACCGAGACACCCAAGTCACCCGGCCGGGGCCAGTAGCTCCGACGAGCGCCGAGTAGCAGCCGTGCGCCGGCTGCTACTGGCATGGGGGACGATAGGGGCGTGACTCGGGCGGACTGGGGTGTGGGGTGGCGGCGTGTTTGAGCGCGCGGCTGCCGATGAGCCGCGGCCGGGGCGGGCGCGGCGGGCCCGGGTGGACGGGAGTTGGTGGCGGCGGTGGCGGCCGTCGCCGTTGGCGCGGGAGGTGCTCGGGTGGTGGCTGATCACCCGGGTGGCGTTGTTCGTGCTGTCGGTCTCCGCGCCGCTGCTGTTCAACCGCGGGAGTGACTACCCGAACGTCTGGCGCGCCTGGCTGCAGTGGGACGTCTGGCATCTGAAGGCGGTCGCCGAGTTCGGGTACGCGAACGGTGAGCCGTCCGGTGCGCCGCTGGCCGCGTTCTTCCCGGGCTTCCCGTTGCTGGTCCGGATCGTCAGCTACACGGGCATCGGCTACGTCGCCGCGGGCATCGTGGTGTCGGCGGTCGCCAGCGCGGTCGCGGGCGTCTACCTCGCGCGACTGGCGCAGTACGAGTTCCCGGAGCTGAAGGGCATCGGGCCGAACGCCGCGATGATCTGGTACGGCGCCCCGGTCGGGGTGTTCCTCGCCGCCGGGTACACCGAGGCGCTGTTCTGCGCGCTCGCGTTCCCCGGCTGGCTGGCCGCGCGGCAGGGGCGCTGGGCGCGGGCCGCGGTGTTCGTCGCGCTGGCCTGCACGGTGCGGGTGTCCGGGATCTTCCTGGTCTTCGCGCTGCTCGTGGAGTTCGTGACGTCGAAGAAGCGGGACTGGCTCTCGCTGCCCTGGTTGGCGCTGCCCGCCGTACCGCTGCTCGGTTTCATGGCGTACCTCAAGCAGATCCACGGCTCCTGGTTCGCCTGGCAGGACGCGCAGGAGAAGGGCTGGGCGCGGGAGTTCACCTGGCCGTGGATCTCGCTGATGCACACGTTCGAGGCCGCGAGCAAGGGCCACTTCCCGGCGGACCGCAGTGACTGGACCTGGATGTTCCGGGCCGAGCTGGTCGCGCTGTTCGTCGGGCTGGTGCTGCTGGCCTGGCTGTTCTGGCGCCGGTCCTGGGGTGAGGCGGCCTGGGTCGCGGCCACGATCGGCGCGTTCTGTACGTCGTTCTGGATCTACTCGCTCACCCGCGCGACGCTGCTGATGTGGCCGCTGTGGATCGGCCTCGCGGTGGTGGCGATGCGGAGACCCTGGCTCGGCCGCCTCTATCTGGCGGTCGCGATACCCCTGGCCGCTGTCTGGGCGGCCGGCTTCTTCACCGGCCGCTGGTCAGGCTGAGTAGTGTCGGGCTGAGTAGTTCTGCTCAGGCGCTGCCCCCGTCCGGTCCTTACCGTGACGCTATGGAAGCGCGGACGATCGGCAGGGTCAGCCTGCAGACGGTGTTCGTCGGTGTGGTGGCGGGCGTCGCGTACGCCCTGATGCGGCAGTTCGGTGCCCCGCTGTGTCCGCCGACGGCGGTGAGCTGCGCCGTGGAGAGCGGCGGCCCGCTGTTCGCCGTACAGCTCGGGGGTGTCGCGGCCGCGCTGGCGCTGCCGGTCCTGGCGCTCCGGGCGGGCCTCGGATGGGCGTTCGCCGTGGTCGCCACGGTCGGCGTGCTGGCCCTGAACGCCGTCTGGTTCCTGTCTTTGTCCGACATGTGGACAGTTCTGGGCTGAGGCAACCCTCGAGCAGCTTCGAACGTCGATAAGGGTGAAGGGGTGGCAGTCCGGGCGGGGACCGCCACCCCTCATTAGTCCCGTCGGAACCTCTCAGGGGCAGGCTCCGGCGGTCTGATCCACACCGAGGGCGGCGGCAGCTGCCGCCGCCCCTGTGGTCATCAGTCAGATGCCGATCAGCCGAACACGTTCGCCGCACAGGCGGGTCATGTCGTCGACGTCCGAGGTCAGCATGATCACGGGGCCCGGCTGGCGCAGAGCCACCTCGGCGACGGTCGCGTCGATCGCGAACTTGTGGCCGTGCAGTCCCGCGGCTTTCAGCAGCTCTGCGGACGCTTTGGCTGCAGCCTCGGTCAACGGCTCGACCTTGACGCGGGACAGCACCCACCGAAGGCGAGACATGTTCATCTTGGCGTGGCTGACTTCCACGATCGTGTTCGCTGCGATCACGAAGTCGGATCCCATGGTGTGGAAAACCTGGAACATCGCGAGAATCTTGCGGTCGTCCGCGACCCATGCGGACAGCCCCTGGGCGTCGAGGACCACAGTCTCGACGTGATCGGTCACGCAGCGCCCGCCGAGCCGCCGGAGGCCTTGGAGATCGTAGAGCTTGCCTGAGTCAGTTCCTCTTCGGTGAACTCCCCGTGCTCCTCCTGGTAGCGCTGGAGATCCGCGCCGAGCAGCTGATGCCTCAGTTGACGCGCGACGGCATCGGCAACATATCCGGAGACGTTGTCGGTGAGCTTCTTCAGCTCTGCCACTTGGTCGCTCGGCAATGTCACCGTGATGCGCGTCGTGTCAGCCATAGACCGAGCATACCGTGATATGCGCGGTGAGGGCGACGGCACAGGCCGTCGCCCTCAGTGCTGTGTCAGCCGTAGTTGCGGTCGATCGACTGCGACGGCGTCGGGCTCGGCTTCTCCCGCGCGACGCGCTGGTCGCTCGGGTGGGTTCCGGTCTCGACGCCCTTGAGCGTGCCCAGGAGCTCGATCTCCGACAGCGTGACACCGGTCGCCCCGGCGGCCGGCGTGAGCACCAGGCGGTACTGCGTGTACGCCTTAGGCGAGGCCACGTTGAACGACCTGGTGTACGACGCCCACGCCCAGGTCTGGCCCGTACGACGATCCACCGGCGTCCAGGTCGTACCGTCGTTCGAGCCCTCCAGCGTCCACGCGGACGGCGCCGTACCGGTGGCACCGCTGGTCAGCGTGTACATCCCGACCGGACGGCCCTGCGGCAGGGCGACCGTGACGGTCGGCTGGGCGCCGGTCAGCGTGACCTGCGTCTTGGTGTCGTTGTCGACCAGCGCGGACACGTCGGCACCGCCCGCTCCGATCACCGCGCCGGTGTCGGAGGTCGAGTCGCGCCAGGTCATCGGGTCCTCGCCCGGCGTGGTGATCGACGGCGGGGCGTCGTTGCGGCCGCTGCCCCAGCTGGTCGGCTGGTCGGTCATCTCGAACTCGATCTTGCCGCCCTTCCCGATCAGGTCGTGCGGCAGCGCGGTCGAGGTCCACTTCTTGCCGTTCACGCGCACGCTCTTCACGTAGACGTTGCGGTCGCTGTTCTGCGGCGCGCTGACCACCAGCTTCCGGCCGCCGGCCAGCCGGACCGTCGCCTTGGTGAACAGCGGCGAGCCGATCGCGTACGTCGGCGACCCGACCTGCAACGGGTAGAAGCCGAGCATGCTGAACAGGTACCAGGCCGACATCTCGCCGTTGTCCTCGTCGCCCGGGTACCCCTGCCCGATCTCCGAGCCGAGGTACAGCCGCGACAGCGATTCCCGGACCAGCGCCTGTGTCTTCCACGGCTGACCCGCGAAGTCGTACATGTACGTGATGTGGTGCGACGGCTGGTTGCTGTGCCCGTACTGCCCCATCCGGACGTCACGCGCCTCGAGCATCTCGTGGATCGTGCCGCCGTACCCGCCGGGGTGCAGCGCGTCCTCCGGCGTACTGAAGAACTCGTCGAGCTTCTTCGCCAGACCGTCCCGGCCGCCGTAGATCGCCGCGAGCCCCGCACCGTCCTGCGGCGTCGAGAACGCCATGTTCCACGCGTTCGTCTCGGTGTAGTCGTGGCCCCAGTCGCGCGGGTCGAACGTGCTCGGCGAGTGCCCCCAGACGCCGTCCGGCCCCTTGCCCTGGAAGAACCCGACCGTCGGGTCGTAGAGCGTGACGTAGTTGCGGGCCCGGTTCAGGAAGTACTTGTAGTTGTCCAGGTACTCCTGCTTGCGCGGGTCGTTCTTCTTCGCCTTGTCGTACAGCGCCTTCGAGAGGTTCGCGATGCCGAAGTCGTTGATGTAGCCGTCCATCGACCAGCTGAAGCCCTCACCGGTGGTGTTGGCCGTGTAGCCGTTGAACGTGGACAAGTCCATGCCCTTGCGCCCGACGTTCTGCGACGGCGGTACGACGGACGCGTTCTTCACCGCGGCGTCGTACATCGCCTGGACGTCGATGCCCTTGATGCCCTTGAGGTACGCGTCCGCGAAGGCCACGTCGGACGACGTACCGACCATCAGGTTCGCGTACCCGGGGGAGGACCAGCGGGAGATCCAGCCGCCGTCCTTGTACTGCTGCACGAACCCGTTGACCAGGTCGGCGGCCGTGTCCTGGGCGAACAGCGAGTAGGCCGGCCACACCGTGCGGTACGTGTCCCAGAAGCCGTTGTTCACGTACGTCTGCCCGTCCACGATCTTCGAGCCGGTCGTGGTCGGGGTGTCGGCGCCCACCTTCGGCGAGGTCGGCGACGCGTACTTGATCACCGGCTTGTACTCCGTGCCGGTGTTCTCGGAGCCGTTGTTCGGGTAGAGGAACAGGCGGTAGAGGTTCGAGTGGAGCGTGGTCAGCTGGTCGGCCGTCGCGCCCTCGACCTCGATCGTGCGCAGCTTCTCGTCCCACAGCTCCTGCGCCGCGTCCTTGACCTTGCCGAACTTCGATCCGGCGGGCAGCTCGAGCTCGAGGTTCTTGCGCGCCTGCTCGGTGCCGATCAGCGAGGTCGCCATCCGCAGCTGCACCTGAGTGGTCTTGGCGTCGAACATGAAGTAGCCGCCGACGTTCGCCCCGCCACCGTTGGACAGCTTCCCCGAAGCAATCACCTTCTGGTCCACGACGCCGTACACGAACAGCCGGCCGGCGCCGGTGGACAGCCCGCTCTTCACGTCGGAGTAGCCGGTCACCACACCGGTCGCCGGGTCGAGCGTGAGGCCGCCGTTGTTGTTCACGTTGTCGAAGACCAACGACGCCTTGCCCGCCGGGAAGCTGAAGCGCAGCATCGCGGCGTGGTCGGTCGGTGCGATCTCGGCGGCGTTGCCGTTGTCGAACGTCACGCCGTAGTAGTACGGCCGCGCGATCTCGTTGTCGTGGCTGAACGACCAGGCGCGGGCCTTGCGATCCGCGGTCGGCGTGTCGGCGGTGGACGGCATCACCTGGAACGTCTGCCGGTCACCCATCCACGGGCTCGGCTCGTGGCTGATCGAGAGCGCCTGGATCGTGGGCTTGTTGGCCTCGTTGTTGCCCTTGGCGTAGTCGTACAGCCAGGACGTCGACCCGGCGTTGGTCACCGGCGTCCAGAAGTTGAAGCCGTGCGGTACGGCGGTCGCCGGGAAGTTGTTGCCCCGCGAGAAGCCGCCGGTGGCGTTCGTGCCGCGGGTGGTCAGCGCGAGGTCCGACGGGTGCTTGGCCGCGGTCTTCTGCGCGGCGCGGTCCGGGTTGACCGCGGCGGCGATCCGGATGTCGTCGAGCCAGCCGCGGAAGTCGGCCGGGCCGGACGGCTTGTCGTACCCGACCAGGATCCGGGTGATCGTCTTGCCGGCGGCCACCTTGCCGAGGTCCGCCTCGACGTTGTTCCACTGGTTCGTGTACAGCGACTTGGAGTCGCCCTGGCCGCGCGGGCTCAGCTCGAACCCGTGGTGATCGCGAGCCTTCAGATCGCTCAGATAGGTGCCGTCGGAGAACGCCAGGTCCACCGCGGCGAACGTGCTCGGGTAGCTCAGGTCGCCCTCGACGTGCTCGGGGAAGATCCGGTACGACAGCCGGGTGTCCTTGCCGACCTTCAGCTCGACGTCGGCGATCCTGTTCCACGTGAAGCCACGGCCCTCGGCCTCCTGGTGGCCGGCGTACCGGAAGGACTTCACGCCGGTGAAGCCGACCCGGGCGCGGGCGTTGTAGGCGCTGGTCGGGCCGGAGTCCAGCCGGGACTCGGCGACCGGTCCGGGCGGCGGCAGCGGGGCGCCGTTCGAGAGGTACCAGTCGGCGAGCTGGACGATGTTCTCGCCGTGGTTCAGCGTGATGTCGAGCTTGAAGTACGTGTACGCCGTGTCGTTGGCGAAGCTGTACTCCTTGGTCTGGAACCGGTTCTCGAAGCTCTGCCCGGTCCGGGTGTCCAGCGTGGTCCAGGTGCTGCCGTCGTTCGAACCGGAGACCGTCCAGTTCTGCGGGTCGCGGCCGTCGGCGTCGTTCGCCGAGGTCAGCGCGTACTTCTTGATCACCACCGGGGCCGAGGTCTGGTAGACCAGCCAGCCGGTCGGCTCGAACACGAGCCATTTGGTGAACTTGTCGCCGTCCGCGGCGTTGCTGGCGATCTCACCGGCGCCGGTGTTCTCACCGTTCGCGGTCACCTTGGTGACCTTGTCCATCTCGCTGCCGCCGATCCCGGTCGGCGTCGGGCCGCGCACCCCGTCGGTGCGTGGCTTCCCGTCCGGACCGGTGTCCACGGTGTCGGTGTACCCGGGCTGCGGCTGGCCCGGCTCGAAGGACGTGTAGTACGACGAACCGCTGATCACCGGCTGCTCCGAGGCAGCAGACGATGCGGCGTGCGCTGGCGTCATGGCAACAGACATTGTCACAACCAGCGTGAGCGACGTGACGAGCCCCAGTGGGCGGCGGAGATTCATCCACGCTCCTCTTGCGTCCGGCCCGGCGCCACGAGGAGCCCCCGCCCACCGGTGTGGGTCCGCGGCCCCGATGACAAGGTTGTCAGCCCGCGTCCGGGGTCGATCGTGCCCAGCGATGTCACCGCGGGTCAATAGTTCGTAGCGCACTGTCGACCCATGGTGGTGGATCGACACCCCGGAGGTAGGTTGAGGGACATGGACGGACGTGTGCTGGTCACCGGGGCCTCGGGGTTCATCGGGCGAGCTGTCGTCGCCGCGCTGCGCGAGCGGGGCGTGCCGGTGACAGCGGTGGACCGCGAGCCGCCGGACGCGTCCTGGGACGACGGGGTGCACGTGGTCACCGGCGACCTGGCCGATCAGGAGACGTGTGTCGCGGCGTTCGAGACGCGGCCGGCGAGCGTGGTGCACTTGGCGGCGCTGACGTCGGTACTGCGCTCGGTGGACGCGCCGATGCAGACCTTCGCGCAGAACGTGACGATCACCCAGGTGCTGCTGGAGCTCGCCCGGGGCAGCGGGGTGGACCGGTTCGTGCTCGCCTCCACCAACGCGGTGGTCGGGGACGTGGGTACGTCGACCATCACCGCGGACCTCCCGCTCCGGCCGCTGACGCCGTACGGCGCGACGAAGGCGGCGTGCGAGATGCTGCTGTCGGCGTACTCGGGGAGCTACGGGATGGCGACCGCGGCCCTGCGGTTCACGAACGTGTACGGGCCGGGCATGTCGCACAAGGACAGCTTCGTGCCGCGGATGATGCGGGCCGCGTTGAGCGGGACCGGCGTCCGGGTGTACGGCGACGGGAAGCAGCGCCGGGACCTGGTGTTCATCGACGACGTGGTGAACGGCGTCCTGCTCGCGCTGGACAGCAAGTACGACGGGCGCGCGATCATCGGCTCCGGCCGCTCGGTGTCCGTGCTGGAGATGATCGACACCGTGCGCGCGGTGACCGGCTGCCCGGTACCCGCGGAGCACATCGAGGCGCCGGCGGGTGAGATGCCGGCCGTGGTCGTGGACATCACCAACGATCTCGGCTACCGGCCGGCGGTCTCGTTGGAGGACGGTCTGGCGCGGACGTGGCAGTACTTCCGAACGCAGTGAGGAAGCATCAGGCGCTTCAAGCAGCAGTGAGGAAGCACTGGCTCCTTGTCGTCTTCCTGACGCTGGGGCTGGTGCTCAGGATCCTCGCCACCATCGCCTACCGCCCGGCGATCATCTACACCGACTCCGTCCAGTACCTGAACAACATGGGCAAGCTGAGCCCTGACCAGCTCAACCCCATCGGGTACGACTTCGTCCTCGGCCCGCTGGTATGGGCCGGCGGCCTGACCCTGGTCGTCATCGTGCAGCACCTGGCCGGGCTGCTCCTCGGCGTCGCGATCTACGCGCTGGCCCGGAGGCTCACCGTCTACCGCTGGCTGTCCGCGTTCGCCGCCGCACCGATCCTGCTCGACGCCTACCAGGTGCAGATCGAGCAGAACATCATGGCCGAGACCACTTTCGACGTGCTGCTGGTGGCGATCCTCTGGTTGCTGCTGGCGAAGGGCGCGCCAGGCTGGCGGAAGGCCGCGCTCGTCGGCGTCCTGGTCGGCGCCGCCTTCACGGTGCGCGCGATCGGCCTGGTGCTGCTCATCGCCGTGGTCCTGTACCTGATCGTGGTCGGCAACGCCTGGCGCAAACGCCGCCTGGATGTGGTACGCCGTACCGCTGCCGCCGTCGCGGGCTTCGCCGTCGTGTTCGCGGCGTACGCCGGGTACTTCCGCGCCGAGACAGGCCGCTGGGGCTTCACCGGTGCGGAGAACCAGATCCTGTACGGGCGGACGGCTACGGTCGCCAACTGCGAGACCCTGCCGCTCAACGAGGGCACCCGGTTGTTCTGCCCCAAGGAGCCGCTCGGCCAGCGACTAGGCGTCGACAAGTACGCGCACAACCACTACGGCGACCCGAACTGGCCAGGCCCGCTGCCACCCGGTACCACGAAGCGCCAGTTGGCCACGGAGTTCGCACACCTTGTCATCAGGCACCAGCCGGTGGACGTGACCTGGGCGGCGCTGAAGGACTTCGCGAAGGGCTTCGCGCCGACACGCACCAACTCACCGAACGACGTGCCGCTGGAGCGCTGGCAGTTCCAGCTGGAGTATCCGAACCTCAAGGACCCCAACACCACCAAGGCCGCGGTGAAATGGGGAGGGTCCGAGCCCCAGGTCGCCCACGGACCTGCAGTCATTCTGCGGGCCTACCAACTGCACGGCGGCTACACGTCCGGGACCCTGCTCGCTCTGTGCGTGCTGCTCGCGCTGGCTGCAGTAGTACGTGCCAGAGAGCTGCGGTCGGCGGCACTGTTCCCTGCTGCGGCTGGTGTGATCCTGCTGCTCGGCTCGGCCGCCTTCGAGTTCTCCTGGCGCTACCAGCTGCCCGGACTCGTCTTCTTCCCACTGGCGGGCGCCATCGGCCTCCGCGCGTTGCTGGGCAAGGACCAAGCGCGACCTGCGATGGCTGACTACCCGGATGCGGTGGACGCCGAGGCCGTGAAGGCCTTCGGTCACAAGGAGTTCGCACCGGTCGTCGTGGTGATCGCGGCGTACAACGAGGCCGGCGGGATCGGCCCGGTGCTCGCGAACATGCCGCGGACCTGCGCCGGACTGCCCGTCGACGTGCTGGTCGTGGTCGACGGCGCCACCGACAACACTGCCGAGATCGCCCGCGAGCACGGGGCCGCCGTGTGTGTTGCCCCGAGCAACCGGGGGCAGGGCGCGGCGCTGCGGCTCGGGTACCACCTCGCCGCGCGGGGCGGGGCGCGGTACGTCGTGACGACCGACGCGGACGGCCAGTACGACAACGACGAATTGGAGACCCTGCTGGAGCCGATCCTGCTCGACCGGGCCGACTTCGTCACCGGGTCGCGGCGGCTCGGGGCCGAGGACGCGGACAGCCGGCTGCGCTGGGTCGGCGTCCGGGTGTTCGCCGTACTCGCCTCGGTCCTGACCCGGAAGAAGCTGACCGACACGTCGTTCGGGTTCCGCGCGATGCGGGCCGGGCTGGCCACCGCGGTGACGCTGCGCGAACCGCAGTACCAGTCGTCGGAGCTGCTGCTCGGCGCGCTCGCGCTCGGCGCCCGCGTGGTCGAGCTGCCGATGACGATGCGCCGCCGCGGCGACGGGAGCAGCAAGAAGGGCCCTGGCGTCGTGTACGGCGCGAACTACGGCCGCGTGATGACGACTACGTGGCTACGGGAGTACGTGCTGCGTCGGGGTCGGCGGACGCCGGCGCAGGCTTCTTGGCGAACACGTAGCGATCGAGCAGCACGAACTTCAGGATGAACAGCGCGCCGTACGTGCCCAGATAGGAGGCGCTGACCAGGGCGGTCTGCCAGGCGTGTGAGGCGATCCGGTCGTCGACCAGGTTGTCGGTGACCGTGGTGACGATCGCCGCCAGGACGGCGGACACCACCGAGACAATTGCGTACGGCAACAGCTCGCGCCCGCTCGGGTTCCGGTGCCGCCAGGTCCAGTGGCGGTTGATCAGGTAGCTTGGGACCGTGCCGGTCACCCAGGCGACCAGGGTGGCGATCCGCGGCGTCGTCCCGAATCCGTAACAGAGCGCGAACGCCGCCTGGCTGAGGACGGTCGCGACTACGGACGATGCGGAGTACTTCGCCCACAGCAACCATTTGCCGCGGCGAGCCCTGATCCCGGTGAGTGCGCCCATCGCCGCCTATTCTGCACCCGCGCACCGGCCGGTGACAGGGTGCCGGAAATTCTCAGCCGATTACCAGCCAATAGGTGGGGCCGATCACGTTACTGGAGTGGGTACTCGGGATAGGAAGGACTGTGACGACGATTCCCGACGGAAGGCGGCCGAGCCGTGCGCGTACTCGTCCTTGGCGGTGACGGCTACCTGGGGTGGCCGACCGCGCTGCATCTTTCCGACCGCGGCCACGACACGGCCGTGCTCGACAACCTCGCCCGGCGCGGTTACGACCGCGAGCTGGGCGTCCAGAGCCTGGTCCCGATCGAAGACCTCGAGTCCCGGGTGCGGGCCTGGGAGGAGGTCTCCGGTACGGCGATCCCGGCGTACGTCGGCGACCTGCTCGACGCCGACTTCGTCTACCGGGTGCTGCGCGAGTTCGCGCCGGACGCGATCGTGCACTTCGCCGAGCAGCGCGCCGCGCCGTACTCGATGATCGACCGCGAGCACGCTGTGTACACGCAGCACAACAACGTGGTCGGCACGCTGAACCTGATGTACGCGATCGCCGAGATCAACCCGGACATCCACCTGGTCAAGCTCGGCACGATGGGCGAGTACGGCACACCGAACATCGACATCGAGGAAGGCTGGCTGGAGGTCGAGCACAACGGCCGCAAGGACCGGATGCTCTACCCGAAGAAGCCGGGCTCGTTCTACCACCTGAGCAAGGTGCACGACTCGCACAACCTCGAGTTCGGCTGCCGGATCTGGGGCATGCGGGTCACCGACCTCAACCAGGGCGTGGTGTACGGGCAGCAGACCGACCAGACCGTGCGGGACCCGCGGCTGGCCACCCGGTTCGACTACGACGCCGTGTTCGGCACCGTGCTCAACCGGTTCGTCATCCAGGCGGTGCTCGGCGAGCCGCTGACCGTCTACGGCAGCGGCGGGCAGACCCGCGGCTTCCTGGACATCCGCGACACCGTCGAGTGCATCCGGCTCGCGGTCGAGAACCCGGCGGACGCCGGCGAGTTCCGCGTCTTCAACCAGATGACCGAGAGCTACTCGGTGTCCCAGCTCGCCGACCTGGTCGCGCAGTGCTTCCCGGGTCCGGTCCAGGTCGAGCATCTGGACAACCCGCGCGTCGAGCAGGCCGAGCACTACTACAACGTGAAGCACACCGGCCTCGTCGGCCTCGGGCTGCAGCCGCACCTGCTGTCGGAGACGCTGATCGAGTCGATGTTCGACATCGTGTCCGCGAACAAGGACCGCGTCGACCACGCCGCCCTGCTACCGACCGTCCGCTGGCAGGGTCACCTCAAGCGGTGAAGAAGCAGAAGATGTGACCGACCGGGTCGGCGTACACCCGGACGTCGGGCTGCGGCTGGAACTCCATCAGCCGCGCCCCGGCGCCCATCGCCCGCTCGTGCGCCGACTCCAGGTCGTCCACCTGGATGTCCAGGTGCAGCTGCATCTGCTGGATGTGCTGCTCGCTGGGCCAGGTCGGCGGCTGGTAGTTCGGCTCCAGCTGGAAGGACAGCTTGGTCGGTCCGTCCGGATTGACCAGCGTGACCCACGTGTCCTCGTTGGCGTCCAGCTCCCATCCGAGCAGCCGACTGTAGAACTCGGCCAGCTCCCGCGGGTCGGGCGCGTCCAGTACGACACCTTTCAACGCGTATGTGTGGCTCATCCACCGCACGTTAGCGCTGCGCGCCGACAAGAACAGTCGGGAGTACGGCGAGGAAGCGGTCGCGGTGGCCGCGCCGGGCCTGCTCGGCGAGCCAGCTGTCGGCGTCGTCCTGGGTGATCAGCGCCTTCTCGACCGCCGCGGCGGCCGCGGCCTTCAGCTGCTCGGCCATCAGCTTGTGGTCCGTGACGACCTCGGTGTGGACGACGACCTCGGCCTCGTGGAAGCCGGTGTCGAGCAGGACGTCCCGCAGCGTCCGGACCGCCCGCGGCGACACCGTGCGGGACTCCAGGCCGAGGCGGATCACGTCGGTCAGGTCCTGGTCCGAGCTGTCGATCAGCACGAACCCGTAGTCCTGCCCGCCGACCACGATCCGCCCGCCGGGCCGCAGTACCCGATGCGCCTCGGCGATCGTCGGCCCGGGATCCGCGAGCAGATGGAACAGCCGCAGCGCGCGGTACCCGTCCATGGACCCGTCCTCGAGCGGCAGCCCGTCGGAATGTGCCACGTGAAACATCGCCCCGGGCGCGCGGACCCGGGCCGCCTCGACCGCCTCGGGATCGGCGTCCACGCCGGTCACCTTGAGCCCTTTCCGCGCCAGCTCGGCCACCGCGTGCCCCGCCCCGCACCCGACATCGACGCAGGTCGCGCCGCGTTTCAGCCCCAGCATCCGGTACGACGCCGCGCGTAGCTCAGCCGCTCCGGCCCGCTCCTCGATCCGCTCCAGAAAACTCATGCCCCAACGCTGCAACTTCAGGTGGACCTGAAGTCAACGACACACGAGAAAACAGCCCCGACGGAAATGCGTTGACACTCCGTGGTCGCAGCAACACACTGTGAAGACACATCTGGGTCTCGGGGGGGAACCATGAGTATGGACGATGCAGCGGTGACGCGCCTTGTCACCCGAGTGCGTGACCTCTTGGGTCCGCATGTGGAGGTCTTCGAGGACGTCGGCACGGCAGGCCAGGAGCCGCTGGTCGTCGTGGTCCTGCCGGCCGCTCTCGCGAACGGACTCCAGGACCCGCGAGCCGGCCGACCGCAGGAAGCACGTCCGGACGGCGCCGGGGACCCGGGCGTCGCGGATGCCGAGGTCCCCGGATTGTCTCCGGCCGAGACGGCGGTCGCGGAGCTGGTGGCGCGCGGGCTGTCCAACCGCCGGATCGCCGAGCACCTGTTTCTCTCCCGCTTCACGGTAGAGACCCACCTGAAGCGCATCTTCGCGAAGCTCGGCCTGTCCTCGCGGGCAGAACTCGCCGCGCTGGTCGTGGCCGGCCGCTCGAATACCTGATCTCGGGGATACCGGACCGCCGGCGCCCCACGGCACAGTGTCTGGGGAGCGGCCCAGCCCGGACCGCTGCAGCGAACTTGGGGGACAAGGTGCCATGGGCAAACTCACGGGATTCGTCGCGCCCGCCGGCGACAAGGCGTACTTCTTCACCGATGACCGATATGTCCGGTACGACGTCGCCGCGGACCGCGTGGACGACGGCTACCCACTGCCGATCGCAGGCAACTGGCCAGGACTGTTCGAGTCCGGGATCGACGCGGTCGTGCCGTGGCCGAGCGGGGCGGTGTACTTCTTCTCCGGCAGCCAGTACGCGAAGTACGACCTGGATGCCGACCGCGTCGCGGACGGTTATCCGCTGCCGATCGCGGGCAACTGGCCGGGACTGTTCGAGTCCGGCATCGATGCCGGTGTGGTGTGGAGCAGCGGTTACGCCTACTTCTTCTCGGGCAGCGACTATGTGAAGTACGACGTCGACGCCGACAAGGTCGTGGACGGGCCGCTGCCGATCGCCGGGAACTGGCCGGGACTGTTCGAGTCCGGGATCGATGCGAGCGTGTGGTGGCCGAGCGGGAAGGCGTACTTCTTCAAGGGCGACGACTACGTGCAGTACGACGTCGAGGCGGACAAGGTCGCCGACGGCTATCCGCAACCGATCGCGGGCAACTGGCCGGGGCTGCCGATCGGAGCGGCCGCGCCGCCGATCGTGCCACCCACGCAGCCTGAGGGGCAGGCGATCTCGGTGCGCGACTTCTTCCCGAAGTTCACCGAGCCGCTGGAAGGCCGGGTCGCGTACATGTACCAGGACGTCAAGGGCCTGGTGACTGTTGCTGTCGGCAACTTGATCGACAGCCCGGAGGCCGCGGCCGCGCTGTCCTGGGTACACATCGACACCGGCCTGGCCGCGACCCGCGACGAGATCGTCGAGGAGTGGCACCGGATCAAGAACGCGCCCGGTCTGGCCAAGGGCGGCCATCTCGCGGCGAAGAAGATCGCGACCCTGAAGATGACCGAGCTCGCGATGGACGAGCTGGTGAAGGCGAAGTTCGACGCGAACGAGAAGCGGCTCGCGGCCTTCTACCCGGACTGGGCGAACTGGCCGGCCGACGCCCGGCTCGGCGCGCACAGCATCGCGTGGGCCGGTGCCTACTTCCCGAACAAGTGGCCCAACTTCAACACTGCGGCGAACAGCCAGGACTGGGCAGCCGCGGTCACGCACTGCACCTTGTCCGAGGAGGGCAACCCGGGGATCAAGCCCCGGAACACGGCGAACAGGCAGCTCTTCACGAACGCCGCCGCGGTGGTCGCCCGCGGACTCGATCGCAACCTCATCTACTACCCGACCGCACTCTGAACTTGGGGGAACCAGCCATGCCATTTCCGTTGAACGACCTCGGCAACGCCGTCCGCGCGCAGATCTACCAGACGGTGGTCGGCGGCGACGAGACCGTCAAGCCGTCCCAAAACACGTTCTTCACCTGGGTGACCCCCGGGCTGCCGTTCACACCGAACGAACTCGACTTCGCCGCCGACGGCATCTTCTCCGCCCCGGACGCGGAGACGCAGAACAAGCGCGTCCTGCACGCGTACAACCTGTCGACGCTGCTCGACTTCATCCCCGACGTCGAGGGGCCGTACAGCGTCGAGCGGCAGGAGGCGATGTACAAGCCGGACGCGGAGAAGCGGCTGAGTGAGATCTACCGGCAGATCCTACGGTTCTCCAAGGTGGCGCACTTCGAGCTCACCGACGCGGAGAAGGCGAAGCTCGAGAAATTCAACAACCTGCTCTGGGAGAAGAAGACCGTCAAGGACCTGGTCACCGACGAGGAGAAGGAGGTGACCGAGGCCAGCGCGATGATGCGGGCGTACTCCGAGAAGATGGCGGCCTACCTCGACGCGGCGGCGGAGTACAACTCGAAGCGCGCCGCGGCGGCCGGAGCCACCGGGCCGGAAGGCAAGCAGGCCTCGGCGGACTGGATCCTGAACCAGAAGAACTACGCCCTCAAGGTCAAGGCCGCGATGGACGCCTGGACCAGCGGTGGGTACCGCAACGAGGTCGACAAGATCAACGCCTACATCAGTCAGACCACCGAGCGCAGCCTGGTGCTGTGGAAGGAGAGCCTGAAGGAGCGGTACGAGCAGGCGCTGATCGCCACACCGGAGGTCGGCGTCTCGTTCCCTTACACCACGCTCGTCCCGGGTGACATCGCGAACTCCAACGGCTGGACGGAAATCGGTGTCACGCACAACCACACCGAGTGGTCCAAGGATCAGACCAACACGAGCTGGAACGCGGGCGTGGGCGTCGGCTGGGGCTTCTTCAACTTCAACGCCGGCGTCTCCAAGCAGAACACGGAGTACACCGAGAACCATCAGGTGAACGAGTTCAGCCTGAGGTTCGAGCTGGCGCAGGCCGTGATCGTGCGAGCCGGCTTCTACCCGGAGTTCTTCGCCAACCGCGGCTGGATCCTCCGCAAGGGCGAGGGCTGGACGTTCGACGACATGCCGTCGGACGGCGGCCGCCCGCCGAAGGGCGAGTTCGTCGGGTACGCGACGCAGGCGATCTTCGCGCGCAATCTCGAGGTGAAGTCGCGCGACTTCGTGTCGGCGTACAAGGCGACCACGTCGAAGGTCGAGGGGTCCGGCGGGGTCGGCTGGGGACCGTTCCGGCTCTCCGGCGGGTACAGCCGGTCGAACAGCCACGAGGACTTCAACTCGACCGAGGACGGCGAGACGCTGCGCGTGCCCGGGATGCAGATCATCGGGTTCGTGAACCACCTGATCGGCAAGGCACCGAACCCGCTGGAAGAGCTCAAGGACGCGGACTTCGAGTAGTCCGCGGCAACCGCTGGGGGAGCCGGAACAATGACAGGAATCGACGCGACGGTCGTGCTCGGCATGGCGGCGAAGGTCGAGCAGGTGTTCGCCGAGGACGGGGCCTATCACGGCTTCCCGATGGCGCCGATCGGGATCACGGCCGACAGCCTGCGGGCGCTGGCCACCGACCCGCTCGGCGCCGACGCCGCCGCGGCGGCGCAGTTCTCGCTGCTGGTGAACGAGATCCCGGACGGTCCGCTGTGGCAACCGGACGGCGATCGGCTGTGGAAGGTGTACGCCGATGTGCTCGGCGCCAAGGTGGACGACGTACCGCGGACGGCCGAGCAGGAGGCTGCGTACCGGAGCGCCTCGGCGCTGCTGTACGTCGACAACGGCGGGCGGCTCGAACCGAGTCCGACGATGGTCGCCTACCAGCAGTACCGGGACGCCTTCCTGGCCGCCGGGCAGGAGTACAACAACCGGCGCGGCGAGGCCGAACTGTCGGCTGACCCGGCGGTCAAGGCCAAGTGGGCCGCCGACGAGCCGGTGCTGGCGGCCGCGGTCACGGACGCGTCGACGGCGTGGTCGGTGCAGGGAAAGCGTGCCGAGGTGGAGAAGGCGCAGCGGACGATCGCGGATCTCGGCTCGTCGTCGCCGATCCTGATGTGGGAGAAGTACCGGCAGTTGTACGACCCGACCGGCTCGGGCGATCCGACGCTGACCACGCCCGACGGCCTGTCGTACCTGCCGACCAGCATCCTGCCGTCGAATGTGACGGACGTGGACTGGGCCCGGATCACCGTCACCGCTGCCGAGTTGGCCCAGTTGGTCGCGCAGGCGCCGGCTGAGCTGCGTTCCCGGCTGGCGGGCGGCGGCGATTCCGGGACCGAGGTGCTCACCTTCGAGTACTCGTTCGTCTCGGTGTCGAGGCCGTGGTTCGCGCCGGAGGTGTTCGCTTCTCACGCCTGGCGGTTCGCCGACGGGTCCCGGGTGCTGTCCGACGGCGGCAATCCGCCGAAGGGCGAGTGCACGGCGTACGTGAGCGGGCTCGTGCTGGCCCGCAACGTCACCGTGCGGCGGCGTACGGTCGGGGGTACTCCGCCGGACGCGAGCCTGGGCTTCCTGCCGGTGCAGGACGACTCGGCGGGGCAACTCGCCGAGTCGGTGGTCACGCTGCGAGCCGAGGCGACGGTTCAGCCGCGCGCCCTGACGATCGACCGGGTGCGGGCTCTGGAGGTGTCCCGGCCCGGGTTGCGGCTCGTGCCGGTCCCGGCGGTCCGCCGTTCGCTGCCGACCCGGGAAGGTCCGCCGATCATCTGGAAGCCCGGCCCGGAGCCGGTCCCGAACCCGCCGGTGGTGACGACCACCGACCCGGGCGACGTGTTCGTACTGGCCTTCCAGTGCCGTCGGTTGCCGAAGGCACCTGATCCGGCGCCGGCAGTCGCCGCGCAAGCTCCGCCGCCGCGCATTTACCAGGTGGTGTCCGGTGACTCACTCGGCAAGATCGCGGTCAAGTTCTACGGCAACGCCGGCTTGTGGCGGAAGCTGTACGACGCCAACAAACAGACCATCGGCAAGGATCCGAACAAGCTGAAGGTCGGCCAGAAACTCACCATTCCCTAGTCGCTGTCTGGAGACCAGACAGGGCCTAGCCTCGAGACTTCATGTCGTGTCGGTTGAGCACGGCGCGTAACGCACGGAAGTGCCCGTCCTGGCTCAGCGAGGCTGCGGACCTGGGGCACTCACCAATTGGTGCTTCACGAGTGCCCGCACGCTCAGCTCCGGGCCCGGATCTCCTAACCAGCCTATTTGGTGAGTGCCCCAGATCCGGCACTCCACTCACCAACGGGTCTCGGCTCGCCGAGGCTTCTGGTCGAGTCTCGTGAGGTTGTGTGCGGCGTTGTGTCGTTCGAGCCAGGACGGTATCGACGAGACGAAGATTGAGGCTAGTCCATCGACACCTTGTCGAAGGTTGTGGTCGTGTAGCGGACGTCGAGGTCGATTTCGTCGCCGACCGCCGGCGGGGCCACGGACGACGGGAGGAACAGCATGCTGGCCTGCATGTGCGGCGGCTCGGCGAACCAGCGCTGCTTGCCCTCGATGCTGAACGGCGACAACGCCATACCGGCCGCGTCGAGGCTGCCCTTGGCCATCGCGATCGCGCGTTGCCGCACGGTCGCCGCCGCCGTCGGGGCCTCCAGGCCGACGCCGTGCGCCGTACCGCCGGAGACGATCAGGATGTGCCCGTCGCCGCTGACCCGGCGCTGCCGGTAGCCGACGCGTTCGCCGCGCCGGACCGAGTGCACGTCGAGGACCGTCGCCTTGACCGACAGCGCGCCGCGGTCGCCGAGCCACAGCCCGGTGCCCATCCGGAGCTTCACGTCCTCGCCGATGTCGGCCAGCTTCTGCGCCGGTACGTGCGACACCCACAGTGTGCTCTTCCGTACGTCGAGCGCGGCCTTGGCCAGCTGCTGCGCCTCGCGGAGGTTGGCCGACGTACCGCCCGCGCCCATCGGGAAGTGCAGCGACCAGCCCTCGAACCGGATCCGGTCGAGCGCGTTCAGCAGCATCGTGTGCCGCAGTTCGCGGGCGCCGATGCCGTGCCGGCGCATCGAGGTCATCACCTCGATCAGCACCCGGCTGCCGGCCGGGATCGACACCAGGTCGGCCAGGCGGCTGACCGTGTGGATCACGTTCTTGCTCTGCGGCACCTCCAGGAACGGCCGCCACGGCGACAGCACCACGACGTCCTCGCGTGGATCCGCGGGGACCTCGAAGTACGTGCCGACCGCGACCGTCCGGGCGCCGAGCGCGCGCGCCTCGGCGAACAGCCGGTGGTTGCCGAACCCGTAGCCGTTGCCCTTGGCGACCGGGACGATGTCGGGGTTCCACGTGGAACGGAGGTGTTCGCGCCATCGATCGGAATCGACGTGCAGGACTAGGGGCATGGTGTCAACGCCGTCTCATGTAGAGGTCGAATGCGGTGTAGAGCGCCTTGTTCAACGGCAGGTCCCACTCACCGACGTACTCGACGGCCTCGCCGCCGGTCCCGGTCTTGAACTGGATCAGCCCGACGTGCGGGTCGTTCGGGTCCAGGGTGTCGGTGATGCCCCGTAGGTCGTACACGGACGCGCCCGCCGCGAGCGCGTCCGTCATCATGCGCCACTGGATCGCGTTCGATCCGCGCACGTCCCGCTTGGCGGTCGAGCTGGCACCGTAGGAGTACCAGGAGTGGCCGCCGACCCGGACCCAGATCGTCGACGCGACCAGGTCGCCCTCGTGATGGGCGTTGTAGATCCGGAAGTCACAGCAGTCGGCCGGCTGGTTCGCCATCGCGTCGTACATCTTCTCGAAGTACGGCAGCGGGCGTGGCGTGAAGTGGTCGCGGTGCGCCGTCTCGACGTACAGCGCGTGGAAGGCCTTGACGTCCTCCGGCCCGCCCCGGGTCACCTCGACGCCGGCCTTGGCCGCCTTCTTGATGTTCCGCCGCCAGAGCTGGTTCATGCCCTTGAGCAGGTCGTCCTCGGTGCGGCCGGCCAGCGGCACCTGGAAGACGTACTGCGGCTGCCCGGCCGCGAAGCCCTCCGCGACCCGCGGCGGCTTCCAGCCCAGCTTGAGCAGCTGGTCGATGAGCCGCGCGCCGGACGGCTCGATCAGGTCCGGGCGGACGTCGCCGAGCTTCGGCTGCTGACCGCCCGCGATCGCGTCCTTGATCGTCTGCGCGCTCCACCGCCGGGTCGCCACCGGCGGACCCATCCGGATCCCGAACGCGCCGCGCTCCTGCAGTTGCGCGGCCAGCGGGCGCAGGTAGCTGCCCGGGTCGATCGCGTCCCAGTCGATGACCGGGCCCTCCGGCAGGTAGGCGAGGTACCGCTTCACCTTCGGCATCTGCCGGTACAGCACCAGACCGACACCGACCAGGTTGCCGGGGTCGCCCGGCTGGTACCACCCGAGTGACTCGGCCTTCCACTCACTCTTCACCGCCGCCCACCCGGGGGTCTGCAGGAAGCTCGCCGACGGTTGCGCCGCGATGTAGGCGGCGTGCTCGTCGGACGTGATGGTCCGGATGCTCAAGTCACTCACGGTCGGTCAGGTTACCGGCCCGGCCGCGGGAACCGTAGCCGAGCCGGTCTCTGATCAAACCAGCTTCTCGGACAGCTCCCACAACCGAGTGGCCGACTCCGGATCGAGCGCGTACTTCGCGACGCCGCTGAACTCCTCACCCGTGTTGGGTACGGCCTCGTTGTTGTCCTCGAAGTACTTGCCGGTGACGCCCGCGACCAGCGGCGACGCGGCGAGCAGTACCGAGGTCGACGCGCCCTGCTCCGGCGTCTTCCACGGGAAGTTGTCCCAGCCCTCCTGGGCCTCGGCGTCCACGTGCCGCTGCAGCGCGGTCCGGATCCCGCCCGGCATCAGCGCGTTCGCGACGATGCCGGCGTCCGCCCAGCGCTTGGCGGCCTCGACCGCGAACAGGATGTTCGCCGTCTTCGACTGGCCGTACGCCGCCCACTCGTCGTACGGGCGGCGCTCGAAGTGGATGTCGTCGAAGTGCACGTCCGAGCGCAGGTGCGCGCTCGAACTGACCGAGACGATCCGGGCGTCACCGGCCGCCGCGAGCGCGTCGTACAGACCGAGCGCGAGGCCGAAGTGACCGAGGTGGTTGGTGGCGAACTGGTGCTCCCAGCCTTCCGGCGTCCGGGTGAGCGGCTCGGCCATCACGCCGGCGTTGTTCACCAGGATGTGCAGCGGGCCGTCCCAGCTCGCGGCGAAGGCCCGGACCGACTCGCGGTCGGCGAGTTCGATGGGCGCGACGAAGACGTTGCTGTTGCCGGTGCTCTCGATGAGTTGCGCGGCGACGCGTTCCCCGGCGGCGGTGTTGCGGACGGCGAGCGTGACCTCGGCGCCGGCCGCGGCGAGCGGGGGGGTCTCGACGCCGATGCCGGAGGCGCCGCCGGTGACGACGGCCCGGCGGCCGCTCAGGTCGACGCCCGCGACGACCTCGGCGGCGGTGGAGTCATGCGTGAAAGGAGTGGTGATCCTGCTCATCAGGGTCGGTCCTGTTCTACGAGCTACGCTGTAACCGGAGGAGCCTCCGGTAATTCCAGTTAACCGGAGGAGCCTCCGATTAACAAGTCCGCTAGGTTGTGAGGTCACGGAGGGAGGGGAGATGGGTACCCGCGAACGTCCGCTGCGCGCGGACGCCCAGCGCAACCGCGACCAGATCGTCGCCGCGGCCGCGCAGGCGTTCACCAAATGCGGGCTGGAAGCGACGCTCGAAGGCATCGCCAAGGACGCCGGGGTCGGCATCGGCACCCTCTACCGGCACTTCCCGACCCGTGAGCTGCTGATCGAAGCCGCCTACCGCAACGAGCTGGCCGCGGTGTGCGACGCGTCCGCTGACCTGCTGGAGAAGCTGCCACCGGACCAGGCGCTGCGTGCGTGGATGGACCGCTTCATCGACTACATGGCCCGCAAGCGCGGCATGGCCGACGCGCTGCGAGCCGTCTTCGCCTCCGGTACGAACCCGTACGCCCAGAGCTTCGAGCTCCTCGTCGGAGCAGTACAGCCGTTGCTCGAGGCGGGTGCGGCCGCCGGGCAGATCCGTTCGGACATCTCGGCCGCCGACCTGCTGGTCAACATCAGCGGGGTCGGTGGCGCCGCGGCCGACGACCGCGACCAGGCCGGACGACTGCTCGACCTGCTGATGGACGGCCTGAGGTACCGGGCGTGAAGGTTGCGCTGGTGACCGGATCCACCTCCGGGATCGGGGCGGCGACGGTACGGCGGTTGGCCGCGGACGGGATGACCGTCGCCGTGCACTCGCGCTCCAGCCGGTCCGCGGGGGAGGCGCTGGCCGCTGAGCTGGGCGGCTCGTATCACCAGGCCGATCTGTCCGACGACGCAGCGGCGGCCGCGCTCGTGCCCGAGGTAGTGGCCGAGCACGGGCGGCTCGACGTACTCGTGAACAACGCCGGCATCAGCTGGCCGGTCCCGCACGCGGACCTCGACGGACTGACCGCCGAGGACTGGCGGCGGCTCCTCGACGTGAACCTGATCGCGCCGTGGCTGTTGTGTACGGCGGCCCTCCCGGCGCTCCGCGAGTACGGCGGCTGCATCGTGAACGTGACGAGCCACGCGGGCGTCCGGCCCAAGGGCAGCTCGATCGCGTACGCCGCGTCGAAGGCGGCGCTGAACCACGTGACGAAGTTGCTCGCCGCCGCGCTCGGACCCGACGTCCGGGTGAACGCGGTCGCTCCCGGGCTCGTCGACACGCCGCTCACCGAGTCGTGGACCGCGGCGCAGGAGCTGTGGAAAACCGCGAGCCCGATGCGCCGTGCGGCGCAGCCGTCGGACGTCGCGGACCTGATCTCCGCGGTTGTCCACAACAGCTACCTGACCGGTGAGGTCATCCTGCTCGACGGCGGTCTGAATTTGTGTCGGTGACGGCTCCTACGATCGCGGGATGTCTTTGGGTCGAGACTTCCGGCGGTTGTGGCTCGCGTTCACGGTCAGCGCGTTCGGATCGGCGGTAGGGCTCGGCGCGCTGCCGTTGGTCGCCGTACTGGCGCTGGACTCGACCACCCTCCAGGTCTCGATGCTGGCGGCGCTGTCCGCGGTGGCCGGCGCGGCGCTCGCCCTGCCGATGGGGGACTTCATCGAGCAGCGGCGGAAGCGGCCGGTGATGATCGCGGCGGACCTGGTGCGGTTCTTCGCGTTGGTCTCGGTGCCGGTCGCGGCCTTGTTCGGCGTACTGACGTATGCCCATCTTTGCGTGGCCGGGGTGTTCCATGCGGCCGGGACGATCGCGTTCCAGGCTGCGAGTGGCGCGCATTTGAAGGCGTTGGTTTCGGCTGAGGGCCGGGCGGAGGCGAACAGCCGGTTCGAGCAGACCAACTGGGCGTCGTTGACCGTCGGTCCGGCGCTGGGTGGAGTGCTGGTGAGCTTGGTCGGCGCGACGGTGACGCTGGCGGTCGACGCGGTCTCGTTCCTCGGATCGGCGCTCGGCATCCGGCGGATCCGGCAACCCGAGCCGGAGCCGGTGCGGCGCGAGGGGAAGCGCGACATCACCGCCGGTTGGCGGTACATCCTGCGGCACCGGGGACTGCGCGTGCTGTTCTGGAACTCGCAGCTCTTCGGCGGTCCGGTGATGATGACGTCGCCGTTGTTCGCCGTTTTCATGTTGCGGGACCTCGGGCTGCCCGCGTGGAGCTACGGGGTGCTGCTCGGTGTTTCCTGCATCGGCGGGGTGATCGGCGCGCGGCTGGCGCCGCGACTCACCCGGCGGTACGGGCTGCGCTGGATGCTGCTGGTGTTCGGCGTACTGCGGGCGCCGTGGCTGCTGCTCGTCCCACTGGCACCGCACGGCTGGGCCGGCTTCGTGCTGCTGACCGTCGCCGAGACGGCGCTGCTCGTCGGAGCCGGCGCCTTCAACCCGTCGTTCGCGACGTACCGCATGGAGGTGACCGAGGACGGCTTCATGTCCCGCGTCGTGGGCTCCTGGTCAATCACCTCACGCTGCGTCCAACCCGCCTTCATGGCCCTCGGTGGCGTCCTCGCAACGGTGATCGGGATGCGCGGTGCGCTATGGGTCGCGGGGATCTGCTGCACGCTCAGCGCAGTACTCCTACCCTGGCGAGCACCTAAACCAGCCCCCTTGCCCGAGCCGGCTTAGCCTCATGCTGCGCTACCGTCGCTGCCATGGCGCAGTCAGATCCTGAACCCGAACCCACGACCGAGGCTCAGGCTGCGGGCAAGCCCGGGGTTCCGGAGAAGACTCAGGCGGAGAAGGACGCCGAGGCGGCGGCGCGGGCGGGTGCGGCGGAGAATCGGTTTCAGTGGTGGTGCGCAGGGTTGACCGTGATGATCGGTGTGTTCCTGCTCTCCGGCATCCTTCAGTCGGATCGGAGCTTCGGCGTTCTCGGCTGGCTCGGCGTGGTGCTGACCTACCTGTGCCTGGCCGCGCTCACGGCCACCTACGTCTTCTGTGCCAAGGATCGCCTGAAGCTCCGGACCCAGGTGCTCGGTCCGGTCGACGTCTTCCAGGCCAGCACGGTCGTCGTGGTGGTCGCGGTGATCTGCGGCCTGCTCGTGCCGACCGACAGCAAGGCCGCGCTCGCACTGCTCTTTCCGTGGGCGCTGACCTACTGGATGTACGGCCTGAACCGGACGAAGAAGCCGGCCGACAGCTAGTTGAGGTGCGCCCGCAGGTAGTCGAGGTCCGCCTTCTGGCCGTTGTTGGCGTTCGGCGTCTCGACGACCACCGGGGCACCGGCGGCCTGCACGACCGCGACGATGTCCGCCGGGTCGATGTGACCTTCCTCGAAGTTGCTGTGCCGGTCGGCGCCGGAGCCGAACTCGTCGCGTGACCCGTTCGCGTGCACGAGGTCGATCCGGCCGGTGATCGCCAGCACCCGCTCGACGATCGTCGGCAGCTCCTCACCGGCCGCGTGGAAGTGGCAGGTGTCCAGGCAGAACCCGACGTTCTCCAGGCGGTCGTTGCCGGACGCCTGCACCGCGTCCCAGAGCCGCGCGATCCGCTCGAGCTGCCGGGCCATCGCGTTCTCACCGCCGGCGGTGTTCTCGATCAGCAGCGGCACCGGGAGCTCGGCGCGCTCGATGCACTTGCGCCAGTTGTCGAACCCGGCCTCCGGGTCGTCCTCGTCGCCGACGTGCCCGCCGTGCACGATCACGCCCTTGACGTCGATCTCGGCGGCCTTGTCGAGCGTCTGCTGCAGCAGCTTCCGGCTCGGGATCCGGATCCGGTTGTTCGTGTTCGCGACGTTCAGCCGGTACGGCGCGTGCACGTAGAGGTCGACCCCCGCGGCGGCGGCCCGCTCCTTCAGCGCCTCCTCGCCGTCGGCGTACGCGAGCTTGGGCGCCTTGTAGTCCTGCGGATTCCCCAGGAAGAACTGCACCAGGTCGGCCCCCCGGTCGGCCGCCTCGGCCAACGGGTCCTCCTGATCCACATGCGCACCAAGCTTCACAGTCATACCCACACCCTAGAACCGCCCACCGACAGCTTTCAGTCGCCCCATCCGGCCGACCGGGTGACCTGCCGGCTCCCGGGCGCCGGCGGCTGGACCGGGCGGCCTTCGAATTCTGTGGACAGGACGATGTGGGTGTTCATCTCGCCGTGTTCGCCGAGGCGTTCGAAGAGGCCTTCGAGGTGTTGCATCGACGTGACGCGCACGCGGAGCATCGAGCAGGAGTTGCCGCTGAGCTTGTGGATCTCGAGGACCTCGGGGAAGTCCTCGGCGCGGGTGGTCTTGAGCAGGCAGCGGCCCGTCGTACAGCGCATCTGGACGAAGGCGGACAGCGGCTGGCCGGCGCGCGCCGGGTCCACCTGGGCGCGGTATCCGGTGATCACGCCGGCCTCCTCGAGGCGTCGTACCCGGTCGGCGACCGCGGGTGGCGAGAGGTTGACCCGCTTGCCCAGCTGGTTGAACGACAGGCGGCCGTCGGACTGCAGTTCGGCCAGGATCTGCCAGTCGGTGGGGTCCAGCTCACGCTCCTGAAAGGTCATCTGCCCAGAACACCTTCGATATCGACGGTAGGCAAGGCCGGATGCCTTGCATCATGTATTCAGCGCGAACGGGCACCTTTCTAGCGTGGTGCGCATGCTCGTTCCCGTCGTCCTCGCAGCCGCCCTGATGAACGCGGCGATGATCGCCGCCAGCGCGGTGAGCACGATCCTGACCGCCGACGAACTCGGCTCCAGCCTCGCCGGCGTCCCGAACACGGCCGGGGTCCTCGGCACCGCCGCCGGTGCGATGGCGGTCGGCCGGTGGACCACCCGGTTCGGTCGCGCGTACGCCCTCCGGCTCGGGTACGGCGCGGGCGTCGCCGGCGGGGCGTTGACGGTGCTCGCCGCGGTGGGTGCGCCGATCGCGCTGCTGTTCGTCGGCATGTTCCTGCTCGGGGCCGGGAACGCCGCCAGCCTGTTGTCCCGGTACGCCGCCGGCGAGGCCGTCCCGGAGCCCCGCCAGGCGTCGGCGATGAGCGCGGTCGTGTGGGCCAGTACCGCGGGCGCCGCCGGCGGACCGTTCCTGATGGCGCCCGCGCAGGGCTTCGCCTCGGCAGTCGGACTGCCCGCGGTCGCCGGGCCCTTCCTGCTGGCCTTGGCAACGGTCTTCGGGGCCCTGGTCGCGGCGACGTACATCCGGACCGTCCACACCGCCGAGCAACCGGCCAGGTCCCGTGCCACTCAGGCCCCGGCCGCCGCTCGTACGTCGGTCCTCGTGGCCGCCGGCGTGATGGTGACCGGGCATCTGGTGATGGTGGCGCTGATGTCGGCCGTTCCGGTGCACACCCACCACCACGGCGAAGGCCTCGGGCTGCTGGGCGTGATGCTGTCCGCGCACACGCTCGGGATGTTCGCGCTGTCGCCGCTGACGGGGTGGTGGATCGACCGCACCGGTCCGCGTCCGGTGATGCTCAGCGGTCTGCTGCTGCTGATCGTGTCCGCGCTGCTGACCACGCAGTCGGGCCTGGCCTTCACCCCGGCGCTGTTCCTGCTCGGCTACGCGTGGAACCTCTGCTACCTGGGCGGCAGCGCGCGGCTGCTCGGTACGCCGTACGAGAGCAGGGTCGAGTCGTCGATCTGGGCGATCTCCGCGGTCTCCGCGGCCAGTTCGCCGTGGCTCTACACGCTCGGCGGCTACCCGCTGTTGACCGTCATCTCGGTCGTTCTCGCCGTACCGTTGGTGCTGCTCGTACTGCGTCGACGTGAGCACACCGTCGCGGTACCGTGACGCGGAGTCGTCGGGACAGGCCTGTGGATATGGTCAAGCAGGCGTCCGAACGCTGGTACTCTTTTTGATGTGGCCCGGTCCATCGACCGGGCTCGTTGTTTGGCGTCGGTGGCAAGTGCCGGCGCCGGACAGACCGCATCGCCCTCCTGCCACGGAGAGACCGTGGCCGCCAAGTCCGAAGGAGGTGGAGTTCGCGCATGCGTCGTTACGAAGTCATGGTGATCCTCGACCCGGAGCTCGATGAGCGCACCGTGGAGCCGTCCATCGACCAGTACCTGAACATCGTCCGCAAGGAAGGTGGCACGGTCGAGAAGCTCGACATCTGGGGTCGTCGCAAGCTCGCCTATGACGTGAAGAAGAAGGCCGAAGGCATCTACGCCGTCATCGACCTGACCGCCGAGCCGGCGGTCGTGAAGGAGCTCGACCGGCAGCTCACGCTGAACGAGTCGATCCTGCGCACCAAGGTCATCCGGCCGGACCAGCACTGAACCTGGGGTCGTCAGCAGCCAGCGGTACTGTCGGCGCCAGCCGGTACCACTAGCTGTAGACACAGCCACACCCGATAGCAGGAGGAACGGCAATGGCAGGCGAACCACCCATCACCCTGATCGGAAACCTCACGGGTGATCCGGAACTGCGCTTCACGCCCTCGGGCGCCGCGGTGGCGAATTTCACCATCGCGTCCACCCCGCGGACGCTGGACCGGCAGACCAACGAGTGGAAGGACGGGGAGACCCTCTTCATCTCGTGTTCGGTGTGGCGCCAGGTCGCCGAGAACGTTGCCGAGTCGCTGACCCGCGGTTCCCGGGTCGTCGTGCACGGGCGCCTGAAGGCGCGCAGCTACGACGACCGCGACGGGAACAAGCGCACCGTGTTCGAGTGTGACGTCGAGGAGATCGGCGCCAGCATGCGCTACGCGACGCTGAAGATCTCCAAGACCTCGCGCTCCGACGGCGGTGGCTTCGGCGGCGGCGGTGGTGGCAACCAGGGTGGCGGCTACAACCAGGGCGGTGGCAACCCGGGCGGCGGCTACGGCGGCGGCCAGGGTGGCAACCAGCAGAACGACCCCTGGGCGACCCCGCAGGGCGGCGGACAGCCCGCCCAGCAGAACGACCCCTGGGCCAGCCAGGGCGGCGGCTCGATGGAGGAGCCCCCGTTCTGAGCGGCCCGCAATCCATCAGTAAGTGACCATTCCGGCGGACCAGCCGGGCTCTGGAAGTAGGAAGAGAGCACCACAATGGCCAAGATCGTTCGGAAGCCGAAGAAGAAGATCTGCGGCTTCTGCAAGGACAAGGCGACGTACGTCGATTACAAGGACACCGCGCTGCTGCGCAAGTTCATCTCGGACCGCGGCAAGATCCGCGCCCGCCGGGTGACCGGGAACTGCGTGCAGCACCAGCGCGACGTGGCCACCGCTATCAAGAACGCTCGTGAGGTGGCCCTGCTGCCGTACACGAGCACGGCTCGCTGAGGGAGGCGCGGACCATGAAGCTCATCCTGTCTCAGGAGGTCGAGGGCCTCGGAGCCCCCGGCGACATCGTCGAGGTGAAGGACGGCTACGGCCGTAACTACCTGGTCCCGCGCGGCCTGGCCATCGGCTGGACCCGCGGCGCCGAGAAGCAGATCCAGACGATCAAGCGGGCGCGCGACGCCCGGGCGATCCAGGGCAAGGAGCACGCGAGCGAGGTCAAGAACCAGCTCGAGCAGCTTGCCGTGAAGCTGGAGGTCAAGGCCGGTGACACCGGCCGGCTGTTCGGTTCGGTCACCCCGGCCGACATCGCCGGCGCCATCAAGGCCGCCGGCGGCCCGCTGGTCGAGAAGCGCGCGATCGCGATCGCGACGCCGATCAAGACCACCGGCAAGCACCAGGTCGCCGTCCAGCTGCACCCGGAGGTGGCCGCCACGGTCCGCCTCGAGGTTGCGGCCGGCTGATCCCGCACCACGTCCAAGGCCCGCGTCCCCCTGGGGGACGCGGGCCTTGTCGTTGGGTCGGTTCTCCGCTCACCGCGGAGCGGATCAGTTCTCGCCCTCGGGGGTGGGCCAGTCGACCGGTTGTGGTTCGACGGCCTGGCCGGTGTCGCCGGTGGCTGGGACGGTCGGCCAGTCCGACGGCTGCGGTTCCGCCGCGTTGCCCTGTTCCACCGGCTTGACCGTCGGCCAATCGGTAGGTTGCGGCTCGATGTTGTCCGCGAGTGCGGACCCGGACGGCACCAGCACCACAGCCGCCGCCAGCGCCGCCACGGTCCGCGCCGCGACGCGCGCTCGTCGACCCGTCATTTCTTCGGGTCCAGCGCGTAGAGGACCGAGCTGTAGACGACGACCGCGCGTTTCCCGACGATGCCCCAGGGCCGTGTCGTCCCGGGCGGCAGCGCGTACTGCTTGCCGGCGGCGGTCACGGCGTACAGCTTGCTGGCGTTCGTGCCGTACAGGTACTGGCCGGTGATCGACAGCGGGTGGAAGTCCTTGAGTTCGAGCGGCCGGCGGGTGGTGAGATTGATCAGGCACTCGCCCCAGGCGGCGAACTTGCGGCTCGGGTCCGGGACCCAGGCCCACTCGTCGGGGTTACCGGCCGCGGTCGGCGTGCAGATCGAGACGACTTTGCCACTCGCCGTCGAGTGCACCGTCGGGATCACCAGATCCGGCTTGCCCGGAAACGTCCACAGCACCAGCGCGTAGTCCGGGCTCGCGGTGATGACCTTCTGGATCACGCCGCCGCCACCCGGCTTCTGCAGCGGGACGGGCACCGGCTGGTCCCTGCCGGGCTGGGTCCAGGTGAACCCGGTCTTCGGCAGTGCGTGCAGCGCACGGTCGCCCTCGGCCAGCAGCACCGTCGAGAACCGCGGCCCCTCCGGAACCGTCTTGAGCTCGCCGCCGGACACCACCATCGCGCCGGAGTCGCTGCTCAGCAGGATCAACGGCGACTTGCCGAAGAACTGCACCTGGGCGCCGTCCGGCAGTTCGAGCTTGGTCGGCAGCGCGCCGCCACCCGCCCAGTAGGTCAGGGTGTCCGGTGTCGCGACGGCGAGCACCAGCTTGGAGTCGATCGTGGTGTAGACCGGGCTCAGCGCGTCCTTCGGGACCTTGTCCTGCCACAGCACCTTGCCGTTGCTGTCGAAGACCGCGACCTTCTGGTCCTGGGTCAGGATCGCGACCTCGGTGCCGTCCGGCTTGATCGCCGGCGTGGTCTCCTCGGCGATGTCGACCGTCCAGCCCGCGTGGTTGGAGAAGCCCGGCGGCGGGGTCTGCGGCGGGTACTCGTCGGCGCGCACGCTCGGCTCCGGCAGCGCGGGCAGCTTGGGTGACTCGGTCACCTGCGGCTTCTGCTCCCCGAGCTTGCTGAACACGGTGATGTACAGCGTCGTACCGGCGATCAGCACCCCGGCGAGCACGAACGCCACCACGATCGGCCAGATCGGCTTCTTGTTCCGGCGGGAGTCGGTCTCGATCGCGTCCACCTGGCCGTCCGGGTGGATGACCAGCGGCCAGGAGGCGCCGTCGGCCTCGACCGCGGTCGCCTTCACCGGGCGGCCGAGCTGGGCGGCGCGCTCGCTGACGAGCTGGATGGCGGCCTGCCGCGGGTCGTGGTGGTTGACCGGATGGCTCCGGCCCGCGATCTTCACCTCGGCGTTGTGGTCGTCGTACAGCCGGATCGTGACCTTCGGCCAGGAGGGGATCTTCTCAGCCACGATGTCCTCTCATTCCCGCCACAGGTCTCCCTCGTTCGTCCGGAACCGACGTGCTCGTTCTAGCATGTCCCCCGCATGAGGCATGCCAGGGATTCCGGGCATGCGGAAACCACGCGGGCCCGTCGGCTCGACTGACCCCGACAAGGGGGTAGAAACATCCTCGCCTGTGGATGGGTCACGAAAGTACACCCGGAAAGCGAGAGAATACGGTGGGCGACAGCCTGTGACGGACCGCGAGAGGAGGGGCCATGACGCAGAACCCGTGGACACGAGATCAGTCTCCGGGTCCGCAACAGCCGTCACCCGGTCCCGTGCCTCGGCCGGACATGACCCCGCGGGGGCCGTCCGCCCCGCAGCACGGGGTGCCGGCGCCGGCGGAGGACCAGCGGCTGCCCAAGTTCGCGATTCCGGCGGCGGACACGCTCTGGTGGGTCGGTGTGCACGGCGGCGCCGGCGAGACCACCATGTCCGTACTGCTCCCCGGGACCCGGGCGGCCAACCACCGTTGGCCGATCCCGCCGCCGCCGGTGCCGACACCGGTGATCCTGGTCGCCCGGACCCACGGGTCCGGGCTGCGCGCCGCGCAGCGGGCCGCGATCGAGTGGGCCTCGGGCGTCGTGCAGGGCGTCGCCGTGCTCGGCCTGGTGCTGATCGCGGACGCCCCCGGCCGGCTGCCCAGGGTGCTCGACGACTTCGCCGACATCGTCGGCGGAGGTGTTCCGAGGGTCTGGGACATCCCCTGGATCGAGGAGTGGCGCAGAGGGGAGGCTCCGACGCCTGACAACACCCCGGACGAGGTTTTCGAAGTCCTTGAATCCATCTACGCTCTTCGCGCGTCAAACCCAGCGGATTACCCCGCCCCATACTGAAAGGTTTTCACCATCATGTCGTTCGCACACCACCTGATCATGGAGCTTCCGAACATGCTCCCCCTGGAAGCGCCGCCAGGGGTTCAGGGCAACCTGGACAAGGTCCTCGGCTGGGTCAAGTGGATCGCGTACTCGGTCTGTGTCCTCGGCATCCTGATCGCCGGCGGCATGATGGCCGTCGGTCAGCGCCGCGGTGAGGGCGGCGAGCACGCGGCCCGGCTCGGCTGGGTCCTCGCGGCCTGCATCGTGATCGGTGCGGCCACCGCCCTCGTCGACGCGCTGAAGAGCTGATCCAGGTCCGCGCAGAGCAGCTCGGAGGCTGATCGTAGGTGGGACTGTTCAGCAGGGACGACGACTCCGGCGACGATTCCGACGGCGCGAAGAACAGCTTCCTCGAGGAGCGTGGCTTCATCGCGTCGGCGATCGTCGTCGGAGCGGTACTGGTCTGCCTGGTGGTCTGGTTCATGGCGGGTGGCCGGTCGGACGATCCGACGGCCGGCCCGAGCCAGACCCCGAGCACGGTCGTCCCCACCGGGCAGCCCACCGAAGAAGAGTCCACCGAGCCGCCGGCGCCGACCGAGGAGCCGAGCGCCACGCGGACCGCACCGCCACCGCCCAACAGCCGCACCGGCGGCTGCAACGCCAAGAACCCGAGCCAGGCGATCCCCCGGGTCGCCGCCCCGCTCGCGGTCTCCTGGCAGTTCGAGGGAAAGATGCTGATCCCGATTCAGGCCGAGAGCGGGCCGGCGAAGACCAGCCCGAACGGCGTGCGCTCCTGTTTCGCGCACTCGCCGACCGGCGCGGTGCTCGCGGCCATGGTCCTGCTCGGCCAGCTGCAGAACCCGGAGGTCGGCATCGCCGCCCTGAACAGCCGGGTGTACCCGGGTCCCGGCCGCGACGCGGCGATCGCGGCGGCCAAGCAGGCGGCCAGCACGCCGTCGACGACCGTTGCCGGTGACATCCAGTTCGCCGGCTTCAAGGTGCTCGACTACCCGCCGAACGCGACCCGCGCGATCATCCAGGTGGTCGCCGACCTGAACAACAAGGCGTACGGCGCGATGCCCGTCACCATGCGCTGGTACAAGGGCGACTGGTACATCGAGCTGCAGACCGACGGGAGCTTCAACGGCTCGACCGAGCCGGACATCCTGACCAGTCTCAGCGGCTACGTGAGGTTCAGTGGTTCGTCATGATCGCACTCGGATGCTCGGGCTGGCCCTGGGACTGGGACGACTGCTTCAAGGAGGGCCTGCAGGCCGCACTCGAGTGGGCCTTCGGCACCTTCTTCGACTTCATCTTCGAGGCCATCGCCAACGTCGTCATCAAGGCCGTCGAGGCGGTCATGAAGGCCGTCGGCCTGCTCTGGGTCTACATCAAGACGCCGGACATCGCGGAGAACACCCCGGCGCTGTGGATCCAGGAGCACACCAACTTCATCATGGTGTTCATCGCCTCGATCGCGGTCGTCGTCGCGGCGATGCAGATGGCGATCTCGCACCGTGGTGAGCCGGCCCGGGACATCGTGCGCTCGCTGGTCACGCTGGTCGTGGTGACGGGATCCGCGACGGCCTTCGCGGGCACGCTGATCTCGGCCTCGGACGAGTTCTCGTCCTGGATCGTCAACGAGGCGCTGGCGGCCAACGACCACAACTACGCGAAGAACCTGCTCGACGTGCTGGACGAACCGTTCGGCTGGTTGCTGGTCATCTTCGTCGGCATCCTGATGGTCATCACGGCGATCGTCCAGCTGGCGCTGATGATCGTCCGCTACGGCATGCTCGTGCTGCTGGTGGGCGTGCTGCCGCTGACCGCGGCGGCCACGAACACCGAGATGGGGATGATGTGGTTCAAACGCGCCCTCGCCTGGCTCGCCTCGTTCATCATCTACAAACCGGTCGCGGCGATCATCTACGCCACCTCGTTCATGCTGATGGGTGCGACCGACGACGGCGGATCGAAGATCCTCAAGGTCATCATGGGCGTCACGCTGATGATCGTGGCAGTGGTCGCACTGCCGGCCATTCTGCGCTTCGTCTCCCCGAGGACGTCCTGACATGATCCCGCTCGGTGTCCTCGAATGGGCGATCGACCTGATGAAGAAGGCCCTCGAGGTCATCCTCGCCCCCGTCATGGAAGTGGTGATGAAGTTCGTGTTCAAACCGATCCTTGACGCGCTCGCCTCCGCCGTCGGCACCCTGATGAGCACCATCGCCACCTTCTGGGTCTACGTACCGACCATCCCGGTCGAGGGCGCACCCGGCAAGCCGGCCAACGGGACCATCGACTGGGTCTGGAACCACACGCAGTTCATCGCACTCTTCATCGCCGCGATCGGGCTGGTCGTCGGCGCCATCCAGATGGCCTGGACGCAGCGCGGCGAGTCGGCCCGCGAACTGCTCCGGTCGCTGATCACGCTCGCCGTCGCCGCGGCGTTCTCGATCGCCGTCGCGCAGGCGCTGATCACCGCCGGCGACATCTTCTCGAGCTGCATCATCAGCACCGCACTGCAGTCCGGCAACGCCTCCGGCTGGGTCAACGGCTGCGAGAACATCGGGTCCGGTGACTCGCAGGCCTTCGGCACGGTGATGGGCACCGTGCTCGGCTTCGGCGCGGTCGCCGCGCTCGCCGGTTCGCCGCTGCTGATCGGCATCATGATCGCGGTCGGCGTCCTCTGCGTGCTCGCCAGCATCATCCAGATCGTCCTGATGGTCGTCCGGAGCGCGATGCTGGTGCTGCTGCTCGGGGTGCTGCCGATCGCTGCCGCCGCGACCAACACCGAGATGGGCCGGACCTGGTTCAAGCGGATCATCTCCTGGCTGCTCGCGTTCATCCTCTACAAGCCGGTGGCCGCGATCGTCTACGCCACGGCGATCCGCCTGGTCACGAACAACGGCGCACCGCTGCACTTCGACATCACCGACCCGAACGACGTCGGCAGCCTGGTGATGAACGTGGTCACCGGCCTGACGATGCTGGTGCTCGCGTTGTTCGCGATGCCGGCGCTGATGCGGTTCATCGTGCCGATGGTCGGGGCGACCGCGGGCGGGGCCGGCGCCGGCATGATCGCGGCCAAGATGGTCGGGGCCGACAAGGTCGGCGACATGGTGAGCAAGGGCGCCGACCAGGGCTCCGACGGCAGCGGCAGTGGCGGTGGCGGCGACGGTCCGACCGGTGCGCAGAACGTCGGGCGCGCCTCGCAGCAGGCTCCGAGCGGCGGCGGTGGCGGTGCCCAGGGCGCGGCTGCCGGAGGCGAAGGCGCCGGTGCGTCCGGTGCCGCCGGTGGTGCCAGTGGCGGTGCTGCCGGTGGTGCCGCGGGCGGCGCGGCAGGTGGTGCCGGTGGTGGCGCCGCAGGCGGTGCGGCCGCGGGTGGCGCGGCCGGTGGTGCCGCGGCTGCCGCGGGTCCGGCCGCTGTCGCGGTGGTCGCGGTCAAGGCCGGTATGGACGCCACCAAGGCGTTCGGCCAGATGGCGGCGTCCGAGACGATCGGCAACGACGAGATGGACCAGGGCGCCCAGCAGCAGGGCGGTGGCGGTGGCGACGGCGGCGGCCCGACCGGCAGCGGCGGTGGCGGCGACCTGAGCCGCGAGCGCGACCGCGGCCAGCGGGACTTCCGCGACGACGACTATCGCGATCGCGACGACGACTACCGACGACGGGAACCGGACGGACCAAGTGGCAGCGGCTGAGAACGTACGACGCGCACCTCGCACCTACGGCAACTGGCGGCAGCCCGCCTCCGCGGGCATCGCCGGCCTCGGCATGCTCGGCACCGGCATCATGATGGGCGGCCTGCTGCTGGTCGTCTTCGCCACGATGGCGGGCGGCATCCGGGCCGCTCTCGTCAGCTTGCTGATCGTCGGTGCGGCGCTCGGCCTGCTGGTCACGAAGGACAAGCACGGGCACTCCACGCTGCAACGGCTGTCGACCCACATTGGATGGCAACGAGCAAAAATGGCTAAGCACAACATCTACCGCTCCGGCCCGCTCGGCCGGACCGCCTGGGGCAAGTTCCAGCTTCCCGGTCTCGCCGCGGCCTCCCAGCTGAGCGAGTACCAGGACTCGTACGGGCGGCCGTTCGCGCTCCTGTACTACCCGAGCACCCGGCACTTCACCGTCGTGATCAACGCCGAGCCCGACGGCGCGTCGCTGGTCGACGAGGAGCAGGTGGACATCTGGGTGGCGCACTGGGGCCAGTGGCTCGCTTCGCTCGGTCACGAGCCGGGCATCGTCGCCGCCTCGGTGACGGTGGAGAGCGCGCCCGACACCGGTATCCGGCTGCGTCGCGAGGTCGGCAACAACATGATGGACGGCACGCCCGCGATCGCCCGCGCGATGCTGACCGAGGTCGTGCAGTCCTACCCGGAGGGCTCGGCGCTGGTCTCGGCCCGCGTCGCGTTGACCTTCAAGGGCACCGACCGGAGCGGCAAGCGGCGCAAGGAAGACGACATGGGCCGCGAGCTCGCGGCCCGGCTGCCCGCCCTCACCCAGAGCCTGAACGCGACCGGCGCCGGCGCGGCCCGGCCGGTCAGCGCGCAGGAGCTCTGCGAAGCGATCCGGATCGCGTACGACCCGGCGTCCGCCGCGCTGATCGACGAGGCCCGCGGGCAGGGCATGCCGCCCGAGCTGCAGTGGACCGACGTCGGCCCGGCCGCCGCCCAGTCGTTCTGGGACAAGTACCGCCACGACTCCGCCTGGTCCGTGACCTGGCAGATGTCGCAGGCCCCGCGCGGTGAGGTGTTCTCCTCGGTGCTGTCGCAGCTGGTCGCACCGCACGTCGACATCGACCGCAAGCGCGTGACGCTGCTCTACCGCCCGCTCGACGCCGGTACGGCGGCCCGGATGGTGGAGGCCGACAAGCGGAACGCGTCGTTCCGCGCCACCGCGTCGGCGCGGCCGTCCGCCCGGAACCTGGCCGAAGCCCGGGCCGCGGACCGGTCCGCGCAGGAGGAGGCGCGCGGCGCCGGCCTGGTCAACTTCGGCATGGTCGTCACCGGCACGGTGATGAGCGCGGAGCAGATCCCGGACATGATCGCCGCGATCGACAACCTCGGCGCCACCGCCCGGGTGCTGCTGCGGACGGCGTACGGCTCGCAGGACTCCGCGTTCGTCGCCGGGCTGCCGCTGGGCGTCGTGATCCAGAACCACCTCGCGGTACCGGCGGGACTCCGGGAATCCCTATGATCGAGCTGACCACAGTGACATCTGGGGGGTCACAGTGAGCAAGAAGCAGAAGAAGCCGGTCGACCCGACCCGGCGCGGCAAGCGGCCGATGCCGCGTGGCTGGCCGGGCCCCGGCGGCGGCTACTCGACGTACCTGCAGGCTCCGCAGGAATGGCGTGGTACGACGGTCCAGGTCTGCGGCCTGTGGCCGTTCGCGGCCGGTACCGGCAGCCCGATGGTCGGCGTACCGATCGGCCGGAACATCCTGTCCGGCGCGACCATGTGCTGCGACCCGATCAGCTGGTTCATGCGCGCCAAGCTGATCTCGAACCCGTCGATGTTCGTGCTCGGCAAGCCCGGTCTGGGCAAGTCGACGATCACCCGGCGGATGGCGCTCGGCCTGGCCGGGTACGGCGTCCAGCCGCTGGTGCTCGGCGACCTGAAGCCGGACTACAAGGACCTGATCGAGGCCCTCGGCGGCCAGGTCATCCAGCTCGGCCGCGGCCGCGGCCACCTGAACGTGCTCGACCCCGGCGAGTCCCGGGAGGCCGCGCTGCGGCTCACCGGCAAGGCCCGGGAGGCGATCCAGGCCGACGCGCACGGCCGCCGGCAGACGATGGTCTCGGCGCTGATCGCGATCATGCGGAACCAGAACCCGAACGACCGCGAGGAGACCATCCTCGACGAGGCGCTCAAGGTTCTCGACGAGCGGTTCCAGGGCACGCCGGTGCTCAAGGACCTGCTGCAGGTCATCCAGGACGCCCCGGACCGGGTCCGGAACGTCGCCCTGGACCGCGGCAGCCTGGACCGCTACCGGCAGATCACCGAAGGCCTGGAGGCGTCGCTGATCGGTCTGGTCGGCGGCGGCCGGCTGGGCGAGATCTTCTCCGCGCCGACCGACAACCCGATGCAGATGGACCGTCCGGTGGTGTTCGACGTGTCCAACGTCGACGACTCCGAGACCAGCCTGCAGGCCGCCGTACTGCTGGCCTGCTGGTCGTACGGCTTCGGCGCGGTCGCGGTCTCGCAGGCCCTGGCGGACGCCGGCCTGGAGCCGCGGCGGCACTACTTCGTGATCCTCGACGAGCTGTGGCGGGTACTGCGGGCCGGCAGCGGCCTGGTCGACCGTGTCGACGCGCTGACCCGGCTGAACCGGCAGCGCGGTGTCGGGATGGCGATGATCTCGCACACCATGTCCGACCTGCTCGCGCTGCCGAACCCCGAGGACCGGATGAAGGCGAAGGGTTTCGTCGAGCGGTCCGGCATGGTGATCTGCGGCGGCCTGCCGCGCGCCGAGATGGACAACCTGACCGAGGTCGTGTCGATGTCCATGGAGGAGCAGAACATGCTCGTCGGCTGGCAGGACCCGCCCGCGTGGGACCCGGCCACCGGCAAGGAGGCCGCGCCGCCCGGCCGGGGCAACTTCCTGATCAAGGTCGGCGGCCGCCCCGGGATCCCGGTGCACGTCGGCCTCACCTCGGTCGAGCGCGAGATCAACGACACCAACAAGCTGTGGAAGACCGGCGAGGACGGCAAGCCGCAGAAGGTGGAGATCGCCGCGGACGGCAGCGAGGCCGTCGTCGGCGAGTACAGCCTGGACGACCCGGCGATGCTGCCGCCGCCGGACCCGAACACCCGCGTGATCGCCCGGACGGGAGTTGACGAGTAATGGCCCAGGGCAGGAAGAGCACCGGCCCCGGCGGGCTGTCTCCCGAGACGATCTTCGTCTTCGCGATCATCGGCGTGTTCGCGGTCGTGGTGTTCTCGCTGTGGACCGCGCTGAAGGTCGCCTCCGCGATCAACGGGTCCCGCACCCCGGGCAACCCGTTCGACGCGATCGTCGACCTGATGAAGGGCAACCTGAGCTGGTCCGGCGCGGCCACCGGCATCCTGGTCGTCGAGGTCGTGGTGCTGGCCGGCCTGGTGGCCGGCGGCTGGATGATCTTCCGGAAGCGGGAGCGCTCGATCGGCCGGGTGGACCGGCAGGCGTCGCTGATGTCGAAGCGGTCGGAGATCTACAAGCTCACCCGCGAGGGCGCGCAGGAGAAGGCCAACCAGCTCGGCGCCGGGCACGCGGGTCCGGGCATCCTGATCGGCCGGACGGTCCGGGACAACGTCGAGGTGTTCGGCAACTGGGAGGACATGCACGTCGACATCTGGGGTCCGCGGACCGGTAAGACCACGTCGCGCGCGGTGCCGGCCATCCTGGACGCTCCCGGCTGTGTCATCGCGACGTCCAACAAGCGGGACATCGTCGACGCCACCCGCGGTCCGCGCTCGGAGAAGGGCCCGGTCTGGGTGTTCGACCCGCAGGAGGTCTGCGAGGAGCCGAACACCTGGTGGTGGAACCCGCTGACCTACATCACCGACGAGACCAAGGCGCGCGAGCTGGCGGAGCACTTCGTCGCGTCGCAGCGCCAGGTCGGTGCGCAGACCGACGCGTTCTTCGACGCCGCCGGTACCGATCTGCTGGCCGGCCTGCTGCTCGCCGCCGCGGTGGCGAAGCGGCCGATCACCCAGGTCTACAGCTGGCTCGCCGACCAGCGCAACGACGAGCCGGAGCGCATCCTGCGCAACACCCCGGGCCTGCAGTTGTCCGCGGACGCACTGTCCGGTGTCATCAACGCGCCGGACAAGCAGCGTGCCGGTGTCTACGGTACGGCGCAGCAGAGCGCCCAGTTCCTGGTCAACCGCAAGGTCACCCGCTGGGTGGTCCCGAGCGGCCCGAACGACAACCGCCCGCAGTTCAACCCGCACGAGTTCGTCCGCAAGGGCGGCACGCTCTACAGCCTCTCGAAGGAAGGCGCCGGTACGGCGGGTCCGCTGGTCACCGCGCTCACCGTCGCCGTCGTCGAGGCCGCCGAGCAGTACGCCCGCGGCTGCCCGATGGGCCGGATGCCCAGCCCGCTGGTCGGCGTACTGGACGAAGCCGCCAACGTGTGCCGGTGGAAGAACCTCCCCGACCTGTACTCGCACTTCGGGTCCCGCGGCATCGTGCTGATGACGATCCTGCAGTCCTGGGCGCAGGGCCAGGAGTGCTGGGGCGACCACGGCATGCAGAAGCTCTGGGGCTCCGCCAACATCCGGGTGTACGGCGGTGGCGCCGCGGACGCGTCGTTCCTCGAGAACCTGAGCAAGATGATCGGCGACTACGACATCGTGTCCCGCTCGGCGTCGTACAACGAGGGCAAGCGCGGTACCAGCCAGCAGGTCCAGCGGCAGAACATCATGGAGGTCTCGGACCTCGCTTCGATGCCGCCCGGTCGCGCGGTCGTGTTCCCGTCCGGTATCCCGGCGACGCTGGTGAAGACGGTGCCGTGGTTCACCCGGCCGGACGCCGGTGCGGTCAAGGCGTCGCTGGCGAAGTACGATCCGGGAGCGGCGTCGAGCGTGCCCGTGAGCAACAACCCGTGGGTGGCCCCGCAGCCGACGGCGATGCAGCGAGGCCCGGAGCGGCCGGTCTGGGAGCAGAACGAGGGAGACAAGGGTGGATGGTGAACAGGAACTCTTCTACCCGCACGTCGCGGAGTTCGTCGAGGACCGGCTGATCTACCTGTACACCCGCCGGCTCGGCCAGCAGTTCATCTGGTGCCCGGAGTGGTACCGGCACGCGGAGGCGCTCAGCCGGCTGGACTCGATCTGGCGGGCCTGGGAGCACCTGCGGCTGGACCCGGCGACCGGGATGTCGGTCTGGTGGCGTGACCACGCCGACCCGCACATGATGGCGCTGCTGGACCCGGACGGCCCGTTCGCGGCCTGCCGGAACAACCAGCACACCGACTACCCGATCCCGCCGCTCCCGGTCCAGGAGCCGCCGGCCGGCCTGTTCTTCGACCAGCGCCAGCCGAACATCCGCGGCGTCTGACGACGAGGGCGGGCCCGGCCCGCCCTCGCCGTACCGGACGCGTCAGATCTCGAGGTCGGGCTCGCTCGCGCGGTTCGGCTTCACGGCCTTGCCCTGCCGGTTCCGGACCCGGCCCGGGCCGCGGACGTGGCGGCGGGCCTGCGGCAGCTGTGCCTCCGGTGGTTCCTCCGGGGCCTTGCGGACGGCCTCGCTGGCGCTCGGCTGCGCCTCCGCGGCCTCGCGACGGTGCTCGCGCGCCGAGGCGTCGTACGCCTCGGCGATGCTGTGGTCGCTGTAGTACTTCCGCTCCTCGATGGTGGCGGCGTTCTGGAACCGGCGGCCTTCGGCGGACAGCGCGGCCGAGCCCGCTTCGTCCGGGTGTGCCGCTGCTTCGTCCAGCAGATGGCCGCCGTGAGCCCGGTCGCTGAGGCTGCGCTGCTTGTCGTTCGCCGCGTACTGCCGGTACCGGTCGCGGGCCAACTCGTCGGCGTACGCGAGCTGCATCGCCCGGGTGGTCTCCGCGGTGGCGTCCTTCACCTGCTCGCGGTCGCGGTGCTCGTCCAGCTCCTGCTGGTCCTTGACGGCCTGCTCGATGCGCTCGGCGCGGGCTTCCTGGTCCTCCTCGTCCTGCCGGAGGTCCTCGTCCTCCTCGGCGCGGCGCTCCGCGTCCGACTCCGCGAGGTTGCGGGACAGGTCGTTGTCGGCCTCGGCACGGGCCTGGGCCGTCCGCCGCTCACGCGCGGCCTCGGTGTCGTCGTCGCCCTGCTCCCGCTGATCGGGTACGAGCTCGACGGACTGGTCGTCGTCGGTGTCCGGCATGCCGCTCCTCTCCTTCTGCTCCACGATGCCGCACCGCGGGGTCAGCGGGTGGCGCCGGTGACCAACCAGCCGTCGCGGCGCTCGCGGGTGGTCAGCGTGACGAACCGGAGCAGCATGTACCCGCCGAACGCCCACCACAGCGCCACGATCCCGCCGCCGAACCACAGCACCGCGAGCGCCAGCGGGACGTACAGCACCAGCGCGACGACCCCGGCCAGCGCGAGATAGCGGCCGTCCCCGGCGCCGATCAGTACGCCGTCCAGCACGAACACCACGCCGTTGATCGGCTGCCAGAGCGCCGACACGATCAGCACGGCCGCGAGCGTACGACGTACCTCCGGATCGCTGGTGAACCACGGGACGTAGACGTCGCGCAGGCCCCACAACGCGAGGCCGCCGATCAGCCCGGAGAACAGGCCCCACCACATCATCCGGCGGGTGATCGCCCGGGTCCCCGCGACGTCGCCGGCGCCGAGCGCCCGCCCGGTGAGCGCCTGCGCGGCGATCGCGATCGCGTCCAGGGCGAGCGCGAGGAACGACCACAACGTGAACGCGACCTGGTGGGCGGCCACGGACGTCGTACCGAGGGCGGTCGCGACGAACGTGAGCAGGATGATCGCCGCCCGGAGGGTGAGCGTCCGGACGATCAGCGGCACGCCCATCTGCGCGGAGGCCAGGATGCCCGGGCGGTCCGGCCGGAGCTTGGCGCCGTCGCGGCGCGCGCCGCGGACCACGACCACCACGAGCGCGATCCCGGCGCCGGTCTGCGCGAGCGCCGTACCGAGGGCCGATCCGGCGATGTCGAGGTCGAGGCCGTAGACGAGCAGGACGTTCAGCGCGATGTTCGCGAGGTTGGCGGTGATCGCCACGACCATCGGCGTCTTGGTGTCCTGCAGGCCGCGCAGTACGCCCGTGGCGGCGAGCAGGAGCAGCATCGACGGGATGCCGATGCAGGAGATCCGCAGGTACGTCACCGCGTGGTCGGCCACCTCGGGCGACGGGTCGAACGCACCGATCGCCTGCGGCGCGAAAGCCACCCCGAGAAGTGCGAGTACGACGCCCAGCAGCAGCGCGAGCCACAGTCCGTCGATGCCTTGGGCAAGGGCTCCCTTGTGGTCGCCGGCGCCGATCCGCCGGGCGACCGCGGAGGTGGTGCCGTACGCGAGGAACACGCACAGCCCGACGAGTGTCTGCAGGATCGTTCCGGCGACCCCGAGCGCCGCGAGCTGCGGGGTGCCGAGATGGCCGACGATCGCTGAGTCGGCAAGCAACATCAGCGGTTCGGAGACCAGCGCGAAGAACGCCGGGACGGCCAGCCGGAGAATCTCGCGGTCCTGTTCGGCGATCCGTCGTCTCACCGGAGCGAGATTACCCAGCGGCCGCGGGTGCTGTGGAAATTCGTCTCAGACTTTTTCTCCTCCACAGTTGTGCATTGGGGAAATCGCAGGTCAGGGCCGGGTTGTGCGTTCTCGTCCCCAGATATCCACAGGGTTGTGCCCAGCCTGTGCACAGCCCGTGACGGGGTTATCCACGATTCGTCCACAGGGGGTGTGGACGGCCGAGTGGCCTTCGGTGACGCGGGCGGCGTACGGTCGCGAGGCCGGGCGCCGGAGACTGTCGGCGGGCAGGGCTAGAGTTCGATCAGGTGTTCGAACCCGGCTCGCGGTGGCTGGGGCAGCGGGCGACGAGGAGGTCGGACGAAGTGAGCGTGGCGGAGTTCCGCGGGGGCCAGGACGGCGGCCACGAAGAGCGCAGCCCGGAGATGGGCTTCGATCGCACCCCTCCCCAGGACCTCGCGGCCGAGCAGTGCGTGCTCGGCGCGATGATGCTGAGCAAGGACGCGATCGCCGACGTCATCGAGAACCTGCGCGGCACGGACTTCTACCGCCCGGCGCACGAGGTGGTCTTCGACGCGATCACCGACCTCTACGCGCGGGGCGAGCCGGCCGACGCGATCACGGTCGCCGCCGAGCTGAACAAGCGCGGCGAGATGACCCGGATCGGCGGCGCGCCGTACGTGCACACCCTGGTCGCGTCCGTCCCGCTCGCGGCCAACGCCAGCTACTACGCGCACATCGTCCGGGAGAAGGCGATCCTGCGCCGGCTGGTCGAGGCGGGCACGAAGATCGTCCAGCTCGGGTACGCCGGTGAGGGCGAGGTCGACGACGTCGTCGACGAGGCGCAGGCGGAGATCTACTCGGTCACCGAGAAGCGCACCGCCGAGGACTACGCCCCGCTGAAGGACATCATGGAGGGCACCCTCGACGAGATCGAGGCGATCGACTCCCGCGGTGACGCGATGGTCGGCGTGCCGACCGGGTTCACCGACCTGGACGAGCTGACCAACGGGCTGCACCCGGGCCAGATGATCATCGTCGCCGCCCGGCCCGCGATGGGGAAGGCGCTCGCCCTCGACACCCCGCTGCCGACGCCGACCGGCTGGACCACGATGGCCGAGGTCGCGGTCGGCGACCAGCTGCTCGACGCCGACGGGCTGCCGACCACGGTGGTCGCGGCGACCGAGGTGCTGGTGGACCGGCCGTGTTTCCGGCTGACGTTCTCCGACGGCAGCACGATCGTCGCCGACGCCGAGCACCAGTGGCGGGTCGAGGACGGCGGCCGCCCGGTGGTCTGCACGACCGCCGACCTGTACACGGCGATGTCGGCGAGTCCCGGGCTGACACCGCCGATCCCCGGGTCGGCGCCGCGTCAGATCACCGGGCACGGCTACCCGGCGGCGCTGACCGGCGAGGGCGAGCGACGGCTCGAGTGGGTCGACCCGGTGGCCAGCGTGCCGGTGCGCTGCGTCGAGGTCGACAACCCCGACCACCTGTACCTGGCCGGCAAGACGATGATCCCGACCCACAACTCCACGCTCGGCCTGGACTTCGCCCGGTCCTGCTCGATCAAGCACGGCCTGACCTCATGCATCTTCTCGCTGGAGATGAGCCGCAACGAGATCACCATGCGACTGCTCTCCGCCGAGGCGAAGGTGCCGCTGCACCACATGCGCAACGGCAAGATGACCGACGAGGACTGGGCCCGGCTGGCCCGCAAGATGGGCGAGGTCTCCGAGGCCCCGCTGTTCATCGACGACTCGCCGAACCTGACGATGATGGAGATCCGCGCCAAGGCCCGCCGCCTCAAACAGCGCCACGACCTCAAACTGATCATCATCGACTACCTCCAGCTGATGACGTCGGGCAAGAAGGTCGAGTCCCGCCAGCTCGAGGTCTCCGAGTTCTCCCGCTCGATCAAACTCCTCGCCAAGGAACTCGAACTCCCCGTCGTAGCCATCTGCCAGCTCAACCGAGGCTCCGAACAACGCTCCGACAAACGCCCCATGGCCTCCGACCTCCGCGAATCGGGATCACTAGAACAGGACGCCGACGTTGTAATCCTGTTGCACCGTGAGGATGCGTATGAGCGCGAGTCGACCCGGCCCGGTGAGGCGGACTTCATTGTCGCCAAGCACCGGAACGGGCCTACTGCGGATGTGGTCGTGGCGTTCCAGGGGCATTACTCGCGGTTCGTGGACATGGCGCACGACGGGTGATGGGGTCAGAAGCGCTGGATTGCTACGAAGACGGCTAGCGCCAGGAGTACTGCGTTGATTGCGGCGTTGGTGAATTCGGAGCGGCGGGTGTGGGTGATGATGGCGCCTGCCATGACGACCGCCAGGCCTACGGCGGCGGTGGGGGTCAGCCAGGTGGCGGTGTCGAAGAGGCGGGGGAGGATCAGGCCCGCGGCGCCGGCGATCTCGGCGATGCCGATGAGCTTGATCAGTTCGATCGGGAACGGGGCCGCCCAACCCATCCGGGGGTTGGTGGCCAGGGACGCCTTCGTCGCGGGGAGCTTCATCGCGCCGGACAGCAGGAACATCGCGGCCAGCAGTCCGGAGACGATCCACAGGACGGTGTTCATGCCGCGACCCGCAGGCCGGTGCGGACGGGCTTGAGCGCGCTCGCCCACGTCTCGAGCTGGTCGAACAGGACCGTCGCCTGGGCGGCGTACTGCGGACCGGGACGGAACTCGGTGAAGTTCTCGAAGTCGGTGAACAGCGAGAACGACAACTGCTGACGTACGTCGGCCAACTGCAACTCCGCGCTGATCGCCCGCAGGTGCTCGATCGCCCGCGCGCCGCCGAGCGAACCGTACGACACGAAGCCAGCCGCCTTGTTGTTCCACTCGGCGTACAAGTAGTCGATCGCGTTCTTCAGCACGCCGGACGTCGAGTGGTTGTACTCCGGGGTGACGAACACGAACCCGTCGTACGCCGCGATCGTCTCGGCCCAGGCCTTCGTGTGCGCGCCGGCGTACTGCCCCATCGACGGCGGCATGGCCTCGTCCAGGTGCGGCAGCGGGTAGTCGAGCAGGTCGATCAGCTCGTAGCCGGCATCCCGGCCCGCGGCCTGGTCCAGCACCCAGTCCGCCACTGCCTTGCCGTTGCGTCCCGGCCGGGTGCTGCCGAGGATGACCGCGATCTTCAGGTCGCTCATGGCGACGACTCCTTCAGAGGGGTTGACTTGAATGTTCATGTCATCCACCACGGTAGAGCGGATGACATGAACGTTCAAGTCAACCCGGAAGAGTGGCTATGCTGCAGCCATGGGTACCGAAGCCGAGCCGCGCTGGCTGAGGTCCGGCGAACTCGAGACGTGGCAGACCCTGCACCTGGTGATGACCGTGCTCCCCGGTGTACTCGGCGAGCAGTTGCAGCGCGACTCCGGCCTGAGCTTCCTGGAGTACTACGTCCTCGCCGGCCTCTCGGACCAGCCGGACCACACGATGCGGATGAGCCGCCTCGCGGTCCTGGCGAACTCGGAGCTGTCCCGGCTGTCGCATCTCGTCCGCCGCCTCGAGAACCGCGGTCTCGTCCGACGGGAGCCCGATCCGGACGACGGCCGGTTCACCAACGCGATCCTCACCGACGACGGCTACGCGGAGCTGGTGAAGGCCGCGCCGGGTCATGTCGAACTGGTGCGCAAACTCGTCTTCGACCCGCTGACCGAGACCGAGCAGCGCGCGCTGAAGAACGCGCTGACGAAGCTGTTGCCGGGACTGCTCGGCGACTGTTAGCGGTTCTTCCAGCGTTCGGCCGAGATGGACTCCTGGGCCAGCAGGCGCAGCGACGAGATCAGCGTCTCGCCGAGGATGGTGCCGATCACGACCGACTCGGCGAGCTGGTCGCGGGTCGGGGTGCTGGTGACGGCCTCGATCTCGATCCGGGTGAAGCGTTCGACCGCTTCGGCGTAGGTGTCGAGGTGGCCGGCGAGGTAGCCCTGGCCGAGGGTGCGGAGCGCGGCGATCGTGTCGATGAGCGTGGTCAGCGCGGGCGCGTCGGCTTCCACCGTCCACCCGCGCTCCGCGATCAGGTCCGCCACCTGACGGGTGGCCGCGGCGCGGGCCTCGTCGGTCGCGGTCAGGCGGCGGGTCGGGGTGAGTGCGCGGTGCGCGCGCCCGATCTGCTCGTGCAGCGGTTCGGTGTCCGCGTCCAGCGACTCCACGATCTCCTTCACCTTGACCACCGGTACCTGGGCCAGCTCGATCAAGGCGCGGATCAGGCGTAGCCGGCGGACGTGCGCCTCGCCGTACGACGCCTGGTTCGGGCTGCTGAGTTCGCCGGCGGGCAGCAGGCCTTCGCGCAGGTAGTACTTGATCGTCGGCACCGGGACGTCGGTGGCCTTGCTGAGCTCCCCGATTCGCATCGCTTGCCTTCCTCTTGACTGTCATGGATAGTATCAGTATCCATAAACGGATACCTTCACTATCCATAAGGAGGCGAGTCGGATGATCCCGCTCGTACTGATCCTGGGCACCGTCGGCTTCCGGGTGCTGGGCCTGCTCGGCGTCCGCCGGTTCGCGACCTGGCCGGTCGCCGCGGCGCACGCGATGGCGGTGATGCTGCTGCTGACCGCGAGCGCGCACTTCGTCCCGGCGAGCGTCACGGTGATGCCCAACCATGCCGACCTGGTGGCGATGGTGCCGCCGTTCGTTCCGTTCGCCGGCGCGGTCATCTACCTGACCGGCGTCCTCGAGCTGCTCGGCGCCGCCGGACTGGTGCTCACCGCGACCCGCCGCTGGGCCGGCTACGCACTGGCCGCGCTGTTCGTCGGACTGCTGCCCGCGAACATCCACGCCGCGGTCGCCGACGTGCCGTTCGCCGGCGGGGAAGCGACCCCGCTCTGGCAGCGCATCCCCGAGCAGTTGCTCTACATCGCCGTCGCGCTCTGGGTTGCGCGTACAAGAACCACTCGGACAACCACCACTTCAGTCAAGGAGAGCGTGCACGCATGACCGACGTGACCCGCATCATCGCCGGCGCCATCCTGCTCACCGTCGTGACGATCCAGTTCGGCGGCTACTTCATGACCAAGATCGTCCGCGGCCAGGTGCCGATGACCGATTTCCAGAAGTCGTTCGCGCGCGCCGGTCACGCGCACGCCGGCGTCCTCGTCATCCTCAGTCTGGTCGGCCTGCTGTACGTCGACCAGACCGGGTTGACCGGGTTCTGGTTGTGGCTCGCGCGGCTCGCGATCCCGGTCGCGGCGATCCTGATGTCGGGCGGCTTCTTCGCGTCCTCGGCGGGCAAGGACCGCACCCAGCCGAACCAGTTCCTCTGGATTCTCTGGCTCGGCGCGGCCTCACTCGCCGCCGGCGTCCTGACCCTCGGAGTCGGCCTGATCGTTGCTTAGTGCAAGGAAAGACCGCTGCAACCGTTCACCGACCCGGCTGATCAGCGCGGCGGTCTCGGGAGACGCCTGCTCGACAGCGATGGGACCGAGGGCCGCGACGGCCGCTACCTGGGTCAGCAGCATCCCCGACGTGTCCGCGCTGAACCGGACCCGGCACGACGACGGGCCGAGCGGCTCGACGGTCCCGCGCACCACCCCTTCGAACGTCGAGGTCACCGCGTCGGCCGGTGCCTCGACGGTCAGCGCGACCTTGTGCCGGTACTGCGCCGACACGAACGACTCGACGAGGTACGACGGTCCGTCCACGACCCGCGGCGTGAAGCGGTGCAGCACCGGAGACACGGCGGTGATCCGGTCGACGCGGAAGATCCGCCAGTCGTCGCGCTCCGGATCGAACGCGAGCAGGTACCACCGCCCCGCCAGCGTCAGCAGTTGATGCGGCTCGACCCGGCGCCGCGTTGTACCGCGCTGACGCCCGTGGTAGTCGAAGGCAACGAGCTCGTGGTTCCGGCAGCAGCGGGCGAGGACGGCGAGGGCGCCCGGATCGACCTGCGGTACGCCGGGACGCGGGATCGCTTCGGCGGCCGAGCCGACGGCCGCGAGTTGCGGACGCAGCCGCGCCGGGAGTACCTGCTCCAGCTTGGCCAGGGCGCTCATCGAGCTCTCGGCCATCCCACTGACTCCGGCACCGGCCGCGCCGACCAGGCTCACGGCGACGGCGATCGCCTCGTCGTCATCCAGCTGCAGCGGCGGCAGGTGGGCCCCGGAGCCGAGCCGGTACCCGCCCGCCGTCCCGGTCGTGCCCGTGACCGGGTAGTCGAGCGCACGGAGCCGCTCGACGTCCCGCCGTACCGTCCGCTCGGTGACGCCGAGGCGGTCGGCGAGCTCGTGACCGGACCACTCCCGGCGACTCTGCAGCAAGGACAGCAACCGGAGCATCCGGCCAGGCATCTCTTTCCGCGCGCTCATCCACAGATTCTCTCCTGCGGACAAGATGTGTCCGCAAGGCCGCCTAGCGTGATCTGCATGATGTTGACGACGACTAGCAACGGGTACGACGACGCGCGACACGGCTTCCAGCGGCGGGTCGAGCACCGTCCCGCGGTGATCTTTCAGGTCACCGACGCGACCGAGATCGAGGAGGCGGTGCGCTACGCGATCGACCAAGACCTTCGAGTCGCGGTCCAGGCGGCGGGGCACGGTCTGATCGAAGGGCTCGACGGCGGTGTGCTGATCGCGACGCGCGGGTTCAACGGCGTGACGGTCGACGCCGATCGGAAGACCGCGTGGATCGAGGCCGGCGCGACCTGGCGGGACGTGCTCGACGCGACCGCGCCGTACGGGCTGGCCCCGCTGTCGGGCAGCTCGCCGGGGGTCGGCGCGATCTCATACACGCTCGGCGGCGGGCTCGGGCTGATGGCCCGGCGCTTCGGGTACGCGGCCGACCACGTCCGGCGGATCGAGCTGGTGACCGCGGACGGCGTACGACGGAACGCCGAGGAGGACACGGAGCTGTTCTGGGCGCTGCGCGGCGGCGGTGGGAACTTCGGCGTCGTCACGGGGATGGAGATCGAGCTCTTCGACGTGCCGACCATCTACGGCGGAAGCCTGTACTTCGACCTCGCCGAGCATCCGGAGGTGCCGGACGTGTGGCAGGCGTGGACGCGGACCGTACCCGAGGAGGTGACGTCGGCGATCGCGATGCTGCCGATGCCCGACATCCCGCAGGTGCCGGCGCCGCTGCGCGGGAAGTACATCGGCCAGGTGCAGTTGGCGGTCCTCGGCGACGACGGTGTGGACCTGGTCAAGCCGCTGCGGGAGATCGGGGAGCCGGCTCTCGACACGGTCGGCGAGTTGCCGTACGTCGACTCCGGGCAGATCTTCGCGGAGCCGGACCGCCCGGACAGCTACAGCTCGAGCAACCTGCTACTGAGAGACCTCGACCAGCTGCCGCAACCGGGTGAGATGTGCGTGCTCGGTATCCGCCACCTCGGTGGCGCACTCGCGCGCCGCCCGGAAGTCCCGAACGCCGTCGGCCACCGCGATGCGGCGTACTCGCTGACCGTCCTCACCCCGGGCAGCGCCGACACCCGGCAACTACGACGGAAGATCCTCGACCCGTGGCGCCCGTCCGCCGTAGGTCGCTTCCTCAACTTCAGCTTCGAGAAACTCAGCGCGCAGGAGCTCGCCGAGGCCTACGACCCCGGCGACCACGCCCGGCTCACGGAGCTTCGCCGTCGTTACGATCCGGCCGCGCGGCTGCACGCGAACCACCAGCTCTAGCGATCAGCTCCTCGACCAACGCGCCCTTGCCCTCGACGTAGGCGGTGCGGTCGGTGCTGAGCAGGTGCGCCAGCTCGCGCTTGCGTATGGCGTACCGCTCCCGGTCGGCAGCACTCCGCCGCAAGTGATCCCGCAGTACGACGTGGTCCTGGTGCGCTTTGTTGCCTTCAACAACGACGTACAGGTGGTGGTAGTGCACCGCGTCCGCCGGCTGCGCGAACGCCTCGCGGCCGGCGATGCCCTGGTCCCCCTGGTGCCGGTAGCCGGCGGCGGCCAGCCGCTCGATCGCCGCCGGCACCAGGTCGGCGCTCGGCACCACGACGTCGACGTCGATGATCGGCTTCGCCGCCAGCCCGGGTACGGCGGTGCTGCCGACGTGCTCGACGACGTGCGGGAGACCGGCAAGGTACGGCGTCAGCCGGGCGTGGATCTCCGCGAACCACACCCGCCAGTCGGGGTCGTAGTCGACCACGGCGGCGGGCGGAATCACAGCGCGGCGGTGACGTCGATCTCGACGCGTTGCCCGGGGAAGCCGAGTTGGGCGACGCCGAGGAGGGTGCTGGCCGTGGTGAAGGCAGGGGCGAGCGGCGAGGCGTTGAGCTGGGTCCAGACCGCCGCCAGCTCCTCACGGTCCGCGGAGGCCACGTAGATGACCGTGCGTAGGACGTCCTCCGGGGTGGCGCCGGCCGATTCGAGCGCGGTGAGGATGTTCGCGATCACCTGCGCGGTCTGCCCTTCGAGACCGCCGTCGGCCAAGTCGCCGGATGGTTGCAGTGGGCACTGGCCGGCCAGGTAGATCAGGGTGTCTGCCTGCACCCGCGTCACGTGGTGGTAGCCAGGCGTCGGGTGCAGCCCGTCAGGGTTGGTCCGCTCGATCGTCACGCTCCGACCCAACGCGATCGCTCAACCCCGGGTCAACAGATTTAGCACATACCGCTTCTGCCACGGCGTCTCGACGGCGCGCTTGTCGTAATGCTGCCGTACATACGCCACGGCCTGCTCGGCCGGCACCCCGTCCAGTACGGCGAGACACGCGAGCGCCGTACCGGTGCGGCCGCGACCGCCGCCGCACGCGAACTCGACCCGCCCGCTGCCGGTCCGCTCGAGGGCCTCGCGGAAGGCCGTCAGCGCCTGCGCGCGGTCCACCGGCAGCCGGAAGTCCGGCCATTTCACCCAGTGCGTCTCCCACGGCACGTCGGGCGGCTCGTGGCCGAGCAGATACACGCCGTACGTCGGGAACGGCTCTGCCGCCGGGCCGTACCGCAGACCGCGTCCGCGGACGAGCCGACCCGACGGCAGCTCCATCACTCCTGGGGTGTCCTTGGTCCAGTGGCCCACAGGATCAAACTACTAGCCTGTCCTCCGTAGAAGTCGAGAACAGGTGCAGCTTGTCGGGGTCCGGTGCCAGGTGCACGACGGTGCCCTTGTCGTTGTGCAGGCGGGTGCCGATCCGGGCGATTATCTGGTCGCTGGTGTGCTCGGCGGTCCCGTACAGGTACGCGTCCGAGCCGAGCTCCTCGATCACCGAGACCTTCACCGGCAGCCCCTCGTCGGCCAGGTGGAACGCCTCCGGCCGGATGCCGAGCGTCAGCGTCTTGTCGTCACCGGCCTTGGCCAGCACCTCCCGCGCGATCGGTACGACGTAGTCGCCGATCTTCGCGCCGCCGTCGGTGATCTCGGCGGTGATCAGGTTCATCGCCGGCGAGCCGATGAAGCCGGCCACGAACTTGTTCCGCGGCTTGTCGTACAGGTTCAGCGGGGTGTCGACCTGCTGCAGTACGCCGTCGCGCAGTACGGCGACGCGGTCGCCCATCGTCATCGCCTCCACCTGGTCGTGGGTGACGTAGACGGTGGTGACGCCGAGCCGCTGCTGCAGCTCCGCGATCTGGGTCCGGGTCTGGACCCGCAGCTTGGCGTCGAGGTTCGACAGCGGCTCGTCCATCAGGAACACCTTCGGGCTGCGCACGATCGCGCGGCCCATGGCGACGCGCTGGCGCTGACCACCGGACAGGGCCTTCGGCTTGCGGTCCAGGTACTCCTCCAGGCCGAGCAGCTTCGCCGCCTCCTGCACGCGCTGGACGCGCTCGTCCTTGTGGATGCCCTGCATCTTCAGGGCGAAGCCCATGTTGTCGGCCACCGACATGTGCGGGTACAGCGCATAGTTCTGGAACACCATCGCGATGTCGCGTTCCTTCGGCGGGGCGTTGGTGACGTCCCGGTCGCCGATGAAGATGGCGCCGTCGTTGACCTCCTCGAGCCCGGCCAGCATCCGCAGCGCGGTGGACTTACCGGAGCCGGACGGGCCGACGAGCACCATGAACTCGCCGTCCTCGATGTCCAGGTCGAGCTTGTCGACCGCGGCGAGGTCGGTGCCCGGGTAGACCCGGGTGGCTCCCTTGAACGAGACAGTTGCCATGTCGCGCTTCCTTCCCTTCGCCGGCAGGAACGTGCCGGACGATCCGTAGCAAAGGCGCCCAGGTCCTGGGTGTCTGCTTTGGTGATGTATCACCGAAGCACCTCGTACAACGATTGACCGGCGAATTACATTCCCGGGTGATGTAACCGTCAGAAGTACGGTCCGGCAGCGCGAACCGGGTCCCCGATCAGGTCGAGCAGGGCGGTCACGGCCCGGCTCGGCCGCCGCCCCGCGGCCGTCACGACCGACAGCGTCCAGGTCAGCTCCGCGTCGAGCAGCGGAAGCTTGCCGACCGCCGGTTCGTCCGCCGCCAGCTCCACATCGGGTACGACGGCAACGCCCAGCCCGACCCGGACGTAGTCGGGGATCGTGGTCAGCTCCGGCACCTCGACCTGGATCCGCCGCGGCATCCCGGCGGCGTCGAACGCGCGGTCGACCTGCTTCCGGTTGCCGAACCCCGGCGGCATGTCGACGAAGCGTTCCCCGGCCAGTTCCTCGAGCCGGATCCCGGCGCGGCCGGCGAGCGGATGCGACGCCGGCACCAGCGCCACGAACGGGACGGTGGCGATGTCGCGCACCTCGAGCCCGCGCAGCTCCGGCCGCGGCAGGCCGAGCAGCGCCAGGTCCAGGCGACCATGGCGGACGTCGTCCGCGAGGCCGGTGGAGCCGGTCGGAGACGTGGCGACCTGCACCTCGACCAGCGGATATCGCCGGTGGAACGCGCCCAGCAGCTCGGCCAGATTCACCATGCTGAGGCGGGCCAGTGTCCCGATCCGGACGCTTCCGCGCAGCCCGCTCGACGCCTCCTCGACCGCGGCCCGGGCCCGGTCCAGAGCCTCGAGCGCGGCCTTCGCCTCGGGCAGCAGCGCCTGGCCCGCGGCCGACAGCACCACGCGGCGGGTCGACCGGTCGAAGAGTGTCGTCTTCAGGTCGTTCTCGAGTGCCCGGACGGCGGCCGACACCGTCGACTGGACGGTGAACAGCCGCTGCGCCGCCCGGGTGAAACTCAGCTCCTCGGCGACGGCGACGAAGTACTCGAGCTGCCGGCTGTCCACAGCATCGAATTATCGGATTCACCGATAAGAGAGTGCAAGAACTTTCGTTGGACCCGATAGATGCCGCGCGGCACGCTGGACTCATGTCCACGATGACGTCCTCGCGGGCCGGTGCACGGATCCGGTTCGCTCATGCGCCCGGGTTCTGGGTGATCGCGGCGGCCTTCCTCACCACGATGGCCTTCTCGACGATCCCCACCCCGCTCTATGCGATCTACCAGCAGCGCGACGGCTTCCCGACGTTCGTGATCACGGTGATCTTCGCCAGCTACGCGGTCGGCGTGATGGCTTCGCTGTACCTCGCCGGTCACGTCAGCGACTGGCTCGGGCGCCGCCGGGTCGCGCTGCTCGCCGTACTCGCCGAGGCGTTGTCGGCGGCGATCTTCCTGATCTGGCCGGACGTGCCCGGTCTGCTGCTCGCGCGATTCATCTGCGGTGTCGGGGTCGGCGTGCTGACCGCGACCGCCACCGCGCATCTGTCCGAGCTGCGGCAGATCGCGCGGCCGGGCGAGGACCCGAGCCGGTCGGCGCTGATTTCGAGCATGGTCAACCTCGGTGGGCTTGCGTTCGGTCCATTGGTCGGCGGGCTGCTGGCGCAGTACGTCGACGCGCCGCTGGAACGTCCGTACGAGATCTTCTTGGTCCTCCTGCTGCTCAGCGCGGTCGGAATCGCGCTGGTGCCGGAGACCGTGGAGCGGCTGGAGGAGCGCCCGGCGTACCGTCCGCAACGGGTCGCGCTGCCGTCGTCGGCGCGGCCGCTCTTCTTCGCGTCGGCGGTCGGGGCCTTCGCGGCCTTCGCCATCTTCGGGCTCTTCACCTCGCTGGCGCCGACGTTCCTGGCCGGCGTCCTGCAGCATCCGTCGCGGTTGCTCGCCGGTGTCGTGACGTTCGCCGTCTTCATCGCGGGTGCGGCCAGTCAGGCGATCTTCGTCCGGCTCAGCCAGCCGGGGCAGCTCCGCCTCGGGCTGATCGCGATGTCCGTCGGCCTGGTCGGCGTGGCCGCCGGTGGGCTGCTCCCCGACCTCTATCTGTTCACCATCGGTGGTGTGGTCGCGGGTGCGGGCGTCGGGCTCGTGTTCCGCGGTGCCGTGGCGACCGCCGCGTCGCTGGCCGACGCCGGTTCGCGGGGCGAGGTCCTCGCGGCGCTCTTCCTGATCGCGTACGCAGGACTCGCGCTCCCGGTCCTCGCGATCGGCGTCGGGATCGCGCTGCTTCCGGCCGAGGTCGCGCTGGTCGTGTTCTCCGCCGTGATGCTGATCCTGGTCAACGCCGCGGTATTACGGATGCTCGCCGCCCAGCAGAAGTGATCTGATGCCGGGTGTGGATCTCGAACGCGACTACGGACTGACCGTCACCTCGCTCGAACCGCACCCGGGCGGCTTCGCCACCGAGGGCTGGGTGGCGGACGGCCAGTGGTTCGTCAAGCGGTGGAAGGAAGGCGAGCGCCCGAACGGGCTGGAGCAGCTGGACCAGCTGCGGGCGCTCGGCCTGCCGGTCGTGGAGCCGCTGCGCACGCTGCGCGGCGAGCTGTCCGCCACCCACGGCTCCCAGGCGTACGCCGTCTTTCCTTACATAGCAGGGCGTACGGCGACATTCGGCGACTGGCGTGCTGCCGCGCGGGCGATGCGCCAGGTCCACGAAGCCGCGCTCGAGGTCGAGCTGCCGCCCGCCGACACCGACGAGCCGGCGATCGACGAGCTGGGCCGCGCGCTCGACCACCCGTGGATCGAGGACCGGGCAGACGAGTTGGCCGCCGCGATCGCGCGACTGGACGGTGTGCGGGCCCGCGTCGCGGCGAAGGAGGTCCGCGCGGTCGTGTGCCACACGGACCTGCACGGGCTGAACCTGCTGGTCGACGACGCGGGCGAGGTGGCCGCGATCCTCGACTGGGAGAACGCGGTGATCGGGCCCCGCGAGTACGACGTCTGGGTCGCGGCCGACGGCACCCGCCTCGTGGAGTTTCTCGACGAGTACCGCGCCGACGACCTGGACCTCGACCACGTGGAGTTCGCGCTGCTCGCGCGGGGGTTGCGGGACCTGTCGGCGCGCGTGCTGAACTCCGTCGACCGGCCCGGTGTCGAGACCTGGGGATTCGGCCGGATCAGGAGCGTCGACCGGAACCTCGAGGTCTTCAGCAAGTACTGCGCCGGCTAGGCCGCGGCACCCGGACCGGCGAGGAGTTCGACGTCGTCGGCGTGCATCGGTTTGCCGCAGTGCGCGCAGGTGAGGTCGACGTGGCTGATCTCGCCGCAGGCCTGGTGCCGGTACAGCACCGGCGGACCGGCCTCGCCGGCCAGGTGTTTGTCGCCCCAGGCAACCATCACCATCAGCACGTCGACCAGCTCGCGGCCCTTGTCCGTCAGTACGTACTCGTACCGCGGCCGGGCGTCGTACGGCCGGCGCTCGACGACGCCGCGGTCGACGAGGTGGTTGAGGCGCTCGGTGAGCACCTTGCGAGAGATCCCGAGGTCCGCCTGGAGCTGCTCGAACCGCGCGAAGCCGACCCAGATGTCGCGCAGGATCAACGGCGACCACGGCTCGCCGATCACGTCCAGCGTGCGGGCGATCGAGCACGCCATCCGGCTGAAGTCTGTGCGCTGCATGGAAGCAGTCTAGCGCTTGGGGTTCCCTGAGGGAACTCCGACGTGTTAGCGTTTCTTCACGGAACCCCGACGGGAAGGTGCGAAACCATGAGCAAGGTGATCTGCGGCCTCTCGGTCTCGGTCGACGGCTACGTCACCGGACGCGACTCCGGTCCGGACCGCGGCCTCGGTGACGCGCCGACGCTGTTCGACTGGTACTTCGACGGCGACACCCCGAGCCAGGTGTTCGACGGGTTCAAGCTCAGCGCACCGAGCGCGCGGGTCTTCGACGCGCTCGCCGGCCGGGTCGGCGCGGTGATCGCGGGCCACAAGACGTACGACGACTCCGGTCACTTCGGGGGCGGCAGCCCGCACCCGAAGGCGCCGCTCGTCGTCCTCAGCCACGGGCCGGTCGCGGAGGTCAGCGCGAACCAGACGCTCGCGCACACGATCGAGGACGCGGTCGCCGCGGCGCGGAAACTGGCCGGCGGGAAGGACGTCGGGCTGATGGGCGGTGGCACGGTGACCGCGGCGCTGCGGGCCGGACTCGTGGACGAGCTGGTGCTGCACCAGATCCCGATCCTGCTCGGCGCCGGCCGACCGTTCTTCCAGGAACTCCCCGAACACATCAAGCTGAACCTGCGCGAGGCCGTGCCCGCGCCCGGCGTCACCCACCTGCACTACGACATCGTCCGCTGAAGGAGACCAGCCATGCTGCAGCCCGCCGTACGCGCCGCCGTCGAGAGCACGTCGATCGCGCACCTGGCCACCGTCCTGCCGGACGGGGCGCCGCACTCGATCCCGCTCTGGGTGAGCACGCTCGACGACAAGATCGTCTTCCTCACCGGCCCGAACTCCCTGAAGGCCAAGAACCTCCGCCGCGACCCGCGCGTCGCCCTCTCCATCGCACCCGTCGACAACCCCTTCGAGCCGGTCGTCGTCCGCGGCCGCCTCGTCGAGTGGATCGACGGCGACGCCGGCTGGGCCCTCGTCGACCAGATCGCCCAGAAGTACATCGGCCAGCCCTACGGCCGCGACCAGGCCCGAGTCATCGGCGTCATCGAACCCGACCACCAGACGGTCGGCGTCCGCTGACTCTAAGATTCCCGCCATGGGTGTCACGGTGACGGTGGGGGAGCAGGACGCTTATCTGGCGCGGGTGGGGCGGGCCGGGGTGTTAATGTTGCCGATGATCACCGGGATCGGGGAGCAGGTGCGGGCCTGGGCCGATGAGGTTGCGGGGGAAGGGATCACTGCGTTGGTGTGGGATCCGTTCAAGGGGCGTAGTACGGACAACGCCACCCGCGAGGAGCTCGGCGGGATGTTGCGGGAGCTGGACGACGACGCGGCGCTGGCCGAGCAGGGTGCCTTGATGGATTACCTGTTCGAGGATCTCGGGTGCAGCAAGGTCGGGGTGATCGGGTGGTGTCTGGGTGGGCGGTTCGCCTTTCTGCTCGCTGCCAGGGACCACCGGGTGGCGAACGTGGTCGCGTTCCACCCGACCGTCCCGTCGGAGCGGCCGCCGCACCACACGTACGACGCGATCGCCGAGGCGGCCGCGATCACGGCGCCGGTGCTGGTGAGCTACCCGAGCGCCGATGCCGCCGTACCGAACGCGGACTTCGAGACGCTGCAGACCGTGCTGCAGGCGCGGACCGTAGGTGCGACGTTCACGCAGTACTTTCCCGGCGCGGACCATGGGTTCTCCGACAAGTCGCGGCACGGCAAGGACGTGAACGCGGACGCGTTCCGGCTGGCGTGGCCGCAGGCGCTCGCGTTCATGCGGTCGACGGTCGCCTGAGCTCGGGCTCCAACCAGCGGTGCAACTCGCCCAGCCGACTGCGGCCGGGGGTGCCTTGCGGGTAGCGGGCGAGCACCTCGCGGACCGTCGGCGGGACGCACTCGACTGCCCAGGTGAGCACGGCCTCCCCAGCCCGCGGATCTCCGGTCGCGAGCTCCTCGGCGTACGCCGCGTACTGCGCGGGCGCGACGATGTGCTTGACCTGCGTCGCCGCCGCGAACGGATGCAGGTACGCCGAACCGGCCGTGCCGACCGCGGCGCGTGCGGCCGCCTCGGCGGCAGGGTCGCCGATCTCACCGGCCGCCTTCAGCGCCGCCCAGGCGGCGGTCCGGATCGCCTTGGTGCGCTTGCCCCCGGCACCGAACTCGCGCGTGGTCTCGATCGCGTCGCGCGGCCGCCGGTCGGCCGGCGCCACCGCCTCGTAGATCGGCAGCGCCCGCTCGGCGCAGGCGGCGGTCCACAGGCTCAGCTCGCGCAGTTCGCCGAGGCTCAGCGGGATTTCCTGATGACCCATGAGCCTCAATCGTACCTTTGAACCCGCCGGTTGAAGCTTTCACGCCGCCCGGCGGTGGTCGGTAGGCGTGATCCCGCGGACCCGCTTGAACGCAACGCTCAACGCGAACGCGTTCGCGTACCCGACCCGGCGGGCGATCGTCTCGACGGTGTCCCGGGTCGACCGGAGCTGGTCCGCGGCGAGCGTGATCCGCCAGCCGGTCAGGTAGCTCATCGGCGCCTCACCCACGACCGCCGTGAACCGCCGGGCCAGCGACGCGCGCGAGATCCCGACGCGGTCCGCGAGCTCGGTGACGTTCCACGGGTACGCCGGATCCTCGTGCAGCAGCCGCAACGCCGTCCCCGCGACCGGATCGGTCTGCGCCTGGTACCACCCCGGCGCCTGCGACTCCGGCCGCGCGAACCACGCCCGGAGCGTGGTGATCAGCGCGAGGTCGAGCCACCGGTCCAGCACGCTCTGCTGCCCCGGCGCGTCGCGCTGGATCTCGCTGGTGATCATCTCCATCACCGAACCCGCCACGTCGGCCGCCGGTACGACGAGTACCGGCGGCAGCGCCGTGACGAGCCGGCGGCTGACGTCGCCCGCGACCTGATAGGTGCCGCTGGCAACCATTACCTCGCCGGGCTTGCGGCTGCCGTACGTCCGCACGCCGAGTCGCGCCGAGTAGTCGACCGGTGCCCCCGGCAACGGTTCGCAGACGCCGCCCGGACGGATCCGCAGCTGCGGCGCGGTCTGCAGCGAGTCGCCGACGACGTACGGCTGCGGGCCGGTGACGATCGCGACGTCACCCTGCTCCATCCGCTGCGGCTCGAGCCCGTCGCGGGTGATCCAGCCGGAGCCGCGGACCAGCGTCGCGAGCGCGAGTGCCGCCTCGTCCCGGATCTCCAGCGCCCACGGCGGATCCAGGATCGTCAGGTTGAACACCCCGTCCTGCGCCCGGGTCCCGGCCAGCAGCTCGTCGAGTACGTCCATGCGACGAGCGTACGACAGGTTGAGCGTTCCGAACATCGAATTGCGGCGTACGGCCATGGTTTGTCTCACCGTCGTCCGGTGAACTGAAGCCATGACACCGATCCTGATCGTCAGTGGCAAAGGCAAGACCGGCCGCCGCGTCGCGGCCCAGCTCGACGCCCGCGGCGTCCCGTACCGGCTGGCGTCCCGCTCCACCGAACCGCGCTTCGACTGGTACGACGAGAGCACCTGGGCGGACGCGGTCCGCGGTACCGAGACCGCGTACCTCGCGCCGCCGGTCGGACCGACCGGGCTCGCCCAGGCCGGCAAGTTCGTGCAACGGGCCGACGGGCTCCGGCGGCTGGTCCTGCTGTCCGGCCGCGGCGTCGGCAGCCCGGGCCGCGACTTCGCCGTGTACGACGGCTCGCTCGAGCTGGAGAACGTCGTACGGGCGAGCGGGCTGGACTGGACGATCGTGCAGCCGGCGTGGTTCGCGCAGGGGTTCAGCGAGGACTTCCTGCGCTACCACGTGCTGGCCGGTGAGATCCGGTTGTCTGCCGGCACCGGCGCCGAGGCGTGGATCGACACCGACGACGTCGGCGACGTGATGACCACCGCGCTGCTCGACGACTCCTACAGCGGTCAGACCCTCGCGATCTCCGGCCCCCGCACGCTCACGATGACCGAGATCGCCACCGAACTCACCGAGGCCACCGGCCGCAAGATCACGTACGTCGACCTCGCCCCCGAGGACCACGTCAGCGAGCTGATCGAGCAGGGCCTGACCCCGGAGGACGCCGACGCGGTCCGCGACCTGTTCGCCGTGATCCGCAACCACCGCTCCGAGTACGTCTCCACCGGCGTGGACGAGGTCCTCGGCCGCCCACCCCGCGACTTCACCCACTGGGCCCGCGCAACCGCGGCCACCGGTGTGTGGACGGGGTGACTGCCGATGCCCAGGCCATCACAACTGCTGCGTCGCGGGCGATCGCGCGCTCAGCCCGCCTGTCGGCGGGCGATTGTGATGGCGTGGCGATCGGTGTCCCCGCCCACCTGAGGTGCGGGGACGCCGATCGCCGCTCAGCGGTGTTGCATCTCCATCCACTCTTCGTGGGTGAGTTCCTGCAGCTCCGAGGCGGGGGTCTTGGACTGCAGCTGGCTGCCGCCGCCGACCGCGCCGCCGCCGAAGACGAGGTTGGCCCAGTTGTTCTGGGCGATCAGGATCGACGTGGTCTTGTCGCCGTTGATGTCGGCGGCGGTCGTCGAGTCGGCGGTGTCGCCGTCGCAGTTCCAGTCGATCGGCTGGTTCGCGGCGCCGGTCGTGGTCCGCGTCGTCCCGTTCGGGCACTTCCACTTGGTCAGGTACCCGGCGCCGAGGCTGCCCAGCCCGAGGCGTTCGTCGGGCCGGGCCTCGTTGATCGACGTCGGCTGGACACTCGAGTAGCCCCAGTACTTCGTGCCGTCGGACTTCAGCACCCCGCCGAGCTGGAACGAGTAGTTCATCACGCTCAGGTAGTTCGGCTTGTAGTTCAGGTTGTCGGTGCCGCCGTGCTTCAGCCCGATGTTGTGGCCGAGCTCGTGGATGAACGTGCCGACGTTGATGTCGTCGGTCGCGTTCCAGTTGCACTTCGGGCCGACCGTGACGATGAACGTGTCGTTCGGGATCGCGAACGCCTGCCCGCTGCTGCAGCCGCCGTCGTAGCTGTCACCCCAGAGCATGTAGTGGAAGACCGCCTTGCGCGCCGACGCGAAGTTGGCGGTCTTGATCGCGTTCGTCTGGGTGCCCGACGGGTTGAGGTCGGCGTCGTACGGCACCTCGTTGCCGCCACCCAGGTCGTACTGCGTCCCGCGCGCGGACCCGGCGTCCAGATGGATCGTGATGCCGGTCGTGCCGTCCGGGTTGCTGACCGGGGCGGACGCGAAGACCTGGACGATCCGGTCGAGCGCCGCGGTGGTCGCGAGCCGTCCGGACATGTAGTCCATCTCGACGAACAGGTCCTTCTTGTTCGGGTTCGCGCCCAGCGCGGGCAGGTCCACGTCGACCACGCCGTCACCGTTGGCGTCGTAGCCGCTCGTCTCCCAGCTGTCGGGAAGCGAGTCGCCATCGGTGTCGGTGGCAGCGACCGAGACGGTGCTGTCGGCCGGGGGAGTGGGCGCCGCCACCGCGTTCGACACGGCGAGCGCGGTGGCGGCCAGCGAGGTCAGGACGGCGAACAAGGCGGGGCGGGGCCTCATCAGATCTCCTTCGGGGCGGTGGGTGATCCGACCGCCACCGTAAGTGATTTCGCTCGCCGCGGACGGCCCAGCGGGGTCACTGGCCCAATTGGGTCAGCCGGCCGAGCGGAGCATCGCGCGGATGCCGACGGTCAGGCCGAGCGCCGCGGTCACGAGCGCGGCCGCCCAGCCCCACAGCACCGCGCTCGACAGCACGTCGCCCGCGAACAGGCTCCGCTCGGCGTCGACGAGGTACGAGAGCGGGTTGAACTTCGACGCGACCCGCATCCACCCGGGACCGGTCTCCAGCGGCAGCAGCATCCCGGACAGGATCATCAGCGGGAACAGGAACGTCTGCTGCACCACCCAGAACATCCAATCCTGCTTGCGGACGGCGATCGCCAGCGCGTAGCTGAACGCGCCGAGCCCGACGCCGAACACCCCGAGCAGCGCCAGCCCGACGAGCGCGCCGCCGACGTGCAGGTCGAACGCGAACGGGGTCATCACCGCGATCACGATCACCGCCTGCCCGAACAGCGGCACCATCTCCTTGAGTGCCCGGCCGATCAGCAGCGAGGAGCGGGACAACGGGGTGACCAGCATCCGCTCGTGCGCGCCGGTCTGGAACTCGAAGAGCAGGTTCGCCCCGGTGGTCGACGTACCGAAGAGCGTGGTCATTACCAGGATCGACGGCACGAACCACTGCCAGACGCCGTCGCCGAACGCGCCGCCCATCGACCCCGAGAGCAACGGGCCGAACAGGGCCAGGAAGATCAGCGGCTGGATCATCCCGAACAGCAGGCTGAACGGGTCGCGCAGTACCGGCTTGAGCTCGCGGCCCATCACGATCCGGATGTCGCGCAGGAAGTTCCGCGAGGGCTGCGCGGCGGTGACCGCGGGAGTGGTGAGGGTGAGCGTGGTCATCAGGCTGCCCTTCCTGTAAATCGAGTACTGTCATTTGAGTCTTCCCGCAGGCTGCGGCCGGTAAGGTTGAGGAACACGTCGTCGAGCGTCGGCCGATGCACCTGCGCCGCCGCGATCGGTACGCCGTTCTGCTGTGCCAGGCCGACGAGCTGGGGAAGTGTAGCCGGGCCGTCGACGACCCGGAGGCTGACCTCGTCGCCGACGGCGACGACCTCGGCGGCGCCGGGCACCTGCTCGGCGATCCGCCGCAGCCGGTCCAAGTTGCCAGGGGCAACGGTCAGTGCGATCCGGTCACCGGCCAGCTTGGCCTTCAGTGCGTCGGCGGTGTCGTCGGCGATCACCTCGCCGTGGTCGACGACGACCACCCGCTCGGCCATCGAGTCGGCCTCGTCCAGGTAGTGCGTGGTGAGCACGATCGTCATCTCGTACCGCTCCCGCATCCGCAGGATGTGGTCCCAGAGGTTCGCGCGGTTCTGCGGGTCGAGCCCGGTCGACGGCTCGTCCAGGAACAGCAGCGACGGCGCGTGCACGAGACCCATCGCGACGTCGAGCCGGCGCCGCTGGCCGCCGGACAGTTCCGACACCTTGCGCCGGGCCAGGTCGGTCAGTTCGAGGGCCTCGAGCAGTTCGCCGGCCCGGGACTTGGCGGCGCGCCGGTCGAGTCCGTAGATCACGCCTTGACCGGCGAGCTCGTCGCCGACGCGCTGGTTGTGGCCCGCGCCGTTGCCCTGGCCGACGTACCCGATCCGGCGCCGCACCTGGCTCGGCTGCGTGGTCACGTCGTACCCGGCGACCGTCGCGGTGCCGGAGGTCGGGGTGATCAAGGTGGTGAGCATCCGCAGCGTGGTGGTCTTGCCGGCGCCGTTCGGGCCGAGGACGGCGACCAGTTCGCCGGGTGCGACGTCCAGGCTGATGCCGCGGACGGCGTGCACGGTCTCGGTACGGCTCACCACGAAATCCCGGGTGAGCGCTCGGGTGCTGATCACGGGTCGCTCCTTCGATCGGTTGGTGAGGACGACGTTTCCAGCAGTAGCGGACAGGTTCTGGCCGCTACTCGTGGCAATCTGACGTCATGTCCGAAACCTCAGCTCGACTCCTGGCGCTGCTGTCGCTGTTGCAGGCGCGCCGGGACTGGCCGGGCGCACTGCTCGCCGAGCGGCTCGAAGTCAGCCCGCGGACGGTCCGCCGCGACGTCGACCGGCTGCGCGACCTGGGCTACCCGGTGCGCGCGACGAAGGGTCCCGACGGTGGCTACCGCCTGGACGCGGGGGCCGACCTGCCGCCGCTGCTGTTCGACGACGACCAGGCGATCGCGGTCGCGGTGGCGCTGCAGACCGCGACCAGTACGGTCACCGGCATCGAGGAGGGCGCGCTGCGGGCGCTGGCCACGGTCCGTCAGGTGATGCCCGCGCGGCTGCGGCAACGCGTCGACGCCCTGCAGGTCACCACGGTCGACCGTTACGCGCATCGCCGTACGACGGTCGACTCCGAGCAGCTGATCGCGATCGGTACGGCGGTCCGCGCACGGGAGGTACTGCGGTTCGACTACGCGTCGCCCCGGGCGCCGGAGGACGAGTGGGTGCCGCCGCGCAAGGTCGAGCCGCATCACCTCGTGACCTGGGGCGGCCGCTGGTACCTCGTCGGCTGGGACCTGGACCGCGGCGACTGGCGGACGTTCCGGGTGGACCGGATGACGCCGAAGACGCCGACCGGACCGCGTTTCACCCCGCGCGAGCTCCCGGCGCCGGACGTCGCGACGTACATCTCGAGCCGCTTCCACGGGACGGACCAGAACCCGTGCCGCGGCGAGGCGATCCTGCAGGCGAAGGCGTCGGACATCGCGCAGTGGGCCGGGCGCGGTGCGTTCGTCGAGGAGGTCACGCCGACGAGTTGCCGGCTGGTGCTCAGCGCGTGGTCGTGGACCGGGCTGGCCGCGACGTTCGGGATGTTCGAGTGCGACCTGGAGCTCGTCGGGCCGCAGGAGTTGAAGGACGCCGCGGCGCAACTGGCGACGCGCTACCAGGAGGCCGTGTCATGACTGCGGAACTGATCGTCGCGGACGCCGTCGCCTGGCACGCCTGGCTCCAGGAGCACCACGAGACGAACGACGGCGTCTGGCTGGTGCTCGCGAAGAAGAACGTGACCACCCCGACCAGCCTCACGTACGACGAGGCGCTCGAGGAAGCCCTGTGTCACGGGTGGATCGACGGGCAACGCCGCGGCCGCGACGAGCAGACGTTCGTGCAGCGGTACACGCCGCGGCGCCCGCGGAGCCTGTGGTCGCAGCGGAACGTGGACCTGATCGCGCGGCTCGAACAGGAAGGCCGGATGTACGCCGCCGGCCGCGCCCAGGTGGAACGCGCCAAGGCCGACGGCCGCTGGGAGAAGACGTACGGCGGAGCAAGCAAGCTGGAGGTCCCGGACGATCTCGCAGCCGCGCTGGCCGCGAACCCGAAGGCGCAGGCGATGTTCGACATCCTCACCAGCGCCAACCGCTTCGGCGTGATCTACCAGGTGACCGGCGCGAAACGCCCCGAGACCCGGGAACGGCGGATCGCCCGCTTCGTCGAGCAACTGTCCCGCGGCGAAACCCTCTACCCGCAGAAGCGCACGCTCTAGTCCTCCACGAAATCGAGCGTCGCGTCCTGTCCGGCCGTGAGCGGGAAGTAGGCGATGAACTCGACGCCCTCGTCCTCGGTGTCGAACCGGGCGATCCGCTCGACGCCGGGCTCGTAGAAGACGTCGCCGGCGCGCAGGACCTGCGGTTCGTCGCCGGCGGACTGCTGGTAGATCGCGGATCCGGACAGGATGTTGCCGAAGACGGGGCCGTTGTGGACGTGCGCGCCGAGGGCGGTGCGCGGGCCGATCGTGATCCGGCGTACCTCGACGTGCTGCACCGGCAGCGGCTCGGGCAGGTGCTGGTCGAGGACGACGACGCGGTCGATGTTCATGACGGCATCGTACATACCAATAGGTACAGAATGCGCAGAGCGTCCAGGAGCCGGGTCGGCGCCGCGTCAGTACAGGACCGGGTTGAGCGGGGAGGTGACCGGGTCGCCGGGCTGCGCGCCGGGCATCCAGTGCGCGAGGTCGATCTCCTGGTTCTCGTTCGTCGGCGCCGCGATCCGCATGTCGGCGTCGATGTAGATGATCGTCATCACCCGGCGCGGAATCTCGGTCGTGTTCGGCGGCGCGTGGTGGAAGGTCCAGCCGAGGTGGTAGCTGACCTCACCGAGCTCGTACGGCTCCGAGACCTCCGGGAAGTTCTGCTCGGCCAGGGCCTCCCGCAGGACCCGCTCGGACTCGTCGCTGATCGGCAGGTCACGCCCGTGCTCGAACGTGTGGCTGCCGGCCGCGAACGACAACGGCCCCATCTCCATCGGCGTTTCCTGCAAGGGGATCCAGACCGTCACGCACCGGTCGGTCGCGAACGGCCAGTAGTACTGGTCCGCGTGCCACGGGGTGACGCCGCCGCCGGACTCCTTGTACAGCGCCTGGTCGTGGTACAGCCGCACCGACTGCACGCCGAGCAGTTGCGTCGCGATCCGCGCCAGCCGCGGCGACGACACGAACTCCAGCACACGCTCGCTGTCCTGCCACAGGTTCGTCACCTGCAGGAACGCCTTGCCGTAGGTGTCGCGCTCCTCGAGCGGCTGGTCCTGGGTGTTCAGCTCGAGCACCTTGCCGGTGATCTCCGGCTCGTACTCCGCGATCGTCTCGGGGCTGAGCACGTTCTTCAGCTTCACGAAACCGTGCTCGGCGAAGTGCCTGACGGCGGACCGGCTGAGGGCGTAGTCGGTCTCCAGCTCCGGGCGGGTCAGAGTCATGGGACACAAGGGTTGCTGCACGTTCCATCGCTGTAAAGATCAGTGATCAAATCTTTGTGGTTCGTGCACGTGCATTCAGAGCACTCCGGTATAAGTCAGCGCGAACGTCCCGCAGGGGAAGAGGAACAGCGACGCCAGCACCACGATCCCCTTGAACGACTGGCGCGGCCCGATCAGCTTGCGGTACGCCGCGACCAGCACCGGCACCATCACGACCTCGAGCGGGAGCATGCTGCGCGGGATGATCGTCCCGGTCGCGGCGAGCACCACCGACAGCGCGGCCGCCGCGATCCAGGCGCCGTACCCGATCAGGTACGTCGTACGCGCACCGAAGCGGACCGCGATGGTCTGGTACCCGGCGGCGCGGTCCGCTTCGAGGTCCGCGAGCGTGGTCGGGAGGTAGAGCCCGACGGCGGCGAGCGTGCCCTGCAGGCCCATCAGCCACGGGAAGTCGCTGAGGTCCGGGTTGATTGCCGCCCACCCGGCGAGCGGCCCGAACGCTCCGAGCGCAAGGGCGTTGACCGCGACGTCGAAGCCGGCGCGGGTCTTGAGGCGCACCGGCGGCACGGAGTACGCGTACCCGAGCAGCACGGCGAGCAGGACGCCCAGCGCGAACACGATCCCCACATGCAGGCTCAGCCCGACCGCCGCCACCGCCGCGGCGAAGGCCAGTCGCTTCGCCGCGCGCAGCGTGATCCGGCCGTCGAGCAGCGGCGACTTCGCCTTGCGCGGGTTGAGCCGGTCGCTCGGCAGATCGTACGCGTCGTTGACCGCGAGGACCGCCAGCCAGACCAGCGGCCCCATCACGATCGCGCCGACGATCAGCCGCGGCCACTCCTCGACCGGCGGGATCAGCCGGTGCGTCGCCAGCAGGATCCCTGTGTAATAAGGCACGATCGAGACCACCCAGAACGCCGGCCGGCCGACCGCGACGACGTCCCGGACCCGTGCCGCCGATCCCCGCACCCGCACATCCGTGCTCACAGCACCACTGTCCACCTGCGCGGGGCGCCCCGTCCTCCCTCCACCGAGTGAACCTGCTCACCCGCCAGGCTGGATGTGAGCCAACGAACCCTTCTCCAGCGCGACCCAGACGGTGTCGCCGTCGAGGCTGAGCCCGTGCGGCTCGGCCCCGGCCTCGAAGCCGACCCGCTCGGTGATGTTGCCCTTGGCATCGAGGTGGACCAGTTGGGCGGCCGCCCACAGAGTGAGCCAGCACCCGCCGTCGGGCGTCGCGGCCGCGGCGTGCGGCTTCGATCCTTCGGGCAGGGCGAATTCCTCGATGTCCCCGTCGGCCGTGATCCGTCCGGCCCGGCTCGCGAGCAACTCGGTGAACCAGACGCCGTCCGGACCTGCGCTGATCCCGACCGGCCCGGCGCCGGCCGTCGGCAGCGGATAGGTCGAGACCTTGCCGTCGGTCGTCATCCGGCCGATCGCGTTCGCCTGGTTGAGCGTGAACCACAGGTCGCCGCCGTACGCCGTGATCATCCCCGGGTACGCGCCCGTCGTCCCGATCGGGTACGTCGACATGTCGCCGCCGACCGTGATCCGCCCGATCGCGTCGCTGCTCATCAACGTGCACCACAGCGCGCCGTCCGGGCCGACGCACAGCCCGTACGGCGCTCCGGCGACCTCGACCGCCGACACGCTGCCGTCGTACCCGATCCGCCCGATCCGGTCGTCGCCGGTACGCGTGAACCAGACGGCGTCCTCCGGACCGTCGACGATCACGCTCGGGCGGGACTGCGGTGCGTCGAGCTCGAAGACCCGGCCGGAGACGGTCGCGACGCGGCCGGTGTGGACGAGCGTCGTCCACACCTCGCCGCCGGCCGCGACCACGCCGTACGGAGCGCCGCCGACCGCGAATTCACTGACTGACATAGCTGTTCTCCTTCAGCTCGACGAGCCTCCCGCGCCACCGGGAGATGAAGCGGCGGTCGTGGCTGACGACGACGAGCGCGCCGGCGTACCGGTCCAGTGCTGCCTCGAGTTCCTCCACCAGGACGAGCGACAGGTGGTTGGTCGGCTCGTCGAGCAGCAGTACGTCGTACGGCGTGGTCAGTGCTCGCGCCAGCGCGAGACGCCGGCGTTGACCGGTCGACAACGCACCGACGCGGGTCTGCAACTGCTCCTGGCGGAACAGCCCGAGCGCCGCCGCGCCGGGATGGCGGGCGAGGGCCTGGCGCAACGTTTCGTCCGGTCGTGGCTCCTCCACTTCCTGCCGGAGGTAGCCGATCCGCCCGCTCCGGTCGACGTACCCGGAGTCCGGCGGCAGCACCCCGGCGAGGACGTCGAGCAATGTCGACTTGCCGACTCCGTTCGGACCGGTGATCAGCACGCGACCACCAGCTGGTACTTCGAGCGACATCGGCCGCAGGCGCCCCTCGACCGCGACGCCGACCGCGTCCAGGCCGGCGGGCGCACCCGTCGTACGGATCGAGGCGCTGAACCGGAGCGGCTTGGCCGGCACTGGCGGCGGGTCCTCCTCCAGCCGGCGCAGCCGTTCCTTCGCGTTGCGGATCTTGCTGCGCTCCGCCTCGTTGACGCGACCCGTCTTCCGGTCGTACGCGACCTTGTTGTTGTCCTTCATCGGGCGCCCGTACGCGACCCGGTCGGCCGTCGTGCGGACCAGCACGCGCATCTCCGCGACGTCGTCCTCCCACTGCTGCCGGGCCTGCTCCAGCCGCGCCCGCTCGGCCGCCTTCTCGCGCAGGTAGCCCTGGAAACCGTTGCCGTACCGCGTGACGCGATGCGTGTCGCCGTCGACCTCGAACAGCGTCGAGGCTGTTCGCTCGAGGAAGGCGCGGTCGTGTGACACGACCACCGTCGTGCCGCGCCGCGACCGCAGGTGGTCCTCCAGCCAGGTCGCGGCCGACACGTCCAGGTGGTTCGTCGGCTCGTCGAGGAGCAGGATCTCCGGGGACGACGCGAGGACCGCGGCCAGGTGCAGCCGCGCCAGCTCGCCGCCGGACAGTTCCGACAGGCGGCGATCGGCGGGCAGCGTGGACAGCCCGAGACCGTACGTCGCCCGCGCGAAACGGGCATCGGCGTCGTACCCCTCGCGATGCTCGAACACGGTCTGCAGCTCGCCGTACTCGCCGAGGACGTCGTCGCATCCGTTGGCCAGCAGGCCTTCGAGTTCACGCATCCGCGCCTCGATCCGGCGCAGGTCGGCGAGGGCGTGATCGGCGAGCGCCTGGACGTCGAGGTCGAGCGGCAGCGGGTTGTCCTGCGCCAGGAAGCCGATGCTGCCATCCGTGACGACCGTGCCGTCGGTGGCCGGCTCGCGACCGGCGAGGATCCGCAGCAGGGTCGACTTGCCGGAGCCGTTCTCGCCGATCAGGCCGCTGACCTGGCCCGGCGGGAAGGCACAGCTGATCCGGTCGAGCACCAGGCGGTGGTCGTAGGACTTCGTGACGTCGTGCAGGGACAACTGGGCAGACATAGGGAATCTCCTGACTCTCGCGGGTTCGGGATGGCGAACGGCGGGTCAGAAGATCACTGGCTACTCCTTAATGCGATGGATGTTGCGTTAAGATGATGCCATGACGGAGACGGTGCGCGCAAGCAGGCCGGGCGGACGGACCGCGCGGGTGCGGTCGGACGTGCTCGCGGCGGTGGAGGCCGAGCTGGCCGAGCACGGGTACGACGGCCTCACGATGGACGCGGTCGCCGTACGCTCCGGTGTCCACCGGACGACGCTGTACCGGCGGTGGAAGACGGTGGCCGGCCTGCTGGTGGACCTGCTCGCGGCCGGTGCCGACGACGCGTGGGAGCCGGCCGACACCGGTTCCCTCGAAGGGGACCTGATCGCGGTGAACCGGGAGGTGCACGCCGCGCTCACGGCCCGACCGTCCGTCACCCAGGCGGTGATCGCGGCGTCGTTCCGTACGACGGAAGCGGCCGAGGCGCTCACCCGCTTCTGGGAGGACCGCTACGCACGCACGGCCCGCGTCGTCGAGCGGGCGGTGGCGCGCGGCGAGATCCCGGCGGACGTCGACGCGCAGCAGCTCCTGCTCACCGCGACCGCGCCGCTCTACCACCAGTTGGTCCTGCTCCGGCAGCCCATGACCCGGTCCGCGGCCGATCACCACGCCCGGATCGCGGCGGCCTCGGTCCGCTAATTGCTTTGCCTGCGCGATCGGCCCCGCCGTACGGTGACAGCCCGCGCCCGAGGGAGATTTCGATGAGCATCACGCTGCACGCACTGGCGGTCGACGCAAAGGATCCCGCCCGGCTGGCGCGGTTCTGGTCCGACCTTCTCGGCTGGGAACTGGCCGACGGCAACGAACTGCTGCCCGACGAGAAGACCCCGTTCGGGATGCGGTTCCTGCCGAGTCCCGTCGAGGAGAAGCCGCCGAGCCACATCCACTTCCACCTGACCAGCGAGACGCCCGAGCAGCAGCAGGAGACGGTGGCGCGGGCGCTCGAGCTCGGTGGCCGGCATATCGACATCGGCCAGTCGCCGGAGGCGACCTACATCGTCCTCGCGGATCCGGAGGGCAACGAGTTCTGCGTGATCGAGGCGGGGAACAACTTCCTCGCGAACACCGCGTTCTTCGGCGAGGTCGCCACGGACGGCACGCGCGAGGTCGGGTACTTCTGGAGCAAGGCCCTCGACTGGCCGCTGGTCTGGGACCAGGACGAGGAGACCGCGATCCAGGCGCCGTCCGGCGGCCCGAAGATCGCGTGGGGCGGCCCGCCGGTCAGCCCGAAGCCGCCGAAGAACCCGATGCATCTCGACCTCACCGTGCCCGCCGGCGGCGACGTGGACGCCGAGGTCGAGCGGCTGGTGGCGCTCGGCGCCACCCGGCTGGAGAGCGGCCAGGAAGGCGCCGCCGCGATCCCGATGGCCGATCCGGACGGCAACGAGTTCTGCATCCTGACCGCACCGCGAGAGCCCGCCTCGTCCTGACCGGTCTCCGACTAGGGTCGTCCTGACGCCCTAGCTCGAGGAGGCATTGGTGACTGGTCGGTTGGCGAACGAGGTTGTGCTGGTGACGGGGGCCGCGCGCGGGATCGGCCGGGCCGTCGCGGTGAAGGCGGCGCAGGAGGGTGCGGCGGTCGCGCTCGTCGACATCCTCGCCGACCAGCTCACCGCGACCACGGCGGAGCTGGCCGAGACCGGTGCGAAGGTCGCCGCGGCGGTCGGCGACATCACCGACGAGGTGTCGGTCCGGCAGGCGGTCGGCAAGCTGACCGACGACCTCGGCGGGCCGGTCACCGTGCTGGTCAACAACGCCGGCAAGAACTCGTACGCCGACCCGGCCACCATGTCGGTGGCGGAATGGGACGACGTGTTCGACGTCGACCTGAAGGGCGCGTTCCTGATGTCCCGGCAGGTCCTGCAGCCGATGATCGACAACCGGCACGGGTCGATCGTCAACATCGCCTCGATCCACTCGAAGCTGACCCAGGCCGGCATGTTCCCGTACGCCGCCGCGAAGTCGGGCCTGGTCGGCATGACCCGCTCGCTCGCGCTCGACGTCGCGCAGCACAACGTCCGGGTGAACGCGGTCAGCCCCGGCTACATCGCCACCGACCTGCTCGAGGAGTTCTTCGACACCATCCCCGGTGAGCGGGAGAAGGCGCTCGGCGTGCATCCGCTCGGCCGCATCGGCACGCCGGAGAACGTCGCCGAGGTGGTCTGTTTCCTCGCCTCCGAAGCCGCCGCGTTCGTCACCGGCGCTAACTGGGCGGTCGACGGCGGCCTCGGCATCCGCTACGCCTGACTAGCCGGGCGGTCCCGGGTTGTACGCGCACGCCGAAGCCAGGTCGCCCGCGTCGGGTTTGGACTTGGTCTTGGGCGTGGTGCGGGGCTGGGTCGCGGTGGACGGCGGCGCTGTGCTGAGCTTGCGCGGCACCGTCGTACGCCGGACCGGGTTCAGGGCTTGCGCCACGATCGCGCGCATCCCCGCGTAGTTCGGGTTGCGGCCGTTCGGGAAGTTCCGCTTCTTGTCCAGGTCGACGTTGGTGATCTTCGCGGTCTTGACCCGCTGGCCGAGCGTGACGAGCGGGGCCAGCAGGTTCTCCGGGATGTCGGTGCGGATCAGCTGCTCGCCGGCCTGCGCGATCGCCTGGTAGTTGACCAGCACGTTCCGCGGCGTCGCGCGTTCCACGATCGCCTTGACCGTGCAGCGCTGCCGGGCCTGGCGCGCGAGGTCCGCCGTCGGTACGCCGTACCGTCCGCGCGCGAACCACAACGCGTCGGTGCCGTCCAGCTTCCGGTCCGGCCCGGGCTGGAGGTACCGGCTGGGCGGGATCTTCTTGTCGTCGTTGCCGCCGACCGGGACCGGGTAGTTGATGTTCACGGTGATCCCGCCGAGCGCCTCGACCAGCTGCGCGAACCCGGCCAGGTTCACCTGCACGTAGTAGTGGATGCGCAGCCCGAGCGCCTCGCCGACCGACACCTTCAGCACGTCGGCGCCCTCGTTGTCCGAGGGGCCGAGCACGCCGGGGTGCAGCTTCGGGATGTTCCGGTACATCGCGTCCAGGTAGAACTCCGGCTGCTCCTTCTCGCCGTTCGGGTCCCAGAAGCCGGTCGGGTAGATCTTGTGCAGCGGCGAGCCGGCCGGGAACGGCATCCGCATGAAGTTCCGGGTCAGCGAGATCAGCGCCGTGTTGCCGGTCCGGGTGTCGACGCTCGCCACCATCACCGTGTCGGTCCGGGTGCCCTGCCGGTCCGCGCCGTCGTCCGCGCCGAGCAGCAGCACGTTCAGCCGCGGGAGCTGTTGCGAGACGTCCTTGGTCGAGCTGATCGTGGGTCGCGTCTGGCTGCGCGTCTCACCGAACACCTTGGTGACCAGGTCCCGCTGGGCCATCAGCGTCTGCGCGCCGGTCGCCGTACTCACCGTCAGCGCGAAGCAGACCGCGCCGATCACCAGCGCCCCTAGGCCCCGCGAACCCGGCCCGGCGGTCAGCGGCCGGAGCATCTTGTACGACGTGACCAGTACGACGATCCACCCGAGCCCGAGCGCGGCCAGGCCGGCGATCATCCACAGCAGCCACGACGGATCGAGCGCCCACGAGATCACCGCGTCCCGTTTCCGCAGGCCGAGGTACGCCGCACCGCCGTACAGCGCGAGGCTGACGACGATCAGCGTTGCCCCGAGCCGGGTCTTGCGGGCGACGAGGTACGCCGTACCGGGGAGCAGGATGCCGAGCAGCGCGATCGCGAGGGCGCCGATCGCGGTCCGTCGTCGGGGCCCGGTACGACGTGCCCGAGTCGCGCGCGCTGCTCTGCTCGGGGTCATGACCTCTTCGATTCACTGACGCGGCAAAAAGTTGGCATGATCAACCAGGTGACCGACATTCAGGTACGGCGGGCGAAACCGGATGATGCCGAGTCCTTGGTCCGATTGCGCGGGCTGATGCTTGCTTCGATGGGCAACGACATCGGCGGGCCGGACGCGCCGTGGCGGACGACGGCGCTCGAGTGGTTCTCCGGACAGCTCAGGTCGCCGGACACGTTCGCGGCGTACGTCGTCGACGACCCGGGCGCCGGGGTGGTCGCGGGTGCGGCGGGCAACGTGTACGCGCACCCGCCGGGTCCGCGCGACCTCACGACGGTGCGCGGCCACCTGTACAACGTGTCGACCGAGCCGGCCTTCCGGCGGCGCGGGCTGGCGCGCGCGTGTGTGGTCGCGTTGATGGACTGGTTCCGGGACGAGACCGCCGTCGGCCAGGTCGAGCTGCACGCGACCGACGACGGTATCGAGCTCTACCGCGGCCTCGGCTTCATCGAGTCGACGTACCCGACGCTACGTTTCCGGACCACCAGGGCGTGACGCGGCTGGTGTCGCGGAGCGCGTTCGTCGCACAGTGCACCTCACCGCCGCCGAGGTGCGCCCAGAAGAAGTCCTCGACCCAGTGCACGCGGACGCCGCTCCGCGCGAGGGCGCGCCCGGCCGCCTGGCGGAAGACGTCCCGGCCGTGCAGCCGCGGGCCGTGCGGGTCCGGGGCGGCGAACTGGCGGTCGGTGAGTGAGAGGCCGTTCACCAGGTCGGGGGTGAGGGCCTTCAGCAGTCCGTAGCCGGGGACCTTGGTGAAGAACACCGGCAGCCGGACCAACTCGTCGGTTCGGAGTCCGGTGGCCTTGAGCAGGATCTCCAGCTGCTCGTCGATGTGCGCGGCGGCTTCCTCGTTGCCTTGGACGCCGGTGCGCAGCAGTTCGTCGACGGTCGGCTTGTGTTTCGCGTTGGTGTCCGCGAACAGGCGCTGACTGCCGCCACCTTGACGTTGCACGTCGCGCAACAGCTGTACGGCGAGGCGCGGGTCGGCGACCGCGAGCGTCCAGCCGCGGGCGTTGTTCGCGCGCACCACGTGCGTGGTCTCGTCCGCGTGGCCGATCATCAGCCAGGACGTGTCGATCACCACCGGCGGCTGGTACCCCTGGCTCGTCACCATCGTGATGAAGCCCGGATCGGGCCGACGGGCGCCCGATCCGTAGACGATCCGCCCGTGCGGATAACCGTCGTACGGCGGGAGCGTCTCGATGTTGCCGCCCATGTTCAGCAGGTCGTCGAGGCCGGGGGAGGCCTTGTCGGCGAGCTCCTGGACGATGCCGACGTCGGGGCCGCGGAGGTCGCGGAACAGCAGCCGTCCGGCCGGGCGTGGGGTGGCGGTACCGTCGAAGTCCCAGACGTTGCCGGAGCGGATGAGGATGCGCAGGGTCTGCGGCCCGCCGACGGCCGGCATGCTCGCGGTCGCCGGCTCGAAGGTGTCCTGCAACCACATGTCCTTCCAGCCGCTCGGCGTACCTTGCAGGAATCGCAGGCGGGCGCCGGTGGCGGTGGTTGCCTTACGCAACGTTTGGGCGAAGGGCCGCCACTCGCCTGGTACGCCGTCCGGGTACGGCGCGTCGCCGCCCCACCACCCGTCGCCCTTCGCCGGGCGGCCGGCGAGGACGGTCTGCGCGGGCTGCAGATCGTTCTGCAACATGAGCGGCGCGACGCGGAGCCGGACGGTGTCGGCGCTGCTCCGCCCGCGGTCCGTGACGGCCACCGTGACGGTGACCTGACCGTCCCACTTCTTTCGATCGCGGACGACGTCGCGCCCTTCGAGGTACAGCTTCACTCCGCGGCGCAGCTCTTTCGCGGACAGCGTGCCAACGGGCCGCCCACCGGCGAACACCCGAGCCTTGTCCACCGGAAAAACCGTCACCGTACCGCTGGCCGCATCCGAAACGTTGCGCAAAGCATCAACCGCCAACGGCGCCAGATCCGCCAGGTCCCGGACCCCGTTGATCCGCTCGTCCCCCGCATCATGACAAGCAGCAAGCCGATCATCAACCACCCGCCCGACCGCCTCGAGATCACCCGCGTCGACCGTGCACCGCCGCTCGTCATCATCCAAATTAGGCAAGAAGACCGCACCCCGCCCAGCAGTCCAGTCACCCTCACCGGCATCGTCGGCCGGGGTGAGCACCCCATCCCGATCCACATCCGCAGTCAGCCGCACCGCACCCGCGTCACCCGGCGACGCGCCCACGGTTGTGCTCCACGCTGGGAGGGTGGGGGCGGTGGCGGTCAGGAGGGTGGCGACGGCTGCGATCCAGCGTCTCATTGAGAGGCTCCTTTATTTGATACAGGCGTGCTTCTTCGAATGAAACTAACACGGCCGTATCAAAAACGGCAGGTGGAAATCCGCCCTCCACCCGTGGACGGAGCCGCAGAACGGGGCACAGTGGCAGGTGGACAGTGAGTACACGCCCGCCCGTGTGAGGAGCTCACCGAAATGCGCCGGAGTGTGGTCAGGTCGCTCGGACTGACGATCGCGGCACTAGCCGCTGTCGGCACCCTCTCCCAACTCCCCGCCACCCCCTTCGCCTCCCACACCTACCCCCACCACCCCGCCGCACCACCCATCCCCCGACAGACACCACCCCAGCCCGTCCTCCCACCCCACCCGCCCAATCCCCACCCCGCACCCCAGCCAGAACCACAGCCCCAGCCCCAGGACCAGCCGCAGCCCCAGGCCCAGCTGCCGGTGCAGCTGCCGGTGCAACTGCAGCCCTCGCCTCGGTCTGTGTCGGTGGCGCCTCGGGACTGGCCGTTCCTGGCTGAGTCATGGTCGGGCTGGCGTCAGCGGCCGGAGCGTCGGCTGGTGGTGCCGGGGGCGCCTGTGACAGTCGAGTTGCCGCCTGCGCCGCGGCAGGGCGTGATTTCGTATCCGGTGGTGGGGGGCGCGGGCGTACGCCGTGCTGCCTGGGGATCCGGTGGTGATTGGGACGGCGGGCACGTTGCTGCGGTTTCAGGTTGGGATTGAGCGTGGGATCGCGGGGATCGACCCGGACGAGTTCGCGCGGTTCGTGCGGGCGACGTACGGCGGTTCGCAAGGGTGGGCGTCGCGCGGGGCGTGGCGGTTTCGGCAGGTTGGGCCTGAGACCAAGCCGGACTTCACGTTGCTGCTGGTCACGCCGCACACGCGGGATCTGATCTGTGGTTCGGCGCCGGATCGGTACACGAGCTGCCGGATCGGGAACTTCGTCGTGCTCAACGTCGCCCGCTGGGTGCACGGTGTCCCGCGGTACGGCGCTGCGCTGACGACGTACCGGCACTACATGATCAACCACGAGACCGGCCACCGCCTCGGCCGCGGCCACGAGCTGTGTCCGGGCCCTGGCCGCCCGGCGCCGGTCATGCAGCAGCAGACGCTAGGTCTCCACGGCTGCACGGCCAACGCCTGGCCCTACCTGAACGGCCAGCCCTACAACGGCCGGCTGGGGCAGTACGACGACCCGATCCCTCACTCCTGAATGATCGACAACACGTTGCCTGCCGGGTCCTTGAACCACGCGATCAACGGCCCCTCGCCGCGCTGGATCCCGAGCTCGTCCTGCCCTTCGCCGTACCGCTCGAACACAATCCCCCGCGCGATCAGCTCGCGCGCCGTCGCCTCGATGTCGTCGACCGGGAAGTTGAGCGTGGTGTACTCGGCCGGCACGTGGTTGTCCTTCGGATACACGAGCACCGGGTTCCCGCCCGCGATCCGCAGCTGCAGCATCCCGTGTTCCTCGGTCACGTCGATACCCAGCGTCGTACCGTAGAACTCCTTCGCCACCGGGATGTCGTCGACCGAGAACCCGCTGAACGCCTTGGTGTCACGAAACATCTGCTGCCTCCTCGATAGCTGACACCAGCTACGTCGAGGCCAGCTGGCTCATCTCGACACTAAGGCGCAACAACCTCCGGGTGAACAGGATTGACGGCAGCGGCCACGGAGGCCGATTCGAGGCCGTCGGCGACCGTATGCAGAAGGCGGACCAGGTGCGCGGCGTCGGTCGGGCCGAGGATCCCGGTGATCACGTCGAGTACCCGGACCGTGAGGCCGTCGAGCTGCGACAGCCGGGCCTGGCCCATCGAGGTGACGGTCAGCGTCGGTGCGGTCCGGACCATGCCGAGCGCCTCCAGGTCGGCGATCGCCAGCTCCGCCTCGCCGGGCGTGATGCCGACCTGCCGGGCGACCTCGTCGGCGGTGCCGCGGCCGTTCGCGATCGCGCTCAGCACCAGGGCCGCCGGCATCTTGATCCCGATCGCCTCCTGCAGGCCGAGGATCAGCGGATGCGCGTGGCCGCGGACGCGCTCGACCGCGTCGAGCAACCGGAGCGCGTCGCCGACGTCGCTGATCAGGTGCTCGGTCTGGACGGCCGCGATCCCCGCCGGGCCGGTACGCACCGGCGAGGGCACGACGCCGCCGATCACCCGTTCGGGGACGACGAGGGCGTTCGGCACGAGCGGCTCCTCCTCGGTTCCCTCGGAGAGCGGTCTGGTGCGTGCGTCTTCGATGGTCACGCTGTCCAGCCTACGGAGCCGTTCCGACAGCTTCGGCGTGTCTTTCCTGAGGAATCCCTGTGAATTCGACGACGTCCGTCGCATACCCTCCGCCCATGCAGCTACGAGCGAAACGCGCCTTGATCATCGGCGGCGGTGGCGGCGGTATCGGCCGCGCGACGACTGAGGCCTTCGGCAACGAAGGCGCCGCGGTGGTGGTCGCGGACCTCGACCCGCGGCGCGCCGAGGAGGCCGCCGACGCGGTGCGTGCGGCGGGCGGTTCGGCGTACCCGATCTCCGGTGACGTCCGCTCGGCGACGGACATCGAGGCGATGGTCGCGGGGGCGGTCGAGCAACTCGGCGGCCTCGACGTGCTTGTCACGGTCGTCGGCGGGCAGGTCGCGTTCGTGCCCGCGGTGAAGTTGCACGAGATGGCCGACGAGGACTGGGACACGATCTACGAGGTCAATCTCCGGTACGTCGCCCGCGCGGTCCGGGCGGCGCTCCGCGTCTTCCTCGACCAGGGCACCGGCGGCGCGATCGTCAGCGTCGGGTCCGTCACCGGGTTCATGGCCGCGCCCGAGCAGGCGGCGTACGGCGTGATGAAGGCCGGACTGCTCAGCCTGGCGCGGACCGTCGCCGCGGAGTACGCCCGGGACGGGATCCGGATGAACGTCGCCGCGGCCGGCGCGATCGCGACCGCGGTCGCCAACGCCGTCGTCGACGCGGGGGTCGTCGAGGAGATCCCGGCCGGCCGGTTCGGGCGCTCCGCGGAGGTCGCCGCGGCCGTCGTGTACCTGGCCTCGGACGCGGCGTCGTACGTCACCGGGCAGCAGCTCGTGCTGGACGGCGGCGTCTCGGTCCGGGGGCCGTTCGGGTAATCGAACAGCTGCCCGAAGAATGGCCGTGAAAAAGTTTTGGCGGGCGGCCAGAAAATCCGGATCCGGGCGTGACCTCGGCTCGGCGTCCTCCGTTGGATCTGACGTGACGGTGAACACAACACGGCGCATCGTCACCGCGCTCGCCCGCGTTTTCCAGGCCGTCCACCCCTCGATGTAACAGCCAGGAGGACCAGTGACAACCGCCACCGCCACCCAGACCGTTGAGCGCCGACGTGTCCGTGTCTGGTTCGGTGAGCACGTGATCGCCGACTACAACGCCGAGCCGGCGTTGGCCGAGCGGTACGCAAACGCCATGAGCCGTCGGTTCGCGGGTCTGCGGGTCACCAACGACCCGATGCCCGCCGTCGACAAGCTCCCCGACCCCCTGCCCGGCGAGCGCATGTGGGACGTAGCACCCCGCTGACAAGGGCTCCGGTACCTTTCGCGTTCCGTTCTCACCAGACAACCCACGCGGAACGTCGCCAGGTCGAGTCGCCTCACCTCGACCACCCAAAGGGCACCGGTCATCGGGCGGTAGGCGAAGGTGGCGCTCTGCCCCTCGCCTGCCGCCCGCTTTCTCCCCTGTTGAAATGCGCCTGACGAAAACAAATCCCGTTCGCACCGGATCCCCCAGGTCCGGTGCGAACGTTTTTCACTTTCCGGCGTAGTACTCCGGTTTCATCTGGATGAGCTGGACGTAATTGCCGTCCGGGTCGATCACGGTCGCGAACCAGCCGATGCCCCGATCCTCCGGGTGCACCAGCCAGGTCACGTCCAGGGTCCGCAGGTGGCCGGCCGCGGCCTCGATGTCGTCGACCGCGAAGTTCACGATGTGCCGCCCGGGCTCGGCGTTCTTGCCCGCGACGTCGTCGCGCTGCTCGATCACCAGACCGAACCCGCCGAGGTCCAGGTTCCCGTACCCGTCGACCTCCGCCCGGAAGCCGTCGCGGTACCAAGCCTTCAACCGCTCGGCGTCGGCACTACCGAGCAACATGCTGTTCAGAACGGGCTTAGCCACGATCTCTCCTCTCACTGACAACTGACGACGCTACGTCGGAACCACCACCCCCTTCTCGACACGGTCCGCCCGGCGCGACCCGGTCGCAGGAGGCCGGAACGGTTCACCCGGCGCACATCTCGTGGTCATGGAAAAGCGCGATGATCCCGCCGGAATTCCGCCACGAGAGGACAGGTCGATGGGCCACACGCACTCGCACGGTCATGGGCACGGGCACGGGCATGGGCACGGGCATGATCACGAGCATCACCAGCCGAACACCGAGTTGGACCAGGCGACGTTGGCCGCGCTCGACGAGTCGGTGCCGGATCGGGAGCTGTCGCCGGCGGAGGTGTCGCGGCGGGCGTTGCTGCGTTCGGCCGGGATCCTCGGTGGTACGGCGGCCCTCGCGGTCAGCGGCGCCCAGCTCGCCGCGGCGACCGCGCCGCGCGACGGGTGGGTCTTCCAGCAGGGCAGCCGGCCGAACGTCTGGCTGGCCGGCGATCACCACATCCACACCCAGCTGAGCTCCGACGGCATGTACCGCGTCATCGACCAGGCGCGGCACGCGACGGCGTACGGGCTGGACTGGCTGGTCATCACCGACCACGGCGGCGCGACGCACGCGCGGATCGGCGTCGACCTGGTCAACCCGCAGATCAAGGCGGCCCGCGCCGAGCTGCGCGACACGCTGATCTTCCAGGGCCTGGAGTGGAACATCCCGGCCGCCGAGCACGGCACGGTCTTCGTCGCGCCGGGCAGCCGCGAGGTCGAGGTCCTGAAGCAGTTCGAGAACAGCTACGACGGCAGCGTCAAGGGCGCGAGCGCGAACTCTCCGGCCAACGAGGCGCTCGCGGTGTCCGGCATCCAGTGGCTCGGCCAGCAGGTCGACCGGCGCCGGGTCGCGGACGCGCTGTTCCTGGCCAACCACCCGGCCCGCAACGGCATCGACAGCCCGCACGAGATCCGCAACTGGCGCGACGCCGACCCGCGGATCGCGATCGGCTTCGAGGGCGCCCCGGGCCACCAGGCGGCCGGCCTGCCGAAGCCGCTCGGCGGCGGCAGCGCGCGCGGGTACTACGGCAACGCGCAGAACCCGAACTCGTTCCCCGGCTACCCGGCCGAGAGCTACCGCACCTGGGGCGGCTTCGACTGGATGACCGCCACCGTCGGCGGCCTCTGGGACAGCCTGCTCGCCGAGGGCAAGCCCTGGTGGATCACCGCGAACTCCGACTCGCACGTGAACTGGAACGAGACCGCCCGCCGCCCCGACGGCTCCAGCCAGGCGCAGTTCGACCGCGACGGCCGCTACATGGACCCGGTCTACGGCAACACCGTGAACACCACGGCCGGCGACTTCTGGCCGGGTTTCTACAGCCGCACCCACGTCGGCGCCGACCGCCGCGACTACCTCGCGGTGATGGAGGGCCTGCGCAACGGCCGCGTCTGGGTCGACCACGGCGCGCTGGTCAAGGGCGTCGAGGTCGAGGTCCGCGAGGTCGGCAAGCGGTACGGCGAGCCGCTCGGCGGCGCGCTGCTCGTGAAGAAGGGCCGGCCGATCGAACTCGTCGTCCGGATCACCACGCAGACGCTGCCGAACTGGGCGAACTTCGTCCCGGCGCTGAACCGGGTCGACGTGATCCGCGGCTCGGTGACCGGCCCGGTCGGCGACAAGGACACGATGACCGCGCCGGACACCAAGGTCGTCAAGCAGTGGGACACCGCGGGCAAGCGCGGCACGTTCGAGCTCGTGTACCCGCTGGGCCCCGCCGAGGAGGCGCAGTACGTGCGGGTCCGCGGCACCGACGGGAACCGCAGCCAGCCCGGCTACCTCGGTGCGGCGGTGGACCCGGCCGGGCCGAAGCTCGACGTGGTCGGCGACGCGGACCCGTGGGTCGACCTCTGGTTCTACACCAACCCGATCTGGGTGCTCCCCAAGTAAGGCACCCGAGTAAGGAAACCTGTTGTGATCATCGCGATCGACGCCGGCAGCACGGACACGGCCGCGGCCGACCACCTGCTGTACGACCTGATCGGCGGCCTGGACCAGCCGGTCGTCGCCCTCACCCACATGGTGGCGGGCGACGACCGGCCGCACGTCGCGGTCTCGCTGACCAGCACCGCCGACCTCGCCGACCCGGTGCGCGCGATGGTTGCCGACCGCAACGTCGGGCTGGCGATCACCCGGCCCGGCGCCTCCGAACCGGAGCTCGCCGGGCCGAGCCGGCTGGTCCGCGGCGCGTACGTCGCCGCGGTCGAGGCCGCCCTCGGTACGACGGGACGCGTGGTCCGCTGGCCCGGTCACGAGCAGGCGCGCGGCGTGCTGCCCGCGGCCGAGCTGCGGACCCGCTGCGGGATCGACCGCCTGGAAGGCATCGGCGGCGTACCGGTCGAGGACGACACGCTGATCGACACCCTCGACTTCGTCCGCCCGGTCCGCCGCGACGGCCGCCTGGTCCTGCAGGTCCAACCGGCCGCCGGCAACGTCCTCATCCCGTTCGAACTCCAGCACCAGCAGAAGTGCTGCGCGGATCATTGAGTGGCACCGAGCTGCAGGCCATCACAATCGAGCCTGTCGGCGGGTTGTGCGCTCAACGCGGTGTTCGCCTGCGGATTGTGATGGGCTGGCGATCGCTATCCCCAAGCCGACGAGCCTCGTAGTACGTCGGGGAGTTCGCCGACGACGCCCAGGCGTTGGGTGCAGCGGGTGAGGGCGACGTACAGGTCGCGGAGGCCGCGGGGTGACTCGATGACGATGCCGTCGGGGTCGACGACCAGGACCGAGTCGAACTCGAGACCCTTCGCCTCGCGCGCGGTCAGCACCGTGACGCCGGTGAGCCCGTCGACCGCCTCCTGGATCAGCTCGAGCCGGCTGCGGGACGTGATCACGCCGACCTCGCCGTACGCCGTCTCCTCGGCAGCCATCTTGTAGACGGTCAACGCCTGCTCAGCCGCCGGTACGTCGAGATGCCAGGGCTTCACGCCCGTGGACCGGACCGACTGCGGAGCCCGCGCCGACGGGTCGACCTCGCGCAGTACGGCGTTCGCGAGTTCCATCACCTCGGCCGGCGTGCGATAGTTCAACGTCAGCTCGGCCAGCCGCCAGCGCTCGCCGAACGTCTCGCCGAGCGCCCCGGCCCACGTCGTCCCGCCACCGACGGAACTCGTCTGCGCCACGTCGCCGACCACCGTCATCGACCGCAGCGGGCACCGGCGCGCGATCGCCCGCCACGCCATCGGCGACAGCTCCTGCGCCTCGTCGACGATCACATGCCCGTACGTCCACCGCCGGTCGGCGGCGGCCCGGTCGGCGAGCGTCCGGTCGTCCTCGGCCTCGTACCGCTCGGCCAGCGCCTCGGCGTCGAGGATGTCCTTCGCGGTCAGGATCTCCGCGTCGTCGTCCTCGTCGAAGTCCGTCGACCCGGACCCGGACAGCACGTCCAGAGCGCCTTGTGCATAAGCGATCGCGCGTGCCCGGGCCGCCCGCTCCCGCGCCGCCTCGGTCCCGTCGTCACCGAGCAGCTCCGCCGCCTCGTCGAGCAGCGGTACGTCGGCCGGACTCCAGTCGGCGCCGTACCGCAGCAGGTGCTCGCGATCCAGTGCCGACAGCTGCGGCGCCGCGGACGCGAGCCGGTCCTCGTCGCCGTACAGGTCCTCGAGCAGCTTCTGCGGACTGAGCAACGGCCACAGGTTCTCGAGGAGCGCTTGTACGGCGGGCTCGGCGAGGACCTCGTTGCGCAGCTCGGCCAGGTCGTACTCGTCGAGCAACTGCTCGCCGTCGAGAGGATCGGTACCGATCAGGTCGGCGTACTGCTGGGTGAGGTGATCGGTGATCTCGTTGAGCACGAACGGCCGCGCCTGGTTGTGGGTCAGGTTGCGGTTGCGCACGCGCGCGTGGACCGCCTCGCAGACCGTCGGCTCGAGTGTCAGCACGGTCCGCTCGACGGTCACCCGCACCGGCTGCTCGGGGATCCACTGGCGATCGGCGACCGCCTGCGCGATCACCTCGGCCATCACGGTCCGGCCCTTCACCTCGGCGCTCTCCGGCGATTCCGGGCGGGTGGCGGTCAGGCCCGGGTACAGCTCGGCGATCGTGACGAGTCGTACGCCGTCCTCACCGAGCGACGGCAGCACCTGGCCGATGAACCGCAGGAACGCCGCATTCGGCCCGACGACGAGAATTCCGCGCTTTTCCAGTTGTTCGCGATGCGTGTAGAGCAGAAATGCCGCGCGGTGCAGCGCGATCGCGGTCTTCCCGGTGCCGGGCCCGCCCTGGACGACCAGGATTCCGGGCAGTTCGGAGCGGATGATCCGGTCCTGGTCGGCCTGGATCGTCTGGACGATCGACTCCATCCGGCCGGTGCGGCGCGCCTCGAGTGCCTTCATCAGCACGGCCTCGCCGATCACGCCGGTACCGGGCTTCGACGGGTCGGCGGCCTCCCGGCCGAGGTCGAGTTGCTCGTCCTGGACGTCGACCACGCGGCGCAGCCGGGTCTGGACGTGCCGGCGGCGGACGATGCCGTGGTTGGCGACCGCGGTCGCGACGTAGAACGGCCGCGCGGCGGGGGCGCGCCAGTCGACGAGCAGCGGTTCGTACTCGTCGTCGTGCAGGCCGAGCCGCCCGATGTGCAGGATCTCGCCGTCGGCGGTGTCCAGGCGGCCGAAGTACAGCCCCTCCTCGGCGGCGTTCAGCCGGGCCTGCCGGAGCTTGAGGTCCCGGATCCGCCCGTCGCGCTGGTTCAGCGCCTGGGCGTTGCGGGTCCGGACCAGCAGTTCGTCGGCGGTCCGCGCCTCGGTCCGCGCGCGCTCGGTGTCGAGCGCGGCGTAGAAGGTGATCAGGTTGGCCTGTTCGGCGTCGACCGGATTCGGCAATTCCTACCCCTTGTGTTAAAATACGTCCCGTTGGCTTTCAGGCCGCATTTCTGGAATTCTTCCGACGGCAGCCACAAATCCTTGAGTTTATCCCGGTGCCGGGTTTTCCTGTAGTGGTGTTCCACGGAATCGTCCCGCCGTACCTGCTCGAGCAGCTCGAGCGGACCGCGGCCGACCCGAACGTCCGGGCCCGGATCCGGCAGTCGCTGCGGCACGACGCAGTCCTGCGCACGCGGCCCGCGGCCGGCCGGGAACCCGCCGCCGCGGCGGGCGGCCGGAAGCGCGCGGTGTACGACGCCGAGAACGGCACCGACCTGCCCGGGACGCTCGCCCGGTCCGAGGGCGACGAGCCCGTCCGGGACGAGGTGGTCAACCAGGCGTACGACGGCACCGGCGCGACCTGGGACATGTACCAGCAGTGCTTCGGGCGCGACTCGATCGACGGCGCCGGGCTGGTGCTCAGCTCTACGGTGCACTTCGACCGCGGGTACGCGAACGCGTTCTGGGACGGCGCGCGGATGGTGTTCGGCGACGGGGACGGCGAGATCTTCGGCCACTTCACGGCCGCGATCGACGTCACGGGTCACGAGCTGACGCACGGCGTCACGCAGTACACCGCGAACCTCGTGTACGAAGGTCAGTCGGGTGCGCTGAACGAGAGCCTCTCGGACGTCTTCGGCTCGCTCGCGAAACAGCACGCGCTCGGCCAGAGCGCCGCGGAGGCTGATTGGCTGATCGGGGCCGGGTTGTTCCTGCCGGGCGTGCAAGGTGTCGCGCTGCGGTCGATGAAGGAGCCAGGGACGGCGTACGACGATCCGCGGCTGGGCAAGGACCCGCAACCGGCCGACATGTCCGGGTACGTCGACACGGACGACGACAACGGCGGCGTCCACATCAACTCCGGCATCCCGAACCGCGCGTTCTACCTGGTCGCAACGGAACTCGGCGGCAACGCGTACGACGACGCGGGCCGCATCTGGTACACGACGCTGACGTCCGGCAACCTGCCGCAATCCGCCGACTTCAAGACCTTCGCCACAGCCACCCAGACCGCCGCCCGCACCCTCTTCGGCGAAGACGCCCCACAACTGGCCGCAGTCACCAATGCCTGGCAGACAGTTGGGGTCCTCGACTCGGACTCCGAGTTGCTGACGGCTGCGCAGAGTGGGTTGCAGCCTTCGGCACCGCCTTCGCAGCCGCCGCCTGAGCGAGAGGGTTCTGCCGGGTGACGGCACGGGAATGGCTGTGGCCGGTGAACGCGGCGGCCACGGTGGTGACTGGTGCCGCCGCGATCGCGCAGCCGGTGACGATGCTGTCCGCGCCGTGCGACATGCCGTGTGATCCACACGGCTACGTCGCGATCGCCGTACCCGAACCTGAGACGGGTTTGACCTCAAGTCATGTTGAGGTATTAGCGTCGATGAAGTGACAGTTCATCCGCTCCGGCTCGTCGTGCTGACGCGCAACCTCGAGCCGGGGCGGTTCGGTACCGCGGTCACGCGCTGGTTCGCGCGTGAGGTCGAGCGGTCCGACGAGTTCAAGCTCGACCTGATCGACCTGAGCGCCGTACCGCTGACCGACCTGCCGCCACGCATCGCCGACGCGGACGCCGTGATCATCGTCACGGCCGAGTACAACCACGCCTACCCCGGCGACGTGAAGACAGCGATCGACGCCGTACGCCGACCTTGGTACGCGAAGCCCGTCGGTTTCGTGGTGTACGGCGGACGCTCCGGCGGCCTGCGCGCTGCCGAGCAGCTCCGGCTCGTCTTCGGCGAGCTGCACGCGGTGACGATCCGCGACAGCCTCGGCTTCCGCGAAGAGGACTTCACCGACGCCGGCGAACCGGCGGACCCGACGACGAACGCGGCCGCCGCCGCGATGCTCCGCCAGCTCGCCTGGTGGGCCCGCCCGCTGCGCGACGCCCGCGCGGACACGCCGTACCCGGAATAGGTTCCCGCGGGCGGTGGTTGGGGGTTGGACGTGAGCGCCGAACCGATGCCCCTGTCCGTGCTCGACCTCTCGCCGGTGCCGACGGGCACGCGGCCGTCGGAGGCGCTGCACGAGACGCTCGAACTGGCCCGCACCGCGGAGGCCGCCGGCTACCACCGGTTCTGGCTGGCGGAGCATCACAACATCCCGAGCGTGGTGAGCACCAGCCCCGAGGTGATGATCGCCGCGGTGGCGGCCGCGACGTCGACCATCCGGGTGGGCTCCGGCGGCGTCATGCTCCCGAACCACTCGCCGCTCAAGGTCGCCGAGACGTTCCGCGTCCTCGGCGGGCTGTACCCGGACCGCATCGACCTCGGCCTCGGCCGCGCGCCCGGCACCGACCAGCGCACGGCGCTCGCGCTGCGCCGCAGCCGCGAGGCCCTCGGCGCCGACGACTTCACCGAGCAGTACGCCGAGCTCCGCGCGTACGCCGAAGGGTTCCCGGCGGGGCATCCGTTCGAGCCGATCAGCGCGCAGCCGGCCGACGTACCGCTGCCGCCGGTGTGGATCCTCGGCTCCAGCACGTACGGCGGTCAGGCAGCCGCCGCGCTCGGCACCGGGTTCGCATACGCCGGGCACTTCGGGACGCTCGACCCGGCCGGCGTGATCTCGGCGTACAAGGCGAACTTCCGGCAGCTCGAGCACGTGGGCGAGCCACACGCGATCCTCGCGCTGGCCGCCATCGTCGCCGAGACAGAGGAGCGCGCGCAGCAGCTCGCCCGCGCCAACGCACTCTCCATGCTCCGCCTCCGTTCCGGCCGTCCGGGCCCGCTGCCGTCCCCGGAGGAGGCCGCTGCCTACCCGTGGTCCGACGCGGAAGAGGCCGCCGTCGAGGAGTGGGCAGGCCTGGTGTCGGTCGGTACGTCGGACCACGTCGCCGACGACCTGCGTCGCCGCGCGGACTCCGCCGGGGCCGACGAGCTGATCATCACCACCAATATCCACAGCCCGGCCGAACGCCGCCGCTCGTTCCAGCTGCTCGCCGAGGCCTGGGGCCTCAAGCCGCGGTAGCTCTCAACCGCCGCGGACGTGCTCGAAGATCAGGCTCGTCTCGGCGTGGCTGACCGCGGGGTCCGCGGTCAGGTGATCCAGCACGAACTCGCGGAGTGCGTCCGGTGTCGCCGCGGAGACGTGCAACAGGTAGTCGTTGGCGCCGCTGACGTGGAACAGCGACAGCACCCCGGGCAACCCGGGGACCTTCCTCCGGAACCGGTCGATCTCGTCGCGCGAGTGCGCGCCGATCCGGATCGCGATCAGCGCCTGCAGCGGCTGACCGAGCGCGGCCAGGTCCACGTCGGCGTGGAAGCCGCGGATCACCCCGCGCTCGCGTAACGACCGGACCCGGGTCAGGCATGTCGACGCCGCGATCCCGGCTGCCTCGGCGAGCGCGTTGTTCGGCATCCGGCCGTCGGCCGTGAGCAGCTGGACCAGCTTCCGGTCCACCTCGTCCAGCCCTTCCGGAACCGGCCGCGGAGCCGGTCCGGGGCTCCGACGATCCTTCGGCATTCCCCCACTGTAGAGCTCGTCCACAGAATCCACAGCGTGTGGACAGGCCTGTGGACGAATTTTCTTCGGAACTCTTGCGGCTCAATCGCAGAAGATTCCATCCTCACCAGCACCACCACGGTGAGGAGGCCCCATGACCCAGCTCGACACCCGCTCGGTGCACGCCGGGCGCGACGACCTGGCCGCGCTCGGCGTCCACGTCCCTCCGATCGACCTGTCCACGACCTACCCGCTGCCCGGCGTCGGCGCCGGCGGAGCGTCGTACGACGAACTCACGCAGGGCCGCGGCCCCGACGGCGGCAGCCTCGTCTACCAGCGGCTGTGGAACCCGACCGTCGCGCGCTTCGAGGACGCGCTCGCCGAGCTCGAGCACACCGACGGCGCGGTGGCGTTCGGCTCCGGGATGGCCGCGCTCACCGCCTGCCTGCTCGCCACGGTCGCCGCGGGCCGCCCACACGTGGTCGCCGCACGGCCGCTGTACGGCGGCAGCGACCACCTGTTGTCCACAGGCTTGCTGGGGACAACCGTGACGTACGTCGACCCGGGCGCGGTCGGTGCCGCGATCCGTCCCGACACCGGGCTGGTGATCGTCGAGACACCCGCCAACCCCACCGTCGACCTGGTCGACATCGCGGCGGTCGCCACCGCGGCGGGCGACGTACCCGTGCTGGTGGACAACACGTTCGCGACGCCCGTCCTGCAGCAACCGGCTCGGCACGGGGCGAGCCTGGTGTTGCACTCGGCAACGAAGTACCTCGGTGGTCACGGTGACGTCATGGGCGGCGTCGTCGCGGCCGGCGTGGAGTGGGTCGGCCGGCTCCGGCAGATCCGCGCTGTGACAGGGGGCCTGCTGCACCCGCTGGCGGCGTACGAACTGCATCGGGGACTGCAGACGCTGCCGGTGCGAGTACGGGCGCAGCAGGCGACCGCGATCAAGGTCGCGGACTGGCTGTCCGCGCAGCCGTCGGTCGAGCGGGTGTACTACCCGGGGCTGAACGATCCGGCCGGGCTGATCGGGCGCCAGCAGGCAGGTCCCGGCGCGGTGCTCGCGTTCACGCTCAGCGGCGGGTACGAGGCCGCCGAGCGTGTCACGAGCGGACTGCGGCTGATCACGCACGCAGTCTCGCTGGGCGGCGTCGACACCCTGATCCAGCACCCCGCGGCGCTCACCCACCGCCTGGTCGCCGCGCAGGCCAAACCCTCCGAAGGCCTCCTCCGCCTGAGCCTAGGCCTCGAGGACCCCGAAGACCTCACCACCGACCTCGCCACCGCCCTCGCCCGCCTCTGACGACTTCTTTGGGCACCCGCCAACCATCTCGCCGCCGTCAAGCTGGTTGGTGGGTGCACAAAGTGGGCTCTGCTGAGGGCAGAACGGGATGCGGGATCTGCTGAGGGCAGAACGGGAGCGGGTGGGACTTGCGGGGTGGCACACTCGGTACAGGAGATCCGGAGGCGAGGAGGGCCCGTCGTGTTGCTACGCCAGGTGATCGGTAACGTGTTCCGCCGGCTGCGGCGCGAGCGGGGAATCACCCTGCGTGAGCTCGCCGAGCTGGCCCAGGTGTCGGTGCCGTACCTGTCCGAGATCGAGCGCGGCCGCAAGGAGCCGTCGTCGGAGATCCTCGCAGCGATCTGCCGGGCGCTGGACCTGGAGCTCTCGGACCTGCTGTCCGAGGTGCAGTTCGACCTGACCACCGCGGTCCGGTCCACGCTGCCGATCCAGCTGCAGACGGCCGCGATCCGCGTCGAGGACCGCTCGGCGCGCCGCATCCCGTCCGGCCCGCGCGCCTACTCCGCGTCGGCCACGGCGTACACGCTCGTCGCCTAGAACCGTTCCCGCCCGGCGGCGGACGGGGCATAGCCTGACCTGCGTGAATACTGCGGTGAAGTACGTCGTCCGGTTCCCGGTGGACGATCGCGAGCTGTCCGCGCTGCATGCGGCGGCGTTCGAGGGCGAGCCGGAAGTCCAGCCGTGGGCGGAGCGATTGGAGCGCTGGGCGCTGACCTGGGTCGGCGCCTTCAGCAACGATCAGCTCGTCGGCTTCGTCCAGGTGTGCTGGGACGGCGGCGCGCACGCATTCGTGCTGGACACCGCCGTCCATCCCGACCACGGTCGGCAGGGCATCGGCCGGCAGCTCGTGCTGACCGCCGCCGAGGAGGCTCGCAAGGCGGGTTGCGAGTGGCTGCACGTCGACTACGAACCACACCTGAAGGCCTTCTACGAAGACGCGTGCGGCTTCCGCCCGACCGATGCGGGGCTGCTCAAACTCCGATAGCCGTCAGTCGCTCGGTGGAGATGCACGAGGTCAGGCAGCGTTCCTTCGCGTCGCCGAGCAGGTCCGCGGTCCAGGTGGTGAACCCGCCGTCGCCCAGTTCGTCGCCGGCGCGGCCGATGCCGAGCGCCGTACCGGCGTAGTAGCCGGCGCTCTTGGTCCGCGCGGTGTCCTCGGTGAACGCGACCCCGAGCGCCGGCCGGACCGTGTCCTCGATCCGGTCCCGCAGCGCGGTCTCCTTGAACGCGGTGAACGTCAGCTCCGCCTTCTCGCCCAGCACAGCGTGCCAGAACCTCAGGTGGTCGGTCAGCAGCTCGGCCTCGGTGCGGCACGACCCGGTGTCGCGGGCGCTCGACACCAGCACGAACAGCTCGAAGTGCGCCGACATCCCCGGCGCGTCGAACGTCTGCGCGCGGACGACCCGCTGACACGCCGCCAGGTGCACCCGGTCCTGCCCGGCGCGACGTCGTACGGCGGCCTCGATCGCGAGCTCGTTGGTGGGATCGCTGGCGACCTCGGTACCGCGGATCGTGCCGACGACCTGGTGCTGGTTGATCGGCGCCACCGCCGAACACGTGCCCAGCGGCGTCAACGGCGAGAGCTGCACGCCGGCGAACTTCTCCGGCAGCACCTCCCACAGCCGCTGCTGCGTCTTGACCAGCTCGCGCGGGTCGACGCTCGACGGCTGGACGAAGCGGTCCTGCTGCCAGCGCTGCAGCAACCGCGCCGGCTTGACCTTGGCGGCGCGCTCCCGCGTCACGTCCAGCAGGACGGACTGCAGCTCGGACTGGCTCAGGCCATGCACGAGGGCGTCGCGGCTGCCGGCCGGCAGCTTCGCCCAGAACCGTTCGCTGACGTCTCCCATCGCTCCACTCTCGCCGAAATTCCCCCTGATCCGCGCGCCATTTATGTCGTATCGTCGACACCATGAGATTTCCGAGTCCGCATCTTTGACCTTCGGACCGAGGGCTGTCGGTCCGCATCGTCGCGTTCGCGTCGCTGCAGGACTTCATCCCGCTCTACCCGCTCTACCAGCTGCTGTTCGCCGACCACGGGCTGTCGGCTGCCCAGATCTCGACGCTGTTCGTCATCTGGTCGGCGACCGGGTTCGTCCTCGAGGTGCCGTCCGGCGCCTGGGCGGATTCGTACTCGCGGCGCAAGCTGCTGATCCTCGGCGCGCTGGTCGGCGCCCTCGGGTACGCCGCCTGGATCACGCTGCCGTCGTTCGCCGGCTTCGCGCTGGGCTTCACCCTGTGGGGTACGTCGTCCGCGCTGATCTCGGGCACCTTCGAGGCGTTCGTGTACGACGAACTCGCGGCCCGGGACCGCACCGCGCGGTTCGCGACGCTGCTCGGTCGTGCGCGCTCCGGGTCCTTCGTGATGAACCTGGCGGCGACGGCGCTCGCGGCGCCGCTCTTCGAGCTCGGCGGTTACACCCTGGCCGGTGTGGTCAGCGTGCTCAGCTGTCTGGCGCAGGCGGTCGTGGCGTGGTCGTTGCCCGAGGCGCGTCCGGTGGAGGCGGCGCGGGAGGCGGATGAGCCGGGGGCGCGGGCGGCGTTCGGCAACTATCTGCACCTGCTGCGGTCGGGTGTGTCCGAGGTTCTGACGAGTCGGGTGGTCAGGCGGTCCGTCCTGCTGGTCGCCCTGCTCGGCGGGTTCCTGGCGTTCGACGAGTACTTCCCGCTGCTCGCCCGGGAGACCGGTGCGGCGACCGAGGTGGTCCCGTTGCTGATCGCGGGAACCGTTGCCGCGCAGGCGATCGGCGGCGCGCTCGCCGGTCCGGCGTACAGGTTGCCTGCAGCAACCTTCGCCGCCGGGATGGCGGTGACCGCGGTGCTGATCGCGACCGGCGCGCTGAGCGGTTCCGCGTGGGGCTTCCTGCCGATCGCGATCGGGTACGGCGTGCTGCAACTCGTGATCGTGGTGTCCGAGGCACGCCTGCAGGACGCGATCACCGGGCCGGCGCGGGCGACCGTGACGTCGGTGTCCGGCCTGTTCGCGGAGGTGTCGGCGATCGCGGTGTACGGCGGGTTCGCGCTCGGGTCGGTGTGGTTCACGATGTCGATCCTGGTCGCGGCGTTGACCGTGCCGGTGCTGCTGACCGCGTTCGTCGTACCGGTGGCGCTGCCGGAGCCGCGGAGTTCGTCGGCCGCCGAAGTGTCGGAGACCTAGCCTCACATGATGTGCAGACAACACGTTCCACGAGTATGAGGAAGCAGGGGTTGCCGGCCGCCGCTGCGGCCGCGGTGACGGTGGTGCTGTGGGCGTCGGCGTTCGTCGCGATCCGCCATGTGGGGCAGGAGATCTCGGCGGGCGCCCTGTCGCTCGGCCGGTTGCTGGTCGGCAGCGTACTGCTGGGGATCTTCGTGTTCAGCCGGCCGCGGCGCTGGCCGGCGCGGGCCGACTGGAAGTTCCTGCTGGTCTGCGGGCTGCTGTGGTTCGGCGTCTACAACGTGGCGCTGAATGCGGCCGAGCGGCACCTGGACGCCGGGACGACCGCGATGCTGGTGAACATCGGTCCGCTGCTGATCGCGCTGCTGGCCGGGATCCTGCTGGGCGAAGGGTTCCCGCGGCAGTTGGTGGCCGGGAGCCTGGTCGCGTTCGGCGGGGTCGTGCTGATCGGGCTGTCGTCGGACGGTGGCGCCGAGGTGTGGGGCGTGGTGCTCTGCCTGCTGGCCGCGGCGGCGTACGCGGTCGGCGTGGTGGCGCAGAAGCCGCTGCTTGCGCGGCTCCCCGCGCTGGAGGTGACCTGGTTGTCGTGCGTGATCGGTGCGGTCGCCTGCCTGCCGTTCGGGCCTGACTTGGTGCGGGAGGTCGGTCCGTCGACGATCTGGTGGGTGGTGTTTCTCGGCGCGTTCCCGACCGCGATCGCGTTCACCACCTGGGCGTACGCCCTGGCCCGGACGACGGCCGGGCGGATGGGCGCGACGACGTACCTGGTGCCGCCGATCACGATCGGCCTCGGATGGCTGCTGCTCGGCGAAGGGCCGGCGCCGCTCGCGTACGCCGGGGGTGCGCTGTGCCTGGTCGGGGTGGCGATCTCGCGTTACCGGCCGCGCGCGGTGGCCGCGATGCCTGCGGTCAGCGTCGACAATCCCGACTCGAAACCGCTGTCGAAGTCGTAGGCGAGGCCTGTGCTGCCCAGCTCGCTCACGATCCGCGTCAGGATCGGCGCCTTGCCGGGTGGGAGGGCTTGGACGCGCGCGAGCAGGTCGGGGGCGAGCTCGAACGTCTCGGCGCGGACGGACGCCTCGCCGAGGCTGAAGCCGTGGATGAAGTCGATCAGCGTGTTCGCGGCCTCGAAGACCTGCCGAGGCGCGAGGCCTGAACGGTCCAGGGCGCGGTAGAACGGCTCCATCGTGACCACGACGACGTTCGACACCACGGACGCGTCCGACAGCACTTGGAGCGCGAGGTTCGGGTGCTGCCTGAGACCGTCCCGGTAGGCACGGGCGGCGGTCTTGAGCTGCTCGTCCCAGGGCACGGTGTCGCCGGGATCCGGGAGCTCGAGGTTCGCGAACACCAGCTCGGCGAGGCCGGCCAGGACGGCCGCCTTGTTCGGCAGGTGGTGGTAGAGCGACATCGGGTTGACCTGCAGCGTCGCCGCGAGCCGGCGCATCGTCAGCGCGTCGATGCCCTCGTCGTCGACGATCCGGAGAGCCGCGGTCAGGATCGCCTCCCGGCTGAGCCGCTCCTCGCCCGCCCGGGGTCGTCCGGAGCGCTTGCCAGCGTTAACCATACGCCGTATGGTACATAATCGTACAACGTATGGATAAGGAGGAGCGGCATGCAGCCGTTGACGGGGAAAGTGGCGCTGGTGGCCGGTGCGACCCGGGCAGCCGGGCGGGGGATCGCGGTCGAGCTCGGCGCGGCCGGCGCGACGGTCTACGTGACCGGGCGGTCGACGCGGGACCGGCGTTCGGAGATGAACCGGCCGGAGACGATCGAGGAGACGGCCGAGCTGGTCGACAAGGCAGGCGGCCGCGGGATCGCCGTACCGGTGGATCACCTGGATCCGGCGCAGGTGCAGGCGTTGATCGAGCGGATCGAGCGTGAGCAGGGCGCGCTGCACATCCTGGTGAACGACATCTGGGGTCAGCACGGCGAGCCCGAGTGGGACAAGACGGTGTGGGAGAGCGACCTCGCGGGCGGGCTCCGGCTGCTGGAGCTCGGGGTCAACACGCACGTGATCACCAGCCACTTCGCGCTGCCGTTGCTGATCAAGACGCCGGGCGGTCTGGTGGTGGAGATGACGGACGGCACGAACGAGTTCAACGCTTCGAACTATCGCGTGTCCTTCTTCTACGACGTCGCGAAGGGCGCGGTGAGCCGGGTCGCGTTCGCGCTCGCGCACGAGCTGGACAAGTACGACGCGACCGCCGTACTGCTGACGCCCGGCTGGCTGCGGTCGGAGGCGATGCTGGAAGGGTTCGGCGTTCGGGAGGACAACTGGCGGGACGCGACCGAGCGGATCCCGCACTTCGCGATCTCGGAGAGCCCGTCGTACGTCGGCCGCGCGGTGGCGGCGCTCGCGGCCGATCCCGACGTACGCCGGTGGAACGGCAAGTCGACGTCGAGCGGCGAACTCGCCCAGATCTACAACTTCACCGATCTGGACGGCAGCCGCCCCGACGCGTGGCGGTACATCGTCGAAGTGGAGCATGCCGGCAAGCCGGCCGACACCACCGGCTACCGCTAGCCGATCAGAGGCGGTACGGCACGCAGGCGGTGGTGCTGGGCTCTGCGGCGATGACGGGGGTGCCGTCGGGGGATTGGGCTGTGTGGGGGTGGGCGGCCGCGATCGGGATCCCCTGAGCGGCGGCCAGCGCCAGCACCTCGCGTCGTGACGTCACCGCGGTGGCCGGGTCCTGTTCGTACACGTACGTCAGCTCCGGCCACCGCACCTGCGCGGGATGCACCCACAGATCGCCGCCCAGCACGGCCCGCTCGGTCACGACAGCCTGATGCCCAGGTGTGTGCCCCGGCGTCGGCAACAACCGCAAGCCGCGCAGCATCGTCTCCCCGTCGACCACGCGCAACTGTCCGGCTTCTTCGATCGCCTGGATCCGGCTCACGTAGTTCTGCCCGCCTCGCACATGCTCGAACTCCGCGCGCTGCACGACGTACTCCGCCCGCTCGAACACCGGCCGCACACCGTCCGAAGCCCACCCCACGTGATCCGAATGCACATGCGTCAACACGACCGCATCCACATCCGCGGTCTCCACCCCCACTTGCGCCAGCAACCCAGGCAACCGCCCACTCACCCTCAACCACTCAGCCGCATCCCCACCCGCCGGCCCGATCCCCGCATCCACCAACACCACACCGGACCCGTCCACCACCAGATAACTGTGGAAATGCAACAACCACCCGCCCGCGTGCACGTTCCCCGGCATCACCCGCCCAGTCCACTCAGCCGCCTCCACCCCCCACCCAGGCAACGCCTCCCGCAACCCCTCCGGAAACACCGCCACCGCATCACACAACACCGTCAGGTCCACGGGGTCATTCTGCGGTGCGATCAGGGCAGGAGCATCCAGGTGGCGAGGGTGGTCATGAGGAGGGCGATGGTGGTGTCGAGGATTTGCCAGGCTCGGGGGCGGGCGAAGAACGGGGTTAGTTTGCGGGCGAAGAAGCCGAGGGTGAAGAACCAGGTGAAGCTGGCGGTGACTGCGCCGACGCCGTAGAGCCAGCGGCCGTCGGTGCCTCGTTGGTTGGCTAGGGAGCCGAGGAGTACGACGGTGTCGAGGTAGACGTGCGGGTTGAGGTACGTGAAGCCCAGGCACGCCAGTACGACGCTGCGGAGGGCGGCGGGGGCGTGGTCGGCGGGGGTGATCGAGCCGGGTTTGAAGGCGCGTTTCGCGGCCAGGAACGCGTAGCCGTAGAGGAACGCCGCGCCGCCGTACTTCGCGATGTCGAGGGCGAGCTGGTTGCGGGTGAGCAGGGCGCCGAGGCCGAGGATGCCGCTGGAGATCAGGAGCGCGTCGGAAAGCGCGCAGGTCAGGACCACCGGCAGGACGTGCTCGCGGCGCAGTCCCTGGCGCAGGACGAAGGCGTTCTGCGCGCCGATCGCGACGATCAGGGACAGGGCCGTGGCGAAACCGGCGAGGAGGGGCATGTCTTCGACGGTAGGCAGTGCAGCATCTTCAAACCAGCTAAAGATTCTGATGCCCCATTAGGATTGCTTCATCATGCAGTTCGACTCGGTGCAGCTCGAGACGTTCGTGGCGGTCCTCGACGAGGGCAGCTTCGACGCGGCCGCCCGGCGGCTCAACGTAACGCCGTCCGCGGTCAGCCAGCGGATCAAGGCGTTGGAGAGCCGCCTCGGGCAGATCGTGGTGATGCGCGGCAAACCGGCCCGCGCGACCGCGGCGGGTGCGGCACTGCTCCGGCTCGCCCGCCAGGTCTCGCTGCTCGAACTCGAGGCGATCGCCGCCGTCCGCGGCACCGTCGACGCGCAGCGGATACCGATCGCGGTGAACGCGGACTCGCTGAACAACTGGTTCCTGCCCGCCATGCTCGACCTGTCCCGGACCCACAACGCGCGGTTCCTCGTCCACCAGGAGGACGAGGAACACTCCGCGGAGTACCTGCGCAACGGCACGGTGCTCGCCGCGGTCACCGCCGACCCGCGGCCGGTGCAGGGCTGCCGCGTCGTCCCGCTCGGCAAGATGCGGTACCTCCCGCTCGCCACCCCGGAGTACGCCGAACGTTGGCTGACCGGCAAGCCGCTGCCGGAGGCCCTCGCCGAGGCGCCGATCGTGACGTTCAACGAGAAGGACGTTCTGCAGCACCGGCTGCTCCGCAAGGTCACGCGCCGCCGCCTCGACCCGCCGTCGCACGCGATCCCGGCGTCCGCGCCGTTCCACGAGGCTGTCCGGATCGGCCTCGGCTGGGGCATGATCGAGGACCAGCTGGCGGACTCCGAGCTCGCCGCCGGCCGCCTGGTAGAAGTTGCTCCCGGCAAATACATCGACGTGCCGCTGTACTGGCAGCACTGGAAGCTCGAGTCCGGCATCCTCGACGCCCTGACGGCCGCCGTACTGCGGGCCGCCGAGGCGGGACTGCGTACGACGCGGCGGGTCAGTCCCAGCGCATAGCCATCGGGTTGTCGGCCGGGATCAGGCCGTCCGCCATCAGCACAGCGCTCAGCGGACGTACGACGTCGTGCAGTTCGTCGGTCAGGTCGTCGCCGAGGGCTCGCCAGCCCTGGTCGGCCAACGTGTCCGTCGTGTCCTCCACCTGCTGGCGGACGGCGTGGCCGGCGGAGGTCAGCATCCCGCCGGCGTCGAGCAGACCGCGCCCACGAAGGTCGTCGGACGCAGCCGCCCACTCATCGTCGCTCCAACGCCGGTTGAGTTGGAAGACCTCCTTCGCCGGGCCGCCCGCCGCCGAGATCGTCACCAACGCCTCGCAGGGAGTGAGGCCCGCGGCGACGAGTGCAGCGACGTGCCCGTCGCCGCGCGACTCCCGGAGGATCGTGGTCGCCTGCCAGAGGACGAGGTGCGGCTCACTCGGCCAGTCGAGCGCAGCGTTCGCCGCCGCGATCGGCCGTCCGGCGAGCGGCGCCGATTCCGCTGCCCGTCGCCCCAGCTCGGCCGCCCGGTCGAACCCTCGGTCTGACACCGCGTCCGGGAACATCCGCCGTACGGCGTTGTCGACAGCCGTCAGGCGGGCGTCGAGCAGTTGGGACGGGCTCGCGTACTTCCAGGCGTCCGGGATCGAGCGCGCGACCATCGCCGGGTGGAAGTTGTAGAACACGGCCGCCACGATCTCCGGACCGACCGGCCCGAGCGGCGCGGCACGGCAGCCGAAGTAGCTCATCCACCCGCCCTTGAGCCCGAGCGCGTCGGTCGCCCGCCGCGTCTCCGGGGCGCAGTAGGTGATCGCGTGGAACGGCTCCAGCGCCTTCCACATCTTCCGAGCGCGATTCACGGCAATGGGCGGTACATCACGTGCAGGCCGACGTACCCGAGGCGGGGGTGGTCGAAGGCCTCCGGGACGGTGCCGGCGATCCGGAAGCCGAGGGACTGCCACAGGTGGACGGCCGGCTCGTTGGTCTCGACGACCGCGTTGAACTGGATCGAGCGGAACCCGGTCCGCCGGGCCCACGCGATCATGTCCTCGCACAACGCCCGCCCGACGCCGCGGCCGCGGGCCTTGCTGTCGACCATGAAGCTGGCGCTGGCCACGTGTGCACCGGGGCCGGGCCGGTTCGGGTACATGTTCGCGCTGCCGAGAACGGTGCCGTCGGCATCGACCGCGACCGTGGTCCGGGCCAGCGGCGAGCTCGACGGGCTCATCCAGAGCGCCCGCGCCTGCTCCTCGGTCAGGTTCGGGTCGTAGGTGTACGTCTCCCGCGCGGTGACGATCTCGCGGAAGAACGGCCAGATGGCCGGCCAGTCGGCGGCGGTCGCTTCTCTGATGCTCACAGTCATGATGGGAGCAGCATCACCCGCGGACGGCGGGGATGCCAAGAGGATTCCCGATAGGCTGTCCAAGGATGACAGACTCCGTGATCCAAGGGCTGCCGCGCTGGACGCTCGCCGTGCCGCCACTCGCCTTCGTCGTCCTGCTCGCCACCTGGCACCGCGATCTCGGTGCGGTCCTGCTGATCCTGGTCTGCCTCGGTCTCGGCGCCGCGGTGATCGCCGCCGTGCACCACGCCGAGGTCGTCGCGCACCGTGTCGGGGAACCGTTCGGCACGCTGATCCTGGCGCTCGCGGTGACGGTCATCGAGGTCGCGCTGATCGTCACGCTGATGGCGTCCGGCGGTGACAAGGCGGCGTCACTGGCCCGGGACACCGTGTTCGCCGCGGTGATGATCACCTGCAACGGCATCCTCGGGCTGTCGCTGGTCGTCGGCTCGCTGCGGCACCGGGTGCAGGAGTTCCGGGTGCAGGCGTCGTACTCCGTGCTCACGGTGATGATCGCCCTGGTGACGCTGAGTTTGGTGCTGCCCACGTTCACGACGAGTGCGGAGGGGCCGCAGTTCAGCTCGGCGCAGCTGGCGTTCGCGGGCGTGACCTCGCTGGTGCTGTACGGCGTCTTCGTGTTCATCCAGACGATCCGGCACCGGGACTACTTCCTCCCGGTCCGCGCCGACGGGGACGTCGACGAGGACGAGGACCACCACGCGGCCGCGCCGAGCGGGAAGACCGCCCTGCTCAGCCTCGGGTTGCTGTTCGTCTGCCTGGTCTCGGTGGTCGGGCTCGCGAAAACGGTGTCGCCGAAGCTGGAGTCCGCGGTCGAGTCGGCCGGCGCGCCACTGGCAGTTGTCGGTGTCGTGATCGCGCTGCTGGTGCTGCTGCCGGAGACGGTCGCCGCAGTGCGCGCGGCCCTGCGGAACCGTCTCCAGACCAGCGTCAATCTCGCGCTCGGCTCAGCGCTCGCCAGCATCGGCCTGACCATTCCGGCGATCGCGGTCGCCTCGATCTGGTTGAGCGGGCCGCTCGTCCTCGGGCTCGGTGGCAAGGAACTCGTGCTGTTCATCCTGACCGTCGTGACCAGCATGCTCACTCTCGCCACCGGACGGGCGACCCTGCTGCAGGGCGCCGTTCACCTCGCGGTGTTCAGCGCCTTCCTGTTCCTTGCGGTAAGCCCCTGAGGTAGTCGGCCACCGCCTGCTGCTTGCTGTGTTCGGCCCAGCTCAGCGCGTCCCCGTTGTAGTTGGGGTCGCGTAGCTCCGGGTCCGCGCCGAGCTCGATCAGCTTCCGGACCGTGTCCAGGTGGCCGTTCAGCGCGGCGCGGTGGATCGGCGCCGCTCCGCCCGCGATCCGGCTGAGGTCGTAGCCGAGCCGTTGCAAGGGTTCCATCGCGACGGTCCGCCCGACCTCCGCTGCCCGGACCGGGAGGTGCGGCAGGCGAGCGACGGCGCGTGCGGCCAGCGCGGGATCGACGTACGGCGTCTCGCCACGCATCGCCGCGGCGTACACCTCGTGGACCTCGTCCAGCGGCGCGGCGCCGCTGGCACGAAGCAGGTCGGCGACTTCCGTGTGCCCTTGGACGGCGGCGAGTTCGTACGGGCGTTCGCCGCCGAACACCGGATGCCTGGTGCCGACGCCCTCCGGATCGGTGCCTTGGGCAAGTACCAGTTCCGCGCGGTGCCGCAGACCCGCCCAGGAGGCGAAGACCAGCTCGTCCTCCAGCAGTTGCCGCGGGGTCGGGTGCGCGGTCGTCAGCCGCTCGTGCCACGGACCGCCGTTTCCACGGCCGAGTCCGTACTCGAGCAGCAGCTCCAGGTGAACATCGTCGTACGGCGGGGGACACCCGGGACCGCAGTTGTACATGGTCTGGCTGTCGTTCGGGTCGGCGCCGGCGTCGAGGAGAAGGCGCGCCAGTTCGACGCGATGGCGGTGCGGCGGCTGGTCGCCCTCGCCGCGGCCGAACACGCCGGTGAGCGCGGTGAACGGCGACGGCATGCCCTGCCAGAGGTACCCGGCGTTCGGATCGGCGCCGTTCTCGAGGAGCAGGCGCGCGATCTCGAGCTGGTTCGGTGCGTCGAGGCGGCTGTAGGTGAGGTAGAGGAGCGGCTCCCAGCGGTACGGTCCGCCTTCCACGGCGGCCTGTGCGGCGTTGCGTCGTACGCCGTCCAGGTCGCCGGCCACCACCTGTGTGTAGATGTTGCTCCCAGCAACGTCCGGGAAGCGGTCGAGAAGCTCGCGGGCGGCCTGCCGGCGGGAAGGGGCGTCCTCCCCGTAGTGCAGGGTCGCGAGCCGGAGGAACTCGTCGGCCCGCTGCTGTGGCGTGTCGAGCGGTCCGCCGACCGACTGCCGATGCGGCGAACGGCTGTAGCGGTCGACCAGCTCCAAATGCCGCACGATACGCGGCCAGCTCGGGAAGCCGTAGCTGCGGGCGATCACCAGCTGCGCGTCCGCGAGCGTCTTGACCGGATGGAACTCTTCGGCCAGTGTGACGGCCGCGGGGTCGCCGGCGCGCACCCGTTTGAGCAGTGACTTGGCCTGACCGCGCAGGTGGTCCAGGTTCGGATCGTCGGGAAGATTCCGGGTCGGCATCGCCGACCTCCTCTCTACGAGCCTGCTGTCCGCGTCGTCAGGCGAGAAAGGAGGTCAATCCAGTACTCAGGATGTAGCACTCAGGTGGGCTGAGCCCTTCCCGCGGACCGGTGGCACCCTGAGTGCCTACCGTCACCGTAGCTCACAGCGGCTTCTCCATCCACCACTCGGTGAACTCGTACGCGCGGTCCTTCTCGAGCCGGATCACCCACAGGTTGCTGAACTCGCCCGGCGGATTCGTCAGGTACGTCGTCCAGCCGCGGACGAACCCGACCCCGTCGCCGAACCCGAGCACCTGGTACTCGAACGTCGTCTCGCCCGGCCCGTCGGCAACCTCCTGCCAGGCCGCGACGATCGCGTCGCGGCCGAGGACCGGGTCCTCGTCGGGCCGCCGGTACCAGGCGGCGTCCTCGGTCCAGAGCGCGGCGATGTCCGCCGGATCGTTGCTCTCCCAGGCCTTCCGGTACTTGTCGACCCAGCGGTCGAGGTCCTTCTCCTTCATGCTCATCCGATCCGCCGGTGGTTCAGGACGACGGCGGCCGGCCGGGCGAGTACGTCGGGATGTGCGCGCGGGTCGGCGTCGTACGTGACGAGGTTGCCGGCACCGCGGCGGCCGAGGTACTCCTGCGCGACGGTCGAGCCGGCGGCGATGGCCTGCTCGACGGACAGCCCGTGCTTGACGAGCAGGTCGATCTCGGCGGCGACGGTGCCGACCACGTCGGATCCGGTCAGCACGCGGACGCCGTACCGCTCGGCGAGCGGAAGGATCGACGCGAGGTACTCCGACCGGGCCTCGCGCCGGCTCGCCTGTTCGGGGGTCTCGCCCGGATGCGGGCGGATCGAGGCGCAGAGCGTCGGGGTCCATGCGCCGCCGCGGGCGCCGAGCGCTGCCAGGTCCCGCTCGGTGAGCGCCGTACCGTGCTCGACCGAGTCGACGCCGGCCCGGATCAGGTCGGAGACGTGGTCGGTGTTGACGTGCGCCGCGACACGGACGTCGCGCGAGTGCGCCAGTTCGACCATCGCCTCGACCACGGCGATGTCGTACGACGGGCTGACCTTGCTGCCGCGGATCGGGCCGTCCGGGCCGACCTCGGGGAAGTCGCCGACCAGCTTGAGCCAGGTCGCGCCGTCGGCGATCTCGGCCTCGACCGCGGCGAGCAGGTCCTCCGGGGCGACCGGCTCGTAGGCGCCCGGGAAGTAGCGGCCCTCGGGCGCGAGGAACCGGCCGGCCGCGAGCACGAACGGGCGGCTGTCGTCCGTGGTCCGCGCGAGGTGCAGGGTGACGTCGCGGTTGCCGCCGACGTCCCGGACCGCGCTCACGCCGGCGTCCGCGAGTTCGCCGAGCCGCTCGGCCGCGTACTCCGCGTCGCGCAGGACAGGGCCGTTCGCGCCCGGGGCCATCGTCAGGTGACAGTGCGCGTCGACGAGGCCCGGTACGCCGTACCGCCCGGGCAACCGCTCGCCGTCCGCGCCGGGGCCGAAGGTCAGCCGGGTGGCCTCGCCGGCGGGGAGCACGGTGCCTTCGAAGACCCAGGTCGTCATGGTCGCCATTGTGTCGCCATTGTGGCCCAGGGGAGATCCAGATCACGCGAGCGGCGACTTGAACATGTTCAAAACAGCGGCGTACCGTCAGGCTTGACGAGAATTTGAACGTGTTCAAGAGGTGAGGACGAGGATGAACATGACAGTCACGGCGTACCTGGTCTACCTGATCGTCGCGGTGCCGCTGACGATCTGGGTCGCGCGCACCCTGAGCCGCAACGGGCGGATCTTCCTGGTCGACGTGTTCCACGGCAACGAGGACTTCGCCGACGCGGTGAACCGGCTGCTGGTGGTCGGGTTCTACCTGGTCAACCTGGGGTTCGTGACGCTGTTCCTGCGCGGCGGGAGCGCGGTCGCCGACGCCCGCGGCGTGTTCGAGCAGCTGAGCGTGAAGCTCGGGATCGTGATGCTGGTGCTCGGCGTCATGCACCTGATGAACGTGTGGATCTTCAGCAAGATCCGCACCCGGAGCCGGCTCGACAGCATGACCCGGCCGCCGGTGCCGCCGAACGACACGGTGCCGCCTGCGCCGCCGCTGACCGAGCGGTACGGGTACTGACGCTCGTGCGTGAGCTGACGGTTCTGTACGACGCCGGATGCCCGCTGTGCCGCCGGTTCAAGGACTGGCTGGCGGCGCAGCATCCGGCGCCGGACGGGTACGGCGGGGTGGTGCGTCTGCGGTTCGTCGCGGCGGGGTCGGCGAACGCGCGGGCGCTCTACCCCGCGCTCGACCACGAGGCAACCCTGCGGGACGTGACCGTGGTCGCGGACGACGGGTCGGTGTACGTCGGCGATCGCGCCTGGATTGTGTGTCTGTGGGCCACGGGGGAGCACAGACACACCGCAGTACGACTGGCGAGCCCGGCGATGCGGCCGGTCGCGAAGGCGATGGTCCAGGCGGCGGCTGGTCTGCGGCGGTTGACCGGAGGTGATTACGCTGACGAATGTGACGGACGGTGCGACCGCGAAGGGTGAACAGACGCGCGAGCTGATCCTGTCGACGGCGCTGCGGCTGTTCCGGGAGCAGGGCTACGGCAAGACCACGATGCGCGCGATCGCCACCGAGGCGGGCGTGTCGGTCGGGAACGCGTACTACTACTACGGCTCCAAGGACCACCTGATGCAGGCGTACTACGACCTGCTGCAGGACCAGCACCGCGAGGCGGTCGAGCCTGTGCTCGCTGCGGAGAAGGCGTTCGTGCCCCGGTTGGCCGGCGTACTGCATGCCTGGCTGGAGGTGTCGGCGCCGTACCACGAGTTCGCGGGCACGTTCTTCAAGACGGCGGCGGATCCGAGTAGTCCGCTGTCGCCGTTCAGCGACGAGTCGCGGCCGGCCCGGGATGCGAGTGTCGAGGTGTTCCGGCGGGTTGTGGACGGGGCCGATCTCAAGTTGCCGGCGGACCTGCGGGCGGAGCTGCCTGAGTTGCTGTGGCTGTTGCAGATGGGGATCGTGTTGTTCTGGGTGCACGACCGGTCGGAGGGCGTCCGCCGGACTCGTACGCTCATCGATCGCGCGGTTCCGCTGGTCGACCGGCTGCTCCGGCTGACGCGGATCCCGGGTGTCCGCGGTGTCGTGAACGACATCGTCGGGCTGATCCGCTCGATCAAGCCGTAGTCAGGCCCTGTCTGGTGATCCATCGCCTACTGCGGGGCACTCGGCACGGCATCTCACCGCACGGGTGCAAAGGCCACGATGCTCCGCATCGAGACCTTCGCCCCCGCACGCCGAGCTACCGCACCGAGCACCTCCTCGCTACGGCGCTGGATCACCAGACAGGACCTATTCGCCGGTGGAGCCGTCCAGGCGCTCGCGGAGGAGGTCGGCGTGGCCGTTGTGGCGCGCGTACTCCTCGATCATGTGCAGGTAGAGCCAGCGGACGGAGTACGGCTCGTCGTACCGGGGGCGGATGAAGGTGGCGTCGAGGGAATGCTGCGCGGCGAGGGCGTCCGACAGTTTCACGATCGCGTGGTAGTCCTCGAGGTCCTGCTCCGCCTGCTCGGGCGTGACGAGGTCGAAGTCGCCGTCGGGGTGTTCGTCGGTCCAGTACTTCTCGGGCGAGTCGTGGCCGGCCAGCGCGCGGTGGAACCAGTACTTCTCGACCTCGCTCAGATGCCGAACGAGGCCGATCAGCGACATGCTCGACGGCTCGACGGTGCGTCGTACCAGGTCCGCGCCGGTGAGGCCGGACAGCTTCCAGAGCAAGGTCCCGCGGTGGTAGTCGAGGAAGCCCTGCAGCAGCACGCGCTCGTCGGCGACGGTCGGCGGGTCGGTCCGGAACTCTGTCGTCACGAGCAGAACCTAACCTGTGTGACGAGGGTCCTGTGAATAACCGGCGGGGTTTCGACCCGCGGTGCCGTACGCTGTGACGGACGGCCCGCCCAGTTCTGCCTCGGGCCGGTGCGCGCAAACACTCTGCGCCAGCAGTCGACCACCACGCGCCGCGGCCCCGAGCCGCGCCGGGCAGGACGACCCCCGACATTTGGAGTAGTTCTATGGCGGCCCGCCGCCCCACGTCATCAACCACGCAAGACCAATCCACTACGTCCCCCAAGCCGGCCGGTCAGGGCCGGTCGCGTCGCCGGCGTCGCTCCGGCGCTGCTCGGCCGGCCACCGAGCATCCGCTTGATGTTGCTGTGAGCAATGAAGCGGTTGCTGTGGACAACCGGACGTTCGCCGAGCTCGGCGTACCCGATCGTCTCGTCGACGCGCTTGCCGCGGCCGGTGTGACGACGCCGTTCCCGATCCAGTCGGCGACGTTGCCGGATTCCCTGGCCGGTAAGGACGTTCTCGGTCGCGGCCGCACCGGTTCCGGCAAGACGTACGCCTTCGTCCTGCCGGTCCTGGCCAGGCTCGCGACCAGCGCCGCCAAACGCCGTCCGAACCAGCCGCGCGCGCTGATCCTCGCGCCGACCCGCGAGCTCGCCACCCAGATCCAGGCCTCGATCACGCCGCTCGCCGACGCGCTCGGCCTGCGTTCGATGACGATCTTCGGCGGTGTCGGGCACGGCCCGCAGATCACCGGCCTGCGCAAGGGCACCGACATCGTGGTCGCCTGCCCGGGCCGCCTCGAGGACCACATCACCGCCGGCCACGCGAAGCTCGACGCGGTCGAGATCACCGTGCTCGACGAGGCCGATCACATGGCCGACCTCGGTTTCCTCCCCGCCGTACGCCGGATCCTCGAGGCGACGCCCGGCACCGCCCAGCGGCTGCTGTTCTCGGCCACGCTGGACGCCGGCGTCGACGTGCTGGTACGGCGCTTCATGAACGCCCCGGTCACGCACAGCGTCGACTCGGCCAAGTCGCCGGTCGCGCGGATGACGCACCACGTCCTGCACGTCCAGCCGGACACTCGGCTCCCGGTGCTGGTCGACCTGACCGCGGCGCCGGGGCGTTCGCTGGTGTTCACGCGGACGAAGTACGGCGCCAAGGCGCTGGCTCGGAAGCTGATCGCTCAGGGCGTGCCGGCCGTCGAGCTGCACGGCAACCTGTCGCAAGGCGCGCGTACGCGCAACCTGGAGGCATTCGCCGACGGTACGGCGAAGACGCTGGTCGCCACGGACATCGCCGCCCGCGGCATCCACGTCGACGGCGTCACGCTGGTCATCCACGCGGACCCGCCGGTCGAGCACAAGGCATACCTGCACCGCTCCGGCCGCACCGCCCGCGCCGGCGCCGAAGGCACAGTCGTCACCCTGATGACCGACGACCAGGTCCGCGACGTCCGCGACCTCACCCGCAAAGCCGGCATCACCCCCCAAATCACCAAACTAACCACCGGCGACCCCCTCCTCACCACCCTCGCCCCCGGCGAACGCACCTACACAACGCCACCCCCCAAACCAGCCCCCACCCAACCCAACCAAGCCACCACCACCCGCCGCCGCTCCCGAGGCCAGCGCCCCAACCAACGCACCACCGGCGACCGGCCCGGTCAGCGTCCTGCCGGCGGGCAGTCCGGTGGCGACGGATCAGCCGCCCCGACCCGCGCCTCGTCCCGCCGGGGTCGCGGCCGGCGTCGCGGTCCCGGTCGCCAGGCTGCCTGAGCCCGCGCCCTACGCTGGATGGCGACGTGTTGACGGGGAGAGGGTGTTGATGCGGGTTCGGGCGGTTTTGGGGGACCTGGTGCCGGAGGCGCTGGGGGTTGCCGACTCGCATGATCATTTGTTCTTTCAGTCGGTGGCGTTGCCTGCGGATCAGGCGTTGGATGATGTTGCGGCTGCGACTGCCGAGGTGCGGGCGTTTGCGGATGTGGGTGGGCAGGCGGTTGTGCAGTGGACCCCGCACGGGCTGAATCGGCGCGCTGAGGTGCTGCCGGGGATCTCGACGCGGACCGGTGTCTCGATCGTCGCCGCGACCGGTCTGCACCGGCTCGAGCACTACCCGGACGGGTACGTCGACAAGGTGCGCGACCAGCTCGCCGAGATCTTCGTGCGTGAGCTGACGACCGGGATCGGCGACACCCAGGTCCGCGCCGGGCTGATCAAGGTCGCGGGCGGTTTCCACATCCTCGACGCCCACGCCGAGCTCGTCATGCGTGCCGCCGCCGAGGCACATCACGCCACGAACGCCCCGATCGCCGTACACCACGAGCTCGGCTCGGCCGCGGACGCCGTACTCGATCTGCTCGTCGACAAGCTCGACGTCCACCCGGCCGCGATCATCCTCGGGCACCTCAACCGGTTCCCGGATCACCGCGCGCATCACGACCTCGCGCGGCGCGGTGCGTGGCTCGCGTTCGACGGACCGTCGCGCGCGAACAGCGCCACCGACCCGCGGCTCATCGACTGCCTCGCCGCACTGATCGACGCCGGGTACGCCGACCGCCTCCTCCTCGGCGGCGACACCACCAGCGCCCGAGCCCGCGCCGCCACCGGCGAGGGCCCCGGCATGCCGTACCTGCTGACTCACCTCAAACCACGCCTGACCCGGTACTTCGGCGCGGACATCGCCGACGCGATCTTCCGAACCAACCCGGCGCGCGCCTTCGCCACCGATTGGCGCATGTAGGCGCTAGCGTCCACTCATGAGTGCGATCGCGCAGGTCTTCGTCGTCGTCGCGGGTGTGTTCCATGTCGCGGTGTTCGCCATGGAGAGCGTGTTGTTCCGCAGGCCGAGCACGTACCGCCAGTTCCTGGTGAAAGAGACCGAGGTGGACGCGGTACGGCCGTGGGCGTTCAACCAGGGCTTCTACAACCTGTTCCTGGCAATCGGCGCACTCGGCGGCCTGATCTGGGGCGGCGACAAGGGCCACGCCATCGCGCTCTTCGCGTGTGCGTGCATGGCGGGCGCGGGCGTCGTACTCGCCGTCTCCGACCGCCGGATGCTGCGCGCCGCGGCCACCCAGGCCTTGCCGCCGATCGCCGCGATCGTCCTCGCCGCAGCGCTCTAGTTGACTTAAAGTGCACTTGAGGGCCGATCGTTCTCGGCATGACAACCCTGGCCGAGCCGACCACTGAGACAGGCGGCGTCCTCTCCCCGCAGTACCGCGCCCTGACCATCGGGATGGTCGCGCTGATCACCCTGGTCGCGTTCGAGTCGCTGGCCGTCGCGACCGCGATGCCGACCGTCGCGCAGTCCCTGGACGGACTCAGCCTGTACGCGCTCGCGTTCGGCGGTCCGCTCGCGTCGGGCGTCGTCGCGATGGTCGTCTCCGGCACCTGGAGCGACCTGAAGGGCCCGACCCGTCCGCTCTGGCACGGTACGGCGTGGTTCCTGGCCGGCCTGCTGATCGCGGGCCTGGCACCGTCGATGGCGGTCCTCGTCGCCGGGCGGATCATCCAGGGTTTCGGCTCGGGCCTGCTCACGGTCGCGCTGTACGTCGTCGTGGGCCAGCTGTACCCGGCCCGCCTCCGGCCGCGGATCTTCGCCGCGTTCGCGACCGGTTGGGTCGTGCCGTCGCTCGTCGGCCCGGCGATCGCAGGGCTGATCGTCGAGCACACCAACTGGCGGCTCGTGTTCCTCGCCGTACCGGTGATCGCAGTACCGGCGGCACTCGTGATGCGACCGGGGCTGGCGCGGGGCAGCGCGTACGACGTACGTCCTGGACGGCTGTGGGACAAGCGCGCGCTGTGGGCGGTCGCGGCTGCGGTCGGGGTGGGGCTGCTGCACTACGGCGGCCAGCAGCGTGGCGCCGTACAGCTCGTCCTGCTGGCGATCGGGCTGGCCGGGGTGGTTGCCTTCGGCCCGCGGTTGCTGCCTTCCGGCACTTTCGCTTTCGGGCGCGGGCTGCCGTCGGTGATCGCGCTGCGCGGGCTGGTCGCGGCTGCTGGGTTCGGAGCGGAGGTGTTCCTGCCGCTGATGCTGACTCGGGAGCGCGGTCTGTCGCCGTCGCTCGCTGGACTCGTGCTGACGGTCAGCGCGCTGAGCTGGACGGCGGCGTCGTGGTACCGCGGGCGGCCGAAGCAGCCGTTCTCGCACGCGGTGTTCCTGCAGGCCGGTATGGTCGCGATCCTGCTCGGCATCGTCACGGCGGCGTTGACCCTGAACCCGAACGTGCCGGTCGTCGTCGGGATCGTCGGCTGGGGCCTGACGGGGCTCGGGATGGGGACTGTGTTCCCGACGCTGTCGGTGCTGGTTCTGGAGTACTCCGAGCGGGACGAGCAGGGGGCGAACAGCTCGGCGTTGCAGCTCAGCGATTCGTTGTCTACAGCAACGATCTTGGCGATCGGCGGGTCGTTGTTCGCGGCGCTGGAGCCGCACTCGGCGGTGACGGCGTACCTGGTCGCCTTCGGCCTACCGGCGCTGCTCGCCCTTCTCGGCGTCCCAGCGGGCCGCCGTACTGCAAATCCCTAGCCGCCAGTCGTCGGCTGCCAGTCCTTGGCGCCGTTCCTCGTCGGGCGCTACTCCTTGGAGCCGCTGACGGCGATGCTGGCGCCGAGGCCGATGATCATCAGGCCACCGGTACCACCGACCAGTTCGAGCCGGCGCGGCGAGCGGGCGAACCACTCGCGCGCCGTACCGGCCACGAAAGCCCAGACACTGTCCGAGCAGAGCGCGATCACGTTGAAGATCAACCCGAGCAGCAGGATCTGCGCCCACGCCGGGCTACTCGCGTCCTTGTCGACGAACTGCGGCAACGCCGCCGCGAAGAACACCGCGGTCTTCGCATTCGTCACGCCGACCAGGAACCCCTGCCGCATGGTCTTCCGCCCGGTGGACGCCGAGGTCTCGCCGGCGAGCGCCGCAGCCAACGACTTCCGCTTCCGGAACGCCTGCACACCGAGATAGATCAGGTACGCCGCCCCGACAAGCTTCACCACCGTCAACGCGACCGCACTGGCCGCGATCAACGTGCCCAGCCCGAGCGCGATCAGCACCAGCATGACCGCGGCACCCATCGTGTTCCCCAACATCGTCAACACGGCTTCCCGCCGCCCGACTGCCAGCGCCCGCCCCACGATGAACAACACACTGGGTCCCGGAACAACAATGATGATGAACGAAGTAATCGCAAACGCGAGTAGATGCTGACCGGACGGCATCTGCCTAGGATAAGCCGCCCACGCGTGCTCCGCAGGTGCTTACCTCGTCGCTGCGCTCCTCGGCGCACCTGCTACGCGCGCTCCCACCCACCCCCGGGCTTGGCGCCCGGACTCTTGTTTCCGGCTTCCGCCGGGATCTTCCGGCTTCCGCCGGGAGTTGCCGGCTGCCGCCGGCGAACTGCGAGCTGCCGCTCGCTGCACTGCCAGGCCGATGCCCCGTCACCAGGAAATCGTGGCGAAGGAACGGTGGTGATCCACCGACCGAGGTGTCGAGACCGGACTTGAAGAAGCTCATGAGATCGCAGGTCAAACCGGCGAGCCGTCAACGTCAGGCCATCGGCCGGGTCGTGAATCCGATCCCGACAAGGCTCGCAGGCGGCAAGAACGCCTGCCTTTCCGCCGCCTTATCACCTCGCTCTACAAACCGCCGGGCCTCATCGTGAGGGCGGGACCCATGCTCCCCTCATCCGGTCGTCGTCGTGACGGCCGTCGGCCCTGCAGTCGCACGCGAGCGGCAGCTCGCAACTCGACGGCGGCAGCCGGCAACTCCCGGCGGAAGCCGGAAGCACCGGCGGAAGCCGGAAGATCGGCGCAAGCCGGAAACACCCGGCGGAAGCCGGAAACAAATGTCCGGGCGCTAAGCCCGGGGGTGGGTGGGAGCGCGCGGAGCAGGTGCGCCGAGGAGCGGAGCGACGAGGTAAGCACCTGCGAAGCACGCGTGGGATCGACTGCTCGTGCGATAGGTCACGAGCTCGCGGCCCCCGTTGACCGGAGCTCGTCAGGGCCTCTACGGTTCGATGGTCAACCTGCGGTGCCATGAGGGAAGCCGGTGCGAGTCCGGCGCGGCCGCGCCACTGTGATCGAGTTCGCTCGTCAGTCAGGACGCTCGGGTACCAGCAGCCTTTCGAAGGGGACGCGCACTTCCCCAGGAGGTTCAGTTCAGATGGCAGCTCCTGCCCGGTCGGTCGTCGTACCGGCTCTCTCGCCCAAGCTCTTCGCGGTCGCGTTGGCCAGCGTCGGTGTGATGCTCCTGCTCGCGTATCTGGTCGGGTTCGACCAGGGGGCGGTGTCGCGCTCGGGGATGTTCCTGCACGAGTTGATGCACGACGGCCGGCACCTGCTCGGCGTGCCCTGTCACTAGCTCAGATGCGCACCTTCGGATCGCTCCTGGTGCGCGGACTGATCGTCGGACTCTTCGCCGGCCTGCTGGCCGGAGCTTTCGCCTATGCGACGGGCGAGCCGCGGATCGACGCGGCGATCGCGATCGAAGAGGCCGGCGGTCACGCGCACACCCACGCTGAAGAAGAACACCACGACGAAGAACCGCTCGTCAGCCGCGACGGGCAGCGAGCCGGTCTCTTCCTCGCTACCAGCCTGTACGGCGTCGCGCTCGGCGGGCTGTTCGCGGTCGCGTTCACGCTGCTCCGCCGCAAGCTGCGGACCGGGAACGACGCGTACGCCGCGCTCGGCCTCGCCGCGGCGGGTTTCGTCGGCGTCGTACTGGTCCCGTTCCTCAAGTACCCGCCCAACCCGCCGGCGGTAGGTGATCCGGAAACGATCACCCGGCGCACCGTCACGTACCTACTGACGCTCGTGATCGGCCTGCTCGCGGTCTGGGCAGGTGGCGCGCTGTCCCGCTGGGCGGAGCGGTACGGCGACCTCGCCCGGCTCGCGGGTGGTGTCGTAGGGCTGGTCGGCACCGTCGTGGCGGCGTACCTGATCCTGCCGCGGATCAACGAGGTTCCGGAGGCGTTCCCCGCTACGCTGCTGTGGCAGTTCCGGTTCGCCTCGCTCGGTACGCAGGCGACGCTGTGGCTCCTGCTCGGTTTCGGGTACGCCGTCGCGGTGGAGCGCCGGCCCAGCAGATCGAAGGTGGTTGCCGCGTGACGGTGCCGAAGCCAACAGCGCTGACCCTGGTCGCGCACGCCCTGACACCCGCGTTGCGCGGACTCGTACTCGGTGGTGACGCCGAGCCGGATCCGGCGGGCCTCGAGGCGGCGCGCGAGCTCAAGCTCCAGGCGGAGGTGGTGTACTCCGGGCCGGAGCGGGCCGCCGTACGGACGGCTGCGGTGCTGGGGTTCGAGCCGGTGGTCGAGTCCGCGCTGCGGGACCGTGAGTACGGCGAATGGGCAGGGCGCGGGCTGGAGGAACTGCTCGCCTCCGATCCACAAGCCGTGTCGGCGTGGCTCGAGCGGCCGCACCTGGCGACGCCCGGCGGCGAGACCGAGAACGACGTCCTCGCCCGGGTCGCCGACTGGCTTGGCGATCTCGCGGAGCGGGAGGTCGGCTCGGCGCTGGCGATCGTGCACCCGGCGGTGGTCCGCGCGGTCGTCCTGTACGTCGTCGACGCCCCGGCCGAGTCGCTCCGCCACATCGACGTACGCCCCCTCGCCACGCTCAACCTCTCACACCACTCCGGCAACTGGTCTCTGGCCTTCACCCCCTTGACCTGACAAACTGCGACTCGTCCGGTCTCACGCCCAGGGGATCGGCTGTCACGGGGAGTCGCAATGTCCGAGAAGCTGGCCGAACGGTTCCGTGCGAACCACGCGATACTCGTCGCCGCCCGCGAGCGCCTGCAGGCGGCGGTCGACGCGGGGACGGCGGACGAGGATCAGCGGACGCGGCTGGAGACGGTCAAGGAGCTGCTCACACCGGTCAGGACGACCGCTGTCGATGCCGCGGGCAACGTCGTCGAGGTCGAGCGGCCGCGGCAGTTCCTCAAGGTCGATCCGGAGGGACAGGGGCGTGCGATCGAGATCCTCGGCGACCTCGAGGAGGCCGCGAACGTCGCCGTGCTGGTGCCCGGGATGGGGAACAGCCTGGACACGTTCCGCGGCCAGTCGGACCGCGGTGACCTGATCCGCGAGGAGGCCGGTCCGGGTACGGCGGTCGCGGTCTGGTTCGACTACCCGTCCCCGAAGGGCATGCTCGCGGCCGCCAAGAAGGACGCGGCGATCGAAGGCGGGCCGCGGCTCGCGGAGTTCCTGACCGAACTCGACGAACTGAAGGCGGACGACGCCGACGTCACGGTGGTCGCGCACTCGTACGGCACCGACGTCGCAGCGCAGGCGGTGCTGGCGGGCGCCCGGCCGGACCGGCTGGTGATGACGGGCTCGCCCGGCATCGCGAAGTACATCGACGAGGCCGCCGACTTCGTGCAGTTGCCGACCCGGCTGTACACCGAACGCGCCCCCGGCGACTACGTCTCGTACTCCGAATGGCACGGCCCGGACCCGGCGACCTTTCCCGACGCGGTCCGGATGGCGACCAGCGACCCGACGCGGAACGACGATCCGGTGTCGGTGCACTGGCACAACGAGTACTACCGGCCGAACAGCGAGGCGCTGCGCAACATCGGGCGGGTGGTCCGCGGTGACCTGGCCAGCATCACGACCACCGACACGAGCCGCTCCGCGGAGACCAAGCTCCTGCTCGGTACGTCGTGGGGCCAGCCGCTGAACGACATCGCCCGCCTCGCCTCGACGGTGTACGACGGCATCGCGCGCGCGACCGCCTCCTCGAAGGCAGCGGCCGCCGTCGAAGCGGCGGCGAACCGGGCGACCGGCACGCACGGTGCGGCCGGCAGGCACCGGGCGAACGACGCCGGCCGAGCAACCGGCGCAAGCCGACCAACCGGCACCCGGATCCCCGGCGCACACAAGGCGGGCGGGCGGGACAATCAGCCCGGGAGGCGGCAACGATGACCGACGGACGAGACTTCCTGCGGAACGAGCTGCTCGCGGTGGCGGAAACCGTCGTCCCCGACCAGCGTCCGGTGGTCACGCACGACCCGGGCCCGATCAATCCCGGCGTACTCTTCGACGGCCGCGGCCCGGCCACCGTCTCCAGAATCACTGTCCAAACCGGTAACCCTCAGTCACCTGATCCGGCAGCAGAGGTCGAAGCCGCGGCCGCCGCGCTGCGGGCGCGCGGCTGGACCGCGGACGTCGTACCGCCGGAGAACGGTCACTACCGGGTCGCCGCCGTGCGCGACGGGTTCGAGGTGGCGGTGCACGCCTGGTCGGCGGACTGGCGGATAACGTTCACCGGCGAGACACCCGTGGCTTCTTGAGGACTGATGTACGGCGTGTCCTCGCGGCGCTTGGCCGGACGGTGTATCACGGAAGCGTGACCTTGACCGAAGCGCGCAACTACCTCCGCTCGGAGCTCCTGGCGGTGGCAGCCATCGTCGTACCCGACCAGACGCCGGTGGTGACCCAGGACGTCGGCCCTGTCGACCAGGGCGCGCTGTCCGGCGACCGGGGCGCGGAGTCCGTCTGCACGATCACGGTCGAGAGCGGTGACCCGACCATCGCCCCGGATCCGGAGGCCCAGATCGGGTTCGCCGCGGAGACGCTCGAGTCCCGCGGCTGGAAGGTCACGATCTCCGAGGTCGCCGACGACCGCCACGAGCTGGTCGCCCGCCGGCAGGGCTACGACCTCACGGTCACCGCCCGCACCACCGACTGGCACCTCACCTTCACCGGCCAGACCCCGTACGTCGACGACCTGTAGCGCTCAGGAGGTGGCGGCGCGTTCGGCGGCGCTGCGCAGTACGCAGAACTCGTTGCCTTCCGGGTCCTGCATGACGACCCAGCCGGTGCCGTCCGGGTTGCGGTGGTCGTGGGCGATGGTGGCGCCGAGCGTCTGCAGCCAGGCGACCTCCTCGTCGCGCGGACCGTCCGGTTCGAGGTCGATGTGGCCGCGGTTCTTGACCACCTTCTCGTCGTCGTTCTGCTCGAACAGGATCGTCAGGTCCTCGGTGGTGACCGAGGCGTACGGGTCGCCGGGATGGTCGTCGTCCGGCCGCTCGGCCTTCAGGACCTGCAGCCAGAAGCCGGCGATCTCGTACGGGTCGTGGGCATCGAACGTCACCGTTCGCACGCGAGAAGTCATGCCGCCGAGACTACTTCTGGAAGAGCAGCCGGTCGTCGGGAATTCCCGAGACGACGTACGGCGTGAGTCCGGCCGCGACGGCCAGCTCGGTGAGGGCGGGGCCGGTCCAGCGGTGGACGTAGATGTTCATCGGATGACCGCCGTACCCGGAGGTCTTGTGCGTGGACTCCTCGCCGACGTGGAAACCCATCAGCAGCACGCCGCCCGGGGCGAGCACCCGGTGGAACTCGGCGAACGCCTGCGGTACGACGTCGCGCGGGAGATGGATGATCGACCACCAGGACACGACGGCGGAGGCGGAACCGTCCGGGAGGTCGAGCGCGGTCATCGAGCCGACGCGGAAGTCGAGCTCCGGGTGGTCGCGGCGGGCGACCTCGATCATCCCCGGCGAGAGGTCGATGCCGATGACCGGCAGGTCGCGCTCGGCGAGCAGCGCGGTGGTCCGCCCGGGCCCGCAGCCGACGTCCAGGACGGTCCGGCCGCTGCCCGCGACGAGTGTCGCGAGCAGGTCGAAGGCGGGCGCTTCCCACTCGGCCCCGTCGACCACGAGCTCGGCGTACGAGACGGCGACGTTGTCGTACGAGGTGCTGATGTCATCCAGGAAGGTCACCCGGCCGACTGTAGAGCCGGCCGGGGACAGTTTTCCTCAGGCCTTGCCGAGCGTCTGCCGCTGGCGGCCGAGGCCCTCGATCTCCATTTCCATCGTGTCGCCCGGCGACAGGTACGGGAAACGGCCCGACAGCGCGACGCCCTCCGGCGTACCGGTGTTCACGATGTCGCCGGGGCTCAGCACCATGTACTGCGAGAGGTCGCGGATCAGCGCCGCCACCGAGAAGATCATGTCCTCCGTGGTCGAGTCCTGGCGCGGCTCGCCGTTCACCCAGGACTTCAGGCGCAGGTTCTGCACGTCCTCGATCTCGTCGGCCGGGACCAGCGCGGGACCGAGCGGGTTGAACGTCTCGCAGCACTTGCCCTTCGACCACTGCCCGCCGGACACCTCGAGCTGGAACGCGCGCTCCGACACGTCGTTCGACACGGCGTACCCGGCGATGCAGGCGAGCGCGTCCGCGTCCGTCTCGACGTACCGCGCCGGCTTGCCGATCACGACCGCGAGCTCGACCTCCCAGTCGGTCTTCGTCGAGCCGCGCGGCACGAGCACCTCGTCGTACGGTCCGACGACGGTGTTCGGGTGCTTGAAGAACACGATCGGCTGCTTCGGCGGCTCGGCGCCGGACTCGGCGGCGTGCGCCGCGTAGTTCTGGCCGATGCAGACCACCGCGCCGGGGCGCGCGATCGGAGCACCGGTCCGCAGGCCTTCGACGGAGGCGGCCGGCAGTTCACCGGCCTCGAGCGCGGCTCGGGTTCGCGCGATGCCGTCGGCGGCGAGGAAGGCGCCGTCGATGTCGGCGGTCAGCGGGCTGAGATCGTGAACGGTGCCGTCGGCGGCGCGCACGTACGGGCGCTCCTCGCCGACTGCCCCGAGGCGGAGCAGTTCCACGGATGTCTCCCTGCGTCGGTCAGTCCTTGGTGGCAGCGTCGAACATCGGCCGCAGGCGCTCGCGGGAGGCCTCGATGTGCGCTCGCATCGCCGCGACCGCCTCCTCCGGTTCGCCCTTGCGGACGGCGGTCACCACGGCCTTGTGCTCTCGCAACGCCTTCGTCGCGATGCCGCCACCGTAGTACAGCCGGAACAGGTGCAGGTGGCAGTGCGTCCGCTGGAAGGACAGCCGGGCCGTCTCGTTGCCGGACAGCTCCAGCACCAGGTCGTGGAACCGCTGGTCGTGCGCGGCCATCGCCCGGTAGCTCTCGTACGCCGGGCGGTCCGGTACGTCGGTGTAGCTGAGCATCTCCGCCTTGAGCCGGGCCAGGTCCTCGGCGCCGGCGCGCTCGGCGGCACGCCCGGCGGCCCACGGCTCGATGAGCAACCGGTACTCGAAGAGGTCCTCGAACTCCTCGCGGGTCAGCCGCGAGGACACCCGGTAACCGCGCAGCGGCTCCTTGATCACCAGGCCGTCGGACTCCAGCCGGGCCAGCGACTCCCGGATCGGGGTCTGCGAAATGCCCAGCTCACGGGTCAGTGCGTCGATGTTCAACCGCGTGCCCGGCTCGACCACGCTGTCCATGATCAGGCCCTTGACCGTCTCGTAGACGTCGTCGCTCAGCACCTGTCGCTGGGGCAGGCGGGTGAGCTGCCCGGCCAGACCTGCATGCGCATCCGTCACCTGTCGCTCCTCCCGAGCCCCCATTGTGCCCGACTCGCGGTCCGTCTTGACGCTTTCAGTGTGAAGCGGGAGCATCGGGATGCGCAATATCCTATAGGATCTTGGGAGACAATGGTGAGTACGGCGATCGTCCGGGCCGAGGCGTACCTGGTCGACCTCGAGGTGGAGACCGTCCGCACGGACGCCGTCCAGGCGTTTCTCAAGCAGGAGACGATCTTCGTCTCGCTGACCACGGCGGACGGGCTGACCGGCCTCGGGTACTCGTACACGATCGGGACCGGCGGTACCGCCGTACTCGCTCTGTTACGGGACCATCTGCTGCCGCGGCTGACCGGTGCGGACGCGCGGAACGTCGAGGCGCTCTGGTCGGACCTGTTCTGGTCCACGCACGCGACGACCGTGGGCGCGATCACCTCGCTCGCGCTCGCGGCGGTCGACACCGCGCTGTGGGACCTGCGGTGCCTGCGCGCGGGTGAGCCGTTGTGGCGGCTGGCCGGGGGCTACCGGCAGCGCGTGCCGCTGTACGACACCGAGGGCGGTTGGTTGCACCTGACAACCGACGAGCTGGTCGCGGGCGCGCTGGCGTCGCAGAAGGCCGGTTGGCCGGGCGTGAAGCTGAAGGTCGGCAAGCCGCGGGTGCACGAGGACCTGGAGCGGCTCAGGGCGGTCCGGGACGCCGTCGGGCCGTCGATGGACATCATGGTCGACGCGAACCAGTCGATGACCTACCCGGAGGCGCGCCGCCGGGCCGCCGCCTTCGAGGCGGTGGACCTGTCGTGGTTCGAGGAGCCGTTGCCGGCCGACGACCTGACCGGGCACGTCCGGCTGGCCGAGTCGACCTCGATCCCGATCGCGGTCGGGGAGTCGTTGTACTCCGTCTCGCAGTTCCGGGAGTACGCCGCCGCGGGCGCGGCCGGGATCATCCAGGTCGACGTCGCGCGGATCGGCGGCATCACGCCGTGGCTCAAGGTCGCGCACCTCGCGGAGACGTTCAACCTGTCGGTGTGCCCGCATTTCCTGATGGAGCTGCACGTCAGCCTGACGGCCGCCGTACCCAACGGCCGGTACGTCGAACACATCCCGCAGTTGCGCGCGATCACGTCGAGCGAGATGGATATCGTCGAAGGGCACGCGGTCGCGCCGGACACCCCCGGTCTCGGCATCGACTGGAACCAGGACGCCATCGACGACCGCCGGGTCGGATGAGGAAGGTCTGAACATGAGCCGAGTCGACGCCCATCATCACGTGTGGGACCTGAGCGTCCGCGAACAGACGTGGATGGTCGGGGCGGAGATGGATCCGATTCGTCGTACGTTCTCGATCGACGACCTGGTGCCGCTGGCCGCCGCCGCGGACGTCACGTCGACGGTGGTGGTGCAGACGGTCGGGCAGGTCGAGGAGACGGTCGAGTTCCTGGAGCTTGCCGCTGGCAACGATCTGGTCGCGGGCGTGGTCGGCTGGGTCGACCTGACCGCGGACGATGTCGCCGATCAGTTGGCCGGCCTGCGGGCGCGGCCCGACGGCTCGTATTTGAAGGGGATCCGGCACCAGGTCCACGACGAGCCGGATGCCGACTGGCTGCTGCGTCCCGACGTACAACGAGGGCTGGCGGCTGTCGCGGACGCGGGGCTTGTGTACGACCTGCTGACGAAGCCGCCGCAGCTGCCCGCCGCGATCCAGGCCGCGCGCAACCTGCCGCAGCTCAGCTTCGTCGTCGACCACATCTCCAAGCCGACGATCGGCGAGCCGGTGGATCCTTGGGCGACGTCGTTGCGCGAGCTGGCCGCGCTCCCCAATGTCACCTGCAAGCTCTCGGGCATGGTGACCGAGGCGCCCTGGGACACCTGGAAACCCTCAGACCTCCAGCCCTACGCCGACACGGTCCTGACTGCCTTCGGGCCCGACCGCGTCATGTTCGGCTCCGACTGGCCCGTTTGTCTCCTCGCCGCCACCTACGCCGAGGTGGTGGAAACCGCCGAAACCCTCACCAGCAACCTGTCCGCCACAGACCGCGAAGCCGTTTTCACCACCACCGCCACTCGCATCTACAACCTGTAGCGGCGAGATGGAGCTGCAGGCCGTTGCGCGAGAGCCGGACGCCTTCCAGCGCGGACTGACGGCCGCGGAGATCGAGGCGATCTGCCGGCGGGCGTTCGGGGCCACGGCGGAGAGGGCTGTCGAGCTGGGGTTCGGGGCGTATAACAGCGTCTACCGCCTGGAGGTGGCGGGGCGGTCCGAGCCGGTGGTGCTGCGCGTCGCGCCCGAGGAGTCGGCACAGTTCGGCTCCGAGTTCCGGCTGATGCGGAACGAGTACGCGAGCCTGCCCTGGCTCGCGGTGATCGCGCCGTTGCTGCCGCGGGTGCTGGCCGTGGACTGGTCGCACGAGGTCGTCGACCGGGACTGGATGATTCAGACCTGTCTCCCCGGCATCCCCGCACCCGAGCACCTCGGCAACTACCCACGCTCCGGCCGTACGACGTTCTTCCGCCGGCTCGGGGCGATCGCCCGCACGGTCCACGACGTCCGCGGCACGCACTTCGGCCGGGTCGACGGACCGCCGTACACGTCCTGGAGCGCCGTCGTCATCGCGTCCCTGACCCAGATCGCGGACGACCTGGAAAGGGCGGGCCTCGACGCAGCCGACGTACGGAAGGCCGCAACGCTCGCCGAAGAAGGCCGCGCGACGCTCGACGAGATCCGGGACCCACGACTGCTGACGGGCGACCTCTGGACGGTCAACTGCCTCCTGGACGCGGAAGCGCCCGAGCCGTCCATCTCCGGCGTACTCGACTTCGACCGCACCGAGTTCGGCGACCCCGCCGCCGACTGGACAATCCGAATGGCCCAAGCAAAACAAGACGAACGCGAAGCCTTCTGGACCTCCTACGGCGACCTCGACCGCTCCCCCGCCGCTACCTGGCGCGCAGGGATCTACGAAGCCCGCCACCTGGCCGCAATCCGCCTCGAACGCCACCGCCTCGCCAACCCCGCCGCCGTGGGGGACAGCCACGAAGCGATGCAGAACGTGCTGGCCGAACTCCGGAGGTGAGAAGGCGGACTTTCCCACAGATTCGCATCAGGCCGGCTTCAGCTACGGCGGCCGGCGCGGGTTGCGAAGTCGTCGAGCGCCGCGATCACGTCGCGCGCGATCCAGGCGCGGTCCCGCTTGCCGGTGGAGATCTGCCTCAGGATGCCGGCATCGACCAGTTGATCGACGGCCCGCTGCGCAGCCGGCTGTGAGACAGCCAGATGTTCCTGGATGTATTTGACGGTGACGGCCGGCTGGCTGAGTAGGTGTGGCAGGAGGCGACGGGCGGCTGAGCCTCTCCGTGAGGTGAGGTCCTGCTGCCACTTGGCATACACGGCGTTCAGGTCGCTGACGAGGCGGCGGCCGTTGCCGACGGCAGCGAACGACGCACGGCTGAACTGCGTGATGATCGGCGCTGGATCACCTGCACGGTATGAGCCGAGCGCCGTGAAGTACGCATCGGTGTTGGTGAGTAGACCGGCCGAGACCGGGACGGTCAGGCGTCGGGTGACGCCGGAGCGACGAAGCATCGCATGGACCAGGGTGCGGCCGGTTCGTCCGTTCCCGTCGTTGAACGGATGGATCGTCTCGAACTGAGCATGCGCGAGTGAGACCTGGGTGAGGACCGGGACATCAGTGCGCCGGCAGAAGGCGACCAGGTCGTCCATCAGAGCCGGAACCCGCTCCCACCGTGGCGGTACGAATGTCTCAGTGTGCGGAGTCGGACCACCTCCGATCCAGACCTGCCCGTCGCGCAGCCGCCCGGGCAGCGCGTACGCCTGGTCGTGCATCAGCGCCTGGTGAGCGGCGAGGATCGACGCGGTGCTGAGATCGTCCGCGAGATCGATCGCCTTCTGCATGGCCTCGACGTTCGCTGCGACCATGCGGGCGTTCTGCCCGGAGGACTCGTTCAGGGTGGCGATGGCCAGCGCTTTCGCGCCGGCGGTGACACCCTCGATCTGCGAGGACGAAGCCGATTCGGTCCGGAGCAGAACCACCGCGAGCGGAGCGAGTTCACCATCTGCTCGCGGGAGGGCCGCGGCCAGTTCGGCGTCGAAGCGGGAGATCTCGAGAAGCGCATCCTCGGCCTCGGCGGCGACGTCGGAGGCGATGTCGAAGTCCATCCCCGAGATCGCCGGCGGGATCGAGGCCAGGTACGTACCTCGCGCCGCGGCGCGCTCGCGGCGGGACATGGGTGTGTCGGGCGCAGCCTCCCACGCGCACCGCTCCCATCCCACCGACAGTTGGTTCACACCAGCCACTATATAACTTTATCCAACTAAAGTTATATAGCGCTCTCGGGAACGAATTCGACGCGGACGCCTAGGAGGCGGATGGGGCGTTTGAGGTCGAACTTCTCGAGTAGTGCCAGGGCTGTGGTGGCGATGACTTCGGGGTCTTGGGTGGGAGCTGGGAGTTTGCGGCTTTTGATGGGGGTGTAGAAGGTGGTGAAGCGGAGTTTTACCCAGACGCGTTGGATGGTGCGGCCGTCGGCTACCACCTCCTCGGTGACCTCGACGGCGATGCGGCGGAGTTCGCGTTCCACGTCGGTGCGTTCGACCAGGTCGGCGGGGAAGGTTTCCTCGTGGCTGCGGGAGACCGGTACGCGGGGGACGTCGGTGACCTGCGTGTCGCCCAGGCCGCGGCCGAGGGCGGCGTACCAGGCGCCCATCTTGGGGCCGAAGCGCTTCTTGAGCATGTCGAGGTCGGCGGCGGCCAGTTCGGCGACCGTGCTGATGGCCAGTTCGTTGAGGTTGCGTTCCATCCGCGGGCCGATGCCCCACAGGTCGCGGACGGGGCGGTGGTCCATGACCGCACGCCAGTTCGCCGCGGTCAGCCGGTAGATCCCAGCTGTGGGACCCGCGCCCTCGAAGGGCTCGGCGTGGGAGCGTTCGTGCTTGGCGAAGCCGGTGGCGAGCTTGGCGCGGGTCTTGTTGTCGCCGATGCCGACCGAGCAGGTGAGCCCGGTGCGGGACTCGACGGCGGCCCGCAGTTCGGCAGCCAGCGTCTCCGGGTCCTCGGTCTCCGCGCCCACGAAGCACTCGTCCCAGCCCCACACCTCCACCACGACCGGGAACGACCGCAGCGTGTCCATCACCTCGGTCGACGCCGCCTCGTAGGCAGCGGGATCCGACGGCAGGAACACCGCGTCGGGACACTTCTTGTACGCCGCCCGCACCGGCATCCCGGAATGCACGCCGTACTCCCGCGCCTCGTACGACGCCGTGGCGACCACCTGCCGCGACCGGGTCGGGTCACCGGACCCGCCGACCACGACAGGCAGTCCCCGCAACTCAGGCCGGCGCCGGATCTCGACAGCCGCGATGAACTGATCCATGTCCACGTGCAGGACCCACCAGCTCATACGTCACAGGTAACCACATCAGCTGGACGCACTGGAGTACGTCAGGAGCCCGCGCCGCCACAGCAGCCGGACCAGGAGCAGCGCCACCACCGCCAGCCCGATCCCGACCGCGACCGGACCCCACCCGAGATCGCCCGCGAGTGCCTGCACCGGGAAGGTCGTCGCGAACGCCACCGGGAACGCGAACGTCAGGAACGTCCGCACCGCGACCGGGAAGAACACCAACGGGTACCGCCCGGCCTCCATCAGGTTCAGGAACACGAACCCGATCGGATTCACCGACTGCAGCCAGAACGCCAGGAACGACATCGCCGACCACACCGCCGTCAGCAGCACCAGTCCACAACCCAGCAGTACGACGGCCTGCGCGACCTGCGCGACCCCCGGCACGATCCCCGCCTGCACCAGCCCGATCACGAGCACCACGATGCCGCTGGCAACGTTCGTGAGCTCCGCGACGTTGATCCAGCGCAGCGTCAAGTAGAACTGGCTCGACACCGGCCGCAGCAGGACGCCGTCCAGCTCGCCCTCGGTGAGGTACGTCGTCATCCGGTTCAGGTTCGGGGCCACGAACGTCGCGATCAGCCCGGTGACGATCTGGAACACGCCGACCAGCGCGATCACCTCCGCCCGCGACCACCCGTGCACCTCGGTGGTGAACCCGAACAGCAGCAACGTCGGCACGATCCCGAGCCCCAACTGCACCAGGCCCACGAGCAGCGTCGTCACGAAATGCGCCCGGAAGTGCGTCTCCCGCACCACCGCCTGCGCGAAGAACCGCCGCCACAACCGCAGGTGCCGCCACTGCCTGTGCAACCAGTTCCGATCCAGCGGCCGCCTGTCCGCGAAGTACGTCGTCATGCGCCCACCGCCGAATACGCGCGGATCCCCGCTGACCACACGACGCGGGCGATCAGCGCGAACAGGACGACGTACCCGAGCTGGAAACCCAGACCCGCGAGCAGCTCGCGCCCGCTCAGCTGACCCGCGACGATCTCGACCGGGAACGACACCGTGTACCGGAACGGCTGGTGGTCGACGAACCCGCGCGACCACGACGGCATCAGCGCCAGCGGTACGACGGCGCCGGACAGCACACTCGCGACGATCACGCGGGCCTGCACCAGCGCGCTGACGTCGTCCATCCAGAACGCCAGCGACGCGATCAGGATGTCGATCGTGAACACCAGCACCGCCCCGAGCAGGATGCTGACCGCGAACAGCAGCCACCGGCCCGCGTCCGCCGGGATGTTCATCGAGTCCCGGAAGATCCACCAGACGATCCCGATCATCGGCACCAGCGCGAACAGCTTCAGGAACTTCTCCGACACGTTGTTCGCGACGAACCCGACCAGCAGCGACGCCGGCCGGACCATCCAGCTCGACAGCTTGCCCATCCGGATGTCGGTGGCGAGGAAGCCCGCCATCCACGACGACGTCGCCATCGTCACGAAGCCGAGCAGCACGAAGTACGTCGTGACGTACCGCTCGTCGACCGGAAGCTCCGCGCCGCTCGCGAGCGCGGTCCGCCAGATCAGCAGCGAGATGATCGGCACGGTGATGTTCGCCAGCATGAAGATGATCCAGGCGCCCCGGTACACGGACTGCTGCGCGATCTCCGCCGCCGTCATCCGCCGTACGACGCGCAGGTTGCGTGTCACGGCGTTCATGAGGCGTCCCCGAGCGTGCTGCGGCGCAGGAACAGGTCGCGCATGATGTCCTCGATGTCCGCGTCCGCGACGTCGAGGTCGACCAGCGGACCGAGGCGCGTCAGCTGCTCCAGGACCGTGCCCGCGCGTTCCCGGTCCGCCTCGAGCGTCACGGTCGGACCGGACACGTCGACCGCGCTCACCCCGTCCAGCCCGGCGAGCCGCGTCGCGTCGACCGGGGCGGCGTACGTCGCCCGCACGAGCTTGCGCGGCCGCGCCGTCCGGACGAGGTCGTCGAGCCCGCCGTCGAACTGCAGCCGGCCGTGGTCGATGATCATCACCCGCGAGCAGAGCGCCTCGATGTCGTCCATGTCGTGACTGGTGATCAGGATCGTCGTACCGCGGACCCGGTTGACGTCGGCCAGGAACGACCGGACGCGGGCCTTCGCGACCACGTCCAGCCCGATCGTCGGCTCGTCCAGGAACAGGATCTCCGGCCCGTGGACGAGCGCGGCCATCAACTCGAGCTTCATCCGTTCACCGAGCGAGGTCTTGCGGACCTGCACGTTCAGCAGGTGCTCGACCTCGAGCAGCTCCGCGAGCTCGGCGACGTTCCGCTCGAACTCCGCGGTGGACAGCCCGTACATGTCCTTGTGCAGCAGCAGGCTCTCCATCGCCGGGACGTCCCACCACAGCATCGTCTTCTGGCCCATCACGAGCGCGATCCGGCGCAGGTAGTCGTGCTTGCGGTCCGACGGGGTGTGGCCGAGCACCTCCAGGTCGCCGGAGGTCGTGTAGAGCAGGCCGGACAGCATCTTCAGCGTGGTCGTCTTGCCGGCGCCGTTCGGGCCGAGCAGTCCGACGACCTCGCCGCGGTCGATCGAGAACGAGATCCGGTCGACCGCGAGCCGGGTCTCGTACGTTCGCCGTACCAGGCTCTTCAGCGCCCCGCCGAGGCCGGCGCGCTGCTGGTGGAACGTGTAGGTCTTGGTCAGGTCGTGTGCCGCGATGACCGGCGGCAGGTCGTGAACAGGCGTCACGGAAGTGCACCGCTTTCGAGAGAGTGTCGGGACCGGGCAGCGTCAACGCGCAAAACGCGCAGAGCGCAGGCCGCTCACGTCAGGTGAGATCGGCCAGGCGGACACCAGAGGTCCGTCCCGGCTACGCGGTCCGGCTCGACCGCGGGGGTTGAACGGATATCAACCCTTATCTCGACGTGTCGACATCGCTCCCTGTGGGTCCTTCCGACGTGCGGCTGCCACGACCACGGTATGCCGGACCGGAAAACGCCGTCCACCCGGTTTCAGAGCTGCTTGCGCATCTGCTGCGAGATCACGGTGTAGCCGAGCGAGTCGTAGAGCGCGATCGCCGTACGGTTGTCGCCGAACACGTTCAGGTCCAGCTGGGTGTACCCGCGGCGGCGGCACTCCTCCTCGCCGGCGAGCATGATGGCCCGGCCGTAGCCCTTGCCGCGCTGGTCGCGGTCCACCTCGACGGCGTAGACGAACGGCACCCGGGACCGCAGGCTGATCCAGAGGCTGCCGACCGGTTCGGCGCCCGCCCAGGCGATCCAGATCAGCTGCTGGTCGGTGGCCGGGCCGTCCGGCAGCAGCTTCGCGGTCTCGGCGTCCGCGAACTGCAGTGCCGCGTCGCCGGACAGCCCCCGCGACGGCCCGATGCCGGTCGCGAACGACGCCACGGACCGGTCCCTCCAGGCCGGGTACTCGGCGTCGGTGATCGGGCGAAGGTGCACCGGGGGCGTGGTCACGGGTCCGACGATAGACCCGCCGACGCCCGGCAGCAGCACTGATTGCAGCAACTGACATATCGTGCGCGGGTGGCGGATCTGACCTTGGAACTGGCTCAGAAGTTGTTGGCGGCGCAACCGTTCAGCGTGCTGGTCGGTGCGCGGGTGACCGCGTTCGGGGACGGCGGCGCGACGCTGGAGCTCGACATCCGCGCGGAACTCCTGCAGCAGAACGGGTTCCTGCACGGCGGCGTCCTCGGGTACGCCGCGGACAACGCGCTGACCTTCGCGGGCGGCGCGGCGCTCGGGTCGGAGGTGCTGACCGGCGGCTTCACGATCAACTACCTGCGGCCGGCGCAGGGCGACGTACTGCGGGCCGTCGCGAAGGTCGTGCACGCGGGTGGCCGTACGGCGACCTGCACCTGTGAGCTGCGCACGGTCAGCGCGGGGAGCGAGACCTTGTGCGCGGTGGCTCAGGGGACAGTGATCTCCGTACGGCGGTGAACGGGGTCAGTCGAAGAGTTCGTCCAGGAAGGACTTCTTCCGCTTCTTCTGGTACTGCTGGTTGCCGTACCGGCGGTCGTCGTAGTGCCGGTCGTCGTGCCGGCGGTCGTCGTCGTAGCGCCGGTTGTCGTCGTACCGGCGGTCGTCGTACCGCTTCTCCTCGTACCGCTTCTCCTCGCGCCGGGGCGGCGCGGCGTTGAACCGCTGCTCGGCGTCCACCAGGTGCTCCAGCTCACCGCGGTCCAGGAAGATCCCGCGGCACTCGGTGCACTGGTCGACGGTGATGCCGCTGCGCTCGTACGTCCGCATCGCACCCCGGCACTTGGGACAGATCAGGCTCTCCATCCGACAACGATAAGTGACGAATTCCCCGCCGTTCCGTCTCTCAGCCAACTCTCAGGATCTTCGGAGTCCGACTCTCAGGTCACTTGAAGCTGGACAGGAAGGTCTTGAGGATCGGGCCGGCGGCCTTGGAGCCGGACTCGCCGCCCTCGACGATGACGGCGAAGGCGACGTCGCCGCGGTAGCCGGCCATCCAGCCGTTGGTGGCGACCTTGCCGTTCACGACGACCTCGGCGGTACCGGTCTTCGCGGCCACGGCGCCGTTGCCGGCCAGCACCTTCGCGGTGCCGCCGGTGACCGTCGTCCGCATGAACGTCCGCAGCGCCGCGACAGTTGCCGGGGGCAACGGGGACGCCGCCGGGCCGGCCGCGTCCTTGCCGGGCACCAGCACCGGCTTCATCGCCGTACCGTGGTCGACGGTCGCCGCGACCAGCGCGACCGCCAGCGGGCTGGCGGTGACCGTGCCCTGGCCGATCATCGACGCGGCCTCCTCGACGTCGTCCTTCGGCGCCGGGACCTGACCGCCGTACGCCGAGATCGACAGGTCCAGGTCCCGCCCGATGCCGAACAGCGCCGCGGCCTTCGTCATCCCGTCCTTCGGCAGCCGCCCGTGCTGCGAGATGAACGCGGTGTTGCAGGACTCGTTGAACGCCTTCTGCATGGTGCCGTTGCCGTACGCCGCGAGGCCGTCGTAGTTCTTGAAGGTCTTACCGAACACGTTGATCGTGTTCGAGCACGGCAGCTGCGTCGTGGTCGTCTCACCGCTGCCCAGCAGCGCCGCCGAGGTGACGATCTTGAACGTCGAGCCCGGCGCGTACCGGCCCTGGAAGGCGCGGTTGTAGTTCGTCGCCTCCGGCCCGTTCGCCGCCGCGAGGATCTGGCCGGTCGACGCCTGCACCGCGACCAGCGAGGCCGGCAGCTTGCTGGTCGCCAGCGCGGCCTCGGCGGCCTTCTGCAGGTTCGTGTCCAGGGTCGTCTTCACCGGCTTGCCGGCGGTGCCCTTCTGGTTGAACACGGTCTCGACCGTCAGCTTCGTCTTGCCGTCCCGCAGCGTGACCGTGCCGCCCGGCGTACCGGCGAGCTGCTGCTGGAACGCGTACTGCAGTCCCGTCGTACCGACCTGGTCCTGCGTCGAGGCCGTCGGGCCCGCGTTCTTCAGGGTCTCCTCGGTCGCGGTCTTCATGGTGCCGATCACCGAACGGGCGAACGTCGACGTCGGTGGCAGCGACTGGGTGCCGCCCATCGTCAGCAGCCCGGGCAGCTTGCCCATGATCGGCCGGAGCTTCTCCCACTCCTCGGCGCGGATCGTGATCGCGTCCACGAACTGCCCGGCGGGCGCCGCCTTCGCGCGCGCGGCGAGCTTCGCGCCGTCCACGTCGAGGTGCTTCGTGAACGCGGCGTACGTCGCCGCCGTCGCCTTCGTGCCCGACGCGACGCCGACGATCACGACCGGCCGGTTCGCGGTCAGCGCGACGCCGTTGCGGTCCAGGATCGAGGCCCGGGCCGGCAGCGTGCGCACCCGCTTGAGGTAGTTGTTCTCGCCGAGACCGGGGTAGATCGTGTCGCCGGCGGCCTTGATCTTCCAGGTGTCGCCGGTCTTCACCGCGGTCGCCGTACTGGTCCACTTCATCGCGCCGATGCCGCGCAGCTGCGCCTCGACGGCGAGCTCCTGGGTGCAGTTGTTCTCGTCGGAGCACTTCGGGTCGCCCTGCGGCGCGACCGTGACGGTGCTGGCGACGAGCGCGCTGTCGACGTCGTCGAGCCGCTTCGCGAACACGGTCGGGTTGTCGGTGAGCGCCCCGGCCGCGTCGGGCTTCCCGTTCGGCGCCCAGGCCTTCACCCACGCGTCGGCGAACTGCTTGATGACGGCGCCGGACGCCTGCTGCTCGTCGCTCCCGGACTTCCCGCCGCCACCGGACTTGCTGTCCGAACAACCAGCGGTGATCAGCAGACTACTCAGGCAGACGATGGCAGTGGTTCGCTTCACGTTCTCAACTCTCGCACGACGACGGATGGACACCGGGCACAGTCTTCGGCGTGTGGTTCCCGACCACGAGGGCGAAACTACTCAACCCGCGCAAGTACGACGCGCCTACCCGCTGCGGAGTTGGCACCAAAGCACGGGCGAATCGGGACCAAGTGCCTGCGCATATCGGCGGGGCCGGATTCTGGAACCGCGTTCCACCCGGCTGGCGGCGGGCGTATTCTGCTCCTTTGTGACCCGCCTAGCGCTGCACAGCCGCCTGATTCCCGGTACCGAAGAGGCCTACGAGCTCGAGCACGCTCGCGTCTGGCCGGAGCTGATCACGGCGATGCACGCCGCGGGCATCAGCGACTGGTCGATCTGGCGCAGCGGGCGCGACCTCTTCCACCTGGTCGTCACCGACGACTTCGAGGCCGCGGTCGCGTACCTGCGCAAGGACCCCACCGACCAGCGGTGGCAGCAGCACATGAGCCAGTTCGTCGAGGGCTTCGCCGAGAACCCGGAAGGCGTGGCGGGGCAGGGCCTGCGGCATGTCTGGACCATGAGCGAACAGACCGACTAGGACATCTCCCAGACGAGCAGCTCGGCGCCGTCCGGCCCCGCCGTGACCCGCCGGCCGTCCGTGCCGGTCAGTCGTACGGCGTCCGCGGTACCGAGTTCGCCGGCGTCCTCGAGGGTCGCCGTACCCGCGGCGACGAACAGGTGCACGTACGGCGCGGCGGGCAGCGTGACGGCGCCGCCCGGAGCCAGGCGCGCGACGGACATCCCGGCCGCGGGCTGGTTGATGCGGATCGCCGTACTCGCCGCATGCTTCGCGAGCCCGGACGCCACCGGGACCAGCTCACCGGTCGTCAGGTCGAGCTCTGCCTGTTCGTACGACGGCGGCAGGTCGAGCCGATCCGGCCGCACCCACATCTGCACGTAGTGCACCGGCTCGGCCCCGTCGTTCCACTCCGAGTGCCGGATCCCCGAGCCCGCACTCATCCGCTGCGCGAGCCCCGGGTGCACCTCGCCGCTGTTCCCCTCCGAGTCCCGGTGCGCCAGCGACCCCCGCAGTACCCAGGTGACGATCTCCAGATCCTGATGCGGATGCGCCCCGAACCCGTTCCCCGGCGCCACCACCTCGTCGTTGTGCGCCACCAGGAACCCGAACCCCACGTTCCCCGGGTCGTAATGCTCCCCGAACGAGAACGAATGCCACGACTCCAGCCACTCCGACCGCGTCGCGAACCGCTCGCCAGCCCGGTGAATCTCCACGAGATCTAGTAATACCCCGTCTGCCCGTCGAGCAGCTCCCGCATCGCGTCCAGGTGGCCGACGTGGCGGCCGGTCTCCTCGAGCATGTGGAGCATGATCCACCGCAACGTCGGCGCGTACTCCGGGTCCTTCCCGACATCGTCGAGCGAGTGCGCCGCGACGATCTCGTTCGACCGTTCGCACTGCGCCTCGAACTCGTCCAGCAGCCGTGCCAGCGGTACGCCGTCCACTCGCATGTCGGCGCTCTGCGGCTCCTTCCGGAACTGCGGGTTGTCCGATTCCGGCTCGCCCAGGAAGATCACGTTGAACCAGCAGTGCTCGGTCCACCGCATGTGCGACACCAAGCCCGCCGGTGTCATCAACGGCGACGCGGGCAGCACCGGGCGGTGCTCGTCGGCCCCGGCCAGCCCGTCCAGCTTGCGCCGGACCAGCGCCCGTTGCAGGTCCAGCCAACCGATCAACTGCGTGCGTTCGTCCGCCACCAGCGGCGGCCGCATCTCGTAACTCATGCGCGGACCGTAGCCGACCCAATCGTCGGTCGCAGCACAATAAACGGACTGCGCCGCTCGGTGGGCGGCGCAGTCCGGTCTGGGGGTTGGACGTTCGGTCAGCCGGTGGGGTTCCCGTTGTCGGAGCCGAGGGTGGCGGTGACGGTCTGGGGCTTGCCGTTCCGGGTGATGGTGAGTTTCACCTGGTCGCCCGGGCGGTGCGAACGGACTGCGGCGACCAGCGCGTCCCCTGACGCGATCGCCTTGCCGTCGACAGCGGTCACCACATCACCCGACTGAAGACCGGCTTTGTCCGCCGCACCGCCGGACGTGACCTCGCCGAGGCGTGCTCCGTTCGTGAGCCCGTCGGAGGACTGCGCGTCACCGACCGTCACACCGAGCCGCGCATGTGTGGCCTTGCCCTTGGCCACCAGCTCGTCGATGATCGGCTTGGCCTGGTCGATCGGGATCGCGAACCCCAGGCCGATGTTCCCGCCCTCGGATTGTCCCGATCCGCCGGCGGTCTTGATCGCGCTGTTGATACCGACCACCTGGCCGGCGAGGTCGATCAGGGCGCCGCCGGAGTTCCCCGGGTTGATCGCGGCGTCCGTCTGGATTGCTGGGAAGACTGTCGTGCTGTCCTGGTCGTCGTCGCCGGAGGTCACTGGGCGGTCCAGCGCCGAGACGATCCCGCTGGTCACGGTCGCCTGCAGACCGTACGGCGAACCGATCGCGACCACGCCCTGCCCGACCGCGAGCTTCCCGCTCGAGCCGAGGGTGGCCGGTGTCAGGTCGGTCGCGTCCGCCTTGATGACGGCGAGGTCGGTCAGCGGGTCCAGGCCCTTGACCGTGGCCGGTACCGTGCGGCCGTCGTTCAGGATCACGGTGATCTTGGCGCCCTGCCCGGCGCCGGCGACCACGTGGTTGTTGGTGACGATCAGGCCGTCCTTGCTGATCACGATGCCGGACCCGGTGCCCTGGCCCTGCTGGGACGCGACCGCGATCTTCACCACGCTCGGCAGCACCTTGGCCGCGGCGCTCTGCACCGAGCCGTCCGGCGCCGAGGCGGGCGCCGCCTGGTTGCCGTTCAGCGGGGCGGTCACCGACGGGGAGTTCGTGGTGGTGTCGTTGCTCGCCGAGTACACGGCCGCGCCGCCGACACCGCCCGCCGTACCGACCAGCAGCGCGGTCAGCGCCACCACGGCCAGGCCGGGCCGGCGCTTCGGCTTCGGCGCGGTGGCCGTGGCCTGCTGCGGGCCGAGGGGCCAGTTCGGGCCCGGAGACGTCCCCTGATGCGTCCCCGGCGCCCCGAACTGCGGGTAGGCACCCCCACCTGAGGGGTACTGGCCCGGCCGCTGCCCCTGCGGCCCCGAGTCCAGCCGCGGCTGCCCGCCCTGCGGCGCGCCGTGCTGCTGCTGATGCTGCCCGTACATCGGCAACTGCTGCGTCCGCTCCGGTCCCTGCGGTCCCTGTGCATTCTGGCCGGACTGGTTCGGCTGCTGCGGCTGGTTCTCGGTCATGGCAAGTACTTTGTCGGCCGCACCTGAAAAGGGCCTGAAGATCCCCTCGGAGCCACCGAAGAACTCCGTGAAGATCCTCTGAAGAACCTTTCAGGGAACTGTCAGCGGGTCTGGGTGGCCGCGTGCGGCAGCCAGAGCGTGAACTGTGCGCCGGCGCCCGGAGCGTTCCGGGCGTAGACCATCCCGCCGTGCTGCTCGGCCGCGTGCTTGACGATCGCGAGCCCCAAGCCGGATCCGGGCCGGCTGCGCGCTTCGCTGGAGCGGTAGAAGCGTTCGAACACGTGGGGGAGGTCCGCCTCCGCGATCCCCGGCCCGGAGTCCGTGACGGTCAGTACGCCGTCCAGCAGGCGCACCGACACGTGCCCGACCGGTGCTCCGTCGCTGCGCTGCGCCGCGCCCTCCGGAACGCTGTACTTCGCGGCGTTGTCGAGCAGGTTCGTCACGGCGCGTCCGAGCAGCCGCTCGTCACCCCAGACCGGGAACGGCGCCAGTTGGACGTCCCACTCGATGCCGGGCGCGCGTCGGCGTACCTTCATCACCGCGTCCTCGACGACGTTCGAGAGCTCGATCAGCTCCGCGTTCCGCACCTGCGGGGTGTCGCGGGCGAGCTCGGTCAGGTCGCCGATCAGCTGGGTCAGCTCGTCCATCTGGGCCCGTACGTCGTCCAGCAGCTGCTGCCGGTCCTCGGGCCGCAGGCCGCCGCGCTTGTCCGCCTGGGCGAGCAGGTCGAGGTTGGTGCGGACGCTGGTCAGCGGCGTCCGCAGCTCGTGCCCCGCGTCGCCGACGAGCCGGCGCTGCCGGTCGCGGGACTGCGCGAGCGCGCCGAGCATCGCGTTGAACGCCATCGCCAGCCGGGAGATCTCGTCGGTGCCGGTGACCGGGATCGGTTTCAGGTCCTCGGTCGCCGCGACGTGCTCGGCGGCGCCGGTGAGCCGCGCCAACGGCCGCAGACCCGAGCGGGCGACGGCGTTGCCGGCCAGCGCCGCGCCGATCACGCCGATCAGCCCGAACGCCCACAGCACGATCCCCAGGTTGTGCAGCGTCTGGTCGATCGGCCCCAGCGACTGCGCCACGACCAGCGCACCCGGCTGGAGGTAGGCCTCCGGCTCTGTCTGGCAGCCTCGGCTCAGGCCTTGCGGACAGTAACTTGCGGGAACGGCGATCACGCGGAAGTGCGAGCCGGCGTTACGTACGCCGACAGTGCGCAGGCTCGCCTCGTTGCCCTGGTCACGCGCGATCTGGAGTTCGTCCGCGCCCATCGGCGGCAGCAGGCTGTTCGGCGGCCCGAACTGCTGCCCGTCCGCGCCGATTACGCCGACGCGGATGTCGCTCAGGCCGAGGGCGTCGGAGGGGACGCCCTGCAGAATCGTCAGGTCGGTCAGGACGCGCTTCTGCGCAGCCTGGGCCGCACGCTGCGTGAGGCTGTTGTCGAGGTTCTGGTACATCTGCTGGCGCACCGTGATGTACGCCGCGACGCTGACGATCGCCACCGCGAGACCGACCGCGACGGCCGCGAGCAGTGTCACGCGGGCGTGCAGGCTCAGCTTGTGGAGCGTCTCGTTCCACCAGGTCTGGGTGCGGGCCGCGGTCGCGGCGACCCGACTGCCGTTGCTCTGGGCAACAGGAGCTTGCGGTTGCGCTTGCGGTTGCGACGGCCGGTCGGCGTACGACGGGAAGTCGCCGGGGTGTTGCTGACTCACGGCGGGGTGTCCCTCAGTACGTACCCGATGCCGCGGACCGTGTGGATCAGCCGCGGCAGACCGTTGACCTCGGTCTTGCGGCGCAGGTAGCCGATGTAGACCTCGAGCGAGTTCGCGGTGGTGGGGAAGTCGTAGCCCCAGACCGCGTCCAGGATGACCGCGCGCTCCAGCACCCGGCGCGGGTTGCGGATCAGCAGCTCGAGCAGCGAGAACTCGGTGCGGGTGAGCTGGATCGCCACGTCGCCGCGGTGTACTTCGTGCGCGTCGACGTCGACCACGAGGTCGGCGTACTGCAGAACCTCGCCGCGCTGGCCGCCCTCGCCGGGGGTGGTGCTGCGGCGGAGCAGGGCGCGCAGCCGGGCCAGCAGCTCCTCGAGCGCGAACGGCTTGGTCAGGTAGTCGTCGCCGCCCGCGTCGAGCCCGTCGACCCGGTCGGCGACCGCGTCCCGAGCGGTCAGCACCAGGATCGGTACGTTGTTGCCGGCGGCCCGCAGCGCCTTGGTGGTCTCCAGGCCGTCCAGCCGCGGCATCATCACGTCCATCACCACGACGTCCGGCTCGACGTTCCCGATCACCGCGAGCGCCTCGGCGCCGTCGGACGCGGTCACCACCTCGAAGTCGTTGAACTCCAGCGAACGGCGCAACGAGTCCCGGACCGCCCGGTCGTCGTCCACCACCAGTACCCGCATGTCAGCCCCGCTCCGCTCGAAGTTCCGCCACCGAGAGTAGGTCGCTTCCGTGAGAATCGCCTGAGAACCCGCTGATCCCTCGCACAACCCCTCATGCACACCTTAGGTTGCACCGCGTGGACGTCCTCGAATTCACCCCCGAACCCACCGACTACGCCTGGACCTTCGGCGGCGTCCCGCCGATCCGCCGGATCAAGCCCGGCAGCGCGCTACGCCTGTGGACCGAGGACGCGTACTGCGGCACGCTCCGCAGTACGACGGATCTGGCCAGCGCGTCGCTGAACATGCCGTACGTCAACCCGCAGACCGGCCCGTTCTACGTCGAGGGCGCCCAGCCCGGCGACACGCTCGTGCTGCACCTCGTCGAGCTGACTCCGGCGCGGTCCTGGGGTGTGTCGGCCACCATTCCGTACTTCGGTGGGCTGACCAGCACCGACCGGACGGCGACGCTGCAGGATCCGCTGCCGGAACGGACCTGGATCTACGAGGTCGACACCGACAAGCAGACCGTCGGGTTCCAGGCGCAGGGGAGTGCGCTGGAGCTCGCGCTGCCACTGGAGCCGATGCTGGGGACCGTGGGCGTCGCGCCGGCCGCGGGGGAGGCGCGGTCGTCGCTGGTCCCGGACGTGTTCGGCGGCAACATGGACACTCCGGAGATGCGCGCGGGCGCGACCTGTTACCTCAACGTCAACGTCGAGGGCGCGCTGTTCTCGGTCGGCGACGGTCATTACCGGCAGGGCGAGGGCGAGTCCTGCGGCACCGCGGTCGAGGGCGCGATGAACGTCGTACTGATCGTCGACCTGCTGAAGACGCCTGGGCCCGTCTGGCCTCGGATCGAGAACGACGACTACCTGGCCGTCGTCGGGTCGAGCCGGCCGCTGGAGGACGCGTGGCGCGCGGGGCAGGTGGATATGGTGCGGTGGCTCGGTGACCTGTACGGGCTCGACAAGCTGGACGCGTACCAGTTGCTGAGTCAGGTCAGCGAGGTGCCGTTGGCGAACGTCGTCGACGTCAACTACAGCGTTGTCACCAAGGTGCCGAAGCGCCTGCTGCCGGCAGCAACCGTGTACGACGGTATCCACCAGCACCTGCGCCTCATGAGCTCCTCCGTGAGATAGCCACACCGGCAAGGCACAGGGCGCCGCCGGTCAGGGCGATCACGCCCGGGGTCTCGGACAGGAACAGCCAGCCGAGGGCCACGGCGACCGCCGGTACGGCGTACACCGTGACGCCCATGCGTCCGGCAGTGGTACGGCGGAGCGCGAAGGCCCACGTGGTGAAGCCGAGCGCGGTCGGGAACGCCGCCAGGTAGACGATCCACCAGATGGTCGACGCGCTCGCGGAGCGCAGCTCACCAACCAGCGTGGGGCCGAACGGGAGGCAGACGATCGCGCCGATCGTGCAGGCGAGCCAGGTGACCTCGGCCGCCGGCAGCCGGCTCAGCAAGGGCTTCTGGGTGACCACGCCGACGGCGTACGAGATCGCCGCGACCACGCACAGAACGACGCCCCAGGTCTCCGCGCGCCCGTCGGACGTCGACGTACCGATCACCACGATGCCCGCGAACGCGACCAGGCCGCCCATCACCAACTGCCGCGGAAACCCTTCGCCGAGGCCGAAACCCGCGAGCACGGCGATCAGCAGCGGGGCGATGTGCACGAGCATCGCCGCCGTACCGGCGTCGAGCCGCCGCTCGGCCTCGTTCAGCGCGAGGTTGTAGACGCCGAACCACAGCACACCGCACGCGATCAGCGGCAGCCAGTCCCGTTGGGCCGGCCATCGACGTACGGCGGGACGCTTCCGGGTGAACAGCAGCGCGCCGAGGAACAGGCTGCCCAGCCCGAGCCGCGCCAGCGACAGGGCGCCGGCCGAGATCTCGGTGCCGAGGTGCCGGATGGCGACGAACGACGACGCCCACAGCACGACCGTCACGGCAGCGGCGGCCGCGGCGAGGCCCGGGCGGGACGGAGCTTCGGTGCGAGTGGTGGTCACAGCGACTACCGTAGAAACGTATTCTGCGCTGAACCATGGCAGATCGAATGCCAGGAGGCGGACTTGCTTACCGAAACGAGAAGCTCAGTGCTCGATGACCTCAATACCCGGATCTTGGAGGAGCTGTCCGCGGATCCCCGTCTGCGGACCACCGAGCTCGCCCGCCGGCTCGGGGTCTCCACGCCGACGGTCCGGGAGCGGGTCGCGCGGCTGGAGGAGTCCGGCGTGATCCGCGGGTACCGCCTCGACATCGACCCGGCCGCGCTCGGCCGGCCGGTCGCCGCCTGGGTACGGCTGCGGCCCGGGCCCGGGCAGATCCCGAAGATCGTCGCGCTCGCCGAGCGCACCCCGGAAGTCGTCGAGTGCCACCGGATCTCCGGCGAGGACTGCTTCCTGCTCCGCGTCCAGGTCGCCGAGATCCCCGCGCTGGAGAGCGTGCTGGACAGGTTCCAGGTGCACGGCCAGACGACCAGTTCGTTCGTGGTCTCCACCCCGGTGCCACCGCGCGCGGTGCCGCTGTCCGCAGGGTGAACCCCAACCACCGCCGGGAGTGGTCTGCATCACTAGTCTGGTGCCGACTTCAGCGACGGAAGGACCCTGGACCATGGCTGCCGACAAGTCTGTCCGCAGAGTTGCCCTGCTCACCGCCGGCGGGCTCGCGCCCTGCCTGTCGTCCGCCGTCGGCGGGCTGATCGAGCGCTACACAGAGGTGGCGCCCGACGTGCAGATCATCGCCTACCTGAACGGGTACCACGGCCTGCTCAGCGGCCGCTTCCTCGAGGTGACGCCGGAGGTGCGGGAGAAGGCGTCGCTGCTGCACAAGTTCGGCGGCAGCCCGATCGGCAACAGCCGGGTGAAGCTGACCAACACCGCCGACCTGGTCAAGCGCGGCCTGATCCAGGACGGGCAGAACGCCCTCCAGGTCGCCGCGGAGCGCCTCGTCGCCGACGGTGTCGACGTACTGCACACCATCGGCGGCGACGACACCAACACGACCGCTGCCGACCTCGCGGCGTACCTGCAGGAGCACGACTACGACCTGACCGTGGTCGGCCTGCCGAAGACCATCGACAACGACGTGGTCCCGATCCGGCAGAGCCTGGGCGCGTGGACCGCCGCCGAGCAGGGCGCGCTGTTCGCCCGCAACATCATCGCCGAGCACTCCTCGAACCCGCGGATGCTGATCGTCCACGAGGTGATGGGCCGGAACTGCGGCTGGTTGACCGCGGCAACGGCCGAGGCGTACCAGCGGTGGGTCGACGAGCAGGAGTGGAACCCGGGCATCGGCCTGCGCAAGGGCGGCTGGGACGTCGACGCCGTCTACGTGCCGGAGGCAACGATCGACCTGGACGCCGAGGCGGAGCGGCTGCGCAAGGTGATGGACGACGAGGACTGCGTCAACATCTTCCTGTCCGAGGGCGCCGGGGTGTCGTCGATCGTGGCCGAGATGGAGGCCCGCGGCGAGGAGGTCGGCCGGGACCCGTTCGGGCACGTCAAGCTGGACACCATCAACCCGGGCGCGTGGTTCGCGAAGCAGTTCGCGGAGCGGATCGGCGCGGAGAAGACGATGGTCCAGAAGAGCGGCTACTTCAGCCGCTCGGCCGCGGCCAACGACCGCGACCTCGCGCTGATCAAGGAGTGCACGGACTACGCCGTCGACGCCGCGCTGCGCGGCGAGTCGGGCGTGGTCGGCCACGACGAGGAGCGCGGCGACGAGCTGCGGGCGATCGAGTTCCCGCGGATCGCCGGCGGCAAGGAGTTCGACCCGACCGCCGACTGGTTCGTCGACCTCAAGACCCGGATCGGCCAGAGCTGAGTCTGAGCTGATTCAGGGCTGATTCAGAGCTGCTGGCGGAGGCGGTCGACCCACTGGTCGGCCGCCGTCTCCACCTGCGCGAGGACCTCGTCGAAGCCGTCGTCCGCGCCGTAGTACGGATCGGGTACGTCGAGCTCGGCGAACAGCACCACGTGCTCCGAGGCCGCCCCGCGGGTGAGCTCGGCGAGGTGACCCGAGTCCATCGCGAGGACCAGGTCCCGCTCCCAGGACCGCTCGTACCGGCGAGCCCGGTGCGCGCTGCCGTCGTACCCGCGACGCCGGAGCGCGGCCGCGGCCCGCGGGTCCATCGGGTCGCCGACGTGCCAGCCGCCGGTGCCGGAGCTGGTCACCTCGACACCCTCGATCCCCGCCTCGGCCAGCTTGGCCCGCAGTACGACCTCACCCATCGGCGACCGGCAGATGTTCCCGGTGCAGACGATCTCGACGCGCACTAGCGGACTTCGGCCTTCTCGGGCAGGACCGCGTTGATGAGCATGCCGACGATGCTGATGATGAGTGCGCCGAAGAGCGCGGACCAGAAGCCGTCGACGTGGAACTGGACGTCGAGCTTGCCGGTGATCCAGGACGTCAGCCAGAGCATGACGGCGTTGATCACGAAGGTCAGCAGCCCGAGGGTGAGGATCAGCAGCGGGAAGGACAGCACCTTCACGACCGGCTTCACGATCGCGTTCACGAGGCCGAAGATCGCGGCCACGATCAGCAGCGTCAGCACCCGCTGGCCGGTGGTCGCGCCCTGCAGGGTGATCCCGCCGACGATCCAGCTCGCCACGGCCAGCGCCACCGCGTTCGCCAGCAACCTGATGATCAAGTTCTTCATACCGTCGATCCTCCCATCCGGGCGGTAGGACCACGCTCCGTACGCGCCCTGATCCGACCCTGACTCTTGACACCGAAAATGACCAAGTGATCTGATCATTTTCATGTCACGCCCACTGGTTGCGGTTCTCGCGTTGTCCCTCACGGCAGCGGGTCTCGCTGTCCCCGCTGTCTCGGCGGCTGCCGCGCCCGCGGCGAGCTGCGACGCCGTACAGACGAATTGGACCGCTCAGGCGCAGCCGCACGCGGCGCCCGAGGGGTTGCTCAACGCCTACAGCGACACCGGCAAGGGCTGGACCGGCGCCGACAGCACGTACTCCGTGCCGCTGCCCGGCGGCCGGACGGCGTGGGTCTTCTCCGACACGTTCCTCGGCCCGGTGAACCCGGACGGCACCCGCCCGAAGACCACGCCGTTCCTCAACAACTCGTTCGTGATCCAGAAGGGCCAGAGCCTCACGACCGTCACCGGCGGTACGGCGGCCAATCCGACGTCGCTCGTCCCGCCGCCGAGCAACGGCTGGTACTGGTTCGGAGCCGCGCAGACCAGCAACGCCGGCCGGGACCTCGACGTGGTCGCGCTGCGGTTCGAGAAGACCGGCACAGGCCAGTGGGACTGGCGGTGGGCGAGCAACCACCTGGCGCGGTTCGACAGCAGGACGTTCAAGCTGAAGAGCCTCACCCCGCTGCCGTCCGGTGCGAACGTGCAGTGGTCCGGGTGGCTGCAGCGCGACGGCGGGTACACCTACATCTACGGCGTCGAGGACCTCGGCGCGTCGAAGTACCAGCACGTCGCGCGGGTCCGTGGTGACGACCTGACGGGGAAGCCGTGGGAGTACTGGACCGGCTCGGGCTGGTCCAGCGACGAGACCGCCTCGGTCCGCGTGCTCCAGGGTGTCGCCAACGAGCACAGCGTGACCCGCTGGAAGGACGGCTACCTGCTCGTCACGCACGACACGAACGAGCTGTTCAGCAAGCGTGTCCTCGGGTACTTCTCCTGCTCGCCGACCGGCCCGTGGGTGAAGCCGGTCGAGCTGTACCAGACCCCCGAGACCGGCGGGAACATCATCACCTACAACTCCCACGACCACCCGGACCTGCGCCGCGGGAACACGCTCCTGGTCAGCTACAACGTCAACAGCCTGGTCAGCGACGAGCTGTACGGCGACGTGAGCATCTACCGGCCGCGGTTCGTCGGCGTCACCCTGGCGGCGGCGCAGTGAGCGCGACCGGAGGCGTCGTACGGCGCAGCCTGCTGGACGATCTGGCGACGTCCATGCTCGCGCTGATCGCGGAGCGGAAGCTGTCGCCGGGTGATCAGTTCGAGGCGGTGCGGTCGCTCGCGGAGCGGTTCAAGGTCGCCGTACCGACGGTCCGGGAGGCGCTGCGCCGGCTCGAGGCGACCGGAGCGGTGGAGCTCCGGCACGGCTCCGGTGTGTACGTCGGCCCGAACGTCGGCCGGCTGGTCCTGGCGAACCCGCTCGCGCTGGCGCCGAGTCCGGACCGGTTGGTGGAGCTCCTGCAGGCGCGGGCCCTGATCGAGCCGCCGGTCGCGGCGCTGGCGGCGAGCACCCGGGTCGAGTCCGCGCTCGAGCAGATGGCCAACGATCTCGAGGTTGCCGCCGAGCTGATCGCTTCCGGCGACCACGCGCAGCTGGCCGAGGTGAACATGGACTTCCACCGCTCCCTCGCCCAGGCCTCCGGGAACGCGACGCTCGCCGAGGTGGTCGAGTCGGTCACCGTCGTGAACGCCCGCGAGCAGCTGGAGATCCTGCACATCCACGGCGACCGCCAGGCCGACCTGGACGAGCACCGCGCGATCTACGACGCCGTCCGCTCGGGCGACCAGGACCTGGCCGAACTGCTCACCCGCGAACACCTGGACGGCGTCCTCGCCGTCATCAACGACCGACTTCAGCACCCCTGAGCTGGAAGGACGTACCAATGCAACGCAAGACGAACCGCAAGGCGCTGGCTGCCCTGGTGATCGCCGGCGCGCTCGCGCTCTCCGCCTGTGGAGGAGGGGGCGCCGCTGCCCCGAAGAAGGGTGAGGACAAGCCGGTCGACTCGCTGAAGTTCTACAACGACAAGGGCGGCTGGAAGGACGCCTTCACCCAGGTCGGCGCGGCCAGCAAGAAGGACATCGGCGTCGGCATGGAGCCGGTCGGGTACTCCGACTCGAACACCTACACCGCCTTCATCCGGTCGTCGTTCCGGACCAAGGAGAAGGCCGACCTGTTCACCTGGCACACCGGCAAGGAGCTCCAGGACCTGGTCGACCAGAAGCTGGTCGCCGAGACCACCGAGCAGTGGAACAAGGCGATTGCCGACGGCAACATCCCCGAGCAGCTCAAGCAGTACTTCACCTACGGCGACAAGCAGTACTGCGTGCCGCTCAACGCCGGCTACTGGGTGATGTACTACAACAAGGCCGTCTTCAAGAAGGCCGGCATCACCGAGACCCCGAAGACCTGGGCCGAGCTGATCCAGGTCGCGGACAAGGTCAAGGCGACCGGCGTGAAGCCGTTCTACCAGACCAACATCCTGTTCTCGTTCGTCTGGTTCGAGACGCTGCTGGCCGGCAAGGACCCCGACCTGTACGACGCGATCGCGGCCGGCAAGGCGAAGTACACCGACCCGGGTGTGGTCGAGGTGATGAACGACTGGAAGAAGATGATCGAGGCCGGGTACTTCAGCGACCCGGGTGCGAAGACCGAGCCGCAGGCGCAGCTGAAGAACGGCGACGTCGCGATGATCAACTTCGGCACCTGGTTCAGCGGCAACCTGAACACGCTGAAGATGAAGGCCGGCACCGACTACGACTTCTTCGTGATCCCGAACGTGAACCCGGCGCTGCCCAAGACCTCGATGATCTTCGAGACCGGCCCGGTGTGTTCGGCCGCCGCCAGCGACCACGCGTCGACGGTGAAGAAGTGGACCGACTGGTGGGTCACGCCGGAGGCGCAGACCGCGTGGGCGAACTCGCGCGGCGACCTGTCGTTCAACCCGAAGGCCGAGGTCAAGGACCCGGGCCTGGCGAAGCTGAACAAGGACGTCGGCGGGGACGGGTACCGGCTGATCAACCGCTGGTTCGAGGCGACGCCGGTGCCGGTCGCGAACAAGGCGCTCGAGGTGTTCGGGGCGTTCGTGACCAAGCCGGGTGACCCGATGCCGGGCCTGCAGAAGATCCAGGCCGAGGCGGACGCGTACTGGGCCAAGCAGAAGTGAAGGATCGCACCGGTGCGCGGGCGGCTCCACTGTTCGGACTGCCGGCTGTAGCTGTCGTCGCGCTGCTCCTGTACCTGCCGTTCCTGTGGACGACGTACGTCAGTTTCACCGACTACGACGGGCTCGCCTCACCGGTGTGGTCCGGGCTGGCCAACTACAAGGCGATGTTCAGTGACCCCGACCTGATCGGGGCACTGGTCAACACCCTGCTGTGGGTCGTCGGCATGATCACGCTGCCGGTCGTGCTCGGACTGCTGGTGGCCGTACTCACCTACGGCCACAAGTGGGGCACCTGGCTGCGGCTGCCGTTCCTGCTGCCGTACGCGATCTCCGGTGTCGCGGTCGGCGTCATCTGGGGCTTCGTACTGCAGCCGGACGGCGCGCTCGGCCAGGCGCTCGGCTTCTTCGGGCTGCCCGGCGAGCACACCGGCTGGCTGCAGTCCGGCCCGGGCAACACACTGATGATGATCGTCGCCACCACCTGGCAGGCGGCCGGCGTCAACGCACTCCTCTTCGTGGTCGGCCTCCAGTCCATCCCGACGGAGCCCCTGGAGGCCGCCCGCCTGGACGGAGCCGAGGGCTTCAGCCTGTTCCGCCATCACCTCTGGCCACAGCTCAGGGCCATCACCACAGTCGTCATCGGACTGTCGATCGTCGGAAGCCTGAAAACCTTCGATGTGGTGTGGGTGATGACCCAGGGCGGCCCCGGTACGTCGTCAGAGACCCTGGCCCTCTCGATGTACAAGGAGACCTTCGTGCTGAACGACTACGGCCAGGGGGCGGCGATCGCGCTGTTCCTCAGCCTGGTCACGTTCGCGGCGTCGATCCTCTACCTGCGCTACCAGTTGGGGGACGCCCGTGAGCAAGGTTAGGACGGGGTTCCTCGTACTGCTGGGGCTGATCTGGCTGGCCCCGATCTACCTGTTGATCGTCAACGCGGCCAAGTCCGTCGACGGGTACGACGCCAAGACGGTGTGGAAGCCGGGTGGTTTCTCGCTGTTCACGAACTTCGGGGACGCCTGGAGCAAGGCGGCGCTCGGCGATACGTTGGTCGCGACCACGATGTACAGCGTGGTCGCGCCGGTGCTGGCGGTGCTGATCGGCGCGGCGGCCGGGTACGCGATCGTCGTACTGCGGTTGAAGCGTGGCTTCCTGTGGTTCGTGTTCATCTTCGGCGGGACGATCTTCCCGCTGCAGATGATCCTGATGCCGCTGTTCTCCGGGTACGCGAACTCCGGGCTGTACGACACCCGGACCGGGATGATCGTGGTCTACACCGCGATCAGCGTGCCGTTCTCGGCGTTCGTGATGCGGAACTTCTTCACCGGGATCGCCCGCAGCGTCTTCGAGGCGGCCGTGGTGGACGGTGGCGGGCTGTTCCGGATCTTCCGCAGCATCTACCTGCCGATGGCGGGGTCGGCGCTGGCCGCGATCTTCATCCTGCAGGCGACCTTCGTCTGGAACGACCTGCTGCTCGGCCTGACCCTGAGCCAGTCGGAGTCGGTGCGCCCGATCATGCCCGCGCTCACCGGCCTGCAGAGCACGTACGGCGGTGCGGCCCTGCCGACCGTGCTGGCCGGCGGCCTGCTGGTCTCGCTGCCGACCGTGATCCTGTTCCTCGCCGCCCAACGCTTCTTCTCCCGGGGCCTCGCCCTCGGTCAGTTCTGATTCTCGGAGGACATATATGAGAACCGCCACGCCATCACAATCCCCCGCTCGCCGCCCCGGCGAGCGCGGGGCGCAGCCGAATGGAGGATTGTGATGGCCCTGGAGTCGGGTCCTCGCACCGTCGTCGTCACCGGTGGTGCCGCCGGGATCGGCCGTGGGGCAGTCGAACGCTTCGTCGCCGCCGGCGACCACGTGGTAGCCCTGGACCGCGACGCGGAGGCGCTGTCCGCACTCGAGTCCGCCCTCAACAGCCCGACCCCGGTGCCCACGGGAGCCGAGCAACAGCCGGCGGTGGATGCCGGCGGTGCGCGGGGGTCGGCGGTGCATGGTGGAGACGGCCAGGAGCCCACCGGGCTACCCGGGGGTGCTGACGCAGGAGCCACTCCATCTTCCGCAGTTCTGGGCGGTCGGGTGACTGGCGTTCAAGTAGATGTCTCGGATCGGGCGGCGCTGGCCTCCGTCGCGGAGGAGATCGGCGCGGTGGATGTGCTGGTTTGTGCGGCGGGCGTTCAACGGTACGGGACCGTGGTTGACACGCCCTGGAACGTCTACGACGAGGTGATGGCGGTGAACGTCGGCGGCGTGTTCTTCGCCTGCCAGGCGTTCGTCCCGAAGCTGCCGCGCGGCGGCAGTGTCGTGGTGGTCGCGTCCGTCCAGGCGTACGCCGCGCAGACGAGCGTCGCGGCGTACTCGATGGGGAAGGGCGCACTGCTCAGCCTGGTCCGCGCGATGGCCGTCGACCACGCCCCGGACGGGATCCGTGTGAACGCGGTCTGTCCGGGCTCGGTCGACACCCCGATGCTGCGGACGTCGGCCGCGCAGTTCGCCGGCGGCCGGACGACCGACGAGGTGGTCGCCGAATGGGGCCGCTCGCACCCGCTCGGCCGGGTCGCGACGCCGGGCGAGGTTGCCGAGGTCATCTACTTCCTGTCCTCGTCGGCCGCGTCGTTCGTGACCGGCGCGGACGTCAAGGTGGACGGCGGCCTGACCGCCGGGCTCGCCGTCGCACTGCCGGAGGACGCGAAGTGAAGATCGTCGACGTACGCGCGACCACGGTCACGATGCCGTTGGAGGCGCCGCTGCGGCACAGCAACGGAGCGCACTGGGGACGTTTCGTACGAACTGTCGTGGAGGTCGAGGCCGACAACGGACTGATCGGCCTGGGCGAGATGGGCGGCGGAGGCCAGAGCGCCGAGGCCGCGGTCGCGGGGCTCAAGGAGTACCTGGTCGGGCACGACCCGGCCCGCACCGAGGCGTTGCGCTGGATGCTCGCGAACCCGACGGCGAGCCTCTACAACAACCGCACGCAGTTGCTCGCGGCCATCGAGTTCGCCTGCCTGGACCTGCAGGGCCGCCACCTCGGCGTACCGGTGCACGAACTGCTCGGCGGCAAGGTGCGCTCGCGGGTGCCGTTCGCGAGCTACCTGTTCTTCCGGCACCCGAACGACGACGGCACCGGCGAGATCCGTACGGCGGACCAGTTGGTGGCGCACGCCCGCTCGCTGGTCGACGAGCACGGCTTCAGCGTGCACAAACTGAAGGGCGGCGTGTTTCCGCCGGACTACGAGCGCGAGTGCTTCCGGGCGCTGGCGGAGGCGTTCCCCGGACACCGCGTGCGGTTCGACCCGAACGGGGCTTTCGGCGTCGAGGAGGCGATCCGGTTCGCGCGCGGCATCGAGGACCTCGACAACGATTACCTCGAGGACCCGACCTGGGGCCTGAACGGGATGCGCCGGGTCCGCTCCAAGACCTCGATCCCGCTGGCCACGAACACCGTCGTGGTGAACTTCGAGCAGCTCGCCGCCAACGTCCGCGACCCGGCCGTCGACGTGATCCTGCTCGACACCACGTTCTGGGGCGGGATCCGGCCGTGCATCAAGGCGGCCGGCGTCTGCGAGACGTTCCAGCTCGGCGTGGCCGTGCACTCGTCGGGCGAGCTCGGCATCCAGCTGGCGACGATGCTGCACCTCGGCGCCGTCGTACCGAACCTGTCGTTCGCCGCGGACGCGCACTACCACCACCTGCGCAACGACATCATCGCCGGCGGCAAGCTCCCGTACGTCGACGGCGCGATCGCCGTCCCCGACGCGCCGGGGCTCGGCGTCGAGCTCGACCGCGACAAGCTCGCCGAATACGCCGAACTCTTCCGCGAACTCGGCCCGTACCCCTACGACCGCGACCCAGCCCGCCCCGACTGGTATCCCCTGCTCCCGAACACCGATTGGGCCGACCCCTCATGATTCCCCGCAGCGCCGACCTGGCCAGCGACGTCCTCACGCACACGTACGACGACATGTTCAACCCGCCCGGGCTGACGAACTTCCTGGGCACCGCGCAGGTCGACCACGACGTGCTGGCGATCCGCAGCGTGAACTTCCCGCCGTACTCGCATGGCGACACGATCACCGGCCAGCTGTACGTCGACGGGCGACTGGCACGCTCGTACGGCGGAACGGTCGAGGTCGTGTGGCGCCCGGACTGCGTGGTCCGCTCCACCACAGTCGACGGCCTCGCCGTCCGCACCACCACCGCCTGCGCTCCGGGCAGGCCGGCTGTCGTCGTACAACTGGACATCTCCGGGCACCCGGGGCGTTCTGTCCGACTGGGGCTTTCACTGGCCAGTACCGCGACCCGCTCGTCGTCCGGCTGGTTGCGCCCGGAGCCGCCCTCCGAGCCGAACACCCTGCAGGTTGTCGGCGATCGGGTTGTCGGCACCGGCGAGTCCGGATCGGCCGTCAGTGTGCAAGGTCTCGATGTGCCCAGCACCGTGGACAGGACGATGCTCGAGGCAACCGTCGTACTGGACGCGGAGGGGCGTGCGCGGCTCTCCTATGTGCACGTGCTGGCGGGATCGTTGGAAGAGGCAACGGAGCACTTCGACGTCTGCGTGGCAGACGTACCTGCCGTGATCTCGGTGGCTGAGAGCATGTGGGACGTCGCGATCGCCGACGCGTTCGACCCGGCCAGTGACGGGTTCAGCGGCGCGCTGCCGGTCCTGGAGACGTCGAACGAGGCGCTGCGGAAGCTGTACTGGTGGGGTGTGCTGGGGGTCATCTGGTTCCGGCGGGACAACCCGGCCAGCGTGATCGGGCGGACGTACGACACGTTGATGCCGCGGTACTGGCAGACCACCACGTTCATCTGGGACTACAGCCTCTCGTCGCTGACGCATGCGCTGCTCGACCCGGAGCCGATGCGGAAGCACATCGAGCACTGGATCGACCTCGACACGCACAAGCACTTCGGCACCGAGTGGCTCACCGGCGGACCGGTCGGCTACTGGTACTCGGTCAACGACTTCGCCATGACCCGGCTGGTGCGGGACTACGTGCGCTTCACCGGCGACGCGGCGTTCCTGGATGCCCAGGTCGGTCCGAAGCAGGTTGGCGAACACGTGCACGACTGGGCGACCGCATGGCGCGGTCTGCGTGGTGAGCACGCACTGGCCGACTACGGCGGCATCGACAACCTGCTGGAGTGCGTCAGCAGCTACGTGCACGAGGTGGCCAGCTTCAACGCTGCCAACGTGTGGTGCATGCGGGTCGCCGCTGAGATCGCCGACCGTTCCGGCGACGCCGACCGCGCCGCGCTGCTGCGCAAGGAGGCGTCGGCCCAGGCCGCGCACGTCAACGAGCTGTACGTCGAGGGCAAGGGCTTCTGGCACGCGAGGCAACCGGACGGTTCGCTCGTCCCGGTGCGGCACTGCTACGACTTCAACATCGTCGGTACGACGATCCCCGACGACCTGTCCGAGTCGCAGTGCGCCGAGATGGTGGCGTTCTTCCAGCGCGAGCTGCAGACGCCGACGTGGATGCGCGCCCTGTCGCCGTACGACGCCGACGCCGCCTTCAGCGTCCGCCCGGACCACCAGTGGAACGGCGCCTACCCGGCCTGGCCGGCGGACGCCGGTCGCGCACTGTTCGCGCTCGGGCGTGGCGACGTACTGCTGGACTGGCTGCCGGGGCTCGCGAAGACCGCCAACCAGGGGCCGTGCGGTCAGGCGCACTTCGTGGAGGAGGCGCAGCCCGCGATGGCGGGCGGGGCGCGAAAGTCGCCGCCGCAGTTCCCGTACCTGATCGACTGGTCCTGCTCGTCGTCCGGCGCCTGGGTCAGCCTCGTCCTGGAGGGGATCTTCGGCATCGAGGTCGCGCTGGACGGCACCGTCACCGCGAACCCCCAGGTCGCGCACCTCGACCCTGATGCCCGGCTGACCGGCCTCCGCGTCGGCACGACGACGTACGACGTGACGGCGGACGGCCTGGCCTGACCCCCCACCCCCGTCCCACCGGCCCGCGCGAACCCTCCAGGTTGGGGGGTAACGCTCGAACTGGAGGGTTGCCCACCCGAATTTTGAATGGGCAACCCTCCAGTTGAGCGGGTTAGCCAGCTCGTACGGCGGTCAGGCGGGAGGCATCGCGATGGCTTCGAGGAGGGACTCCTCGGCGCCGGCAAGGTGACGGCGGAGCTCTTCGACGCACTCGTCGAGCTCGCCACGCTCGAGCAGCCGGATGAGCTTGCGGTGGGACGCGACCTGCTGGCGCGCGTCCTGCCGCAACGCGTCCACCCGGGCCAGCGCGAGCCGGGCCTCGCCGGTGACCGAGTCCGCGGTGGCGATCAGCCGCTCACTGCCGGTGAGCGCGACCAGACTCCGGTGGATGGCCAGATGGGTCTCGGTCATCGCCTCCGGGTCGGCGCCGTCCTTGGCAGTCGCGGCGAACACCCGCATCGCCTCCCGGACCCGCTCCCGGGCCGCCTCGTCGGCGTCGAACCAGGCCCGGATCCCGGCGGACTCGAGCACGAACCGGGCCCGGCAGATGTCGGCCACCGCCTCCGGGGCCAGGGTCGCGACACTGACCCCCTTGTTCGGCTCGCGGACCGCGAGGCCCTCGGTGACCAGCATCGTCATCGCCTCCCGGATCGTGCTCCGGGCGACGCCGAGCGCCTCGGCGAGGGGCTGCTCGCGCAGCGGCGTACCGGGTTGCAGGTCACCGGCGAACAGCGCGGACCGCAGCGCGTCGACCACCCGGTCCACCGTGGTCGAGCGGTCCACCCGCAGCCGTTCGTACATGGGAAGATTCTCGTCCAGACCCGGTTCGTTGTCGCGCCCGCCCCGCCCCACCGGCCCGGCCTGTGGATAACTCGCGACATGATGACCCGGTTTTCGGGCAGCATTTCCCCCAGTGGCCGCCCCCTTCCCGCGGACCGGCGCGGGAAGACCACTCGAGTGAGGGAGGGACCAGGGCATGGATGCCGGCAAGACGCTGCGCGCCATCGGTGGCGCCGTGGTGTTCTTCGGATTGGCGCTGGTCCTCGCGCTCCTCATGCTGCTCAGCGTGTTCGCCGGGATGGGATCGGCCGAGGCGCAGTGCGCGCAGCAGTCCCAGTCCGAGAGCCTGTTCGGCTACCCGACCGACCGCCAGCAGATCGACGGCGACTGGACCTTCATCCACAAGGGCTACGACTTCAAGGTCGACGAGGACGCCAAGGTCTACGCGTCCCACGACGGCAAGGTCGTCAAGGCGTCCGACGGCGAGGTCCGGATCCGCCGCGAGCAGGTCGAGACGCGGTACAAGCCGATGAAGACCATCACGGTCCGTGACGGCGCCGAGGTCAAGCGCGGCGACCCGATCGGCACCACCGGCATCCTCGACGAAGGCACCGACGGCCAGGGCGCCCCGATCGGGTACTCCGGCGTGCACCTGCACTGGGAGATGTGGGTCGACAAGGAGAACAACAACGACTGGTCGATCGCTCCGATCCCGGAGGAGAACCCGTTCATCGTCCAGACCCCCGAGGGCGGCGATCCCTGCAACTGCATCGACGGCAACCTGTCCGGGTCCAACAACCAGCAGAAGGCCTTCAACTTCTTCGTCCAGAACGGCTTCAGCAAGGAGCAGGCCGCCGGCATCGTCGGCAACATGATCGCCGAGTCCAGCGTGGAGCCGCAGCGCCTGCAGAACACCGACCCGGGCGTGATCAGCAAGCCCGCGGACGTGGTCGACTCGCCGCTCGGCTGGGGCATCGTGCAGTGGACGCCGGCCGGCAAGATGATCAACCCGTCCCGGGACGACGGCGTCCAGGACGAGGTGATCGGCTCCCTGGCCTACCAGCTGGAGTTCCTGCTCAAGCAGCTCCGCGGCCAGGGCCCGCTCCCGGAGAAGCCCGCGGGCGACGCGCTCAAGGCGGCGACCACCGTCGAGCAGGCGGCGTACGAGTTCGGCCACCGGTTCGAGCGGTTCCTCGGCCACGAGAACCCGAACCACCAGACGTACGTCGAGCGCAAGGCGAACGCGCGGCGGGTGTTCGACCAGTTCGCCGGCTCGGCGCCGGCGGGCGGCGGGGCGAACCCGGCGAGTACCGGCGGCGGCTGCGGCGCCGGCAGCGGCAACATCGCCGAGGTCGCGAAGAACCTGGCCTGGCCCGAGGGCGGTCACGACGGCACCGACGCGAGCCTCGCGAAGCCGGAGTTCGTCGCGGCGATGGAGGAGTACAACGACGGCTCGAGCGGGTACCTGCCCTACAGTGACTGCGGACGCTTCGTCGCGACCGTGATGCGGATGAGCGGCGCCGACCCGGAGTTCCCGAAGGTGTCGACCGGGGTCCAGTTCGACTACATGCAGAGCTCCGGGAAGTACGACTACTGGCACGGGGAGCCGCCGGGCGGCATGAAGCCGGGCGACATCCTGAACGGCCCGGGACACACCTACCTGTACGTCGGACCGTGGGGCAAGGAAGGCGGCGGCTACAACTCGGCCTCGGGGTCGCTCGGGCAGCACGTCCCGGAGGCCACCCACCTGTACGGCGTCGGCGGCCAGTTCTGGGTCTTCCGGCTGAAGAACGCGCCGCAAGCGGCGAGCTGAGCAAGGACAGGAGCATCGGATGCTGGACGAGAACCGGCGGCCCTTCGCGATCGCCGTCGTCGCGCTGGCGGTCGTCCTGATCGTGATCGGCGGTGTGGTGCTGTTCCGCGGCGGCGGGTCGCAGACCACGCTGTCCGTGACGTCGATCCCGAACGACCTGACCCTGACCCTGGACGGCCACGAGATCCCCGCGAACGGCGACGTCGAGATCAAGGCGGGCGAGCACACCCTGGTCGGGACCCGGCGCGGCTTCCAGAGCTACACCCAGAAGTTCACCTCGGGCAACGACCCGCTGAGCGTCAAGATGTACCTGTACGCGAACAGCGCCGAGGGCCGGGAGTGGACCAAGAACAACCCCGAGCAGGAGCAGGAACTGGAGGCCGAAGCCGGCCGCAACTTCTCCCAGACCCAGAACCGCCTGCAGATGAAGTACCCGATCCTCGCCCAGCTCCCGTACATCGGCCCCGGCTTCCAGGCGACGTACACCAAGTCCAAGACCGACCCGAACAACCCCGAAGCCATCTCGGTCGTCATCGAGGTCTTCGCCCCCAACGGCAAGAAGGAAGCCCTCCGCTGGCTACGCGGCTACGGCTGGGACCCCGAAACCCTCGACATCATCTGGACCACCGGCAAGTAACCCGCAGACGACCACGGAACCTAGCGCCCTCGCCGCGCGTCGTGCCCGCACCGAGCGGGTGCCGTGCACGCACCGAGCGGGTGCCGTGCCCGCGCCGTGCCCGCGCCGTGCCGGTGCCGAGCCGGTGCCGTCCGCGCCGAGCCCGGGCCGTCTCGTCTCACCCGCGCTGGGCTCGCCCCACGCCGTCGCCCCGGCCCCCGGCCGCCCCCGCCCGCCGCGCCGTGCACGAGCCGGCCTCGTCCCGCCCGCACCGGCTTCGCCCTGCCCTCTCCCCCGCCGCACCGTGCTCGCGCCTGGCCGCGCGGGCGAGGGGAACAGACTGGCTGGCTAGGGGTGGGAGTGTCAGGCGGGGAGATGGAGCTCGCCGCCCGGGGCGGCGATGGGGGTGAGGGGGAAGTCAAGCGGGTTGGTGAGGCAGCGGGCCGAGCCGCCGCCCTTGTGGAACTCGGAGAGGTCGAGGACGACGACCCGCAGCCCGAGGCCCTCGAAGATCTCCCGGAGCCGCGGTGAGCAGGCCGGCATGATGATCGTCTCGCCGACCACGATCGAGTTCGCGGTGAACGCGAACGCCTCCTCGTCGGTGAGCACGATCGGGTCCGGCACGATCCCGGACAGCTCCGCCTGGCTCGCCGCGTCGAACGCCGGCGGGTAGATCATCGCGTGCGTGCTGTCCACCGGGCAGAACGGCAGGTCGAGGTGGTACATCCCCTCGTGCGCGATCCGCAGCCCGCGGACCCGGACGTCCCACTCGGTCGCCAGGTGCTTGAGCGCCTCCGCGTCGGTCCGCGGCCCGTACCCGACGACCAGGCTGTCGCCGAACACGAACGCGTCCCCGGACTCGAAGTGCGGCCCGACGCCCTCGCCGCCGACCCGGTCCAGCCGGAACCCGTGCCCGGTGAACCACTCCGCCGCGCTCAGCGACTCCTTCCGGCGCGGCTCGAACCGCATGTGCGAGAGCATCGCGCGCCCGTCCGCGGCCGCCAGCCCGAGGTTCATCGCGTACACCATGTCGGGCGAGTCGGCCCGCTGCGCCAGCACCTCGACCTCGCCGCCCGCGTCCACGATCGCCTGCCGCAGCGACTCCCACTGCTTGAGCGTGAGCTCCGGGTCCGGCTGGTCCTGCGTCGACATGTACGGGTTGATCACGTAGTCGATCCGGAAGTGGTCCGGACGGACCATCAGATACCGGCGACCCCACTCCAGCGGCTGCCCCATGAACACCCTCCCGACGACGTTGAGATCCATTGCCAGATCCCCTGATTGTCCGACAATCAGTCAGTTTGAGGCTCACCGTGCCGCGAGTCAAACGGTGTGCGGCAGGTCGCTCCGGGGAGGGTGGTTCCGGGGTGCGGTAAGGACTAACCTGCGGGCATGACCCCTGACAACGAGGTCCGCTTTCGCGCCTGCCTGGACGATGTCGCGGCTTACAAGCCCGGCCGTCCGCCGGCGCGCACCGACGGCCGGCCGACGTACAAGCTGTCCAGCAACGAGAACCCGTACCCGCCGCTCCCCGGGGTGCTCGCCGCCGCGACCGAGGCCGCCGCGCAGATGAACCGCTACCCGGACATGGGCGCGGTCGACCTGCTCGAGGCGTTGTCGGCGCGGTTCGACGTACCCGTGAGCGACCTCGCTGTCGGCACCGGCTCCGTCGCGCTGCTCTACCACCTGCTGCAGGCGACCGTGGCGGACGGTGACGAGGTGGTCTACGCCTGGCGCTCGTTCGAGGCGTACCCGATCGCGGTCCAGCTGACCGGCGCGACGTCGGTCCAGGTCCCGCTGACCGCCGAGGCGCGCCACGACTTCAAGGCGATGGAGGCCGCGATCACCGACCGCACCAAGGTCGTGCTGGTCTGTACGCCGAACAACCCGACCGGCCCGGTGGTCCGCCGCGACGAGCTGCTCGGCTTCCTGGACGCCGTACCGTCGAACGTGCTGGTCGTGGTGGACGAGGCGTACCGCGAGTTCGTCCGCGAGACCGACGTGGTCGACGGCATCGAGCTGTACCGCGACCGCCCGAACGTGCTGGTCCTGCGAACCTTCTCCAAGGCGTACGGCCTCGCCGGCTTCCGCGTCGGGTACGCCGTCGGCCACCCGCCGGTGGTCGCCGCGATCCGCAAGTGCGCACTCCCGTTCGGCGTCAGCCACATCGCCCAGGCCGCCGCGATCGCGTCGCTGGCCGTCGAGGACGAGCTCCTGGAACGCGTGGACGCCCTGGTCGAAGAGCGCCACCGCGTAGTCACCGCGCTTCGCGAGGCCGGCTGGACCGTCCCCGAGACCGAAACGAACTTCGTCTGGTTGGACCTCGGCGACGACACCACCAAGTTCGCCGAAGCAGTCCAGTCCGAAGGCGTCTCCGTCCGCCCCTTCCCCGGCGAAGGCATCCGAGTCACCATCGGCGAACCCGAAGCCAACGATCTGTTCCTCAAGGTCGCGCGAGCCTGGCGTCAGTGATCTCGGTCGTCGGCCGATGAGCACACTGGTTTGGATTTCGGGGGCGTCGGCGGGGATCGGGGCTGCGTTGGCGGCCGCCGTGCCGTTTGTGGGGCCTCGGGTTGTCGACATCTCGCGGAGTGGCGGTACGGCGGAGCACTTGCGGGCTGATCTTGCGAATCCTGCGGACTGGGGGCGGGTGGCGCGGCACTTCGGGGATGAGTTGGCGGCGTACGACGGGGAGCGGGTCGTGTTCGTCCACAACGCCGGGACGATCACGCCTATCGGGCCTGCGGCCGGTGTCGACCCGGATGCCTACGAGCGCGCAGTACTGCTGAACTCCGCGGCGCCGCAGGTGCTGGGGGCTGCGTTTCTGCGGGCGTCCGCGCATCTGACCTGTGAGCGGCACCTGATCATGTTGTCGTCCGGCGCCGCGAAGACGGCGTACGCCGGGTGGTCGTCGTACAACGCCGGCAAGGCAGCCGTCGAGCACTGGGTGCGGACCGTCGGGCAGGAACAGCCCGCCGACGGCTGCCGGATCATCGCCGTCGCGCCGGGCGTCGTGGACACCGCGATGCAGTCCGAGATCCGCGCGACCTCCGAGAGCGACTTCCCGTCCGTCGGCCGCTTCCACGAACTCGAGCGCACCGGCGCCCTCAGCACCCCGGAATCAGCCGCCGCCGGCATCTGGTCCTTGCTCTCCCGAGACCTCCCCAACGGCTCCTGCGTAGACCTCCGCAATCTCTGAAGCCCGGACCGGGAACACCCGCCGGGGACCGGAGATAGGCCATTGCCTGTCACCAGACACCACCACCTATCGCCAGTTCGCGAAACGGCGGGGTGCAGCTGGGGGATGTGGGCACAAAGAAGCGGCGCCGGGAGGAGTGAGGCTTGCTCCCGGCGCCGCGGTGTTGCACCGAATCAGTCACCCCACCGAGGTGACTCTTTCGGGTCCTGCATCACTGACCAGGGAGGGTCAGTTGTTCTGCTCGGAGTCCTGCTCGCAGGTCTTGAGCGTGTCGACGGAGTTGCCGTCGTTGTCGAAGCCCAGGATGCCCGACAGGTTCGTCAGCGGGACGTTGCCGCCGATACCGGTGCCGGAGATCTCGTTGTGGCAGACCTGCCACGGGCCCAGGTTGTTGTTGCTCACCGAGATCAGGCCGTTCTTGTCAGCCTTGACCCACTTGCGGTTGTTCTGCTCGTTGTCCTGCTCGCAGGTCTTGACGGCGGTCACGCTGTTGCCGTCGTTGCCCCAGCCGACGATGCCGACGACGTCGCTGACCGGGACGTTGCCGCCGATGCCGGTCGCGGAGCCGAAGTTGTGGCAGGCCTGGACCGGGCCGACGTTGTTGTCGTCGATGGCAACCAGGGAGCCGTCCTTCTTGACCCACGCCCAGTGCGGGCCGCCCTTGTAGTCCTTGCTCGCCGCCGACACGGAGTCGGCCAGGCCGGTGACCTGGGCCTTCTGCTGCGCGTCGTCGAGAACGTTGGCGCTCACGACGGTGGCCAGACCGAGGGTGGCGACAGTCGCCACCGCTGCCGCGGCGACGATCTTGCGAGTTACCTGCATTATGCCAGGTTTCCTTTCGGGTTTTGACGGATTCGTCTTACTGGTAACGACACCTGGCACGACCGGTTACAAACTTTTTCGTCAACTATTTCTGGGCCGCGGGCGCCCATACCTGGCCGGTGATGACTTGCCTGACAAGGCAACGAATCTCGCCCTGACCAGGCAACTTGCCGGTAACAGTGCGGTCGGGAGAGCGAGCGGAAGTTGAGACGGAAGTACCCGTAACCGCATCCCGGGTACGTCGTTGAGTCAGCGCGGGTGACGGATGCCCGGTGAATCGGAAGATTGTTTCGGTGGGCTCGGTGGCTGCCGAATTGGCAATAGCATGATTCGTCGGAACAATTTGGAACCATTGCCGGAGTTTCGCGCCGTGTTTTTTCGGGGCAGGGTGCGACCGGCAGCCAGGCCCGCTGCCGCGCGCATCGGCAGCGGTGGGAGACCCGGGTCCCTTGGGCCCGGGTCTTTCCTTGTCCCCGGGAGCTCAGCCGGGAGTCAGCGCCGCCGGCGCTCGGCGGTGACGACGAGCGCGACGCCGACGATGATCACCGCACCGCCGAGCAGGATCTGCCAGGTCAGGCTCTCGCCGAGGATCAGCCAGCCGAGGAACACCGCGACCGCCGGGTTCACGTACGCGTACGTCCCGACCAGCGAGATCGGCGCGTTCGCGAGCAGGTACGAGTACGCCGTGTACGCCAGCAGCGACCCGAACACCACGAGGTACGCCAGCCCGATCCAGCCGGTGCCGTGGATCGAGTCCAGGTGCACCCGCGCCGGCTCGCCGCGCAGTACGCCGATCAGCACCATCGCCGTACCGCCGAAGACCATCTCGTAGAGCGCCGTGACCAGCGGGTCGCGGGGCAGGCCGAGCCGCGGGGCGTACCGGGAACCGATCGCCCAGCAGATCGTGCCGACGACCAGGATCGCGACCGACAGCGGTTTCGCGCTCGTGTTGCCACCTGACAGCGCGAGCAGCGCGGCCCCGCCGAACCCGATCAGTACGCCGACCCAGGTCAGCGCGCGCGGACGCTCGCCGCCGCCGACCCGGAGCAGCATCAGCCACAGCGGGATCGCGGCGACCAGCAGCGCCGCCAGCCCGGACGGCACGGTCTGCTCCGCGATCGCCACCGCGCCGTTGCCGAAGGCAAGCAGCAGGACACCGACCGTGGCCGCGCCGATCGCCTCCTGGCGGGTGATCCGCAGCCGCTGCCACCCCGACTTGAGCGCCAGGGCGGTGGCCATCAGCACGGCGGCCGTGAGGAACCGGGTGGCCATCCCGAGCATCGGCGGGATCTCGGCCTCCACCACGACCCGGATCGCGAGGTACGTCGAGCCCCAGACGACGTACACGACCGCGAGCGCGGTCCAGATCATCGCGCCGGAGGCCGGCCGGGGACCGGTCTCGGCCACACCGGCCGGCGCGACGGTGTCACCAGTGCGCGGCGCCATCGCGGAACTCCTCGAAATGTCAGGGGCGTCTTGCAGGAACGATACTTACGTTACGGCTCGCGCGCGGGCGCGCGCAAGGTGAGATCCGGCCATCCGGCAGCGGTATCCCGCCAGGCCGCGCCAGGTCGACACCAACTTGTGACACTTGTTGTCGAGACGCCGGATCTCTGTAATATGAGCCTGCCGATAGGACCAGTAGCTGGACTGGTGTCTCAGCGCAGGACCGATTTCGGTACCGCCGTACCCGCCGGAGTCCAGACAGTTAGCGGATCAGGCACCTGGTCGGTACGGTGTCCGGCAAGATGGGAGTGAGACCAGTGAGGAGGTCCACTACCAACAGTGCATCAACCCCTGGAATCACGCGGACCTGCCTGCGAAGCCTCACCCGGCTGAAGGGGCCGGCCCCCGTGCAACGTTGCGGTCGCGGCGATCCCGCGCTCGAACCCGAGGAGTGCATGTGAGTGAGTCGGTGCCGGGCCCTGCCCCGGAAGTGTTCGCGCCCCACGAGGCGCCGGTCAGTCCGCCCCAGGCCTCCGAGGAGGTCGAGTTCGTCCAGCTCCTGACGCCCGAAGGTGAGCGCGTCGAGCACCCGGACTACTCGTTCGACCTCGACGACGAGGCGATCAAGGGTTTCTACCGGGACATGGTCCTGGTCCGCCGGATCGACGCCGAGGCGACCGCCCTGCAGCGTCAGGGTGAGCTCGGCCTGTGGGCGTCGCTGCTCGGCCAGGAGGCCGCGCAGATCGGCTCCGGCCGTGCGCTCAACGAGAAGGACATGGTCTTCCCGACGTACCGCGAGCACGGCGTCGCGTGGTGCCAGGGCGTCAACCCGCTGAACCTGCTCGGCCTGTTCCGTGGCGTCGACCAGGGCGCGTGGGACCCCAAGGACAACAACTTCCACCTGTACACGATCGTGATCGGCGCCCAGACGCTGCACGCGACCGGGTACGCGATGGGCCAGCAGCGCGACCACGCGATCGGCGACGCCGACACCGGCGAGGCGACGATCGCGTACTTCGGTGACGGCGCCAGCAGCCAGGGCGACGTGAACGAGGCCTTCATCTGGGCCTCGGTCTTCAATGCGCCGGTGGTGTTCTTCTGCCAGAACAACCAGTGGGCGATCTCGGAGCCGATCGACCGGCAGACCCGGATCCCGCTGTACCAGCGCGCCGCCGGCTTCGGCTTCCCGGGCGTCCGCGTCGACGGCAACGACGTCCTCGCGACGTACGCCGTCACGCAGCAGGCGCTGAAGCGGGCCCGCGAGGGCAGCGGGCCGTCGCTGATCGAGGCGTACACGTACCGGATGGGTGCGCACACCACCTCCGACGACCCGACGAAGTACCGGCTGAGCGAGGACCTCGAGCACTGGAAGCTCAAGGACCCGATCGCCCGCGTGCACGCGTACCTGACTCGCTCCGTCGGGCTCGACCACGACTACTTCGACGAGGTCGACGCCGAGGCGGACAAGGTCGCCGCGGAGCTCCGGGCCGGCTGCCTCGCGCTGCCGGAGCCGCAGCTCACCGACTTCTTCCAGCACGTGTATGTCGAGGAGACACCGCAACTGGGCGAGCAGCGCGAGCAGTTCGCCGCGTACGCCGCTTCGTTCGAAGGCGAGGGCTGAGCGATGACGAAGATCACTCTCGGCAAGGCCATCAACGCCGGCTTGCGGGCCGCGATGGAGAAGGACCCGAAGGTCGTCGTCATGGGCGAGGACATCGGCAAGCTCGGCGGCGTGTTCCGGGTCACCGAAGGCCTGCAGAAGGACTTCGGCGAGAGCCGGGTGATCGACACCCCGCTGGCCGAGTCCGGCATCATCGGCACCGCGGTCGGGCTCGCGCTGCGCGGGTACCGCCCGGTGTGTGAGATCCAGTTCGACGGGTTCGTGTTCCCGGCGTACGACCAGATCATCAACCAGGTCGCCAAGATGCACTACCGGTCGATGGGCAAGATCCGGATGCCGGTCGTCATCCGGATCCCGTACGGCGGCGGCATCGGCGCGGTCGAGCACCACTCGGAGTCGCCGGAGACGCTGTTCGCGCACATCCCGGGGTTGAAGGTGATCTCCTGCGGCGACCCGGTCGACGCGTACTGGATGATCCAGCAGGCGATCGAGTCCGACGACCCGGTGGTGTTCTTCGAGCCGAAGCGGCGGTACCACGAGAAGGCCGAGCTGGACGAGGCCACGCCGCCGGCGCTCGGGCTGCACCAGGCGAAGGTGGTCCGCGAGGGCACCGACGCGACGCTGCTCTGTTACGGCCCGATGGTGAAGACCTGCCTGCAGGCGGCGGAGGCCGCGGTCGAGGACGGGCGCAACCTGGAGGTCGTCGACCTGCGGACGATCGCGCCGTTCGACCTGCCGACGATCTTCGCGTCGGTGCGCAAGACGCGGCGGGCAGTCGTGGTGCACGAGGCGCCGTTCTCGTTCGGGCCCGGGTCGGAGATCGCGGCGCGGGTCACCGAGGAGTGCTTCTACCACCTCGAGGCTCCGGTGCTGCGCGTGACCGGGTACGACACGCCGTACCCGCCGTCGCGGATGGAGGACGACTACCTGCCGGACCTGGACCGGGTCCTGGACGGCGTCGACCGGGTGATGGGGTACTGATGGGAATCCAGCAGTTCCGTCTTCCCGACGTCGGTGAGGGTCTGGTCGAGGCCGAGATCGTCAGCTGGAAGGTCAAGCCCGGCGACACCGTGAAGCTCAACGACACCATCGTCGAGATCGAGACCGCGAAGTCGCTGGTCGAGCTCCCGGTCCCGTTCGCGGGCGTCGTCACCGAGCTCCTGGTGCCGGAGGGCGAGACCGTTCCGGTCGGTACGCCGATCATCTCCGTGCAGACGGAGTCCGCCGGAGGGTCCCCCGAGGACCTGGTCCCGGCGGTCCCCGAGCCCGAGGCGGAAACCGGCGGCCGTACGGCGGTCCTCGTCGGCTACGGCCCCAAAACCACCGAATCCAAACGCCGAGCCCGCAAACCCGCAGCCACCGCCGGCCCGACGCCGGCTCTGGCCGCGGCGGCAACCCCCCAGGCACCGGCAACTCCCCAAGCACCGGCCGCAGCACCCGCTGCGACGGCACCCGCGGGCCTCGCAACCCCCACGACACCGGGCGGCCCCGCCGCAACCCCGGCCGCACCCGCTGCCCACGCCGGTTCGGCTCCGACCTCCGCGCAGGCGGCGGTTGCTGGGGGCAACGGGGTGGTGCATGTGCTGGCGAAGCCGCCGGTGCGGAAGTTGGCCAAGGACCTTGGGATCGACCTGGCGGCGGTCGCCCCGACCGGACCGGGTGGGGTGATCACCCGGGCGGACGTCGAGGCGTACGCGGCGGCTCCGGCGACTGCGGAAGCGCCGGCCGAGCCGTCGGGCGTCGCGGCGTACGAACCGGCCCCGGTGATGAGCGGTCGCGAGGACACCCGCGTGCCGGTGAAGGGCGTACAGAAGGTGATGGCCCAGGCGATGGTGGCCAGTGCGTTCACCGCGCCGCACGTGACCGAGTGGATCACCGTCGACGTCAGCGCCACGATGGAACTCGTCGAGCGCCTCAAGTCGGACCGGGCGTTCAAGGACCTGCGCGTCTCCCCGCTGCTGATCGTCGCGAAGGCCGTCACCCTGGCGGCCCGCCGTACGCCGATCGTCAACGCGGCCTGGGACGAACAGGCCCAGGAAATCGTGTACAAGGGCGCTGTCAACCTCGGCATCGCCGCGGCCACCCCGCGCGGGCTGATCGTCCCGAACATCAAGGGCGCCGACTCGCTCACCCTGCCGGACCTGTGCCGGGCCCTGAACGATCTGGTCGCCACCGCCCGCGAGGGCAAGACCCAACCGGCGGACCAGGCGGGCGGCTCGTTCACGATCACGAACGTCGGCGTGTTCGGCGTCGACGCCGGTACGCCGATCATCAACCCGGGCGAGGCCGCGATCCTCGCGTTCGGCGCGGTCCGCAAGCAGCCGTGGGTGGTGGACGACGAGATCGTCCCGCGCTGGATCACCACCCTCGCCCTGTCCTTCGACCACCGCCTGATCGACGGCGAGAAGGGCTCCACCTTCCTCGCCGACGTAGCGAGCATCCTCGAGGACCCGGCGCGCGCGCTGATGTTCTGAACCGCAGTACGAAGAGGAAGGCCCGGGCAACCCGCCCGGGCCTTCTGCTTGCCGGCGGAATTGAGCTGAACTTCGCGAGCACCGCGACTAGGGTCGCCGGTATGAGGGACGAACCCGCCGCGATCTCCCGCGACCTCGTGACCGAATCCCTCCGTGAGCAATGGGGTTTCCGGGCTGCCGAGGTTGCCTACGCGCCTGTCGGGTTCGGCAGTCACCACTGGATCGCCTCGGACGCCGACGGCCCGCGCTGGTTCGTGACCGCGGATCGGCTCGATCCGCGCGGCAACTGGCTCGGATCGACCGCCGAGCAAGTGCGGAAGGCCATCGTGGCGGCCGCACACACGACCAAGGAACTCGCCGACAGCGGCTACGAGTTCGTCGTCGCGCCGTTGCCCGATCGCGCCGGCCGACTCGTCTACGAGGTACGGCCGGGCTGGCTCCTGGTGGTTCTGCCTTATCTGCAAGGGTGGAGCACCCCGGACGGCGCGTGGGACGATCCAGCGGAGCAGGCACAGATCGCCGGCATCCTCGGACGGTTGCATGCGGCAACACCACCGGAAGCCTTGCGGCGCTGGGATTTCGCCGTACCGGGTCGGGACGCGCTGCTGGCGTCGCTCGCGGATCTCGACCGGCCGTGGTCCTTCGGGCCGTACTCCGAGCCCACCCGGCTGCGGCTGGCCGGCGCGGTTGATCACGTCCACGGCAGACTTGCCCACTACGATGCGCTGGTCCGCGAGATCGAGGCGTCGGACGATCCCTGGGTGGTGACCCACGGCGAGCCGCACAGCGCCAACGTCCTCCGCACCACGGACGGCCGCCTGCGCTTGATCGACTGGGACACCGTGCAACTTGCTCCGCGCGAACGTGACCTGGCCGCGATCCTCGGCGGGCCGACGGACGTGTTGCCGGCATACCAGGCGGAAGCAGGTCCGGTCAGCCCGCGGGCGGCGGCGCTAGAGCTGTTCCACGTCTGGTGGTCGCTGGCCGAGATCGCGACGTACGTCCAGCTGTTCCGGCAGCCGCACACCGATTCGCCGGACAGCAAGGAGTCGTGGCGGACCTTGACGATGTACGTGCCCGGCTGACTGCTGTCACCAGGCGTCCTCTGTACGCCACCGCCAGCCGGCCATCGGCGGGCGTCCGCGCCGCCCGACGACCATGGAGTGGTACGTCGCACGCCATCGCCGCGGCGGCTGCCGGAGGGTCTGCAGGATGTGCTCGGCCAGGCGTGTTGGCTCGTCCATCGAGAACCGGAGGAACACCTGGAACTTCTCGGCCTCGGCAACCAACGCAACGAGGAATTGCTGCGGATCGCGATGATCCTGCGCCGCCCAGCTGAGCCGCAGACCGGCGGTCGCCAGCAGCTCACGGTCAGCGGCTTCGAGCACCAGCCGCGTCACGGAGTCCACCGGCCGCTGCCAGCTCTGGTCGGCGCCGATGCGCTCGACTTCGGCGTCGTACTGCGGGGCATCGAACGTCACCCCGTGACCCAGCGGCGGGTCGACGTACCACTCCCAGTGCACGACCGAGCCGGCTCGGGTGATTCGTGCCTCTGTCGAGCCGCAGCCGGACTCTCCGCAGGTGCAGCGTGCGACTACTACCTGCCGTGGTTCCGTCGTGGCGATCAAGCGGTTGGTGGGGACGAGCAGGTCGAACGGGGTCATTCCCATGCCGGCGCCTGCCTCGGTGATCTCGAGGTCGTTGACGTACACGAGCAGTTCGTGGCCGGTGCCTCCGTCCCGCTCGGGCACGATCTCGAGCCGCAGCGCATCGGTCGGAAGGCGGGAGTACGTCGCGATCGTCTGACCGGGGACAGAGGTGTCCGGGCGAGGGATGGAGAGCTCGTCGAGCGCCGTCGCCAGCAGCGTGCGGAGGTCGCGGATCCGCGTCGACGGGTGGCTGCCGGCCAACTCTCGCAGCGCCGGGGAGTCGAGACCGTCGGCCAGGGCCTGCGTGGCCGCTCCGATCACGCGCGCGGGGTCGGCCCAGTGCGGGTCGGGGGAGCACCGCGCGGCGGCGTCGTACAGGCGGTGCTTCGCTGACGTCTCCACACCACCATCATCGGGGTTGACCAGCTGACCGCCTGGACTGCTGGTGAGAGGGTGTTGCGGTGGTCGTGATCCTGGTGGTCCTGGGGGCGGCGGTTCTGCACGCCACGTGGAACGCGATGGCGCACGGCGCCCCGGACCGAGTGGCCGGGCTGGCGCTGATGGAACTCGCGGCAGGCGTGATCGGACTCGTCGCGGTCCTGGTGATGGGCCTGCCACCGGCGGGGACGTGGTGGTACATCATCGCGTCGGCGCTGCTGCATCTCGCGTACCTGGGCGGCCTGCTGGCGTCGTACCAGCTGGGGCAGTTCAGCCAGATGTATCCGCTGGCCCGCGGTACGTCGCCATGGGTGGTGGCCGTGGTGTCGATCGTCGTACTGCGCCAGCACCTGGCTGTGGTGGAGCTGGCCGGCGTCCTGCTCGTCTCGGCCGGGCTGATCGCACTCGTCTTCATCGGCCGACCGGGGCGCCGCCAAATCCCGGCGCTGTTCGCCGCGACCGGCACGGGGTTAATGATCGCGTCGTACACAGTCGTCGACGGCCTCGCCGTACACAAGATGCCGGTGGCAACTTATATGGGCTGGGTCTTCATGCTGCAAGGCTTCGCGTTTCCCTTGGCAGTCCTGGCCTGGCGCGGCCGCGACGCCTTCAACCTCCCCCGCCCCGCGATCCTCTCCGGCCTGGGCGGCGGCGTAGTCTCCATGGCGGCGTACGGCCTGGTCCTCTGGGCCCAAACCCGAGGCACCCTGGCCGCCATAGCCGCCCTCCGGGAAACCAGCATCATCTTCGGCGCCATAATCGGCGCAATCTTCTTCCACGAACGTTTCGGCCCCAAACGAGCCGCCGCCGCAGCGGTAGTAGTAGCCGGCATCCTCCTAATCACCACCGGCTAGGCGTGTTGGGGGGAGTGTGCGGGGTACTGCGGGCCATCGCAGGCAGAGGTTCTGCGGGACGCTGCACGCGGAGGTGCTGCCGTCCGGGCAGGCGGAGGTACTGCGGGCCGGGCAGGCGGGGGTACTGCGAGACGCTGCAGGCCGGAGTACCGCGGGGGAGGAGGTTCGGCGGGTACTGCGGGACGCTGCAGGCCGAGGTACCGCGGGCCGGTGTACGCGGAGGTACTGCGGGCCGGTGCAGACGGGGGTACTGCCGGACGCTGCAGGCCGAGGTGCTGCGGGGAGAGGCCAGGGGTACTGCGGGCTGGTGCAGGCAGAGGTACTGCGGGCCGGTGTACGTGGAGGCACCGCGGGCCGGTGCAGACGGGGGGACGGCGGGACCCTGCAGGTCGAGGTGATGCGGGAGAGACTCGGGTACTGCGGGTTGTAGAGGCGGGGATGCTGCGGGGGCTGCTGGCAGAGGCGCTGGAGACGGTGGCGGCTGGGCTACCGCGGCAGGCGCAGGTCGGGGTAGCGAGAGAAGCAGGCCGAGGCGTTGGCTGGTGCGAGAATGTTGCCGTGCCAGGCGATCGAGCGGCTGACGGGCGGCAACTCGTTGAGGTTGCCGAGTACCGCGGAGAGGCTTCGGTCATCGTTGCGGCGACCCAGCTTGGCTCTGCCTATTCAGAGCAGCGCAAGCGCCAGATCGTCGACGAATGGGTCGAGTTCTTCAGATCCGGACCGACTCCGATCCGGTCGCTCCGCTTCACCACCCGGACACCCAAGCGGCTCTTCGACGCGTTGTCCGGGCAGCATCAGTTGACATCGCTCGAAGTCAAGTGGGGCGACTACAACGACCTGTCCGCGCTCAGCGGCATGCCCCACCTGCGCACGCTGCGCCTCGCCGGCGCCTCAAAGGTCGAGAACCTGGCTCACCTCGCCGCTCTCCAACACGTGGAAACCCTCCAGGTCGACGGCCTGCAGGGACTCGTCGACGCCAGCCCGCTCGGCCGAATGCGAGCAGTGAAAGACCTGGAACTCGGCGGAGACTGGATGACTCCACGAAACGTCCGCGTCCAGTCGCTCTCGTTTCTCGCCCAGATGCCCCAACTCGAGCGTCTCCTGGCCCACACCCTGATCGTCGACGACCTGGACTACACGCCACTGCTGTCACTACCGAACCTCAAGAAGGTGCGCGTCATGGCAACCCGAGGCATGACACCGCCGTACGAGCAACTCGTCCACCGCCTACCGTGGGACAGCTGACACCCAACCGCCGCACGGCCCAGCGGTCTTGCGCCGACGCGGTCGAACACCAGCGGTGCTACAGGCACATGCAGGCGGGGTACTGCGGCATGGTGCAGACCGGAGTACTGCGCAAGAGGGCCAGGCCGAGGTACTACGGGGAAGAACGCGTCGAGGCTGGGAGAGGGGTACAGCGGAGAGGAGGCTGGCGGGTGCTGCGGACGGTGGCGGCTGGGGTGCTGTGGGGAGAAGCGCGGGGCGCTGCGAGACGATGCAGGCAGTGGGTACTGCGGCAGGTGCAGGTCGAGATACTGCGGGGTCCTGCCCCGGTGGTCGTCTTACGGGGTGCTAAGCCCTGCTCGTACGTCGCCGTCCTGCCCGGCGCACACCAAACCGCCTGCAAGTGCGCGGCTGGCGGATGTGCAACTGGCTAGGCGACGAGTGACGGTGGTCAAAGGACGTGACCGCCGCGGAACGGCCCCGCCCGCACGACCATCAATCCGCCCTGCTCCACGGCGCGACATATCTGGGCGTGGTGATGCGAGCAACTTCACGCAACATCGCTGACAGGCAACAATGGGTAACCGCAGACTCGACAGGGCAGGGTAGCGCAACGACCGAAGCAGGGGAGTCAACATGAACGCTGGTAGCAGGCGACCCGGAGTCTCACCCGACCAACTCGCCCACGCTCTACAAGACCGACCGTGGAAGCTGGGTCGTGCAGGGCTGGGTCGTGAACGACCCGGACGCGCTCGCGACGCTCAATCTCCCAGACGGTGAGACCGCCGTCGAGATCCCGGACCGCATGATCCAGTTCTTCAAGTAGGACCCCGTGGAAGAGATCACCAACGACGACTTCCAAGAGCTGCTGAAGACGTTCAAGCGCAGCTCGATCCATCTGGAGACCCGCGACGCGTATGGCACCGAGGTCGAGTTACCGCACATGGCGAAGTGGGCAGCAGGTGAACCGGACGACCTCGAATGGCTCCAGGACTGGTGCAACACCGTACGGCGACACGTGGCAGCCGGGCGGACGATCAAGCGCGCCCGGATCGTGCCCGAACCGCTCAGCGACTATCAGCGCTGGACGCTCACCATCGCGAAGCCGATCGTCGAGGCCGGCGAGGACGAGCGGTTCATCCCGCGGAGGCAGGTGTCCGAACTGTGCTTCCCCGGCAACGACTACTACGTTCTCGATGACGAACGAGTCGTCTTCCTGCACTACTCCGGCGCAGGACTGAACAACGCTCTGACGACCACCACGAATCCGGCCACTGTCGAGATGTGCCGCAAGGCATTCGAACAGGTCTGGCCGCTGGCGATTCCGTTCAGTGAGTACAAACCCGAATAGCGCAGCTCGGAAGGTCCAAGAAGCCCTAGGACTACGCCTTCGGAACCTGCGCAAAGATGCCGGTTGGCACTTCACGCGCATCAGCAAGCTCGAACACGGCGTCCAGGCACCCACCGACCAGGACATCCGGATGTGGTGCCAGGTGTGCGGCGCTGACGACCAAGCCCCGGATCTGATCGCACAGGCAAGGGCGATCGAGTCGATGTACGTCGAGTTCCGTCGACGCGCCCGCTCCGGCGTGAAGCAACTCATGCTCGCCTTCCAGCAGACCTACGAGAGCGCCGAGCAGTTCAGGATCTACGAGCACAACGTGATTCCCGGACTGTTCCAGACCGCCGACTACATCCGCGCCATGCTGTCGTTCTGGGCACGCTTCCTCAACACCGACAACGACGTAGACGAAGCTGTCGCAGCACGGCTGCAACGCCAATCCATCATCTACGAGAGCAAGCGGAGATTCGCAGTCGTCCTGGAGGAGAACGCGCTTCGCACCTGGTTCGGCAACGCCGAGACAATGGCAGGTCAGCTCGACCGCCTGCTGACCGTGATGACCCTGCCCAACGTCGCCCTGGGAATCGTGCCGGCGATGATCGAGCGCGAGGCAGTCAGCACAACAGGGTTCTGGATCTTCGACGACAAGCTCGTGGCCTTGGAGACCCCCTCCGCCAGCATCGAGGTGACGCAACCCCAGGAGATCGCGCTCTACGAAACCATGGTCAACCTCTTGAGGCGCTCCGCCCTGTATGGGCCAGACGCACGCGCGCTCATCATCCGCGTGCAAGAAGAACTGGCCCGAAGCAACTAACCGCAACTGTCTAGCGCCGGCATCCCGCGAGTTCTTAGCGTCCAGGTATGACAGCGGGAACAGCTCATCCTTTCGCGGTGGAATGGGGCGGAGAACCGACCGAACCAAAGCCGAGCGGCCTGGATTGGCCCACACTGCGACCTTCGGAACGCTGCGATGGCAAGAACCCGATGACCGGCCATGCCTGCATCAAGGGCCATCACAAGGGCTACCACCGCGACGCCACCGGAGCCGAGTGGCTCGATGACTGACCATCGCCGCCGCGTCACACCTATACACGGTGGGGCGATGTTGACCCCTGCATCCGCGCTCGCCCCGCCCGCCAGCGGCCGATCCGGCTGTCGTCGCACCGCGCCTCGGAGCGGTATCTGGTGGATGATCGTCACATGCGTGCAGAGCGACCCGAACCCGCAGTGTGGGTTTCAGCTGTAACGGGCGGCGTCCTATTCGGAGTGGCAATGGGCGCTTTCACCAAGCTCGACGGGTCGAGTTGGACTGCGGCCGTCGTGGGCGCGCTCGTGACTGGTGTCCCGGTCGGCATCGTGGCGGGTTGGTGGAGCGCCAGATGGCGACAGCGGATGAAGGACGCTGAGGGCGGTCTGCCGCCCGACAAGGTCCGCCTGGCTCACCGTGCCGCGATGGGCGGCGATGTGCCTGAGGATGAGGAGATCCGATCGGCTGCGCTACGCATCGCATCCGGCTACCTGGCGGACTACACCAGCCGGGCGCGGAGGCTATCCATCATCGTCATGGCGGCGCTGCTGATCGGCAGCATCGCTGCGGCAGTCAGCGAATCCCTTTGGGCACTATGGGGCGCGCTGGTTCCCGCCCTCCTGCTGTACATGCACTGGTACTGGCCACGACGTCTCCGCCGCCGCATCCAGGCACTCGGCCCAGGTCCAACCGAGACGACTCGATAGGCCTGCCCGCATCTCCGTCCTCCGTCGAGGCATGTGCGACAGTCGTCCGCCAGGTGATCTGCGACAGTGCGAAGCGCGGATCGCCGCACAGTCCGTAAACTTCCGGCTCCAGTCGGGCCGCGGCATCATTGGCGCGACGAGCGATCCTTGCAGGAGGCGATGACGTGGATCGGCTTGGTCAATTTTTCGAGCTGTGGTTCGGTCAGCAGAGCAGTGAGGACGACGACCCGGCGAGCACAGTCGGTCGACTTCTCAGGTTCAACCGCCCAGCGCCGATGGGCACGTTTGATGGTGCCGTCGAGGTACTGATCATCGAGAACCAGGGCGTATGGCTCTGGGGCAAGGACGCCGATGATCGTTACGTCGAGCGGGAGAATGAACCAGGCGCGCCTTGGCGCGAGACTGGCGAAAGCACCGAGGAGTTCTGGCTCCACCACGCGGCTTTCGACGCCGTTTCCAACCTTCCCGCGAGTCGCAGCGCGCAATGGTTCGACGCCGCGACTGTCCGGAGCATCGAGAGCGGAACAACACCGCTGCCGTGTAAGTCGTGGTCATGGCCAGGCACGGGCCACACGTTGTTCTACCGCGGAGCCTCCGTGGTCATGATCTGTGGCGATGGGACCGACTTCTGGGTCGTCGCCTCTGCTCCCACCGAGTCCGACCTTAGCTGGCTCGACGACTTCGACCTGATCTGGGACGAGTCGGATTCGCGCCGTGATGGCGCATGACGGTTGCCGCACTGGCGCAGTAAGACACCCCGCTCCTCGGCATGTGGGTGGCCGGCGTCCCAGGTAATCGCCAGGCTTCTAGCCCTCGCACATCAGCTGGCGGACATGTGTCGCGGATCTGTTGGGGGATCACTGCCTGCCCGCATCTCTGTCGTGTGCCACGTGATGCCTGACGATTCTGTGCCAGCTGATGGTTGACACGTCGCCTAGGAAACTTTGGAACCGTCCGTGGCCGGCTCTTGGGCAAGCGTAGGCCGTGCGGATGGAGCTAGGGAGCGGTGAAGAGGCCGGTCTCGTTCTCGGGGTCGAAAGCACGGACGTTGAGTCGGTCGAGAAGTTGTGCGATGAACTGGTCGGCGGCGGCTTGGTTTGCGGCGCGGACGTGCAGGGCGAAGGACTGGAGTTGTGGCTCGTGGGAGACGTTGACCTCGATGTCGACGCCCGGGATCTCGACCCGTCCCCAGGTCGGGTCGGTGAAATCTGCGGAGGGGACGAGTTCCCGGACGGCAGCCACGACCTCGGCGTGCCCGAACGGCAGCGGGGCCGGGCGCCACGAATCGGGGATTTCCGTGACGCTGCGGATGCCTGGCGGGATGTCTTGGATGAAGATGTCGCGGCTCACATCGACGATGATGCCAAGCCGGCGGCTGAGATCACGCCCCGGTTAGTCGGCGAGTTTCTCGACCCCTGACGCGGTCTGGAGCCGGTCTGCCTTGATGTTACGGATCGGCAGGGTGTGGTGCGCCGGACCACACGGGTTTCCTCGTCGTCGAGCTCGATCGCCAGTGGTCTCAGAGACCCAGATGGTCAGGGTCTGATGCTTGTGGGCGCGGCCGAGGGAGCCGCAGACCATGATGACGCCGGAGTTGGAGGCGCGGCGCTGCACCCGGACCGGTTCGACCGACGGACGCGGGGGTGGTCCCGCGGATCGGCTGCCGCGCAGCGGTCACAGGTCTCGAGCGGGGACGAAGATATTGGCTTTCGCCACGTAACCCGGGGTCTGCTCGATGATCTCGTCAGGCTCCAGGAACGGGTGTTCGGGGAGCCATGGAGTGGGGAGTGGGTCGACGTTCGTCCACTCGGGTGGAGCTTCGCCGGCTGTCTCGAACTCGCGTGCTGTCAGAACGGCGAGTAGTACATCGAATCCTGCGTGGCCCGTCGTGCCGGGCGCTGCCTCCCATGCGGCTTCGGAACCGTCGTGGCGTTGGAGAAGCAGGCGTAGGTGGTCGCGGCCCTGTAGCAGCATCCGCCATGCCCAATCCTCGTCGCCGGCCTCGCGAACGGCCGTTGCCGTGGCTGGGGCAGTCATGATCCTGCGCTCACGCGCCGCGCGCAGGGCGCGGGCGATCCGTCCAGCGCGTAGGAAGAACTGCGCTGTCGGCTTGGTCTTGCCGGAACGGTACGTGGAGAAGCGAGAAGGTGAGGTGCCGAGGGCTATTGCGAAGGCAGCCTGAGACAGCCCGCTCTCGGCGACGGCGCGGGTGAGCTGCTCACTGACCGTCTGGGTATCCCTGTCCATCCCGGCACTCCTGACTCGTTATCTAATCAGATAATAGCCCCGGAAGCGGTGCTTACGCCTGAATCGGGCCGTGCGGGTGGAGGCGTTTGTCCAGCCAACGGGGCCACTGCGGCCAGCGGCTGTCCCAATCCTCTTTCCACGACCGGTTGGCGAAGGCGACAGGGGCCAGTTCTATGCCTCGCTGCCCGATCGATTCGCCGTGATCGCGCAGAAGTTCCCGCAGCTTCGGCAGATCCGTCTGTTCCGTCAACTCCAGGACGACGAGCCCCTTCTCGGTGCGCATCCTGATCACCCGGCCAGTGTCTGTCAGGGCGGCGGTGTACTCGTTGTCGTCGACATCGATCGCTTCCATCCAGTCTTCGGCTGTGTCGAGTGACGGGAACAGGCAGACGTCCGTGTCGTCGAAGAGGAACACGACCCGCGGGGTGTCGTCGGTCACCTCCGCATCATCGCAATGCGCGTTGTGTGAGTGCCACCGAGAAACCGCCTGCTCCCGGCTGGTTCGGCAGGCACCACGACTGAACGGCACAGCTCGTCCGATAGGCCGGCGTAGACGGGTGGGGCTCATTCGGGGCAGATGGCCGTAGCACGCGGTGGTTGGCTACCGGTAGTGCGCTGGTTGTTAGTTCTTACTTGGCCGGTAGTACGCCGCCTGTCAGCTCTTGCTCGTTCCCGGACTTGAGTGAGTGGGGGTCCCGGGCGGGGGACCCCCACTCGGTTCAGGGGGTTGCGGCTTCGAGGGCGTCGGTGAGGCCTTCGCCGTAGAAGGAGTTTTCGGCGGTGGTGCCGGTGCAGCGGGGGTCGGGGGTGGTGGTGGGGCAGGGGGTGTCGTCGGCCTGCTGTTGGAGGGCGGTTTCGATGTCGGTCGGCGACCACGAAGGGTGGGTGGACTTCATCAAGGCCGCGACGCCGGCGACGTGAGGTGAGGCCATCGACGTGCCGCTCGAGAGGCCGTAGCGGCCGCCGGGAAGCGTGGAGAGGATCGAGCTGCCGGGGGCGGCGACGTCGATCTTGTCGAGGCCGAAGTTGGAGAAGCTGCTCCGGGCGCCGGTGCGCGTCGTGCTCGCGACCGTGATGACGCCGGGGAGTTCCGTCGGCATGTCGAGGCAGTCGTTGTTGATCGTGCGCGTGACCGGTGTCGTGTCGTTCGGGCTGTTGCGGTCGACCGTCTTGTTGGCCAGGTCGTAGTTCGCGTTGCCGGCCGCCGCCACCGAGAGTGTGCCGCGGTCCGTCGCCCAGTCGTACGCCCGGCGTACTGCCTCCTGGACCGCGCCCTGGTCGCCGTTGTCGTTGCACCAGAACTCGTACGGGTCGATGAAGTAGCTGTGGTTCGTCACGTCCATGTTGTGCTCGGCGGCCCACACGATCCCGCAGATCGAGTACTCCGGGTAGATGAAGCCCGCGTCGTTCACCACCTTCACCGACGCGATCCGGACGCCGGGCGCGACGCCGACGATGCCGACGCCGTTGCGGGCCGCGGCGACCGTGCCGGCCACGTGGGTGCCGTGCGAACTGGTCGTCGGCCGCCACGCGCCCGGGGTCTTGTCCGGTACGCCGTTACGCACGCAGCTGACGGAGTTCGCCGCGTCGAAGTTCGGGGCGAGGTCCGGGTGCGTGTCGTCGACGCCGCTGTCGTTGATGCCGACCAGCACCGATCGGGAGCCGTCGGTCACCGCGTGCGCCTGGTCGGCCTTGATCTGAACCATGTCCCACTGCTCGCCCTCGCGCGGGTCCGGCGCCGGCGCCGCGGCGTACCCGTTCAGCCCGCCCACGCCCTCGCTGACCGCGGCCGTCCGAGTCGCGCCGACCGACTGCACCTCGCGTCCGTTGTGCGTCGCGCGGATGTCGGTCCGGAAATCGGGGTTCGTCGACTGCGCGACCACAACCCCGAGCTGCCGATAGGAAACCAGCACGGTGCCGCCGGCGTCCTTGACCGCCTGCTCGGTCTTCCGGACGTGCCCCGGGGTGGCTTTCGTGTTGACGACGTAGTTCATGAGCGGGCCGTCGGCGGCGTTCGCCGTGGTGGCGGTGCCGAGCGAGAGACAGACCAGGGCGGCGGCGGAGAGGCCGGCCGCCAGCCGGCGCGGACGGGAAGTTCGGGACACGAGGCCTCCTCAGGGCGGGGTCCGAGCGGACGGGCCCGGGCCGGTAACCCCGGACTCTAGGCCTGATTCCGGAAAGACGGAGTTCTTCATCCACAACGCAGGGGAAACCCTGCACGCAGCCACCCGATCACGCTCAGTTGCCCACATCCTGTGGATTCACCTGTGGATAACTCGTGGACAAGCTGGGGAATAACCACAAGCGTCGGTGGATTGCCTGTGGGTGTAAGATAGATACAACAGAGATACGAGACGTATGGGTGGGAGTGCAGTGACAGGCGGGGACGCGGCGGACGACGCGTTGACGGTGGGCGAGGAAACCGCGGAGATCGCGCGGGTCGTGGTCGAGGCGGCGCCGGGGGTGGACAAGATCCCCGCGGCCGAGCGGGTCTACGCCTACGTGAAGACGGCGATCCTCGACCGCACGTACCCGGGCGGCGAGCTGCTCACCGAGGGTGAGCTGGCGACGGCGGTCGGCGTCTCCCGTACGCCGGTCCGCGAGGCGCTGCTGCGCCTGGAGGAGTCCGGTCTCGTCAAGCTCTACCCGAAGAAGGGCGCCCTCGTCCTCCCGGTGCTGCCGCAGGAGATCGACGACGTCCTCGAGGCCCGCGAGCTGATCGAGACGCACGCCGCCGCCAAGGTCTGGCCGCGCCGCAAGCAGCTGATCGAGACCCTGACGCAGCGCGTCGACGAGATGCGCGCGCACCGCAAGCAGAACAATGCGAAGAGCTTCCTGGAGGCCGACCGAGCCTTCCACGAAGCCATTGTCGATGCCGCGGGCAACCAGATCCTGGCGAAGCTCTACAACAGCCTCCGCGATCGCCAGGTCCGGATGGGCGTGCCCGGTATCGAGATGCAGCCGGCCCGGATGGACAAGTCGATCGCCGCCCACCAGGAGCTGATCGGCGCGCTCAGCGGCAACAGCGTCAAGCGCTTCCGCGAGCTCGTCGTCGCACACATCGCCGAAGCCGCGACGGATCTGCGGAGCACCCGGTGACCGAACTCCTCTTCCCCCTGGGCGGACGGCGTGCCTGGGCGGTGTGGGCCACTGCTGTCCTGACGTACCTCGTCACCGTGCTGCACCGCGGCTCGATGAGCGTGGCCGGCCTGCAAGCCGCCGAGCGCTTCGACATCTCCGCGTCCGCGCTCGCCAGCTTCACCGTTGTCCAGCTCACGGTGTACGCCGCCATGCAGGTCCCGGTCGGCGTACTGCTCGACCGCTACGGCTCCAAGCGCCTGCTGATCGCTGCGTCAGCCCTGCTCTTCGTAGCGCAGTCCGCGTTCAGCATGGTCGACTCGTACCCCGCAGCGCTCGCCGCCCGCGCAGTACTGGGTGTCGGCGACGCACTGGTGTTCATCAGCGTGCTGCGCGTGGTCATGTCCTGGTTCCCCGCGCTGCGGCAGCCGGTGATGTCCCAGGCGACCGGGATGCTCGGCGGTCTCGGCGCGATCATGTCGACCGTGCCGATGGCGGCGGCCTTCCACGCCTTCGGCTGGACCCCGACCTTCGCCGCAGCGAGCGTGCTGAGCGTCCTGACCGGTCTGCTCGTCCTGTTCCTCGTCAAGGACACGCCGTACGACGAACCGCTCCGCCGCGCCAAGCAGCCGCTCAGCGAGGTGAGGAACAACCTGCGCCGCGCCTGGCGGGAGCCGGGCACCCGCCTCGGCCTGTGGACGCATTTCACCACCAGCTTCTCCGGCAGCACGTTCGGTCTGCTCTGGGGCTACCCGTTCCTCGTCCAAGGACAGGGTGTGGCTCCGACGACCGCGGCGGCGATGCTGATCATCCCCGTGCTGGCAGGTCTCCTCTACGGACCTCTGGTCGGGCGGTACGCCGCCAGGTTCCCGTTCTACCGGTCCTGGATCGTGCTGGCGGTGATCGCGGGCTCGGTCGTGATGTGGACCGTCGTACTGCTCTGGCCGGGCCGTGCGCCGATGCCGGTGCTGCTGGCGCTGATCGTCGTCCAGGCCGCCGGCGGTCCGGGGTCGATGCTCGGGCTGGACTACGCGCGGACGTTCAACCCGGCGACCCGGTTCGGCGCGGCGAACGGGATGGTCAACACCGGCGGGTTCATCGCCACGCTGCTCAGCATCGGCATGATCGGCGTCCTGCTGGACGCGTCGTCGGGCGGTGCGCCGCAGGGGATCGACGACTTCAAGTTCGCGCTGGCGTTCCAGTACGTGCTGTGGGCGATCGGCACCCGGCAGATCCTCAAGTACCGGCGGAAGGCGCGCGGGCACCTGGCGCGCTACAACCCGGAGGCGTACCAGGCGCTGCTCGCCAACCGGATCATGCCGCTGAAGGGCTGAGACAGCGGCCTGCCAGCGCAGTGCCAGGGCGGTGCCAGAGCAAGCAGCGACGGTATTCCCAGTAGGTAAGCCACTGGGAGGAACCGATGACCACAACGAACCGGGTCGCCATCGAGGCGGTCGGCTTGGTCAAGAAATATGGCAGTACGACCGCGCTCGCCGGCGTCGACCTGAGCGTGCCGACCGGCACCGTTCTCGGGGTCCTCGGCCCGAACGGCGCCGGCAAGACGACCGCGGTCCGCATTCTCGGCACGCTGCTCCGCCCCGACGGCGGCCACGCCACGGTCGGCGGGTACGACGTCGTCCGCGACGCCGCCAAGGTCCGCGGCATCATCGGGCTGACCGGGCAGTACGCGTCCGTCGACGAGGACATGTCCGGCCGCCGGAACCTGATCATGATCGGCCGGCTGCTCGGGTACTCGCGCCCGCGGGCCCGCGCCAAGGCGGACGAGCTGCTCGAGCGGTTCGAGCTGACCGAAGCCGGGGACCGGATCGCGAAAACGTACTCCGGCGGTATGCGCCGACGGCTCGACCTGGCCGCGAGCCTGGTCGGCGATCCGAGCATCCTGTACCTCGACGAGCCCACGACCGGTCTCGACCCGCACGCTCGCAACGGCGTCTGGGAGACGGTCCGCAACCTGGTGCTCGACGGCACCACCGTGCTGCTCACCACGCAGTACCTCGAAGAGGCAGACGCGCTGGCCGACTCGATCGTGGTGTTCGACAAGGGCACCGTGGTCGCGAACGGGCGCCCGGCCGAGCTGAAGGCGCAGGCCGGCAAGCAGTCGCTGGACGTCCGGCCCGCCGAGCCGTCGCACATCGAGCGGGTCGCGGCGATCGTCGCGGAATCGGTCGGCGCCCGGCCGACCGTCGACGTGGTGAACGCGCTGGTCAGCGTGCCGGTGACGGACGGCTCGTCGATGCCGGTCGTCGTACGGCGGCTGGACGAGGCGGGGATCGCGGTGACCGAGCTGTCGCTGCGGCTGCCCAGCCTGGACGAGGTGTTCCTCGCGCTGACCGGCCACACCGCCGAAGAGCCCAAGATCCTGGAAGGAGCCGGCCGATGAGCACGGCAACACTCGAAGCCGCCCATGTGGCGAGGCGGACGAATCCGTTCGCCTGGGCTCAGCAGAGCCTGACGCTGGCCTGGCGGAACATCGTCCGGATCCGGCAGAACCCGGAAGCCCTGGCGGACGTGACGTTCCAGCCGATCATCTTCCTGGTGCTGTTCCTGTTCGTGTTCGGTGGCGCGATCGCGCAGGGCGCCGGCTGGCGCGACTACCTGCCGTTCCTGCTGCCCGGGCTGCTGGTGCAGACCGTCGTGTTCTCCACGATGGGCACCGGGGTCGCGCTGAACGACGACTTCGCGAAGGGCGTGTTCGACCGGTTCCGGTCGCTGCCGATCGCGCGGGTGGCGCCGCTGGTCGGCGCGGTGCTCGGCGACGCGGTCCGGTACACGCTGTCGATCGTGATCCTGATGGGGACCGGGTTCGCGCTCGGCTTCCGGTTCCAGAACGGCGTCGGGTACGGCGCCCTCGCGCTGCTGATCGTGCTGGCGTTCGCGCTGTCGATGTGCTGGATCTGGGTCTGGCTCGGGCTGTCGCTGAAGACCGCGCAGGGCGTGCAGGGTGTCGCGTTCCTGGTGATGTTCCCGCTCACCTTCGGTAGCAACGTCTTCGTCCAGACCGACACGCTGCCGGGCTTCCTGCAGGCATTCGTGCAGGTCAACCCGGTGAAGTACCTGGTCGACACGATGCGCGGCCTGATGCTCGGCGGCGACATCCAGCGGCCGCTGCTGATCACGCTCGCCTGGATGGTCGGCCTGGTCGCGGTCTTCGCCCCACTGGCGATCCGCGCCTACCGCCGCCGTACCTGATCGGCGAAATGTCGGTGGTGAGCGGCACAGTGGCCGGTATGACGACCCACTGGACGCTCACCGTCGACTGCCGCGACCCGGCGCTGGTCGCACGTTTCTGGTGTACGGCGCTCGGCTACACCGAGGCCGACCCGCCGCAGGGCTGGGACACCTGGCAGGCGTGGCTCACCGAGCTGAACGTCCCCGAGGACGAGTGGAACGACGGCGCGTCGATCTCCGACCCGGACGGCGTCCTCCCGTCGATCTCGTTCCTCAAGGTCCCCGAGCCCCGCACGGGCAAGAACCGCCTGCACCTGGATCTCCAGGTCGCAGGCGGCCGCGCCCAGCCGCAGCACCTCCGCGAGCAACGCATCCGCAGCAAGGCCGAAGCGCTGATCGCCGCCGGCGCCACCGTGGTCCGCGAGGTCCCGATGGAAGGATCCAGCACTCTCGACCACCTGTGGATGCAGGACCCCGAAGGCAACGACTTCTGTGTCGTCTAGGAGTTCAGCTCACCGAAGGCCAACGGCTCCCGGGTGCACAGATAGGTTGCCCAGTGCAACTTGACCGGATGACCCGCGGGGTCCCGGGTGATGCGCAGGAGCTCGCCGGTCTCGCGCCCGGAGATCGTCCGGTACGTGTCCTCGGAGACGCGCTCGAAGACCGCGGGGGACTGGTACTCCGCGGCGGCCGGCGACTTCGCCTCGAGGACGCCGTTCTTCACCGAGAACACGAACGGCGAGCCCTCGGTGAACCAGGTGCCGAGGACGCCGGACAGCTCCTCGGGCACCGAGGTGCCGGGCACCCACGGCTCGGGCGGCAGCGGGTCGTCCTCGAGGACCTTGATGATCAGGTCGGTGGCCAGCGCGCTCGGCGCCGGCGACGACGTCGACCCGAACAGCGCGATCCCCGCCGTACCGGACGACCGGTCGACGAACGTCGACGTGATGTGCCCGGGCATGCCGCCGTCGTGCCCGACGAACAACCGGTCGCCGCGGCGCAACAGCATGAACCCGAGCCCGAACGCCAGCTGCCAGCGGTCCACGTCGGCCATGATCTGCACCTGGCACATCTCGTCCAGGGTGTCCTTGGACAGCACCTCGTCGACCGGGTTCGCGACGAACATCGCCCACTTCGCGAGGTCCTCGGCGGTCGACGCCAGCCCGCCGCACGCGTCCATCGCGCCGATGTCCAGCAGCGGCTCCCGGACCGGTACGTCGGAGAACGGCGGCACGTAGTACCCGGTCTGCGCGGGCCCGCCGTCCATGCCGACCGTCGTACGGCGCATCTCCAGCGGGTCCAGGATGCGCGCCTTGATCGACTCGTACCACGAACGGCCGTCCAGCCGCGCGACGATCTCGCCGAGCAGCGAGAACACCAGGTTCGAGTAGTGGAACCGGTGGTGCGGCCTGCCGACCCGCTCCGCGGCGTTCCAGCCGGTCACCAGCTCGTCGCGAGACGGGAACTTCATCAGGTCCCACACGTCGCCGACCGGTTCGCGTTGCATGCCGCTGGCGTGGCTGAGCATCTGCCGGACGGTGACGCCCTCGTGCTTGCTCTCCGGGATCAGCTGCTCGACCGTGTCGTCGAGGCTGAGCTTGCCCTCGTCGCGCAGCGCCATGATCGTCACCGCGGTGAGCGTCTTGCTCTGCGACGCGATCAGGAACTGCGAGTCGGCGGTCGGCGGTACGCCGGGGTTGTCCAGGTCGGCCGACCCGGCCCCGGTCGACCAGGCGAGCGACCCGGCGCGGGCGACGGCGCCCACCACCCCGGGCACCCGGCCCTTGGCTTGACGTTCGGCAACGATGCGGGAGAGCGCGAGCTGCGTCGGCGCGGCGATTTCTGTCACGAAGCCCGACCTTAAGTCCCCCGATGACAAAAGGCACGGGTGTTTGGTGCGGACGATGTGCGAGGCTGGTCGGGTGCGCATAGCGGTGCTCGGTCCTCTCGCGATGTGGGCGGCCGACGGGAGTCCGCTCGACATCCGCGGCGTCCGCCTGCGCGGACTGCTCGCCCGGCTCGCGCTGAACGCCGGCCGGCCGGTCGGGGTAGAGACCTTGGTCGACGCGCTCTGGGGCGCCGAGGCCCCGAGCGCGAACGCGCTGCAGTCCCTGGTGTCGCGGCTGCGGGCAAGCCTGCCGGCGACCGAGTCGAGCATCTCCGTGCAGTCCGGCCCAGCCGGCTACACGCTGACCATCGGCCCGGACTGTGTCGACGCCCTACAGTTCGAGGAGCTCGTACGGCGTGGTCGCGGGCTGCTCGCGTCCGACCCGGAGCAGGCGCACACGCTCCTCACCCAGGCCGACAAGCTCTGGCGCGGCGAGGCCCTGGCCGACCTGCGCGACCTCCCGTTCGCCGCGGTCGAGGCGGACCGGCTGGCCGAGCTACGGCTGGCGGGCGCGGAGGACCTCGCCGAGGCCGCCGTCAGCTGCGGCCATGCCCGCGACCTGATCACCGACCTCGAGCAGCTCGCCGTCACCCACCCGCTCCGCGAACGCGTCCACGAGCTCCTCATCCGGACCCTGTACGCCGACGGCCGCCAGGCGGAGGCGCTGGCGGCGTACGAACGCATCCGCACCACCCTCGCCGACGAGCTCGGCGCCGACCCGGGCACCCGCCTCCGGGACCTGCACGTCTCGGTCCTCCGCGGCGACGCAGTCGACCCGGCCGCGAAGACCTCCGCCGTACCAGCTCCGGTGCCGGCGGCCCCGCGCAGCAACCTGCGTGCGCCGCTGACGAGCTTCGTCGGGCGGCGTCAGGACGTCGCCGAGCTGACCCGGCTGCTGAGCAACGGCACCCGCCTCGTCACCATGGTCGGCCCAGGTGGCGCCGGCAAGACCAGGCTGGCCACCGAGACCGGCCGGTCGCTCGTCGACCAGTCCGGCGACGGCATCTGGTTCGTGGAGCTGGCACCGCTCGGTGACGCGGCCGATGTGGCGCCGACCGTGCTGTCCACGCTCGGCGCCAGCGAGTACGTCGACCTGCCGCAGGCGCGACTGGCGCCCAAGCACATCCCGACCAGCCGGGCAGCCACCCAGCGACTCGTCGAGGTCATCGGCGACCGCCGCATCCTGCTGGTCTTCGACAACTGCGAGCACCTGGTGCAGGAGGTCGCCGGCCTGGTCGACTCGCTGCTGGCCTCGTGCCCACGGCTCCGCGTCCTGACCACCAGCCGCGAGCCGTTGAGCATCCCCGGTGAACACCTGCACCCGGTCGGGCCACTCGGGCTGCCGCCGGAGCACGCGACCACCGACGAGTACCCGGCGATGCAGCTGTTCGTCGACCGCGCCCGCGCCGTACGGCCCGACTTCCAGCTCACCGACGCCAACCGGGACGCGGTCGCCGAGATCTGCCGTCGGCTGGACGGCATGCCGCTGGCGATCGAGCTCGCGGCCGCCCGGCTGCGGGCGCTCACGCCGCTGCAGATCGTGGACCGGCTGGCGGACCGGTTCCGCCTGCTGACCAGCGGATCCCGTACTGCGCTTCCCCGACATCAGACACTGCGCGCGGTCGTGGAGTGGAGCTGGGACCTGCTGGACCCGGACGAGCAGGCCGTCGCCCGGCGACTCTCGCTGTTCTCCGGCGGCGCGACCCTCGACGCGGCCGAGCAGATCTGCAGCGACGAAAGCATCCCGCCCGAGTCCGTGCTCGGGGTCCTCGCGTCGCTGGTGGACAAGTCCCTCGTCGAGGCCGCGGCCGACGAGCGGTCCGTGCGCTACCGGATGCTCGAGACGGTCCGTGCGTACGGCGCCGAGCAGTTGCGGGCCGCGGGTGAGTACGACCGCTTCCGACGAGCTCACACGGTGTACTTCAGCCGCCTGCTCCGCAGCGCGCGGCGGAAGCTGCGGACCGGCGAGCAGATCGAGTGGATCGCGCGACTGACCGCCGACAACGAGAACCTGCTCGACGCGCTCCGGACCGCGATCGACACCGGCTCGGCGCGGGTCGCCGTACAGATGGTGGCCGTGCTCGGTGAGTACTGGACGATGGGCGGCCGCCCGGCCGAGGCGGTGAACTGGATGCAGGCGGCGCTCGCCGTACCCGGGAGGAGCGCGCCGCTGGACAAGGCCGTCGCGGTGTACCTGCTCGCGCTCGGCCGGGTGTCCACCGAGGAGGACCCGGTCACCTCGTTCCAGCAGATGATCCGCGGCCTGGCCACGGTCCGCTGGATGACCCGGCGGCACCGGATCCTCGTCGACTCCGGCATCGGCCTGTTCACCAACGCGCTGTGGGCGGCGATCCGGCGGGACAAGGCGACCTGCTTCGCCGAGCTCGAGGCCGCGGGCCGGCACCCGGATCCCTGGATCCGCAACATGGGCGTGATGACCGGTGCGATGTTCCGCGAGAACGAAGGCGAGGTCGACGAGATGGCGGCCAACCTGACGATCGCGCTCGACGGCTTCCGCGAGATCGGCGATCGCTTCGGGATGTCGATGGCGCTGCGCGGCCTCGCCGGTTACCAGGCCGGTCACGGTGAGCACGCCCAGGCGCTGGCGTCGCTGACCGAGGCGCTGCGGCTGGTCGACGAGCTCGGTACGACGGAAGGCGTGGCCCAACTGCTCGGCAGCAGTGCGCTGAGCAGGATGGAGCTGGGCGACTACGACGACGCCCGCGCCGATCTCGAGCGGGCCATGCGACTGTCCGAGGAGACCGGCTCGCGAGGCGGCCAGGCGATGGCCAACCTGGGGCTCGCGCGGCTGGCGCAACGCACCGGCCGCCTCGACGAGGCGAAGGAACTCGCGGAGCGCGGCTACGCGATGCTCGACCCCGTCGCGGAGCGGGTCGCGCCGCACGGCCAGGCCACCTTCCTCTCGCACCTGAGCCGGGTGTACGCCGCCCTCGGCGACGTCGAGAAGGCGCAGCAAACTGGTCGCGAGGCGGTCCAGCTGGCGCTCAGCACGGAGGACATGCCGGTCGCGGCGGGCGTCCTGGAGAACTCGGTCGACGCGTTGGTGCTGGCCGCCGGTCACCGGACCGCCGACCTGACGGCGGCCGCCCGCGCCCTCGGACTCGCGGCCGCGATCAAGGGCAGCCGGGCGATCCCGGATGCCGACGTGCAGCGCAATGTCGACGTACTGCGTGATGCCCTGGGCAACGAAGCGTACGAGACGGCGTACGGCGAAGGCGCCGCCCTGACCCGCACCGACGCCATCGCCGAACTGCGGAAGCGCTACACCGATTAAGCGGTGATCAGCTGGACGGCCAGCTCGCGCAGGGAGTTCTGCACCTGCTGCTCCGGTGGCCGCGGCTCGGTCAGCATCCAGTCGTGCACCACCGCGTTCACCGCGCCGAAGAACGCCAGCGCGAGGAACCGGAAGTCCTTGCGCTTGATCTCGCCGCGCTCGACCGCGGTGTCGCCGAGGTCGCGGACGTTGCCGATCAGCAGTTCGCGGAACGCGTTGCGCTGCTCCTCGACCGCCGGGCTGGCGCCGACCACCTCGACGAACGTGATCCGGGCCCGCCGGAGGTCGGCCATGATCGTCTTCAGGTACGAGTCGACGGCCGCGGCGATCCGTTCCCGGACCGGCCGGTCGGCGGTCCGGCGGAGCGCGTCCCCGGTGCTCCGGACCGCCAGCTCGATCACCTGCGCGTGCACCGCGAGCAGCACGGCTTCCTTGTTCTGGAACTCGTGGTAGAAGTGCCGGGTGGACACTTTCGCCTGTGTACACAGGCGTTCCACGGATGTCGCCGGATAGCCTTCGGTCCCGAAGAGCTCGAGCGCGGCGGCCAGCAACCGTTCCCGGCGCGCGGCCTTCCACTCCTCGACTGACCGCCCGGAATAACGGCGTACGGAGGGTTCCCTCATCACACCTCTTGTCGCTACCCCGTGCCAGATGCCGGACATCCTATCCACCCCTCGGCGCAGGCGTAACCGGGTCACTCCAGCTTGGTGTAGCCCTTGGTGCCGTCGATCAGTTCGCGGATGATGTCGAGGTGGCCGACGTGCCGCGCGGTCTCCTCGATCATGTGGCACAGGACGTACCGCAGCGACGCCGCGCTCTCCGGCGGACGGCCCTGCTCGACGGCCTCCAGCGGCAGTTCGGCGGCGGTGGCGTTGGAGCGGCGGCACTCCTCGTCGTACTCGTCGAGCAACTGGTCGAGCGGTACGTCGTCGACGAACATCTCCGCGTCGACGTGGCCGCCCTCGGTCCACGGGGTCTGCCCGGTGTCCGGGACGCCGGCCATCCCGAGCTGGAACCACGAGTACTCGACCCAGCGGAGGTGGGCGACCAGCCCGGCCGGGGACATCAGGGGCGAGGTCGGCAGCACCTTGCGGTGTGCGTCCTCCTCGCTGAGCCCGGCGCACTTCATCCGGACGAAGGAACGTTGCAGGTCGAGCCACCCGATCAACTGGGTGCGCTCGTCGGCGGTCAGCGGCGGACGTTCTACTGTTGTCATGAGCCACGCACCGTACCGGTCGTCTTTGTGCACGCACCACCCATTTTCGGCGGCCGGAAACGGTTGACGGGTGCCCAAAGTCGGCTTGCGGCACCTGCGACGGACCGGAGCGCCGTACCGGGAGATCGCGGCCAAGTTCGACCTCGAGGACTACGAACTGGAGGCTTTGGTGCGCCCGCACATCCGGCCGCCCGTTCTCCGCAGGACCCGGCATCGTGAGCCGCAGGTCGAGGGGTTGTTGTGACGCGTACCGAAGAACGGGTAGTGGTCGGCAGTCACACCCGCCGCGGCTCCGGCACCCGCGTGGAGCCGCGCGGGCGGGAGAACCACTACCCGTTCTTCGGTACAGATCACCGGTCGTCGCGAATGCGTTTCGCCTTGCCGAGGGAGCGTTCCAGGGCGTGCGGGTCGACGACGTCGACGGTCGCGGTGATGCCGACGCGCTCCTTGATCCGCCGGGACAGCGCGGCCGCGGCGGTACTGCGGTCCGCGAGGTCCGGCGCCGCCTCTACCTGCACGGTGAGCTCGTCGAGCCGGCCGGGGCGGGTGAGCACGCACAGGTAGTGCGGCGTGAGGCCGTCGACGAGCAGGATCTGTTCCTCGATCTGCGTCGGGAACACGTTGACGCCGCGGACGATCATCATGTCGTCGCTCCGGCCGGTGATCTTCTCCATCCGCCGCATCCCGGGGCGCGCGGAGCCGGGCAGCAGGCGGGTGAGGTCGCGCGTCCGGTACCGCAGGACCGGGAAGGCTTCCTTGGTCAGCGTGGTGAAGACCAGCTCGCCCTCGGAACCGTCCGGCAGCACCTCGCCGGTGACCGGGTCGATGATCTCCGGGTAGAAGTGGTCCTCCCAGATGTGCAGGCCGTCCTTCGTCTCGACGCACTCCTGCGCGACGCCGGGCCCCATCACCTCGGACAGCCCGTAGATGTCGACCGCGTGGATGCCGGTGCGCTCCTCGACCTCCTGGCGCATCTGCTCGGTCCACGGCTCGGCGCCGAAGATCCCGATCCGCAACGAGGTCTCCCGCGGGTCGATGCCGCGCTCGGCCAGCTCGTCGACGATCGAGAGGAAGTACGACGGCGTGACCATGATGATCCGGGCGCCGAAGTCGCGGATCAGGTCCACCTGGCGTTCGGTCATCCCACCGGACACCGGTACGACGGTGCAGCCGAGCCGCTCGGCGCCGTAGTGCGCGCCCAGCCCGCCGGTGAACAGGCCGTAGCCGTAGGCGACATGACACACGTCCCCGCGGCGCCCGCCCGCCGCGCGGATCGACCGGGCCATCAGGTCCGCCCAGGTGTCCAGGTCGCGCTGGGTGTAGCCGACCACGGTCGGTCGCCCCGTGGTCCCGGACGACGCGTGGATCCGCACGACATCGGTCCGGGGGACCGCGAACATCCCGAACGGGTAGTTGTCCCGCAGGTCCTTCTTCGCGGTGAACGGCAACCGGCCGAGATCCTCGAGGCTCTGGAGGTCCCCGGGTTTGAAGCCGACCGCGTCCAGTGCGGACCGGTAGTGCGGCACGTTCTCGTACGCCCGCCGTACGGTTGCCTGCAGCAACGACAGCTGCCGGGCCCGGAGTTCGTCGACCGACAGCCGTTCGCCGGCGTCGCGCAGGTCCTCGGGGCAGGGTTCGCCGAGCATCGAGCACTCCTCAGGGACGGGTCAGCAGGGTCGCGATGCCCTGGCCGACGCCGATGCACATGGTGGCCAGCGCGTACCGGGCGTCGCGGTGGCGGAGCTCCAGGGCCGCGGTCAGGGCGAGGCGGGCGCCGGACATCCCCAGCGGGTGCCCGAGGGCGATGGCGCCGCCGTTCGGGTTGACGTGCTCGGCGTCGTCGGGCAGGCCGAGTTGCCGCAGTACGGCGAGTGACTGCGACGCGAACGCCTCGTTGAGTTCGATCACGTCGACGTCGGACAACGCCACCCCGGTGCGGTCGAGCAGCTTGCGTGTCGCCGGCGCCGGCCCGATCCCCATGATCCGCGGCGGCACTCCCGCCACCGCGGTCCCCACCACCCGAGCCAAGGGTGTGACGCCGTACTCCTCCACCGCGTCCCCACTCATCACTAGCAAGGCCGCCGCCCCGTCATTCACCCCGGACGCATTCCCTGCCGTAACAGTTCCAGGCGATCGGAAAGGAGTCTTCAGACCTGCAAGAGCTTCGAGAGATGTCTCGCGCGGGTGCTCGTCGCTGTCGACCACGGTGACGCGCTTACCAGGCACGTCGACCGCAACGATCTCCTCCGCCAGCCGCCCGTTCGCCTGCGCCTTCGCGGCCCGCTGCTGCGACCGCAGCGCGAACAGGTCCTGGTCCTCCCGGGAGACGCCGAACTCCGCCGCGACGTTCTCCGCCGTCTCCGGCATCGAGTCGATCCCGTACTGCGCCTTGAGCGCCGGGTTCACGAACCGCCACCCGATCGTGGTGTCGAACACCTCTGCCTGGCGCGAGAACGCGGTGGTCGCCTTCGGCATCACGAACGGCGCCCGCGACATCGACTCCACCCCGCCGGCCACGACGATGTCGTTGTCCCCGGCAATGATCGACCGGGCGGCGTACGCGACCGCGTCCAGCCCGGACCCGCAGAGCCGGTTGATCGTCGTCCCGGGCACGGAGTCCGGGAGTCCGGCCAGCAGCACCGCCATTCGCGCGACGTTCCGGTTGTCCTCGCCGGCCTGGTTCGCGCAGCCGAGGACCACGTCGTCGATCCGTGCCGGGTCGAGCGCCGTCCGGTTCATCAGCGACGAGACCACGTGCGCGGCCAGGTCGTCCGGCCGGACCGCCGACAGCGCACCGCCGTACCGTCCGATCGGCGTCCGTACACCGTCGACCAAGTACGCCTCACGACTCATGACTCTCCTCCGGCGGGATGATCGTGCCTGACAACTGGCGGCTGCGGCCGCGGAACTCGGCGACCACCTCGTCGCCGCGGGTGACCGTCACGTCGTAGATCGCGTTCCGGCCGAACGTGGTCCGCTCCCGGGCCTCGGCGACCAGCACGTCGCCGCGCCGGGCCGGGGCCACGAACACGATGTCGCAGGCCTGCGCGACCGTGACCTGGTTGCGCGAGTTGCAGGCGAACGCGAACGCCGAGTCGGCGAGGGTGAACACGAATCCACCATGCGCGATCCCGTGCCCGTTGACCATGTCCTCGCGCACGGTCATCTCGAGCCGCGCCCTGCCCTCGGCGACCTCGACGAGCTTCATGCCCAGCCCGGCGCTGGCGGTGTCCTCCGCCCACATCGCCGCCGCCACTCTGGCCGCCACATCGTCCATGCGCTCGCCCAATCCGGAAAGAAGCTTGTGACACTCTGGTCCCGGTCGCGTCAACGACTGTAACATCGCAGACATGACCACGGACCTGCTCTCCTCCCACCGCGAGCGCCTCGACGGCGCGCTGACGGCGATCCGCGACCGCGGCTACCACTCCGCGTTCCCGGAGTCGCCCAGCCCCCGGGTGTACGGCGAGACCGCGGCGGCCGACGGCAAGGCGGCCTTCGAGGCCCGGCTCGGTACGACGTACCCGCTCGACGTCCCGGGCTCGCGCGGGACGGTCGTCACCGAGCAGTCGCCGTACGGGATCGCCCTGGACGTCTCGTACCCGCGGATGGTCGAGGACGGGCTGGACGAACTGCTGGCCGCGGCCCAGCAGGGGCTCGCGGACTGGCGCCGGGCCGGGGTCGACGGGCGCACCGGGGTGACGCTGGAGATCCTCGACAGGCTGCACAAGCGCGTGTTCGAGCTGGCCAACGCGGTCCAGCACACCAGCGGGCAGGCGTTCGTGATGGCGTTCCAGGCCGGCGGCGCGCACGCGCTGGACCGGGCGCTGGAGGCGGTCGCGTACGCGTACGAGGAGATGAACCGCTACCCGGCGACGGCCACCTGGGAGAAGCCGGCCAAGGGCGACCCGATCCGGATGGAGAAGACGTTCACGGTCTCCGGCCGCGGGGTCGCGCTGGTGATCGGCTGCAACACGTTCCCGACCTGGAACTCGTGGCCCGGCCTGTTCGCGTCGCTGGTGACCGGCAACGCCGTCGTGGTGAAGCCGCACCCGCTGGCCGTCCTGCCGCTGGCGATCACCGTCGAGGTCTGCCGCGAGGTGCTCGCCGAGGCCGGGTTCGACCCGAACCTGGTCACCCTCGCCGCCGAGCGGGCCGGTGACGGCCTCGCCAAGCCGCTCGCGACCCGGCCCGAGGTGAAGCTGATCGACTTCACCGGCGGCACCGAGTTCGGCGAATGGCTGGAGCAGAACGCCACCCAGGCGACGGTCTTCACCGAGAAGGCCGGCGTGAACGCTGTCATTGTCGACTCGACCGACGCCTTCAAGGCGCTCTGCAACAACCTCGCCTTCACCCTGAGCCTGTACTCCGGCCAGATGTGCACCACCACCCAGAACCTGTTCGTCCCGGCCGCCGGCATCGAGACCGACGAGGGCCACAAGTCGTTCGAGGAGGTCGGCGCCGGGATCGCGGGCGCGATCGCCAAGCTGCTCGGCGACGACGCCCGCGCGGTCGAGATCCTCGGCGGCATCGTGAACCAGGCCGTGATCAGCCGCCTCGACCTGGCCCCGGAGTTCGGCGAGGTCGTGCTCGAGTCGCGCGCGATCCAGCACCCGGCGTTCCCGGAGGCGGTCGTCCGGACGCCGACGCTGGTGGCGATCGACGCCAAGGACGCCGAGGTCTACGGGCGGGAGTGCTTCGGCCCGGTCTCGTTCCTGGTCCGGACCGCGGACACCGCGCAGTCGATCGAGCTGTTCCGGTCCACGGTGACCGAGGGCGGCGCGATGACCGCCGGGATCTACTCGACCGACGCCAAGGTCCTCGACGAGACCCGCGACGCGGCCCTCGACGCGGGCGTCGCGCTGTCGGAGAACCTGACCGGGAGTGTGTTCGTGAATCAATCGGCTGCTTTCAGCGATTTCCACGGCACCGGGGCGAATCCGGCGGCCAACGCGACATACACCGACGGCGCATACGTTGCGAGTCGCTTCCGCGTCATTCAATCTAGGCGACATGTCTGAGGCCCTGGATTCCACAAGTCTGACCGAAACACTCGCGTACTACGACAGCTGGCTGGCCTTCAACCAGCGGTACCTCCGGGTGCCCGGGGTCCAGGTCGCGGTGTACGCCGGCGACGCGCTCGCGTTCTCGGCGGCGTACGGCCGGGCGGACGTCGAGAACGACGTACCGCTGACCGACCAGCACCTGTTCCGGATCGCGTCGCACTCGAAGACGTTCACCGGCACCGCCGTGTTCCAGCTGGTCGAGCAGGGCCGGCTCCGGCTCGACGACAAGGTGGCGCAGCATGTCACCGAGATCGTCGGGACGCCGATCGGCGAGCGGACCGTGCGCGAACTGCTGGCGCACGCCGGCGGTGTGACCCGCGACAGCCTCGACGCCGACTGGTGGCAGCTGGGCAAGTCCTTCCCGGACCGCGAGCAACTGCTGGAGGTACTGCGGCACGATTCGTCGGCCGTGATCGTGGAGAACGAGCGCTTCAAGTACTCGAACATCGGGTACGGCGTCCTCGGCCTGGTCGTCGAGGCGGCGAGCGGGACGCCGTACAACACCTATGTCCAGACCGCGATCGTGGACAAGCTCGGGCTGGCCGGTCTCGGTCCGGAGCTCGACCCGGCGCGGAGCGCGGAGTACGCCGCCGGGTACAGCGCGCTGACGTACGCCGACACACGCGTCCCGATCGAGCACGTCGACACCCGCGCCCTGGCCTCGGCGACCGGGTTCTTCGGGAACGCGCGCGACCTGGTCACGTACTTCTCCGCGCACCTGCCCGGCGACGACCGGCTGCTCTCGGACAAGTCGAAGCGCGAGATGCGGCACCCGCTGTGGACCACCGGGAAAGACGAGAAGGCGCGGTACGGCCTCGGCCTGGCGGTGACGAAGGTCGGCGAGCGGGAGGTGTTCGGGCACGGCGGCGGGTACCCGGGGCACATCACCCGCACGCTGGTCGACCCCGAGCAGCGGCTGGTGGTGTCGGTGCTGACGAACGCGATCGACGGCCCGGCGTCCCAGCTCGCCGAGGGTCTGTTCCGGCTGCTCGACCTCGCCGGGTCGAAGGACCGCGGCGACGGCGGCGACCTCGCGCGCTTCACCGGGCGGTACGCGAACCTCTGGGGCGTCACCGACGTCGTGCAGCTCGGCGGCCGGCTCTACGCGACCGACCCGGCGTCGCCCAACCCGGCCGAGGAGCCGCAGGAGCTCGAGGCGGACGGCGACACGCTGCGCGTCACCGGCGGCAACGGCTACGGCGCGTACGGCGAGTCGTACCGCTTCACGTTCGACGCGACCGGCACCGTCGAGTCCGTCCGCGGCTCCAGCGGTCTCAGCCTGTACCCCATCGACACCTTCACCCTGGGAACCCGCGTTACCGTGGCCCCGTGACCATTCACGGCGACCATCCGTTCCTGCCGCCCGAGTCCGAGCGGAGTCCGGTACGGCGGCTGCGTGGCCGGCTGCCGTCGCCGGTCGGGTTGTGGACGACGGCGTACGACGGGAAGCGCGCCGGGCTCACGGTGTCGTCGATGCTGGTCGCGGACGGCGAGCCCGGGTACGTGATCGGGCTGCTGGACCCGGACTCGGACCTGTGGGAAATGTTGCGCGAGGCAAGGACCGCGGTGGTCGCGCTGCTCGGTGAGCCGCACCGGCAGCTGGCCGACGCCTTCGGGTACGTCGCCCCCGCGCCGGGCGGACCGTTCCGGCTGATCGACTGGACCGACACCGAGTGGGGCCCGGCGCCGGCCGGCGTCAGCACCTGGGCGGGCTGCACTCTCGTCGACCAGGACCCGCCCGAGGTGGGCTGGGGCCTGCAGGTCCAGCTGGAGATCGCGCACGTCGAGTTCGGCCCGGACGACGTACCAGCCCTCGTCCACCGCCGCGGGCGGTACTCGACGGTCTAGCCGACCGGGGTCAGTCGAGGTCGGCGACCCGCTCGACGGCGGCGGTCTTGCCGGCCACGATCAGGACGTCGCCCTTGTGGACGACGGTCTCCGCGGTCGCGTAGGTGAAACCCTCTCCGGGCCGCTTGATGCCGACGACGGTGACGTCGTACTTGCTGCGCAGCCGGCTCTCGCCGAGCGGCAGGCCGTCGGCTTCGCGCGGGGCGATGGTCTTGATGATCGCGTAGTCGTCCTCGAACTGGATGAAGTCGAGCATCCGGCCGGTGACCAGGTGCGCGACCCGTTCGCCCATGTCGTGTTCGGGCAGCACGACGTGGTGCGCGCCGACGCGCTCCAGGATCCGGGCCTGCTGGTGATTCAGTGCCTTCGCCCAGATGTTCGGGACCCCGAAGTCGACCAGCAGCGAGGTGGTCAGGATGCTCGCCTCGAGGTTGTTGCCGATGCCGACGACGGCGCGTTCGAAGTCCGGTACGCCGAGTTGCCGCAGCGCCTCCTCGTCGGTGGTGTCGGCGACCGCCGTGTGCGTCAGGTCGTCCGAGATCAGCTGCACCTGGCGTGGATCGGCGTCGAGCCCGAGGATCTCGTACCCCCGCCGGGCGAGCTCGCGTGCCAGCGAGCTGCCGAACCGGCCCAGCCCGATGACGACGACGCGGGACGGGTTCTTGGGGCGCTGTGGGTCAGCCAACGACGGGTCGCTCCTCAGGTAGTTCGTAGCGGCGAGGGCGTTCACGCAGCGCGAGCGCCGAGGCCATGGTGATCGGCCCGAGCCGTCCGATGAACATCAGGGCGACCAGAACCAACTGCCCGGCCACCGGGATCTTGGCGGTGATCCCGGTCGACAGACCGACCGTACCGAACGCCGAGACCGACTCGAAAAGCACCTCGTCCAGTCTGAACGACGTCATCGCCAGCAGCGCCACGGTGCCGATCATCACCACGGCGACCCCGAGGAGCGCGACCGTCAGCGCCTGCCGCTGGAGGTCGGCGGGCAACCGCCGGCCGAGCACGTGGACGGTCGGCTCGCCGCGGATCTCGGCGAGGATGACGAAGCCCAGCAGGGCGAAGGTGGTCACCTTGATGCCGCCCGCCGTACCCGCGCTGCCGCCGCCGATGAACATCAGGACGTCGTTCATCAGCAAGGTGGTGGGTTCGAAGTGCGCCAGGTCCAGGCTGTTGAACCCCGCCGTGCGCGGCATGACCCCGTGCGACAGCCCGGCCAGCAGTTTGTGGTGCAGATCGAGACCGCCGAGGGTGTTCGGGTTCCGCCACTCGGTCAGCAGGACGCCGACCGTGCCGACCGCCAGCAGGACGCCGTACATCAGCACTGTCACCCGGGTGTGCAGCGACCAGCGCCGGCCGCGGCGTTCCCGCCGCCGCAGCACCTCCGCGATCACCGGGAAGCCCAGACCGCCGACGATCACCGCGACGATGATCGGGAACAGGATCAACGGGTCCGTGGCGAAGCCGATCAGGTTGTCGCTGTACAGGGCGAAGCCGGCGTTGTTGTACGCCGACACGGCGTGGAACACCCCGAGGTACACCGAGCGCCAGAACGACTCGTCGTACCCGAACCCGAACCGCAGGGCCAGCAGCACCGCCACCGCGGCCTCGACGATCAGGCTGAGCCGGATCACGCCGAACACGACGCTGCGAACGCTCCCCAGCCCGAGCGCCTTCGTCTCCGCCTGGGCGAACAACTGCATCCGCATGCCCATCCGGTGCGCCACCAGCATCGCCAGCACCGAGGCCAGGGTCATCACACCCAGCCCGCCGATCTGGATCAGCCCGAGAATCACCGCTTCACCGAACCCGGACCAGTACGTCGGCGTGTCGACCACGATCAGGCCGGTGACGCAGACCGCCGACACCGCCGTGAACAACGCCGTCACCAGCCCGGTCGGCTCCCCGCTCGCAGCGGAGACCGGGAGCATCAGCAGCACGGTCCCGACGATCGTGGCCAGCGCGAACCCGGCCACCACCACCTGGCCGGGGTGCCGCCACTTCATCCGGTCCTCCGTCGGTCGGGATCCACCGGAGGGCAGCTTAGCCGCGGCGTAGCGCAGACCCGTTTCAGCCGCTGAGTTCTTGGATCCGTTCCGCCTGCTCGCTCTGGAGTTCGATGCCCTGGCCGAGGAAGTCGCGGATCGTCTCCAGTTCGGCCAGTGTGTACTTCGCGAGTCTCGCGGAGCCGAGCTTCTCCAGTGGCCCGTAGATCTCGGTGAGGCGTCGTACGGCGAGCGGCGTCGCCGTGACGAGGACTCGGCGCCGGTCGGCGCCGTCGCGGGTGCGGCCGGCGTACCCGGCCTTCTCGAGCCGTTCGATGCCGGCCGTCATCGCGGCGGGGCTCAGCCCTGCCTCGATCGCGAGCTGCCCCGCCGGCAGCGGTCCGCCGCGGGCCAGGACACCGAGGCAGACCAGGTCGGTGCGGTTCAGTCCGAGGACGGCGGCCGCGGCCGCGTCCACGCGATCGGTCGCGTCCTGGAACCGGGCGACCGTCTCGGTGATCTCCGCGATCAGGGATTGTTTCGACACTCGAAAGATTCTACCATCGAAGAGAACCTTTCGATCATCGAAACAATCTGGAGGATGTCGTGGCTGTAGAGGGACTGCCGGGATGGCTGAAGCCGGTGAACCGCCTGGTGAAGGTGTTGCACAAGCTCGGCCTGCGGCCCGGGACCATTCACCTGCTGTCCGTGCCGGGCCGGTCGAGCGGGCAGTTGCGCACCACCCCGGTGTCGCCGCTGACCGTGGACGGGCGGCGGTACGTGCTGAGCCCGGCGCCGCAGTCCGACTGGGTCCGAAACGCGTCCGCGGCCGGCTGGGGCGTGCTGACCCAGGGCCGGCGCAAGCAGAAGGTCCGGCTCGAGCCGCTGCCCGACGTACGGGACCGGGAGAAGGTACTGCGCGCGTTCCCGATCGAGGTGCCGCACGGCGTGCAGTTCTTCCTCAAGCTCGGCGCCGTGACCGGACCCACCCCGGACGAGTTCGCCGCGGCCGCCCCCCGATCGGTGGTTTTCGAGGTCATCCCGGTCTGAACGCGTCTAGTGTGTGGCCATGCGAGCCACGGTGATCCACGGAGCGTTCGACGTTCGCCTGGAAGAGCGCCCGGACCCGAAGATCGAAGGGCCGGGCGACGCGGTGGTCAAGGTCGTTGCCTCGTGCATCTGTGGCTCCGACCTCTGGCCGTACCGCGGCGAGAACCAGGTCAAGAAGCCGCGGCCGATCGGGCACGAGTTCGTCGGCATCGTGGAGGAGGTCGGGGGCGAGGTCCGCACGGTCAATCCCGGCGACTTCGTGATCGCGCCGTTCGTGGTGGGTGACGGGACCTGTCCGCACTGCCTCGCCGGCTTCCACACCGCCTGCCAGAACCTGGTCGGCTACGGCAGTGGCAAGGCGGACGGCGGACAGGGGGAGTACGTGAAGCTGCCGTACGCCGACGGCACGCTGGTCGCGACGCCCGAGCCGCCGGACGACGCGATGGTCCCGTCGCTGCTGACGCTGTCCGACGTGATGGGCACCGGCTGGCATGCGGCGCGGTCGGCTCGAGTGAAGCCCGGCGACACCGTGGTGGTCGTGGGTGATGGTGCGGTCGGGCTCTGCGGCGTCCTCGCGGCCTCGCGGATGGGGGCGGAACGGGTCGTCGCGCTGTCGCGGCACGCGCCCCGGCAGAAGCTGGCGAAGGAGTTCGGTGCCACGGACATCATTGCCGAGCGCGGCGACGCGGCGCGGGACGCCGTACTCGAGCTGACGAAGGGAGTCGGCGCGGACGCGGTCCTCGAATGCGTCGGCACCAAGCAGTCGATGGAGACCGCCTTCGAGGTCGCGCGGGCCGGCGCGACAGTCGGCTTCGTCGGCGTACCGCACGGGGTCGAGGTGCCGATCGGGACCATGTTCGGGCGGAACGTCGGCCTCAACGGCGGTGCCGCGCTGTGCCGCGCGTACCTGCCCGACCTGATGAACGACGTGCTGTCCGGGGCCATCGACCCGGGCAAGGTGTTCGACTCCGAGCTCCCGCTCGCGGACGTCGCCGAGGGGTACGCCGCGATGCACGAGCGGCGGGCGATCAAGGTGTTGCTGCGTCCCTGACGTTTCGCGCAGTCCGGCTGCGCGGAGTGCCCGGCCGGACCACGAATGTGCGCGCTCTCACACTGTCAACCCGCGCGGGGTCACGGCTGCGCAACGCGACTGCGCGGAGCGTTGACACCCGGCGTGCCGCGTGACAACAGTTGGGCCGTCAAGGGGGCATCGTTGTCACAGGCGGCTCCAGCAACCGATCGGAGAGTGAATCATGCGTGGTGGTCTGAGCAAGACCCTGGCGCTGATGGGCGCGGCGGGTCTTCTCGCGGTCAGCGCCTGCGGGAACAGCGACGACGGCGGCGGTGGCGGGGACTCGGCGGCGAGCAAGGACGTCACGGTCTTCACCTGGTGGGCCGACGGTGGCGAGAAGGCCGGTCTGGACGGTCTGGTGTCGACGTTCGCGACCGAGTGCAAGGACTACAAGTTCGTCAACTCGGCCGTCGCCGGTGGCGCGGGCTCGAACGCCAAGCAGGTGCTGGCCAACGACCTGCAGGCGGGTAAGCCGCCGTCCACCTTCCAGGCGCACGCGGGCGCCGAGCTGCGGGACTACATCAACGCCGGTCAGGTCGACGACGTCAGCGGCCTGTACAAGGAGTTCGGGCTGGACAAGGCCTTCCCGCAGAACCTGATCGACAACCTCACCGTCGACGGCAAGATCTACTCGATCCCGGCGAACGTGCACCGGGCGAACGTGGTCTGGGCGAACCCGGCGGTGCTGAAGAAGGCGAACCTCGACGCCGCCACGGCGCCCGCGTCCATCGACGCCTGGATCGCCGACCTGACCAAGCTGAAGGCCGCCGGGGTGACCGCACCGCTGGCGATCTCCAAGGGCTTCGCGCAGGAGATGCTGGTCGAGGCCGTGCTGCTGGCCGAGCTCGGCCCGGACAAGTTCACCGGTCTGTGGGACGGCAAGACTGATTGGGCCGGCGGTGACGTGACCGCGGCGCTGAACAAGTACAAGACGCTGCTCACGTTCACCAACAGCGACCGCGAGGCGATCGACTGGCCGGACGCGCTGGGCTACGTGAACAGCGGCAAGGCCGGGTACACCCTGATGGGCGACTGGGTCGCCGCGCAGCAGCTGGCCGACAAGGTGCCGGACACGGCGTACACCTACTGGCCGTCGCCGGGCACCGCGGGCTCGTTCCAGTTCCTCGCCGACTCGTTCACGCTGCCGACCAACGGGCAGAACCCGGAGGGCGCGAAGTGCTGGCTGAAGGTCACCGGCTCCGCCGAGGGCCAGAAGGCGTTCAACACCAAGAAGGGCTCGATCCCGGCCCGTTCGGACGCGAACCCGGCCGACTACCCGAAGTACCAGCAGAGCGCGATGGCGGACTGGAAGAAGGACAAGATCGTCCCGTCCTGCGCGCACGGTGCGGCCTGCACGCTGGGACAGAACAACGACATCCTGTCCGCGATCAGCCAGTTCAGCGGCAGCCCGGACGTCGCCAAGCTGCAGTCGGCACTCGGCGCCGCGATGAAGACGAGCTGATGCGACACCCGTTACCGGCAGGGGTGGAGGACTGACAAGTGCACGGAAGAATTCGCACCTGGGGACCCGGTGCCCTGGTGCTGCTGCCGACCGTGCTGCTGCTCGGGTACTTCGTCTACGGCTTGATCGCCTGGTCCTTCAACACCTCGCTGACGGACCGGCACACCGCTCGCAAGGGCCCGGCCGACTACGTCGGGTTCGAGAACTACGGGAACCTCTTCACCGAGGAGCGGTTCCTCAACTCGCTGAAGAACCTCGGCGTGCTCACGGTGGCGTTCATCGTGGGCACGCTGATCTTCGGCGTGCTCTGGGCGCTGCTGCTGGAGAAGGGGGTGCCCGGCGAGTCGGTCTTCCGGTCGATCTACCTGTTCCCGATGGCGATCTCGATGATCGCCTCGGGCGTGGTCTGGGGCTGGTTGCTGAACCCGTCCGAGGGCGAGGACGCCCGTGGGCTGAACCGGCTGTTCGAGATCCTCCATCTGGGCTTCCTGGAGAATCCGTGGTGGACCGCGGGCAGCCGGTGGACGACGATGCTTTCGATCGCACTACCGGCGATCTGGCAGCTGTCCGGGTACATCATGGCGTTGTTCCTGGCCGGCTTCCGGGGCATCCCACCGGAGCTGCGCGAGGCGGCCCGGGTGGACGGGGCGTCGGAGTTCAAGCTCTACCGGCACGTGCTGTTCCCGCAGTTGTCGCCGATCGCGCTGTCCGCGCTGATCATCCTCGGGCACATGTCGCTGAAGCTGTTCGACCTGATCTACGCGATCACGGGGCCGAACCAGTTCCGCACCGAAGTACCCGCGGTCTACATGTGGAACACGTTGCTCCGCAGCGACCAGGCCAAGGCGGCCGCGATCGCGATCGTGATGCTCGCGGTCGTCGCCGTCCTCGTCATCCCGTACGTCGCCTACACCGTCCGGCAGGAGAGTGACGAATGAGCGCCGAGACCGCGGCCGCGACCGGGCAGGCCGCCGCGGCGATCCGCCGGAAGCCGCAGAAGCGCGGGGTGATCGCGGACGGTTCGACGCGGCGCAGCCGGACGGTGCGTTACATCCTGCTGCTGCTCTTCCTGCTGTTCGTGCTGATCCCGGTGTACGTCGTCCTGATCACCAGCTTCAAGACCTCCAGCGACACGACGGCGGCCTCGCAGTGGAACCTGCCGAAGGAGTGGACGCTGGAGCCCTGGCGCAAGGCCTGGGACGTGCTGCAGCCGTACATGATCCGGTCGCTGTCGCTGGCGGTCCCGGCGGCGATCATCTCCTCGATGATCGGGTCCGTGAACGGGTTCGTGCTGGCTCGCTGGCGGTTCCCGGGGGCGAACTTCGTGTTCGCGTTCATCCTGTTCGGGATGTTCATCCCGTACCAGGCGGTGATGCTGCCGCTGCGGACGACGTTCACCGAGCTGGACGTCACCCGGGGCGTGCCGACGCTGATCATCGCGCACTGCATCTACGGCATCCCGATCTGCACGCTGATCTTCCGCAACTACTACGCCACGATCGTGCCGAACGAGATCATCGAGTCGGCCCGGGTGGACGGCGCCGGGCTGGTCCAGACGTACGCGCGGATCATCCTGCCGATCTCGATCTCCGGGTTCGTGGTGACGCTGATCTGGCAGTTCACCTCGGTCTGGAACGACTTCCTGTTCGCGCTGTTCCTGACGCAGCAGAACAACGGGCCGGTGACGCTCGGCCTGGCGGCGCTGGCGGGCGGCCAGAAGGTCGACTACGCCGCCTCGATGGCGGGGGCGCTGATCACGTCGTTCCCGACGCTGCTGGTCTACATCCTGCTCGGCCGGTGGTTCATCGGCGGGCTGATGGCCGGTGCCCTGAAGGGCTGAGCCGGCCGGTGGTGCTCCTGACGGCCCGTGCTCGGACGAGCACGGGCCGTCGTTCTCCGAGTTGTCCACAGGACGCGCGCAGGGGACTGCGGCGGAGTGCGAACGGACGGTAATCTCACGGAGGTGACCAAGTCTCCTCGTGGACGGGACGGGCGACCCAGCCATCTCCGGCTGGTCGGCTCGGAGCCCGGCGAACCGTGCGTACCGGCGGCGGGTGTCGATGTCGACACCACGCCGAGCGTCGCCGTGCTGGAGACCCTGCTGGAAACGCTTGCCCTCGACATGGCCGCGGTGCCGGCCGCCCTGCATCCGGTGATCGCCGAGGCGTCCGTGGCGCGCTCGGCGGCGATGCTCGCCGACCAGCTGTGGCCGGCCGGGCGACCGGACGAGATCGGCGAGGTGGAGCGCTTCTTCTGGGCCGACGCGGCCCGGGTGCTCGGTGAGCGCCGTGATCCCGAGTCCTTCGTCCTGCTGACCAGCCTGGCGCGGACCGTCGGTCCCGCGGGCCGGCTGCCGCTGCAGCGCGCGCACGTCTCCCGGCTGCGCACCCAGGACGAGGTTCCCGAATGGGTCACGCGGATCGCGGGCTTCCGGCTGACCAGCGCGATCGTGTCCGAGGACATCACCGGTGACGGGCTGAGCGTCGTGCTCGACTACGACGACGAGCAGCACCCGCACACCCTGGTGGTGTTCATCGACAACAACATCGGCGCGATCATCAAGGACGTGTTCGTCGGCCCGCCGGTGGACCGCGTCCTGGAGGCGTACCAGCGCGGCGGCCGGGTGACCATCCGGACCGTCCGCCCGCCGATCGCGGCCGGGATCATCCTGCAGGCGCTCGGCGAGACCCGCGACTACGACGACCCTCCGGTCAGCGAGGACTTCGAGTTCTTCACCGGCCTGCTGGTGAACCGGCTGACCCAGATGCCGGAGCGCCCGGTCCGGCCGCCGATGCGCCCGCTGCTGTCCCCGCGGCAGCGCGAGCAACTGGTCGAGGAGTTCCTCGCGTCGCGGTTCGCCGCCGGGTTGCCGGCCGACGCCCCGGACATCGTCCGGCTGTGGATCGACCACGCCGTCGACCACACGGTGGGCGGCCCGCTGCGGGTCAGCGCCGTCCTGGTCGAGCTCTTCCTGTCCCAGTGGTTGCCGCGCAAGGTGCTTGCCGACAGCACCTACTTCGACGCGGTGCCGGTGGTGGTGAAGGCGTGGCTCGAGTTCGCCGGCGAGCGGACCGAGCTGCCGCTGGACGTCGTCGACGAGGCGGTGGACGCGGTCGACGTCTGGCAGCCGGCGCTCGAGGCCGCCGCGATGATCGACCCGGTCGGCTCGAAGCCCGGCGAGCGGGTCTTCCTCGACGACACCACCAACGACCTCGAGGACGCGTACCGCGCGCTGGCCGGCCTCGGTTCGCCGCCCCAGCCCGACCTGACCGGCCTCGACAACCACCAGGCCGCCACGCTGTCGGTGCTGGCCCCGCACGCCTGGTTGATGGCCGGCGAAACCCTCGGGACGGCGTACGCCCCGGACGCCTTCGACATCGCGGAGCGGCTGGTCCGCGACGCCCCCGACCTGCTCGCGAAGGCCCGCCTCTCCACCTGGCCGCGCGCCATCGTCTGGCTGATCGCCCACCGCCACTGCCTGGTCGGCCCCGGCGAGCAACTCACCCCCTACACCCTCGCCACCGACCTCTCCTCGTCCCCCGCCACCCTCCGCAAAACCGCCAAACTCCTCACCGACACCCTGATCCTGCCCCGCTGACGCAAAGTCCCAAGGGGTGAGGCGACGGCGGGGGCGGTTGAGCCGCCGCGCAGAATGGGGGCATGCATGTGCGTGCGCCGGAGTTGCGGGGTCGTGGGTGGTTGAACACGGGTGGGCGGGAGCTGGCGTTGGCCGACTTCCGGGGACGCTTTCTCCTCCTCGATTTTTGGACCTTCTGCTGTATCAACTGCCTGCACGTGCTGGACGAGCTGCGGCCGTTGGAGGAGAAGTACGGCGACGCGCTGGTGATCGTCGGTGTGCATTCGCCGAAGTTCGCGCACGAGGGTGAGGAAGCCGCGGTCCGGGCCGCGGTCGAGCGGTACGAGGTCGGGCATCCGGTGCTGGACGACCCGGAGCTGGTCACCTGGCAGAACTACACCGCCCGCGCTTGGCCGACCCTCGTGCTCGTCGACCCGAACGGCTACATCGTCGCGCAGTACTCCGGGGAAGGGCACCTGCACGCCCTGGACGCGCTGCTGACCGAGCTGGTGGCCGAGCACGAGGCGGCGGGCACGCTGACCCGCGGCAAGTCGCCGTACGTCGCGCCCGAGCCCGAGCCGACCGACCTGCGGTTCCCGGCGAAGGTGGCTGCGGTGGACAACGGGTTCCTCGTCGCGGACGCCGGCAACCACAGCATCGTCGAGCTCGCGGCCGACGCGACGACCGTCGTACGGCGGATCGGCACCGGCGCGCGTGGATTCGCCGACGGCCCGGCGTCCGAGGCGAGCTTCTCCGAGCCGAACGGTCTCGTCGTGCTACCGGACGAGGTCGCGCGCGAGGTCGGATACGACGTCGTGGTCGCGGACACCGTCAACCACGCGCTGCGCGGGATCTCACTGGCGACCGGCGACGTACGAACGCTCGCCGGCACGGGCAAGCAGTGGATGGACGGTGACGGGACCGACGTCCTGAGTTCGCCCTGGGATGTGGCGTGGTGGGGCGGCAAGGTGTGGATCGCCATGGCCGGCGTCCACCAGCTGTGGACGTTCGACCCGTTCACCGGCGTGACCGAGATCGCGGCCGGGACGACCAACGAAGGGTTGAAGGACGGGCCGCTCGGCGAGGCGTGGTTCGCGCAGACCAGCGGGCTCGCGGCGGACGGCGACCGGTTGTGGCTCGCGGACTCGGAGATCTCCGCGCTGCGCTGGATCGACACCGACGTACACACCGCCGTCGGCACCGGGCTGTTCGACTTCGGGCTCCGCGACGGCAAGGCCAGTGAGGCGCTGCTGCAGCACCCGCTCGGCGTGACCGTGCTGCCGGACGGCTCGATCGCGATCGCGGACACCTACAACGGCGCGGTCCGCCGGTACGACCGAACCACCGAGAGCGTCGAGACGATGGCGACCGGACTCGCCGAGCCCAGCGGTGCCGTTGTCGTGGGCAACGAACTGCTCGTGGTCGAGTCCGCCGCGCACCGGCTGACCCGGATCCCGCTGGGCGCCTCCGCCGTCGCGGACGAGTTCAGCACCCGCGCGCAGCGGCCGCCGATGGATCTGGCCGCCGGCGAGGTGACGCTCGAGGTCGTCTTCACGCCGCCGCCCGGCCAGAAGCTCGACGACCGCTACGGGCCGTCGACGCGGCTGCTGGTCTCGTCCACCCCCGACACCCTGCTCCGCGAGGGCGCCGGTGACTCCACCGACCTGGTACGACGCCTCGTCATCGACCCGCACGCCGGTTCCGGAGTACTGCACGTGGCGGTTCAGGCCGCTTCCTGTGACGACTCCGCCGAGGTGGAGTTCCCCGCCTGCCACATGCACCGTCAGGACTGGGGCGTTCCGGTCCAGATCACCCCGGACGGCCCCGACCGCCTCGAACTGGTGCTCTCCGGCGGGCGGTAGTGCCTGTTTGGCATCGGGGTACCGGGGAGGTGGCGTAGTCAGACAGTCACGGCCCGGGAGGCGAGGACCTCGATGAGCATTGGTGTGGGGATCTTCTTGATGGTGGTGGGCGCCGTCTTCGCGTTCGCCGTTCGGGACAGCTGGGACGCCGTCAACCTGCAGGTCGTCGGCTACATCCTGCTCCTCGCCGGTATCGCCGGCATCGTGCTCTCCTTCTACATCACCAACCGCCGTCGCCGGGTGGAAACCGACGCGATCGACCCGGCGGTCGAGGAGGAGTACCGCGTGGTGGAGGAGAACCACCGCAACATCCGGGAGTGAGCAGCCAGGTCCTCTACTCCCGGTGGAGCTCGATGTTGCCGGACGTGGTGGTCGCGGTCAGTGTGTGACTGCCGGTCTCGGCGTTGCCGAGCTCGTTCTCGACCTCACCGTGCTTGGTGTCGGTGCTGACCTTGTAGTCGCCGCCGGGCGCGGTGATCTCGATGTCGCCGCTGGTGCCCTTGGCGCGGACGTCGGCGGGCTCGCTGACGGTCACCTCGATGTCGCCGGAGGTGGTCTCGACGTCGGTCGCGCCCCGGACGCCCGTCGCCTCGATGTCGCCGGAGTTCGCCCGGACCCGGAGCTTGCCGGCCAGGCCGTCCACCGAGATGTCGCCTGAGGTGACGTCGAGGTTCACGTCGCCGTCCACGTCGCGGAGCTGCACCTCGCCGGAGCGGGACTTCGCGTCGACCCCGCCGACACCGGTCAGGTCGAGGTCGCCGCTGCCGTTCTCGCCGGTGACCTTCGTGCCGCGCGGCACGGTCACCTCGAAGTCGGCGGTGCACTGCCAGCCGCAGTCGCCGTCCAGCTTCAGTACGCCGTTCTCGACGGAGTACGCCTCGCCGCGCTTGAAGAACCAGAACTTGCGCTTCTCCTGCACGGTCGTCCGGTCGTCGTCGGACACCCGGATCGTGACGTCGGCGCTGGCGGCCGCGAGCTGGACCGTGGTGATCTTGTCGTCGATCGTCTGCTTGTCGTCGGACTGCCGGTCGCCGAACTGCCAGAACGCCAGCCCGGCCGCCGCGACCAGCAGGACCACTCCGAGCTGCTTGTTCTCCGCCATCGTCCGCCTCTTCTCGAGCCCACCCACGTTGTCGCAACGACAGTAGGCTCCGAGGCGCCGCCGCAGGATCCGGCAGATCCCCCGAGGCATCCCTGAGCCGTGCTCAGGGGACGCCCTGTCAGCGGCTCAGCTCGCCCCTGGAGACGGCGCCGGCCAGGTCGTCGCCGGTGGTGCCGAAGAAGGTCCGCGCCCAGAGCGAGTCGTCGTGCCAGTACGGCCCGTCCTTCCCGGGCAGCGAGGCCGGTGCGGAGTTGCGCTTGAGCGCCTGCCGGCACTCGTTGCACAACGGCAGCGTCAGCGTGGTGCCGTCGGACTCCACCTTGGTCGGCTTCCCCGACGAACGCCCGTGCAGCGGGTTGAACGCACACAGGTCGGGTACGGCGTCCACCTTCCGATCGGCGGCGACCGCGACCGCGGCGTCGTACTCCCGGCGGGCCTTGTCCAGCAGCACCATCGCGCCGACCAGGTCGACGAGGTCCGGTGCGGCATCGAGCACCTTCGACGCGGCGGCGTGGCCGTCGAGCGCGGCCTGCTGATGCTGGTGCACCAGGCCCGCGCCCGATGTCGCCGGGAGCGCGGCGAGCTGCGAGCCCAGTGTGGTGAGCTCGGCGGTCGTCTCCCGGGTCAGGCGCCGGCGCCGCTCGGCCGCGACTGTCGCGGCCACGTGCGGCGGGATCCGGAACGTCTTCCGCGACCCGGAACCGCGCATCCGCCCGATCACCAGCCCGAGCCCGACCAGGACGACGAGCCCGCCGACGATCGACGCCACGACGATCCCCCCGTTGTTCTCCGGGTCGAGCACGGGCGAGGCACTACCCGAGCGCTTCGACGTCTTCGGAATCCCCGGCTGCGCGAGCAGCTCGTACATCCGGGCCAGTACCTCGGTCGGTCCCGCGTCGTACCCGGTGTCCTCGAGCGCGCGGGTCCGCGACGCGGCGAGCTTCTCCTCGGTGACCTGCGAGACGTTCCTCGCCTCGTACCACGGGAAGCGGCTCCCGCCGTCGACCACGACGTACAACCCCGGCCGCTTGAGCGCGTCCATCACGAGGGTCAGCACGTTCTGCTCCTGGCCCTGGAACTCGTCGCTCGGCGTCAGCGGCAGCACCATCGTGTAGACCGGGTAGCCGAGCGCGCCCGCCTTCTTCTTGACGTCCGCCCGCAGGTTGGCCGGTACGGCGGTCTGGTACGCCGGGTCGAGGTACAGCGGGTCCTTGGCCAGCGCGGTCGCGATCTCGCGCGCCCGCTCGGCCGGTGTCCGCGTCGTACCGGCGTTCGCCGGAGCGGCGACCAGCAGTGTCAGCACCGCGGCCAGGCAGGTGAGCAGGATCCGGGCTTTCACGCTCGTCCTTTCTTCCGTGCGCCGGCTTGTGCCGCCACGACCAATACGATGACGCCCAGGAGCGCGCCGCAGATCAGGCCGATGAAGACGCCGCCGGCGGCGTGCCCGATCGCGGTGCCGACGGTGAACCGCTCGGGCTCCCGCGGCGCCGAGTCCTCCGGGTCGGGCGGCAACGGCTCCGTCCGGGCGGGCTCGGGCGTGCTGTACCTCGTCTCCTTCACACCGTCGAGGTACTTCGTGAGCTGCCGGCTGAGCGGCTCGTCGTGCTTACCGTAGGTCCAGCTCGGCGTGGACACACCGAGCTGATGCGCGACGCCGTCCGTCCGGGAGCCGTCCATCACGACGTAGAGCCCCGGCTTGCCGTTCGCAGCCGCCAGCCGGCCCGCGAGCAACTCGGTGTCGCCCTTCTCCGGGAACCACTCGCCGGTCGGTACGACGGCGACGAACACCGGCACCTCCGCTCCGGAGATCACCCGCAGCGTCTCGGCGCTGTCGGTGACCGGTACGAAGTCCGGATCGACGTACAGCGGCAGGTTCGCCCAGGCCGCGACCGCCGCGGTAATCCGCGGATCGGCCGGCGGCGCCGCCGACGCGGTCCCGGTGAGCGCGAAGACCGTTGCTACCAGCAACAGGACGAGCCGCCTCATCGGACCTCGTCCTTCCGCGCGGTGATCCGCTCGGGCAGATCGTCGGAGAGCGCGCCGAAACCGCTGGCGACCATCGGGCTGTCCTCCGGGTCGAGGGTCCAGTACGGCACCGCCTTGCGGCCGCGCAGCCCGGACCTGGCCTGGACGCGCAGTCCACGCGGCGTCCTGCCCCGCCGTACGGCGGTCGCGCACGACTTGCAGGCCGGCACCTCGACATCGTCCGACCAGTCGACCGTGACGGTGCCGGGCTGATGCGTCGGGTCGAAGAAGCACGGCGGCTGCAGCGCGGCACCGGAGGCGACCCGCTCGGCCTGCCGGGCGAGCACGAACGCGCCGGCCAGGGCGAGTACGTCGTCCGGCTGGTCCGCGCGCACCGTCCGGGCCGCGTCGAGCCGGCGGTAGGCGTCGTCGCGCTGGTCCAGCTGCGCGGTCGACTTGTTCCGACGCCGGTCCAGGCGCGCCAGGGACTGTTCGGCCTGCTTGATCCGGCCGTCCGCGAGCCGCCGTACGACCGACGCCTCCACCGGCGGCTTGTCGTCGGTCCGGCCCTTCGCGCCCCGCCGCCGGTTCCGCAGCGCGCCCACCACGAACAGCCCGAACGTGAGCACGCCGCCGATGACGGCACCGACGAACGTCGCCCGGTCCTTCTTGTCGCTCACCGACAGGCCGCCGTGCCGGCCGCCGCCCCGGTCCGGCTCCAGGTCGGATGCCGGGACGGGCGGCAGCGCGCGGCCGTCGTACGCCGTCGACCCCTGCTGGATCGTGCGGACGATCTGCGGCGCCGGGCGGTCCGACACGACGTCCAGGCGCTGCTTGTCGTCGGTCCGGACGCCGGCGAGGCTGCGGCCGCGGAGGCCCGCGGGGCGGTAGAGCTGCGCGGTCGTGGTCCAGTAGGTGCCGTCCACGATCGCGACCACGTACAGCCCCGGCTCGCCGATCCGCGCGTGCACCAGGGTCGGCAGGTCCGACCGGTTCCCCCGCAGGTACGGCGTCTGCGGCACGAGCGCGACGTACACGGGCAGGCCGGCGGTGCGCGCCGCGCTCCGGATCCGGTCCAGTTCGGCCGCCGGGATCGCCGCGCGCATCCGCTCGTCGACGTACAGGCGGTCGGTGCGCCAGGCCGCCGCGATCCGGTCCGGCAGCTCAGGGGTGGCGGCGCGCGCCGGGAGGGCGGGAAGGAACGCGAGAGCCGCGAGCAGGGCGGTGAGGAATCGGACGCGCATCGCGGACAGCGTACGACGACCGGGGCTGAGCACGTTGACACGGACGCAGGCACGCATGTGGCGGTTCCCACCCCCGGAGTTGGACACGACCCTGGCCCGGACAGGGGAGACCGAGCCAGGGTCGCGGTGTTTCAGGGCAGAAACGTTGCTACACCGTCACGCTCCGCAACAGGGCAGATCGTGGGGCAACCTGGGGCAGATCGGCGAAATCATGCCCCGGATCCCGGCCTCCGGCTCGACCCGCGCAAGTGGCCGAGCCGGAGGAGCTGGGAGTCAGAAAGCGCTCTCCGGGAGGTCCATCACGTCGAGATCGGTGAGCTCGGCCTTGACCCGCTCGGCCCGCACCGACGGCATCGTGGACCGCACGAACCACTGTGCCGCGGCCACCTTCCCGGCGTAAAAGTCCTGGTCAGCGGCGGAAAGCTCGCCGCCGAGCTTCTCCAGCGCGACCTCGGCCTGGCGCAGCATCAGCCACGAGCAGACCACGTCGCCGAGGACGAACAGCAGCCGCGAGGTGTTCAGCCCGACCCTGTAGACGTTCCGCGGGTCGCCGTTCTCCGCCTGAGGGTTGCTGGCCATCAGGGCCTGCCCCATGATGCCCAGGATCTTCTGCGTGTCCTCGAGGCCCTTGGCGAGCAGTCCGCGCTCCTCCTTGAGGCGGCCGTTGCCGGCCTCGGAGGCGACGAACGCCTGCACCTGCTCGGCGAGGTGGCCGAGCGCCTTGCCCTGGTCCTTGATGATCTTCCGGAAGAACAGGTCCTGGCCCTGGATCGCGGTCGTGCCCTCGTAGAGCGTGTCGATCTTCGCGTCCCGGACGTACTGCTCGATCGGGTAGTCCTGCAGGAAGCCGGAGCCGCCGAACGTCTGCAGCGACTCGGTGCCGAGCAGCGTCCAGGACTTCTCCGAGCCGTAGCCCTTCACCAGCGGCAGCAGCAGGTCGTTCACCCGCTCGGCGAGGTCGTCGTGCTCCCCGGCGTACCGCGCCTGCTCGGCGCGGTCCTGGTACGTCGCCGTGAACAGCACCAGCGCCCGGAGCGCCTCGGCGTACGACTTCTGCGTCATCAGCGAACGCCGTACGTCGGGGTGATGGGTGATCGTCACCCGCGGCGCGTCCTTGGCCGGGTTGGTCAGGTCGGCGCCCTGGACCCGCTCCTTCGCGTACTCGAGCGCGTTCAGGTAGCCGGTCGACAGCGTCGCGATCGCCTTGGTGCCGACCATCATCCGCGCGTACTCGATCACCTGGAACATCTGCGCGATGCCGTCGTGCACCTCGCCGAGCAGCCAGCCCTTCGCCGGGATGCCGTCGCCGAAGGTGACCTCGCAGGTTGTGGACACCTTGATGCCCATCTTCTTCTCGACGTTCGTGACGAAGGCGCCGTTGCGCTCACCGGTCAGCTCGCCGGTCTCGAGGTCGAAGTGGTACTTCGGAACCACGAACAGGCTCAGGCCCTTCGTGCCCGGGCCGCCGACGCCCTCGATGCCCTGCGGGCGGGCCAGCACCAGGTGCACGATGTTCTCGGTCAGGTCGTGCTCGCCCGAGGTGATGAAGCGCTTGACGCCCTCGATGTGCCAGCTGCCGTCCTCCTGCAGCGTGGCCTTGGTGCGGCCCGCGCCGACGTCGGAGCCGGCGTCCGGCTCGGTCAGCACCATGGTGGCGCCCCAGCCGCGCTCGATGATGTGGTGCGCGATCTTCTGGTCCCGCTCGGTGCCGTTGCGCCAGAGCACGTGCGCGAAGTTCGGGCCGGCGGCGTACATGTGCACCGGCGGGTTGGCGCCCAGCACCAGCTCGGCCGCGGCCCAGCGCAGCGACGGCGGGGTCGGCTGGCCGCCCAGCTCGGCGGGGAGCTCGAGCTTGAACCACTCGGCGTCCATGTAGGCGTGGTAGCTCTTCTTGAACGCCTCCGGCATCCGGACCTCGTGGGCCTCGGGGTCGAAGACCGGCGGGTTCCGGTCGGCCTCCGCGAACGACTCGGCCAGCTCGTGCTTGGCCAGCCGGTCGATCTCCGCGAGCACCTCGCGGGCGGTGTCGACGTCCATCTCGGCGTACGGCCCCTGACCGAGCACGTCGGCTCGGCCCAGCACCTCGAGCAGGTTGAACTCGATGTCCCGCAGGTTCGACTTGTAGTGGCTCACGAAAGCTCCCTTACTCACGAGTAACTTAAGTATATACCCGTCGGTAATGAAGGCAAAGGGAGTTAGCTGTCACTCGTGACCAGGCTGATATACGAGACGCACGCGACCACGACCGACAACGAGCAGGAGATCGCGACGGGATGGTTGCCGGGGGAGCTGTCCGCGCGGGGTCGCGCGGAGGCTCGTGAGCTGGGGCAGCGGCGGGGCGGGGTCGACGTCGTCTTCAGTTCGGATCTGCGGCGCGCGGTGCAGACCGTCGAACTGGCCGGGATCCAGGCGCCGCACTTCCAGGACTGGCGGCTGCGGGAGTGCGACTACGGCGAGCTGAACGGGCTCCCGCGGGAGCGGCAGGGGGCGCGGGCGCAGTACGTCGAGCGGCCGTTCCCCGGTGGGCAGAGCTACGTCGACGTCCTGGAACTGACCCGCGCGTTCCTCGAGGACGTCAAGCGCTGGTACGCCGACCGCGTGGTGCTCGTCGTCGCACACTCGGCGAACCGATGGTGCCTGGAACACCTGCTGGGCAGTCGCGCACCACTGGAGGATTTGGTTGCCGATGGCGTCAACTGGCAGCCCGGCTGGGAGTACGAGCTGTAGACCCCCTGGAAACCTACGATGTCGCGAAGGCAAACGCGACGTAGGAGGCGGCTATGGCTTGGGGTAGGGCGAAGGACGATCTGGCGGGCGACAAGGCACTGAACGACCAGCGGCGGTTCGGCAAGGTCGTCGACCGGCTCGAGACCAACGGCCAGACCGCGGCCGCGAAGAACGTCACGAAGGGCGCCGGCCGCGGGGACTCGCCCGAGGAGCTGCGCAGGCGCGTGGACGACGCCAAGAAGAACCGGGGCGGTCAGGAGCGTTAGGCGAAGGGGATGGCCGGCAGTGCGCCGGCCATCCCTTTGTTTTCAGGGCTTGTAGACCGTCGCGCTGCCGTAGAGCTTCTGGGTGAAGGCGCTCATGTACGACGCCGTGTTGGCCGACGTGAGGTTGTACGTCAGGAAGACCCCGTAGCCCTCGTTGACGGTGCGTTGTGCCAGCGATGCCGCCGTACTCGAGCTGGTGGCCGTGTAGGACACCGCCGCCGGGGAGAGCCGGGACTTGTCGCTCGGGCCGCTCGGGACCGCCCAGGTGCCGTAGTACGGGTTCCAGGCGTAGTCGAAGGTGTTCGCGATGCTTTGGCCGTTGTAGCTGAGACGTTCGGACGCGGGGCCGATGTCGTAGAGCGTGATGAGCTTGTTCGGCAGCTTCGCGCGCAGGGCCTGCACCAGGTAGACGAACGAGAAGTCGTTCGGCTGGCCGGTGCCGTTGTTGCCGTACTCGGCGTACTCGTCGTCGAAGTCGATGCCGTCCAGGCCGTACTGGTTCACGGCGTCCGCGAGCTGCTGGGCGAACGCGTCCGCGGCCGCCTGGTTCGGGAAGTTCGCGAAGCCGGCGCCCTGGTGGTTGCCGAGGATCGACAGCAGGACCTTGATGCCCTTCTGCTGCAGCGGGCGGACCTGCGTCGCGACGTTGTTCAGGACGTTGGTGACCTGGTCGTTGAAGTGCAGGTACGCGTTGGTGCCGTCGTAGTTGATGTTCGCCGCGAAGATCAGCGCGATGTCGATCACCTGCGCGCCGCTGGTCGCCAGCGTGTACCTGCCGGCGTTCAGCATGCTCTCGTTGTTGACCTCGATGTACGCGACGGTGATCGGGCCGTTCTTGGCCCGCGGCCGGCGCTTGCCGGCGGCTTCGGCGGGCAGCGCGACGCCGGTGGCGGCCGCCGCACTCCCGGCGGCCAGGGCTGACAACAGGGTCCTTCGCTTCATGAGCTGATCGACTCCTCATCAACAGGTGGGCGGTCGCCGCACCGATCAGATAAACCGGTTTAGCGGATGCTAATCATCGAGCCGTCGCGGACGTGGTGTCAAGAGGTGGCGCGCGGGGTCGCGGATCGGTTAGTCATGGACCAAGATGGTGTTCGGGGGTGGGAAAAAGTTACGGAAGAGGAGCGGATGAGCAGCGCTACCGAGGTCAGGACCCGCCGGTCGTTGGTGGCGGGAACCGTCGGGAACTTCGTCGAGTGGTACGAGTTCGGGGCCTACGGGTTCTTCGCGACCGTCATCGCCGCGAACTTCTTCAGCAGTACGGCGACCAGTGACGCCGAGAGCCTGATCAAGACGTACGCCTCGTTCGCGCTGGCGTTCTTCTTCCGGCCGATCGGGGCCGCGGTGTTCGGACGGGTCGGCGACCGGATCGGGCGGCGGCCGACGTTGATCCTGGTGCTGCTACTGATGACGCTGTCCACCACGCTGATCGGGCTGCTGCCGACGTACGCGACCGTAGGTGCGGCCGCGCCGTGGCTGCTGACCCTGGTGCGCGCGCTGCAGGGGCTGTCGGCGGGCGGTGAGTTCGGCGGCGCGGTGTCGATCATGACCGAGTTCGCGCCGCGCACGAAGCGCGGTCTGTACGGCGCTTGGCAGTCGTTCACCGTCGCGCTCGGGCTGCTCGCGGGCGCGGGTCTCGCCGCGATCCTCGCGACCGTGTTGAGCAAGGAAGCGTTGACGGACTGGGGCTGGCGGGTGCCGTTCCTGGTCGCGTTGCCGCTCGGTCTGGTGGCGCTGTGGCTGCGGTTGAAGCTCGACGAGACGCCGAGCTTCACGCGGGTCCAGGAGGAGCCGCGGCCGGCCGGCGCCGGTGAGGTCGCGAAGGCGATCGCGCTCGGCATCGGCCGCCTGATGGGCTGGTCGGCGGCCGGCTACACGTTCCTCGTGGTGATGCCGTCGTACCTGCAGGCGACGCTGAACGCGACGTTCCAGCAGGCGCTGGTCGCGACCGTGCTCGCGAACGCCGGCTTCGCGGTCTCGATCCTCCCGGCCGGCTGGCTGAGCGACCGGATCGGGCGGCGCCCGGTGATGGTGGCCGGCGCGGCGCTGGTCGTCGTACTGGCGTTCCCGCTGATGAACCTGCTGCAGGACAAGGAGTCGGGGAACGCGGCCAAGGGGCTCGCGGTGTTCGTGGCCGGGTTCGTCGTGGGACTGATGGCAGGGCCGGGACCGGCGATGCTCGCGGAGATGTTCCCGACCCGCGCGCGGTACACAGGCCTCGGCCTGGCGTACTCGTTGTCGAACGCGGTGTTCTCCGGCTCGGCGGGGCTGATCATCACCGAGCTCATCAAGCGGACCAAGAACGTCGACATCCCGGCCTGGTACGTGGTGGTCACGTGCGCGGTGAGTGTGATCGCATTGCTCACACTGCGGGGTGACGACTACCGACGGGAGTTGCGGGACTGACATGCGAGTGATCGGCCTGATGTCCGGGACGTCGTACGACGCCATCGACGCCGCCGCCGCGGATCTGCGGCTGGACGGGGACCAGTTGGTGCTGACGCCGCTGGGCATGCTGAGTCAGCCGTACCCCGACGAGCTGCGGGCGGCGGTCGCGGCCGCACTGCCGCCGGCGCCCGCGAGCATGGAGCAGGTGTGCCGGCTCGACACCGGGATCGGGCAGGCGTTCGCGGCCGTCGCCCAGCAGGCGATCGAGCAGCTGTGCGGCGGGTACGCGGACCTGATCGTGTCGCACGGGCAGACGATGTTCCACTGGGTCGATGGCGGGTCGGTGCGCGGTACGTTGCAGCTCGGTCAGCCGGCCTGGATCGCGGAGGCCACCAGCGTACCGGTCGTGTCCGACCTGCGGGCGCGCGACGTCGCGGCCGGAGGCCAGGGGGCGCCGCTGGTCAGCATCATCGACGTGCTGTGGCTGCGCGGGCGTCCCGGCGTACCGGTGGCGCTGAATCTCGGCGGGATCGCGAACATCACCGTCGTACACGGCGAACCGGTTGCCTTCGACACCGGTCCGGCGAACGCGCTGATCGACGCGGTCGTGACGGACCTGACCGGGCGACCGTTCGACGCGGACGGGGTGATGGCGGCGCGCGGGCAAGTGCACGAGGAGCTGCTCGCGCGGCTGCTGGCCGAGCCGTACTACGGACGCCCGGCGCCGAAGTCGACGGGCAAGGAGCTGTTCAACCTCTCGTACGTCGCGCGCGCGATGGAGGGCCTGCCCGAGATCCCGGCCGAGGACCTGGTCGCCACGGTGACCACGCTGACCGCGCGGACGGTCGCGGACGCCGTACGGCGGTACGGCGGGACCGAGGTGGTCGCGTCGGGTGGCGGCATCCGGAACCCGGTGCTGATGCACCTGCTCGCGGACGAGCTGGAGATTCCGGTCCGGACCACCGACGAGCTGGGCGTGCCGTCGGCGGCGAAGGAGGCCTACGCGTTCGCGATCCTCGGGTTCCTCACCGTGCACGGCCTGGGCGGTACGGTCCCGAGCTGCACCGGCGCCCGGCACTCCAGCGTGCTCGGCTCGGTCACCCCCGGTCTCAGCGGTCTGCCCACGATCACCGGCGAAGCGCGCCCTCCAGTGCGCCTCGTGGTCGACTGACCGCACACTATTCCTGTGACGAGGTTGTTCGTGGTGACCGGGGCGCCCGGTTCGGGGAAGTCGACGGTCGTGCCGGAGCTGGTCCGGCTGAGTCCGGGGAACCTGGTCGTGATGGACATGGACGAGCTGCTGGACGACAACGGCCGGCTGCTCGGGATCGACATCGCGAGCCCGACCGCGGAGCCGATCTGGCCGGCGTACAACGGCCTGTGGTTGCGGATCACCGAGCTGATCCGGCGGTCCGGGATCCCGGTGCTGCTGCTGACGCCGGGGTTGCCGAGCCAGCTGCCCGAGGGCCGGTGGCTGCACCTCGACTGCGCGGACGCCGTACGGCGGAAGCGGCTGGCGCAACGGGGCTGGGCGGAGGACCAGATCGCGGAGGCGCTGGCGGACGCGGCGGAGATCCGCAAGCTCGTGCCCAGGTCGGTGCGCGGGGACGTCGCGCCGGAGCGGTGCGCGAAGAGCATCCTCGAGTGGCTGCGCGGCGAGCGGTTCGGCAAGACGCTGAGCCTGTGGGGCCGGTTCCGCAGTTGACCTTCGAGTTGCTGCAAGGGTCAGGGTCGGCCGCATGAGGTTGACGATCAGTGAGTTCGCCCGGCGGGTGGGGCTGGCGCCGAGTGCCCTGCGGTTCTACGACGACTGCGGCCTGCTCCCGCCGGCCGAGGTCGACGCGACGAACGGCTACCGGTACTACGACCCGTCCCAGGCCGACCGCGCGCGCCTGCTGCGCGACCTGCGCGAGATCGACCTCCCGCTCCCCGAGGTGCGCGTCGCCCTGGACGCGCCGGCCGCGGAGGTCGCCGAGCTCGTCCGCTCGCACCTCCGCACGCTGGAGGCCAAGTCCACCGCGACCAGGACCGCGGCCACCCGCCTGCTCACCCACCTGCTCTCGCAGCAGACAACAGCCTTACTGGGCGGTCCCGAACTGGCCAGTGCCATTCGCCAAGTCACGCCCACTGCGGCAACCGACGCTGACGCGGGGGAGTTCGCGGCGGCGTTGAGTTGTGTGCTGGTCGAGTTGTCGGCGGACGAGATCACCTTTGTGGCGACCGATCGTTACCGGTTGGCGGTGCGGACGGTGCGGCCTCTGGAGTTCGGTGGGGCCCGTGGGCGGGTGCTCGTACGGGCTGACGAGCTGGCCGGGCTGACTCGGTGGGTCGCGGCGGCTGACGTGGTGCGGGTGGAGGTGGACGGCGGGCTGACGCTCGTGCGCGGCGACGAGTCGCGCGTGCTGCGGGTGGTGGACGCGGAGTATCCGGCGTACGAGCAGATCCTGGACGGGCTGACGCCGCCGGCCTGCCGGGTGGTAGTGGACCGGGTGGCGCTGCTGGACGCGCTCGCCGGGCGGGATGTTGTTGCCCTGGACATCGATGCGGAGAGCTTGCGGATCGGCGACGAGGTGAAGCTCGACGCGATCGGGACCGGGGCGGTGCGGATCGGGTTCACCGCGAGCCTGCTGGCCGCGGCGCTCGAGGCGAGTGTCGGGCCGGACGTGCTGCTCGAGATCGGCGAGCCCGCGCGGCCGGTCGTCGTGCGGTCGGCGGACCAAGGCACCTTCACCACGCTCGTGATGCCCGTCCGGCTGGACGGGTGAACCGGTCGTACTACGGCTGGCTGGCAGGCTCCACACTCTCGGTTCTCGGCGACACGGTCCTGTTCTTCGCGCTCGGCTGGGCCGCGACGGGCATCGGGCCGCAGGTTGCCGCGCTCGTGCTGACCGGGTTCACGCTGCCGCGCGCCGTACTGCTCCTGCTCGGCGGCGTCCTCGGCGACCGCGTCGGCCCGCGGCGCCTGCTGCTCGGGTGTAGTGCGGTCGTCGGTGGCTGCTGCTTCCTGCTGGCCGCCGTGGTCGGCGTTCGCGGAGTCTCGACGGGCGTACTGCTCGCCGCGGCGATCGTCGTCGGCACTGTGGATGCCTTTGCGTTGCCTGCGGCCGGTGTCCTGCCGCGGCTGTTCGTCTCCGACGATCAGTTGCCTAGAGCAATGGCTCTGCGAACATCGGCCACTCAGCTCGTGACGCTGGCCGGAGGTCCGCTCAGCGGAGTGCTGGTCGCGACTGTCGGGCTGGTCGGGGCGCTCATGGTCGACGGCGCCACGTTCGCGGTCCAGTTCGTCGTACTGCTCCTGCTCAGACCGCCGTACGACGTACCGCCGCCGGCCGAGCGCCCCTCTATGGTCCGGTCGGCGCTCGACGGGCTGCGGGTCGCGGCCGCCGAACCGGTACTCCGGCGGATCCTGCTCGTGGTCGCACTGGTGGCCGCCTTCGTGCTGCCGGTGACCTCGCTGTGCGTCCCGCTGCTCGCGCGATCGCAGGGCTGGTCGGCCGGCCAGGCAGGTTTCGTTGTCGCAGGCAACGTGTGCGGCGGGTTGCTGGTGACGGTCCTGGTCGCGCGCTTCGGCACCTTCGACCGCGCCGGAACCGCGGGCGGCCTCGGCTGCCTCGTGGCAGCACTGGGCATCGCCGCCCTGACCTTCGCGCCATCCGTCCCAGTAGCCGTCGCCGCGACCGTAGTCCAAGGCGTAGGCATAGGCCTCTTCACCGCACACCTGGCCCCAGCCTTCGTCCGCAGTACCCCGAAATCCCACCTGACCCGCCTGCAGTCGCTCCTGTCGTTCGCCCAGACTGTCCCCCTGATCGCCTCCACCAACCTCCTCGCCACCCTTGACCTCCACCACGCCCTCCCTCTGGCCGCCACCGCAACCGCCCTGGCCGGCTTGATCCTGCTGCGAACCTGAACTCGATTTCGCATCTCTGGAGTTGTAAGACGATTGGTCTTACACTCGTGCCATGGCCGACACCATCACCATTCGTACCGACGCGGAGACCGAGCATGCCCTCGCGGTGCTGACGCACGACGGCAGTTCGCGCTCGGCCGTGATCCGCCAGGCGGTGCTCGAGGCGGCTCTGCGCCGCGAGCGCGCCGCGGAGATGCGGCGGGCGGTGCTGCGGATGCCGATCGGGGAGCCGGACGGCGTCGACGTCGGCGCCGAGCTCTCCCGGGAGCGGGACGGCGAGCACTGGTGATCTATCTCGACTCGGCCGCCGTCGTGAAGCTTGTCCATGCGGAGAAGGAGTCCCCTGCGCTGCGTGATTGGCTCGACGAGCGGGCCGAGACGTCGTGGGTGAGCTCGGTGCTGGCGGAGATCGAGTCGTTCCGCGCCCTCGCGCGGCATGCTCCGGAAGCAGTGGTCAGGCTGCCTCGGGTCCTCGATCTCATCGACCTCCGTGAACTGGATGCCGGCACCCGGATCCTGGCGCAGACCGTCCGTCCGGCAATGGTGCGGAGCCTGGACGCGATTCACCTGGCGACCGCGCTGCGCATCAACCCGCTGACCTCGTTCGTCACCTATGACAAGCGCCTCGCCGATGCGGCCGCGTCAGCAGGTCTCACGGTGGACATGCCGTCCTGAGTGGCCATCGACACTCTTGACAGCATGTTGTCGTAATGACAACATGTTGTCTATGAGGACAGCGTATGTAGCGGTGTACGAGACGATGGCGGACTGGGAGATCGGGCATCTGACGGTGGAGCTGCGGACGGGCAGGTTCACCGGGGTGCCGTGGTCGGTGGTGACGGTGGGGGAGTCGCTGGAGCCGGTGGTGAGTATGGGTGGGTTGCGGGTGGTGCCGGATGTGACGATCGCGGATGTGGCGCCGGACGAGGGCGATCTGCTGGTGCTGGCCGGGTCGGCGCACTGGGACGAAGGGGGCGGCGAGGCGTTCGCGAAGCTGGCGGGGCAGTTCCTGGATGCCGGCGTACCGGTGGCGGCGATCTGCGGGGCGACGGCGGGGCTGGCGCGGGCCGGGGTGCTCGACGGGCGGCAGCACACGAGCGCGGCCAAGGAGTACCTGCAGGCGACCGGCTACCAGGGCGCGGACGGGTACGTCGACGCGCGCGCGGTCGTCGACGGAAACCTGATCACGGCCGGGCCGGACTCGCCGGTGCAGTTCGCGCGGGCGGTGCTGCAGCGGCTCGGGCTCGCGGACGAGCGCAAGCTGGAGGCGTACGAGGGCGTGTTCCATCGCGCCGACCCGGCGGTGTACGCGAATCTGGTCGGATGACCGTTCCACCGCGGGAGGAGTGGCCGAAACCGGCGAAGCAGTCGGAGGGTGGGGTGGTGCTGACGGACGTCGTCCTCGCCACCTTCCGGCTGAACGCGCGGCTGATGGAGGCGGCGCAGGGCCTCGCCGCGCACGGCGGCCTGACGGCGGCTTGGTGGCAGGTGCTCGGCGGCGTCCTCGACGAGCCGCGTTCGGTGGCGGACGTCGGGCGGATCATGGGCGTCAGTCGGCAGGGCGTCCAGCGGATCGCTGACCTGCTGGTCGAGCGTGGCCTCGCGGAGTACCGGCCGAATCCGGCCCACCGCCGGGCCAAGCTGCTCGCGTGTACGGAGGCCGGCTACTGGGCGATCCGGCAGATCTCGATCGCCCAGCACCCGTGGGGCGACGACGTCGCGGCGTCCGTCGACCTCGACGATCTCCGGACGACGCTCGCGACGCTGCAGGCCCTGATCACCAAGCTGGAAGAAGCTTGATCGCGAGACTCCTGCCGTAGGTGTGCCGGGTGGTGAACGTCAGCCGGGTCCCGGCGATCGTGCGCGCCACTCGTACTCCGTCGACGGGAGTCGCGGCCTTCAGGTACTGCGCGGGCAGGTTGAGCGTAACCGTGTCGCGCTGCGTCGTGGGATCGGAGACAGCGACGTGCACGCTTCCGGTCTCGCGACGAACGATCAGTGACGCGGGACCGTCGACGGTCAGCCCCGGAAGGTGGTGGGTGCCCGGGGTGAAGCTGTTGGCGGCGGTCAGGCGCAGGCCCAGGTGTTCGATCGCCTGGAGCCGAGTCGTGTTGGACAGCAGGCGGAGGCGGCCGTGCTGGTACGAGCGCAGCGCCGATTCTGTTGCGTTGGGCACCAATGCGTAGGCGAACGTCCGCGCCGGACCGGCCGGTTGGCTGACGGTCAGCGCGAAGACCTGCTTGGTGACCGCGGTGTCCGGGTTGGACGTCCGGACGACTCTGCGGCTGCGGGTGACGGTCTGGAGATCGACCGAGAGCTGGGTCGGCTGGAGGAAGTGGTACCCGACCGCGACGGAGCCGTTGGTGTAGCGCAGCCACCGCGGGTCGACCGTTCCGGCGCCGCTCCACGGCCCGCCATCCCGTCGTACGCCGGTGATCGTGACAGGGTCGGACGCGCCGGCGATACGGGTGTCCAGTGTGGTCGTCACCGCGCGGTCCGCGTCGCGGACACCGGCCGCGAGGACCACGATCTCGTCATCGAGCAGGAACCACGACTTCGTCGACGACGCGTTCTTGTAGACCACGAAGTCGGGCGGCAGTTCGTCGCGCGAGGCGTACGCGAAGTCGTCGGACTGCACCCAGCCGACCGCGCCGTACGCGCCGAGCGTCGCGCCGCCGGAGTACCCGTTGGTGCCGACCGGGAAGTACACGTAGGTGTTCTGCGACTCCGACGACGGCGTGAAGCCGAGCGCGGGGTTGTCGTAGTACGCCTTCCCGTACAGCTCCGGGATCGTCTTGCGGGTCTCGACCGGCGCGGTGACCCCGGCGAGCGCGTACGGCGACACGGTGGTGAAGTAGTCGATGCCGTACGACTGCGTCTGGTCCTGACCGGCCAGGTACAGGTAGTGCGCGCCGTCGCCCTGGAACCACGGCATCAGGTTCTCGCCGCTCATGTACTCGTACTTGCTGATCCGCTCCGAGTTCCGCGACAGCGCGAACGCGTACCCGGGCCGCCGGTGGACCGTCCGGTCCATCGCGTTGAAGGCCGTCGTACTCGCCGCCGGGTTGAGATCGGCCGGCACGATCGACGGGTCCGCCTTCAGGTCCGCGAACCGCGCGATGCTGACCGGCGACGCGAAGCTGTTCGGGTTGATCGTCGGCTGCGCGGTGAACTTCGCGAACGACTTCAGCCGGGCCGCGTCGGCGCCGGTCGCGTAGTCGGCCAGGTCGACGACCGCCTCCACGATCACCGCGACATCGGCGTACCCGGTGGTGGTCCGGGACACCGCGCGGCCCTTGACGATCTCCATCATCCAGCCCTCGAAGATCAGCGGCGCGAACCCGTGCTCCACCCAACCCTGCACCACGCCGACGAGGTCGTCGCTCTGCGCGTACTCCGTCCCGGCGAGCACCTTGACGGTCTGCACGACGCGGCTGAGCAGGCCCTTGCCGTACGAGCCGGTGTACGCGACCGACGCGTGCTGGATGAACGAGCCGTCCGCGTAGTACCCGTCCGTGACGCCGTGCCGGAGGTTGTACGGGTCGACGGTCGCGAAGACCGTGAACTGGTCCCGCAGCGCCTTCCGGATCCGCGCGTCGTCGTTCAGCAGTGCGCCTTGGAGGATGCGGTTCGCGGTGATGTCGACAAGGTTCGCGCCGGTGTGGAAGCGCGAGTCGAGGTCGACGTCGCCGTCCTTGCCGTTGCGCAGGTACGCGTCCATCGAGGCGACGTACCGGGTGATCAACTCGGCCGGGGCGTCGATCAGCGCGAGCGTCTTGGAGACGAACGTCGAGATGCCGATCTCCCAGGTGAACCAGTTGCCGTAGTACCCCTTCGACTGGTCGCCGTAGTAGGTGTCGTGCAGCCAGCCGAGCTTCTCCGCGATCCGCGCCCGGAGTTGCTCGTTGCCCTGCAGGTCGGAGGCCGGGCCCGGGCGGCGGAAGGCGAGGGCGAGTTCGTACAGGTGCTGGTACGACGCGCTCAGGTTCGGGTCGCTGGTGCCGAGCGGGAGGCCCGCGAAGAGCTCGCCGGTGCCGGCGCGGTCGAGGGCGGCCAGCCAGGTGCGGGCGGTGCTGTCCATCGCGGCGACCTTGGCGGCGACCTCGGGGCGGGCGTTGGATTCCGCCGTACCGGCGTAGATCGCGATCGCGTTGGTGAGCAGCTGGGTCGGTCCGGCGGTCATCAGGTCCTTGGCGGCAGTTGCTGCGGTTGTCGCGTGGGCGGCCGGGGCCGGGTTGACCGCGGCCAGGAGTGCGGTGGCGGGGACAAAGGACAGCAGGTGGCGGCGCGTGAGGTCCACTGGTACTCCCGGGCGGATGGGAAAACCTAACCCGGGGAGTGAACCAGTCGGAACTATCTTTCGGCAACCGCTTGCTGCCGTCTTTCGGGCGGAACGTCAGGCGCCGCCGGCGCCCACCAGTTGCGGGTCGACCGAGAGGATCTGGACGGCGGTCCCGGACGACTTCGCCGGGATGACGAGCGCGACCTGGTGCAGGTAGTCCTGGTACAGGTTCTGCGTGTACTTGACCATGTTGCTGAACGCGGTCGCCTCGCCGCTGGTCCAGTACGCGTTCGAGCCCGGCTCGACGCGCTGCAGGTACCGCTCGGTGAGCGACAGGAACACCAGCGCGTCACCGGAGGACGTGATGAAGGTCAGCGGGGCGCCGGACGGGGCGAAGGTGTCGGTGACGCTCGCGATGTACGGCTCCGCGGTGTCGCTCGCCTTCGACTTCGCGCGCAGCTCGAGCAGCTTGGCGAGGCCGGGGGACGGCGTGAACAGCTTCGCCTGCGGCGACTTCGCGCCTCCGGTGAGGTAGGCGGCGAGGTCCTTGGCGACGCTCGCGGGCTGGGACCGGAGCTGGTTCAGGTCGGCGACGGTGGGGGTGCGGAGGCCGTCGACGGACGGCGGCTCGACCGACTTCGACGGGTAGACCGAGTGGGTCAGCTTCCACGGGCCGCCGGCGCTCTCCCGCTGCCAGACACCCAACTGGCGGCTGCCCGGGGCGTCCGAGACGCCGGAGCTGACGACGAAGCGCATCGGGTACGCGGTGAACTGCGGCGCGCCGATCTCCGGGTCGGTGTAGCTGAACGGCTTCGACACCTCCTTGCCGGCGGCGTCGAGCTTGCGGCCGATCACGAACCCGGCCTCGGTCTGCGCGAGCGTCGGGTTGCCCTCGATGGTCGCAGCCAGCTTGGCGTCGCGGGTCTGGTTGGCGCGGTTGTTGACCTCGTTGTACCGCTGCACGACAGCCTGCGCGTCGGCGAGCGTCACCGCCGGCCGACTGTCCACCGCGGCCATCGAGTTCTTCGCCGGCACCAACCCACAACTGGTAGCCGTCAACAACAAGGCCCCACTGGCCAACAAGGCCGCCGTCCGCCGAACCGCCTCATCACTCTTCACAAACTCCGGCGAATCCGCCAACGGCACAGTCTCCGCACCATCACTCTCGGCGGTCGGCTCGGCGATGGACGGTACGTCGTACGTCGTCCGGTCGTTCCGTGCCGAGGCGCCGGCACCGATCAGCGCCGGGGACTTGGCCCGGGCAACCGCGGCCGGCGTCATGAACATCGGCGCCGCCGGCAGCGCGACCGGAGCGGGCCGGACAGGAGCGGGCCGGGCGGCGGGCGTCGGCTGGGCGGGCGCTGGCTGCTCGGCTGCCGGCTGGGCGGGTGCTGGTTCGGTCGGTACGGGCAGCGCTGCCGGGTGCTCGATCGGTTCGGGCTGCGCTGCCGGGTGCTCGGGCGCGGCCTCCTCGGACTGGAGTTGTTCGGCCGCGGCCGGTGTGGGAGCGAAGGGGCTGACTCTTTCCGGCGCGAACGGGCTGACGCGGTCGGGGGCGAAGGGGGAGACGCGGTAGGCGGGAGCGTTCCGGTCGGGGGTTGGGGCGGTGGAGACGAGGACCGGGATGCGCTGGTTCTTGATGACGGGGATCTCGGTGGTGTCCTTGAGCTTTTCGGGGGCCTTGGTCGGGCGGCGGCGGAGGATGAGGGTCAGGCCTAGGGCGAGAACCAGCACACCGGCGCCGAGGACCAGCAGGCAGATGCCGAACAGGCGGTTCACCTGGACGCCGAACGTGACCTGCGCGCCGACCGCCGGCGTACCGTCCGCGTTCATCACGACGACGTCGTACCGGCCGTCCTGGATCGGCCAGGCGAGCGACTGGGAGCCGGGCGCGGAGTGCGCGACCCACCAGTCCAGCTCGCCGGGCGGCGTCAGCTTGCCGGTGCGGCCCTTCAGTTCCTGCGTGCCGAACGTGGCCGGCGGGTCGAAGTTCACCAGCCGGGTGTGCGCGGCCCCCGAAAGGTAGTCGCGGACATCCAGGTCCTGCGCGACGCCGACGAACAGCGGCTTGTCGCCGGACGCGGTGACGCGCAGCGTCGGCCCGTGCCGGTCGAGCAGCGCCGGGGCGGTGACCACCGCCAGCCCCGAACTGTCGAACTCGCGGGCGGGCGTCGAGATCGTGTTGTCCGGGCCGACGAGCCAGAAGGCCGCGAAGGCGCCGGCGGCGGCGACGACCAGGCCGCCCAGTGCCAGCAGCAGACCCAGGGTGATGCGGGCGAAACGCATGAAGAGGCTCCCGTTGTACGACGAGCCCGGCCACGGACGGGTGGGCCGGACGACGGGATCGCAGGTCCGGACCACTCTCCAGGTATCCGAAAGCTCACCCGTTGTCACTGACTAACTGATCGCACAGGGATCTGTTACGGTTCCGTCCCAATCAGCGCCCTCAGTGCAGGTACGACGCCCCGTTGAAGTCCAGCACCGCGCCGCTGGCCCAGTTCGCGTCGGGCGAGGCGAGCCAGTGGATCGCGTTCCCGACCTCCTCCGCCGCGGCGACCCGGTCGAACGGGCTCTGCGCCCGGATCGCGTCGCCGCCGGGCCCGGCCAGGAAGCTCTCGGTCATGTCGGTGGCGATGAACCCCGGCGCGATTGACGTCACCGTGATGTCATACGGCGCCAACGATGCCGCCAACGACTGCCCGAGCGAGTGCAGTCCCGCCTTCGAGGCGCCGTACGCCGGCACGTCGGGCTCACCGCGGTACGCCCCGCGGGATCCCACGTTGACGATCGCACCCCGCCGTACGCCCGCCGCGGGCTCCGTGTCGAGCATCTGCCGCGCCACACACCAGGTCACGTGCGCGGCGCCCTCGAGGTTGACGGCCAACGTACGGCGCCACGTCGCGACCCATTCGTCGTACGACGTCTCGGCCAGCGGGTGACCCACCCGCCGGGAGCCCGCGACCGGCTCGTCGACGAACATCGCCGCGTTGTTCACGAGCACGTCGACACGACCTAGCAACGCAGCCGATTCTTCAACCAGGGAAGGGATTCCGGCTGGATCGCCGAGGTCCGCCGCGACCACCGCGTGGCCGTCGCCGGGCAGCCCGGCGCGGATCTCCTCGGCGCGCTCGACGGCGCCCCGGCAGTGCAGCACGACCCGGTCGCCGGCTCTCGCGAACGCCTGTGCAGCGGCCGCTCCGACGCCCCGCGACGCACCGGTGATCAGTACTCCTCTGGACACGCTTTTCCTCCTGTCGACGGCTGCCGACATTCTGCGCCTGACGCCATCCTGACGACCTCGTGACATCAAAGGGGTTGACAGTGACGTCATGATGACGTCATGCTTGCTGTCATGGAACTTGACCACTACCTCGAGTCGGTCCGGCGGAGCGTCGAGAACGCGACCGCCCTGGCCGACGAGCAAACCCGCTCCGTGGCACAGCGCCTCGGGGCCACGCTGGATGACGCGGGCCGCCTGGCCCTCATCTCAGCCCTGTCCGACGCCGCCGGGGAGATCAGCCGCGAGCTGTCCCCGGGGTCGGTCGAGCTCCGGATGGCCGGCGGCCGCCCGGAGTTCGTGGTCACGCCGGCGCCCAGCCAGCTGACCGGTCCGGACGAGACCGACGAGGACATCGAGGACGAGGCGGAGGACGAGACGGCCGAGCAGTTCGTGCCGGACGCCGACGAGCCGACCGCCCGGATCACGCTGCGGCTGCCGATGTCGATCAAGAACAAGGTGGACGAGGCCGCGAACGCCGAGGGCATCTCCTCGAACGCCTGGCTGATGCGCACCGTGATGACCGAGCTCAGCGAGCGCCGCCGCGGACCCCGCGCGCCGCGCCCGCCGCGGCCGCCGCGCGGCCCGGTGTTCGGTCCCGAGGGCCCGCTGGGCCCGAACGGACCGCTCGGCCCCGACGGGGTCTTCGGCCCGAACGGCGTGTTCGGCCCGAGCGGCCCGTTCGGCGAGGAGGGCTTGTTCGGCCCCGACCGCGGCCGGCGTGAGCGCGACCGGCGCCGGGAGGACCGGGACCGCCGCCGCGAGGACAAGGACCGGCGGCGGGACGACAAGGAACGGCGCCGCGGCGGCCACGGCCCGGGCCAGCGACTGACGGGATGGGCGGAATGAGCGACCGGAGCGCGACGCAGTACACCGACGACGAGAACGAGCGGATCGAGCGGATCCGGATCGAGATCGGCTCCGGCCTGGTCGAGATCGGGCCGAACCCGGACGGCAAGGGCACGGCGGTGTCGATGGAGGTCGACGGCGACGACGAGGGCGTGATCTTCGAGGTCGCCGACGGCGAGCTGATCGTCGAGAGCCCGCGGAACGTCCGGCGCGGACCGGAGATCACGGTCCGGATCGCCACCTCGGAGGTGCTCGACGCCCGGGTCAAGACCGGCTCCGGCGACATCTTCGCCGACGTCCCGCTCGGCTCCGCGCGGCTCTCGACCGGTTCCGGCGACGTCCGGCTGGCCAGGGCCGAGCAGGACCTCGGGATCAGCACCGGCAGTGGCGACGTGAAGGTCGGCCAGGCCGCCGGCGCGGTCCGGGCCGGCACCGGCTCCGGCTCGATCGACATCGAGGAGGCCGGCGACGCGCTCGGCCTGAGCACCGGCTCCGGTGACGTGACGATCGGCGACGCCGCCGGTCCCACCTCCGTCAAGGTCGGCTCGGGGGACATCACCATCGAGCGGATCCGCGACCACTCGGTCGCCACCTCCGGCTCCGGCGACGTCAAGGTCGAGATCGCCGACGGGCCGAGCGTCCAGGCCGAGACGGCGCGCGGCGACGTACAGATCGGGGTCCCGGACGGGCTCCCGGCGTACCTGGACCTGAAGACCGTGACCGGCCGGATCCGCTGCGACCTGCAGCCCGGCCAGAAGCCCGCCGAGGGCGAGCGCGCGCTGATGCTGCGCGCCCGAACGGTCTCCGGCGACATCACCGTCGTCAAGGTCTGACCTCAGCAACAACCGCACAAGGTCCCGCCACTGGGGGCGGGACCTGGGTGCAGCACTGCCGAAAACAGGACAGCACGGGGACAACGTGAGGGGAGAACGTCATGATCACCGACCACGAGGAGATTGCCCGGTTCCGTGTCGCCGAGCGGGTGCGGGCGGCCGAGGAGCGGGCGTTGTACGACGGGGCGCGGACCCGGGGCGGTACGCGGAAGGGGATGGCGAGCGCGCTGCGGCGGCTGGCCGACAAGCTCGAGCCCGCCCGGCTGACCGAGCCGGCCCCCCGGGCCCTGGCTGACCCGAAGCCCCGGCACCGCGGTACCGGCCTCTCGATCGTCCGCTGACGGCTCAGAGGTGCTGCTGCAGGTTGGTGCAATGCCTGTGGATAACTCCCGGACGGACCCGAGGACACTGCTAGCGTTCAGTCGATCATTCTCGGCGACCTGGGAGAGAAACCAACGATGCTGCGTCCGATGGTGGCAACCACGGCTGTCACCGCTGCCTTGATCCTGCTGGCCGGCTGCGGCGGCGACGACAAGAAGTCCGAGTCGGGCACCGACACCGGCAACAACAACCAGTCCACCACCTCGGCGACGCCGTCCACGCCGACCGCCCCGTCCTTCGACCCGCCGAAGGCCTTCGCCCCCGCCGCGGCGTATCCGGCGATCGAGGAGAAGGGACAGTCCTCCCTGGACGAGGCCCAGATGGGCATCGCCGGCCAGGTCGCGCTGGTCGGCAACTGGGCGGGACTCAAGGGGCACGACGTCGCCAATCCGACCAACCGATGGACAGTCAAGTCCGCCGAGGCCGAGACCACCCAGGTCTACGACGCGTCCAAGCCGATGGCGGTGAAGGTCGACGGCAAGGACGTCGCGGTGGTCGCCTACGCCCAGGGAGACAAGGGCAACGGCACGCAGAAGCCGGCGGGCCTGGTCGTGATCCACTGGGTCGACGTGCTGACCGGGAAGAAGATCGCCGAAGTGTCCGCGAAGGTGAGCACGATGGAGGGCACCGGCGACAACGGCGGCCCGAACATCAAGACCCAGGCCTTCGACCCGGAGACCGGTCAGGTCGCCATCGGTGTGACCACGGCCGGCAGCGTCATGACGGGGACCTACCAGACGGTGTACGCGGACCCCAAGACGCAGAAGTCGACGATCGTGCCGGGCATGAACCCGGCAGCGGTGCACGGCGGCGTCGTCGCGGGTGCGAAGGGCAAGCAGGAGGAGCGGGCGGCCGACGGCACGGTGCTGCTGGTCGACGGCGCGAGCGGCAAGGTCACGAAGCAGGTCCCGCTGAAGCAGGCCTACCTGAATCCGCTCGGCGGCGGCGCCCAGCACGCGTACTTCTACGGCAAGAAGTACACGAACTACGACGCGGGGACGAGCACCGAGGCGATCTTCGCGGTCAACCTGTCGACCGGTGCGGTGACGCAGACGGCGCCCACGGTCCCGCAGGAGTCCGACATCACAACCGAGTGCTTCGCGGACCAGGCGAGCGCGGTCGTCTGCATGAGCAAGTCGATCCGCAGCGGTCCCGAGGAGCTCATCGGTTTCGACGACGCGACCGGCAAGAAGGTCTGGGGTTTCTCCAGCAAGTCCGCGAGTCGCGTCGTACCGCGGGTGACCGCGGCCTTCCACGGTGTCGTCTACGCGCAGACCGAGGCTCAGCCGGTGCTGCTCGACGCGAAGACCGGTGAGGACCTGCCGAGCGGGTCGTCCTCGGCGAGCCCGTCCTCGAGCGACAGCCCGTCCTCCGGGGACACGCCGTCGTCCGGTGACAGCCCGTCCGACAGCAACTCGCCGGCGGGCAACGAGTCCCCGGGGAACGGTGACATGGGCCTGTTCGACGGCAAGGCGCGGTCGCCCGAGGCCGTCTCGCCGTACGGCGGCGTCTACAAACAGCTGCCGACCGGCACCGACTACGGCTCCACCGTCAAGGTCGACTCGATCTGCATCTTCCTCAAGCCGACCGCCTGACGCGCTGAAAGGACCCCGGGGCAGGTTCCCGGGGTCCTTGTGCGTTCGGGGTCAGATGTCGGTGCGGTGGAAGTTGCGGTAGGAGCGGGACGGGGTCGGGCCGCGCTGGCCCTGGTAGCGGGAGCCGTACTTCTCCGAGCCGTACGGATGCTCGGCGGGGGATGACAGCCGGAAGAAGCAGAGCTGGCCGATCTTCATCCCCGGCCAGAGCTTGATCGGCAGCGTGGCGACGTTCGAGAGCTCGAGGGTGACGTGCCCGGAGAAGCCGGGGTCGATGAAGCCGGCGGTCGAGTGCGTGAGCAGGCCGAGGCGGCCCAGCGAGGACTTGCCCTCGAGCCGGGCGGCCACGTCGTCGGGCAGCGTGACCAGCTCGTACGTCGATCCCAGGACGAACTCACCGGGATGCAGGATGAACGGCTCCTCGCCCTCGGGCTCCACCTGACGGGTCAGGTCGGGCTGTTCCTCGGACGGGTCGATGTGCGGGTACTTGTGGTTCTCGAAGACCCGGAAGAACCGGTCCAGCCGTACGTCGACACTCGACGGCTGCACCATCGCAGCATCGAACGGATCCAGCTGGACCCGCTTCGCGTCGAGCTCGGCCAGGATGTCACGGTCGGAGAGCAGCACGGTCGCACGTTAGCAGCGTGCTGCTCATCCGCACAGCGTCAGTCCCACCGACCCGGGCCGCTGCCGGTGTCTCCCGGTGTCTGGTGGCGGCTCGTCCGGAGCCCTCAGCTCTCCGGCGCGGAGATCGCACCACCAGACCGTGGGCCTGAGGCAACTATCGTCAGTTGGCCAGCTTGTTGAACTTCGACACCTGGGTGGCGAAGGTCTTCACCTGCGTCGGCGACCAGTCCTTGAGCAGGTCCTCGATCACCTTGTGCCGCTTCTTCCGGGCCGCCGTCAGCTTGCGCTTGCCGGCCGCGGTCAGCGTCAGCAGCGTCGCCCGCGCGTCCGACTTGTCGGCCGCCCGCTTCAGCAGGCCCTCCTCCTCGAGTCGCGCGCAGGCCCGGCTGACCGGACCCTTGTCCACCTCGAGCGCTGCCACCAGGTCGGCCATCCGCACCGGTGCCAGCTCCTCCACGTGGTTCAGCAACGCGTACTGCGCCGGCTCCAGGTCCGGGTGCGCCTCGTCGGACAGCGTCCGCTGCAGACCGCGCAGCCGCCGCGCCAGCGTGACGAGCTCCTTCTCCAGGTTGTCCACCGCGTCACTTGCGTCTGTTGCCACCGTTCACCCCTTCATCCAGTTGCCCCGCAACCATCTCGCCCGGTCCAGGACCGTATCCTCACGTTGCGTCGAATGTTGCCCCCGGCAACGCGTTCTAATCTGCCAGAAGATGACGGACCTGCCCAGTCCTGAACGTGCCCTTTGTGAAAAACTGCCCAACAACCCCCGCTGCAAACCGCCCCCGAGCCCCTTTTCGATGCATTCGGCCACCTTTCGGCCCCCGGCCGACTGACACCGCAACAACCCGCCGCCCCCAGCTCGCCCCGCGCCCGGCGGACGCTCCTCGGCGGCCGGCCTGCCCGTACCAGGTGTGATCGTGTTCGACGCGCGGACCCCACGTGGTTGCGGGCCCCGGGATCGGCTATGCTCTTCACCGCTGCCGGGAGACCGGCCGCGCGGGTGTAGTTCAATGGCAGAACATCAGCTTCCCAAGCTGACAGTGCGGGTTCGATTCCCGTCACCCGCTCCACAGCGCAGCGATGTTCTGACATATCGTGTGGGCGCATGAGCCACCAGCAGCCGCCGCAGTTCCAATCGCCGGTCCAGCCGCAGCAGCAGTATCAGCCGCCGCAGCCGCAGGTTCCGACCGGGATGTTGCAGCTGACCATCCAGGGCAGTGCGCTGACGTCGAACATGATCCCGCCGACCGTGCACCTGAACGGTCACCCGGTGCCGGTCAAGTACGGCCGGAACGACATCCCGGTGTTCGCCGGACCGCTGCACATCGACGTCCACTCGCAGTGGATGCTCACCTACGGCAGGGCAGCGCTCGACTGCACGGTGTTGCCGAACCAGGCGGTGCCGGTGTTCTACGCGTCGCCGTACCACCAGTTCACCTCCGGGAGCATCGGCCACAGCAAGGTGAAGCGGAAGGGTCTCGGCGTGCTCCTCGGCGTGGTCGGGGGAATCCTCGCCGTGACCGTGCTGTCGATCCTGCTCGCGGCGCTCGGCTGATCGGCTCGCGGGGCCATGTGTCCCGGAGGTTCGGGCAAACGGGTGTATGAAACGGTTGATCGAGGCAAGGGCCCGGGCCGTTGCCTCGGTCAACTTCAGGAGCCGTACGCCTCGAGCTCGACGATCCGGGAGTAGGTGTGGTCGTTGCCGTCCAGGCAGAGGATGCGGACGGCCTCGGCTTGGGTGGGGGCGAAGGTCGTGGTGACGTGGCCCGCCGTGTTGCCGCGGACCTGGGCGACGGTTTGCCACGTGCCGGCGGACTTGACCTGGACGTCCCAGTCGCGGAGGCCGTTGAGCCGGGCGGGGTAGCGCGCCGAGTCGAGCGTGTAGAGCTCTACCCGGTTGACCGTCGCGGGGGTGGCGAGCGCGACGTCGTACGTGTCGGGGAAGGCTGCGCGGGTGCCGTCGTTCCAGCCGGTCAGGGTGTCCCAGTGCTCGGAGTCCTTGTCGCCGTCGACCGCGCCGCACAGGGTGAAGTTGCCGTGCGTGGAGGACGCCGTCGCCTGCTCGCCGAGCGCGAGGTTGTCGCCGGGGCCCTTCGGCGGCAGCGGGTCGACCGTGACCGGGACGGTCACCTGCTTCCGGTCGACCTCGGCGGTGAGCTGGTAGCTGCCGGGCGCGGTGTCCCGCGGGACCCGGACCTCGACGGGCGCGGACACCGGCTGGTCGGGGTCGACCGCGGGCAGCCACGACGAGAAGAGCGTGCGGGACAGCTGCAGCGGACCGGTCGGCTCGAGGGTCAGGTCGGCGTACCGGTCCATCGTGCCGGTGTTGGTCATCGTCAGGTTCAGGCTGCCCGGGAAACACGGCAGGCCGACCACGTTCAGCCGCTCGGGCGTGACGCTCACCGCGACGTCGGATGTCGCCGAAGGCTCGGATGTTGCCGAAGGCATCGAGCTGGAGCCGATCAGCGCGGCGGCCAGCACGGCGCCGGCCGCGAGCACGGTCTGCCGGGGGATCCTCATTGCTGTACCTCCGCGATGCCGGGGCGGCCGTCCTCGACGAGGAGTTTGGCGCGCGTGCTCACGGTGCCGCCCTGGACGGACACCTTGTCGACGACGCGGTAGTCGGAGATCCACTGCTGCGGCGTGACGCGGCAGCTGACGTACCCGCGCTGGAAGTTGCCGAACTTCATGTGCGAGTTCTCCCGCAGCAGCGTCGCGCCGCCGGGGTCCAGGTCCTGGCCGTCCATCCCGGACGAGATCGACGTGCCGACGAACTCGGCGCCGACGGTCGCCGACGCCGGGTCGTCGAAGTCCAGCTTCAGGTCGGACGCGACGTTGCGGTGCAGGTCGCCGGCGATCGACACCAGGTTCCGGACCTTGCGCTGTACCGCGCCGCCGAGGATCCGGTTCCGCGAGGCCTCGTACCCGTCCCAGGTGTCCATCGGGACCAGCACCTCCGGCCCTTCCTTGGTGTCCAGCCGGGCGATCGCGGTCTGGTGCGCGAGCACGTTCCAGCGCGTCTGGGAGGCGGCCCAGCCGTCGAGCAGCCACTTCTCCTGGGCGTCGCCGGTGATCGTGCGCGCCGGGTCCTTGGTCTCGGGGCCGGGTGCCTTCGTGCCGTCGCCGTACGCCTGGTCCGAGCGGTACTGGCGGGTGTCGAGCACGCTGAACTCCGCGAGCCGTCCGAACCGGAATCGCCGGTACAGCTGCATGTCCGGCCCCTTCGGCAGGGACGAGAGCCGCAGCGGCATGTGTTCCCAGTACGCGCGGAACGCGTTGGCCCGCCGTACCCGGAACTGCGCCGGCGGCGCACTGGGATGCGCCTCGTCGGCCCAGTTGTCGACCACCTCGTGGTCGTCGAGCGTCACGACCCACGGCGCGCTCGCGTGCGCGCTCTGCAGGTCGGGGTCCATCCGGTACGCCGCATAACGCTGCCGGTACTCGTCCAGCGTCACGGTCTGCCGCGTGATGTGCGGCTCGTTCGAGCCCGGGCGGATGCCGCGGTCGATGCCGAACTCGTAGATGTAGTCGCCGAGGAAGAACACCACGTCGTGCTCGCGCCGGGCCATGTCGGCGTACGCCGTGTACCAGCCCTCCCACCACGCCTGGCAGGACGCGAAGGCGAGCGAGAGCTCGGAGAGCTGCGCGCCGTACGCCGGGGCGGTCTTGGTCCGGCCGACCGGGCTGAGCCGGCCGTTCACGCGGAAGCGGTACCAGTACTCACGCCAGGGCCGCAGGCCGCGGACGTCGACGTGGACCGAGTGGCTCGCCTCCGGGCCGGTGCGGGTCGCGCCGCTCCGGACGATCCGGTGGAACTGCGCGTCCTCGGCGACCTGCCACTGCACCTCGACCGGCCGCCGGTCCATCCCGCCGAACGGCGCGAGCGGATCGGGGGCCAGACGCGTCCAGATCACCACGGCGTCCGGCAACGGGTCGCCGGATGCGACACCGAGCGTGAACGGGTCCCGCCGGTCGGCCCGGCCGGTCCAGCCCGCCGCCGCGGACCTGATCTCCGGAAGGTTGCCGCCCAGCGCGAGCGCCGCCGCTGCACCGCCGGCGGTGAGGAACTTTCGTCGTGTACTCAGCATCGGCACCCACCCACCCGATCATCCCGAGGTGATCACATCCGTAACGGGAGATTACGAGAAGTTCACACGAGAGGGTGAGAAGATGACCGATTCCGGCCGTCAGCGCACGAGCTTGCCCGCCGGTGGCGCGGTGATGCGCACCGGCTTGTTGTAGTCGGTCATCGTCAGCTCGACCGCAATGCCGAGCAGGTCGCCGGTCATCCGGCGGACGACGTGCGCGGAGTCCATCCACAGCGAGTACGTCATCGTCTCCGGGACGCCCTGCGGTGGCTTCGCCCCACTCAGCTTGAGCACCGTCGCCGTGTCCAGGATCAGGTCGTACTGTGCGAGCTCGCGGCCGTCGACCGTCCGCGTCCCGACGTACCTGACGTTCCTCATGGCCTTGGTGATGTGCTCGTACGCCTTGGTCGGGTCCGCGCTGTTCAGCGCGCTGCCGACGGCGCTCGCGGGATCGATGTCCGCGACATCCACCTTGAGGTACTTGCCGGCCGGGGTCTTTCCGGGCAGCGACAGGTAGGCGGTCTTGCCGAGCCCGATGATCCGGGCGGTGCGACCCTCGAAGGCCGCTCCCGACATGACGATCGACACCGCCTGCGGCTTGGCGGACTGGACGCCGGTGATCGACATCAGCGTCGTACCGTTCGCCGTCACGGTGCCGGTGATGCGCCAGGTCTTCTGCCGGGTGAGGGCTCTTTTCATCGCCGGCACGAACGTGGACTGGTTCAGGTGCGCGATCGGCTTCTTGGTGGCCAAGGGCGCGTCGACCGGGGCCGACGGGCGGTAGCCGGTGGCGGCGGGTTCGCCGGCGCAGGAGGTCAGACCGAGGGCGAGTGGTACGGCGGCCGCGGTGGCGACGGCAGCGCGGAACTTCATGGTGCTTGTCCTCCCCAGGTGATGCAGACGGTGGATCTTATGGTCTGGACCACCTGGGGAGGAAGGCTTTTGCAGCTAGTTGCAGATCAGCTTTCGCCGCGCTTCACAGAGGCCAGCAGCAGCTGCGCGACGTCCTGGACCTCGACCGTCTCGCGGGCCGAGCCGTCGGCCTGCTTGGCGGTGAGGCCGTCGGACAGCATCACCCGGCAGAACGGGCAGCCGGTGGCGATCTTGTCCGCGCCGGTCTCGACGGCCTCGGTCGTCCGGTTCACGTTGATCCGGGTGCCCAGCTTCTCCTCCATCCACATCCGCGCGCCGCCGGCCCCGCAGCAGAACGACTTGGTCTTGTTCCGCGGCATCTCGGCGTACTCCGCGCCCGGGATGATGTCGAGCAGTTCGCGCGGGGCGTCGTACACCTGGTTGTGGCGGCCGAGGTAGCACGGGTCGTGGTACGTGATCTTCTGGCCGTTGAGCGAGCTGTCGGTCGGTGCGACCGGGGTGAGCTTGCCGTCGCGGACCAGCCGGTTCAGCAGCTGGGTGTGGTGGATGACGTCGAGTTCGACGCCCAGCTGGGAGTACTCGTTCTTCAGTGTGTTGAAGCAGTGCGCGCAGGTGGCGACCACCTTGCGGACCTTGGTCTCCTTGAAGACCTCGGCGTTCTGCATCGCGAGCTGCTGGAAGACGAACTCGTTGCCGGACCGCCGCGCCGGGTCGCCGGTGCACGTCTCGCCGTCACCCAGGACGGCGAACGAGACGCCGGCGATGTTCAGCAGCTCGGCGACGGCCTGCGTGGTCTTCTTCGCGCGGTCCTCGAACGCACCCGCGCAGCCGACCCAGAACAGGTACTCGACCTCGTCGAGCGACTCGACGTCCGCGCCGACCTGCTTGACCTCGAACGGCAGGTCCTTGGCCCAGTCCATCCGGCCGGACGGGTTCATGTTCCACGGGTTGCCCTTGTTCTCCAGGCCCTTGAACAGGCCGTTGAGCTCGGACGGGAACGACGACTCGATCAGCACCTGGTACCGGCGCATGTCCATGATCGCGTCGACGTGCTCGATGTCGACCGGGCACTGCTGCACGCAGGCGCCGCACGACGTACACGCCCACAGCGCGTCCTCGTCGATCACTGCGACGTCCGCGGGTCCGACCAACGGCTTCTCCTGCTCGGCGAGCACCAGCTCGGGCAGCGACTTGCGGGTCTCGTCGTCGCTCGCCAGCAGGTACGGCGCCTTCGCGTAGGCGTGCTCGCGCAGGTTCATCACCACGAGCTTCGGCGACAGCGGCTTGTCGGTGTTCCACGCCGGGCACTGCGACTGGCAGCGGCCGCACTCGGTGCAGGTGGTGAAGTCGAGCAGGCCCTTCCAGGTGAAGTCCTCGACCTTGCCGACGCCGAGCGCGGCGTCCTCGTCGAGTTCGTCGATGTTCTCGAAGTCGATCGGGGCGCCGTTCACCGAGATCGGCTGCAGTGCGCCGAGCGCCGTACCGCCGTCGGCCTCGCGCTTGAACCAGATGTTCGGCCAGGCGGTGAACCGGTGCCAGGCGACACCCATCGTGGCGTTCAGCGAGATCGTGATCATCCACGCGAACGAGATGATGATCTTGATCATCGCGACCAGGTAGATGCCGTTCTCCAGCCGGGACTCCGGCCAGCCGGTGACCGCCTCGCCGAGGAACCAGGTCAGCGGGAAGTGCCACTTGGAGGCCTCGCCGAGGTGCGCGGCCAGTCCGTACTCGAGGGTGCGCAGGCCGAGGATGCAGATCAGCACGCCGAGGATCGTGTACTCGACGTAGTACGCCTGCCAGGAGCGCGAGCCGAAGAAGCGGCTGTACCGGCCCTCGGAACCGCTCGGCAGGTGCCGCAGCCGGATCACGATCAGCGCCGCGATCCCGATCAGGCCGGTCCAGGTCAGGATCTCGGTGACCCACTCGAAGACGATCCAGTGCCCGACGATCGGCAGCGCGAAGTGCGCGTCGAACAGCTGGCCGAAGGCCGTCACCAGGCTCAGGAACAACCCGATGAATCCGACCGCGACGAACCAGTGCACCACCCCGATGTGACTCCACTGCAGCATCCGGGTGTGGCCGAGCGTCTCCTTGACCAGCGTGGCGGTACGCTGCCCCGGGTTGTCGGTGCGGCCCTGGGCGGGCTGGCCGAGCTTGATGACGGACACCATGTGCCCGATCGTCTTGCCGAACAACGCGACGCCGACAGCGGCGATCGCGAGCGAGACGACGATGGCGAGGATCTGCATACCAGCGATGTTATTGGTTGGTTACTCGTCAGTCATGTCCATGCGGTCATCGTCACGCCCGCGTGTTCCGCGTCACGTGCGCTTCGGTCGCCGGATCTTGATGTCCTCGAGGCACGTCGCGCTCGCCCGCAGGCGCTGATAAGCCAGGCCACGCTCGTCGAGCAGCGTGCTCGCGACCAGCAGACCGTGGTCGACCGCGTCCTGGTCGGGCCGGTCGGCCGGCTGCACCACCTGGCAGCGCACGGTGAACGGCCGCAACGTCTCGTCGTACGAGAGGTCGCCGGTGTCGCTGTAGCCCGCGAGCAGCAGGTCGTGCCGGTCGGCCTCGGCGCGCAGCCGCTCGCGCTGGTCGTGGGTGAGTCCGGTGAACTCGCCGCGGACGATGACGCGGAAGGTGCGTACGTTCATATACAGAACTGTATCTGAGTTACTCCAGCCAGGCGCGCGTGATTCTGAGGTAGGCGTCCACGACGGCTTCGGCCGGTACGGCGTCCGGATCGAGAGCGCGCTGGATGAGCAGCCCGTCCTCGAGGGCGTGGACGATCAGCGCGAGTTGGTCGAGGTCGTCGGGTGCCTTTGCGCCGGCCTGGTGGCGGAGGCCTGCGGCGTGCGCGTCGCGGGCGAAGCGCTCGCGGGAGCGGACGCTGTCGCGGACGGGGCCCTGTTCCCGGACCGCGTACAGGAGGAGCTCCAGGCGGAGCGTGAGCCAGGCGGATTCGTCGGCGGTACGGCGTCGGTGCCAGTCGCGGAGCGCCGCGGCCGGATCGGGGCCGTCGGCGATCGCGCGGAGTTCGGCGTACTCGTGCTGGGTCCGCTCGTTGAGCAGCGCCGCCACCAGCTCGGGCTTGCCGGCGAAGTTTCCGTAGAACGCGCCGCGGGTGTAGCCGGCGCGTTCCGCGATCTGCTCGACAGAGGTTCCGTTCACGCCGCGTTCGGCGAACAGTTCGGCGGCCGCGGCCAGCAATCGCTCGCGTGTCCGGGCCTGACTCTCCGCGCGCGGGATCCGCTTGCTCACCCGGTTGAGCTTAGGCACTGTCTGGTGCCTAGGAGTCCAGCCGGTGCAGGCGGGCGGCGACCGCTGGGCGGCGGTGGTCGGTGGCGGGGAGGGCGGTGTCGAGTACTTCGAAGATCTCCAGGTCCTCGGCGCCGGTCGGGGTCTGGGCGAAGCGCCACAGGAGGTCCGGGTCGGCGGCGTCCAGGACCGCGCGGCGGAGGGTGGCGTCGAGTTCGTCGCGCTCGGCGCGCAGGGCCGGGGCGTCGGAGCGGGCGAGCAGCGGACCGGCGTACAGGTCGAGGGCCTGCCGGAGGTCGCCGTTGCGGAGCGCGGCCTGGACCTCGGTGACGTCGCCGGTGACGTCCGCGATGATGCGGTAGGGCTTGGTGTCGAGGACGCCGCCGCCGAGCAGGTTCCGTAGCCGGTGCATCTCGGCGCGGACGGTCGTCGGGTTGCCTTCGTCGCCGTACAGCTGCAGCATCAGCTGCTCGGCCGTGAGTCCCGTCGGCTGCAGTAACAACAGTGCGAGTACTTCGGCCCGCCGCAACGTCAGCGCGATCTCGCGGCCGCCGACGACCGCGACCGGCTGGCCCGAGCCGAGCAGCTTCAGCCGCAAGGACGGGCGCGAGCGGCGGACCGGCGTACCGGGCATCCGCAGCAGGTAGCCCTCGTCGAGGCGTTCGACCAGTCCTTCGCGGCCGTCGCCGAGCTCGATGCGATCCGCGCCGTCCGGTACGACGAGTCGGTCGGGCAGCCATTCGAGCGGCTGGACCGCGAGCACGCGGCCGGTCGGGGTGAGCAACGCGCCGGGGGCGTCGCCGAGCGCCATCAGGTGCCGCATGTTGCGGGCGCGGAGCATCTCGTCGGCGGCGGCCATCCGGACCTTGAGCTGGCCTTCCGCGAGCTGGGCCGCGGCCGTCACCAGGGCGACCATCGCGGGGTGGACGGTACGCAGCGGACCGGAGACGTCGACCGCGCCGAGCAGTTTGCCGGTGTCGGGGTCGTGGACCGGCGCGGCCGCACACGTCCACTCGTGGATCCGGCGGACCAGGTGCTCGGCCGAGTGGATCTGGACGGGCTTGCCGACCGCGAGCGCCGTACCCATGCCGTTGGTGCCGATCTGGTCCTCGGACCAGACCGCGCCCTCGGACAGCGCGATCCGGTCGGCCGTCCGCTTGACGTCGGCAGCGCCCTCGCGCCACAGGATCATGCCCTGGGCGTCGGTGACGATCATGATGTGCGACGCCTCGTCGGCGATCGTGGTCAGCGTCTGCCGGAGCACCGGGAGGACGGCGCGCAGCGGGTGGTTCGCGCGGAGCTCCTCGACCATCCGCTGCTCGAGGACCATCGGCGGGGCGTCGAGCTCGGGATCGACCGCCGCGGCGAGGGAGCGCTCCCAGGAGGCGGCGACCAGCGGCCGCGGCTCGGTCGCGGGGCGCGCGCCGCCGAGCACGTCGTCGTACAGCCCGCTCAACCGGCGGGCCTGCTCCGGTGCGTCCATCCAACCTCACTCCGCGTTGCAACGTCCGTGCAACGTCGTGCTGCCTAGGTTCGGTCCAACGGCGGTTCCGAAGGAGGACCAATGACGATCTTCGCAGCTCCCGGGCAGGATGGCAGCCCGGTCGCGTACAAATCGCGCTACGAGCACTACATCGGCGGCGAATGGGTGCCGCCGGTCAAGGGCGGGTACTTCGAGAACCCGACCCCCGTCACCGGTGAGACCTTCACCGAGATCGCCCGCGGTACGGCGGACGACGTCGAGGCCGCCCTGGACGCCGCGCACGGTGCCGCGCCGGGCTGGGGCCGGACGTCGCCGGCCGAGCGGGCGAACATCCTGAACAAGATCGCGGACCGGATCGAGGCCAACCTCGAGCTGCTCGCGGTCGCCGAGACCTGGGACAACGGCAAGGCGGTCCGGGAGACGCTGGCCGCCGACATGCCGCTGGCGATCGACCACTTCCGGTACTTCGCCGGCGCGCTGCGGGCCCAGGAGGGCTCGGTGTCGGTGATCGACGACGACACGATCGCCTACCACTTCCACGAGCCGCTCGGTGTGGTCGGGCAGATCATCCCGTGGAACTTCCCGATCCTGATGGCGGTCTGGAAGCTGGCGCCCGCGCTGGCGGCCGGCAACGCCGTCGTACTGAAGCCTGCCGAGCAGACACCCGGGTCGATCCACGTGCTGATGGAGCTGATCGCGGACCTGATCCCGCCGGGTGTGGTGAACATCGTCAACGGGTTCGGCGTCGAGGCCGGCAAACCGCTTGCCTCCAGCAACAGAGTGGCGAAGGTCGCGTTCACTGGTGAGACCACGACCGGCCGGCTGATCATGCAGTACGCGTCGGAGAACATCATCCCGGTGACGCTGGAGCTCGGCGGGAAGAGCCCGAACGTGTTCTTCGCCGACGTCGCATCGTCGAAGGACGACTTCTACGACAAGGCACTCGAGGGCTTCACGATGTTCGCGCTGAACCAGGGCGAGGTCTGCACCTGCCCGTCGCGGGCGCTGATCCAGTCGTCGATCTACGACGGGTTCCTCGCGGACGCGACCGCGCGGACGCAGGCGATCAAGCTCGGCAACCCGCTGGACACCGACACGATGATGGGCGCGCAGGCCAGCAACGACCAGTACGAGAAGATCCTCGCCTACATCGGGATCGGCAAGGAGGAGGGCGCCCGGGTCGTCACCGGTGGCGCTCGCGCGGAGCTGGACGGCGACCTGGCCGGCGGGTACTACATCCAGCCGACGATCTTCGAGGGCGACAACAAGATGCGGATCTTCCAGGAGGAGATCTTCGGTCCGGTCGTCGCGGTGACGAAGTTCGACGACTACGCCGACGCGATGAAGATCGCCAACGACACGCTGTACGGTCTCGGCGCCGGCGTCTGGTCGCGCGACATCAACACGGCGTACCGCGCGGGCCGCGAGATCCAGGCCGGGCGGGTGTGGACGAACAACTACCACGCGTACCCCGCGCACGCGGCGTTCGGCGGGTACAAGAACTCCGGCATCGGCCGGGAGAACCACAAGATGATGCTCGACCACTACCAGCAGACCAAGAACCTGCTGGTCAGCTACAGCCCGTCGAAGCTCGGCTTCTTCTGATGGTCGAGCGGGTGTCGCTCACGGACGAGGCGGCGGCGTTGCTCCGCCGCCTCACCGAGATGCACGGTCCGTTGATGTTCCACCAGTCCGGCGGGTGCTGCGACGGCAGTTCGCCGATGTGCTACCCGGACGGGGAATTCACGACGGGGTCGGCGGACGTGCATCTTGGCGACCTGGCCGTCGACGGCGTGGACCGCCCGATCGGCTTCTGGATGTCCGCGAACCAGTACGAGTACTGGAAGCACACCCACCTCACGGTCGACGTCGTGAAAGGCCGCGGCAGCGGCTTCTCCGTCGAGGCCCCCGAAGGCGTCCGCTTCCTGATCAGGTCGCGGCTCTTCACCGACCAGGAGTCCGCAACCCTCGGCCTCCTCTGAACTCACGTGGCCGCGACCCCACCACCCACGCGACCACGTGACCAGCGAGTGCCGACCGTCCGGTGGCGTTGCCGGACGGCCGGCACTCACCTATGTCCCCAGTACGGCGGCGTAGATCGCGGAGCTGTCCCGCTGGTCGTCCGCGTCCTTGCGGCGCAGAATCTCGAGCCGCTGCACCTCGGTGGCGTCCCGCAGTCGTAAGGCGTCGGCGACGTGCGGCCGCGCGACGACGTGGAGCCAGAAGGTCAGGTCGATTTTCCAGGTTGGGGTGTGGAGTACGGCGTAGTAGCGCTCGTCGGTGACGGCTGGGGTGGGGCGTCGATCGGATCGTTCGTCGCGGAAGTCGACGGTGCGCAGGTCTAGGCGGGTGGTCAGGGTAGTCAGGCCGGTGAAGAGTTTGGTGGTGGTCGCGTCGGGGGCGTCGAACATGACGTCCAGGTCACGGTCGACCATCAGGCCGGAGAGGGCGCTGCCGATCAGTACGGGCTTCCAGGGGAAGGCAGTGCCGAGGTCCAGGTGGGTGAAGAGGGCCTGGGCCTCGGCTTGCAGGATCTGGGCGCGTTCGACGAGGGACATGCCTCGACGGTAGGTATCAGGTAGTGCTAATGACCACGGGGTTTCCGGGGTGGACGGGGTACGGCGTGCCGTCGACGGTGACGGTGTCCAGGTCGAGGTGGCCGGCGTGGCAGGTGAGGGTGAGGGTTCCGTCGGTGTGGGTGGCGGTGGCCCAGCCGGTGTTGGTGACGAAGGGGGTACTCCAGCCGGTGGATGAGCGCGCGATGTCGAGGGGTGCGAAGGTGATCGTCTTGGTGAGTGCGTTGTAGGTGTAGCCGGCGAGGGCTTCCAGGACGGACCAGCCGGCTGCGTTGCGGATGTAGTGGTCGCCGCATTCGATGGGGTTGAAGGGGTTGCGGCGGGTGCCGTCGTAGCGGGACCAGAGGCCGTTCAGGATGGACATGCCCTCGTCGGTGAGACCCTCGTAGAGGCAGTGCGCGGCTACCTGGTACTCCGAGCCGGTCCACACCTCGTCGCAGTACCGGGTGGGGACGTCCGGGCGACCGCCGTGCGGCCAGGTGCACATCAGGAGGCCGGTGTCGTCGCCGTCGGCGAAGACGCGGTACGGGTGCTCGAAGTCGTGGAAGCCGGTCCGCAGGTTGTGCCGTACGACGTTGCGCAGCGCCGTACGCACATGGTCCTCCGGGAGGAGGTAGCCGAGGTCCAGCTGGTGCGCCCACCACTGGCCGATGAGCTGGTCGGCCAGGCAGCCGTCGCCCCATTGGAAGTCGCGGGTCTCGTCAGGGTCGAGGATCTGCCGGTAGTACTCGCCGGTGAACAGCAGGTCGTCGTACGCCTTGCTGCCGGTCTCGAAGAGCGCCCGGTACTGCTTGCCGTCCTCGCCCAGCAGTAGCGCCATCTCCTCGGCCGAGCGCAATGCAGCCAGCCACAGCGTGCCCATGAACGAGTTCACACCACACAGGTCGATGTCGTGCGTGCTGGGCTGGATGCCACGCAGTACGCCGTCCTGCAGCCACTTGCCGTGGATGTGGTCGAGCAGGCGTACTACGTTCGGCCAGCGGTCGCGCAGCCAGTCCAGGCCTGCGCCTTGCCGTACCTCTCTGTACGTCTTGAGTACGGTGCCCAGCATCCCGTCCAGCGCGGGCTCCTCGGGGCCGCCGATGACGACGTCCCACAGCTGCTTCATGTAGAGCGGGGCGCGGACGCGGTGCGGGATGTAGCCCTCCGGCGCCTGCATCACGTCGTACTCCGTGTCGCGCATGTTCTGCTCCAGCGCCGGGAAGAGGCGCGACAGGGTCTGCTCGTAGTTCCACACGTGTGTGCAGTTGAGCGGGCACGAGCCGCCGTACCGCCCGCCCCACATCACTGTCGACGCGCCGAGCACGCCTTCGAACCCGAGGACGTCGCCCTCCGCGGTCCGGAAGACGGTTGGGCTCCGTACGTCGGCCACCAGCGCCGCGAGCCGCGCACCAGCCTCACCGGGCAGGCTGCTCGACTCGAACGCCGTCGTCCACGCCGACGTCAGCGCCTGCTGTTCCGGCCAGTCGGCGATGAAGGACTCGGCCGCGGCGACGGCGTCCGGCGTACGGCGGGTGTACGCGTTCCCGAGCCAGAACCGGCTGTGACCGTACTGCGGATGCGGTCCGAACTGGTTGAAGTCGACATATCGGTTCGGGAAGTGCCACGCGATGACGAACCGTACCTGCTTCGTCTCGCCCGGCCGCAGGTCGAACGGGACCGCGAGACCGCCGTTCCAGGTACTGCCCGGTGCACTGGCGCCGCTCGCCGGAGTGGTGGGTCCGTTGAGGAAGGCAACGAACTCGTCCGGGCGGGTCCACTGCGGGTGGGCGAGTGCCTCGCTGTCGGTGGCAAGCACCAGTTGCCCGGAACCGGGGTGGTCGACGGGCAACGTGGCGTTCTCGAGGACCAGCGAGGTCCAGCGACCGTCCGGGGTCCTCAGGTTGCGCACGCGGTTGGTGTTGCCGCCGTACAGGGGGTTGGAGGTGCCGTCGATCGGCGTGACGCCGTCCCAGCCAACTGAGTTCTGCAGCGCGCCGGCGAGCTTGCCGTGGACGGCGATGTCGCCGGGGTTGTGCAGCGTGAAGGTGAAGCCGACGACCGGCTGCGAGCTGGCGTCGGCATCGGACGGCACCAGCGGGTTGAAGACGTCCAGGCTGAGGCTGATCGGCAGGTCGGTCTCGTAATCCACATGGGCCTGGGGATATGTGGCCGTCACCGTGGTCGGGCCGATCGGTCGGATGAGCTCCTGCAACCGACGCTCACCGGTCGGTACGACGTCGTCGGTGACCAGCGGCGTGTCTGACGGGTCCAGTGTGGGACCTTGCAGCAGGCGGACCTCGTCGAGCGGCGGCTCGATCCGGGAGAGCCGGAGGGCGAAGAAGCTGTCAGGTACGTGGGCCTCGTGGTTGCCGAGGTTGTGCAGCTGCCACTGCCGCAGGGCGCCGTTGCCGGCCAGGGCGACAGTGCCCGTCCCCAGGCCTCCCAGCGGCAGGGCGAAGTGTCGAAGGTTGTCACCGGTGTAGTGCATGTTTCTCCGTCCATGTACCAGCAGAGGCGAACAGGGCCACCGGGCCGGGGGCGAGCAGAAGCAGGGAGGCGGTCACCGAGGTGCCGAGGAGCAGGGCGACGAAGGCGAGTGCGAGTACGCCGAGCGGTACCAGCGGGGCCCGGGCGACCAGGTGGAGTGCGGTGATCCACAGGTGCTTGCCGCGGAGTCCGGCGGTCACCCGCAGGCTGAAGGCGTAGCAGGAGGCTAGTAGCAGCAGCACGCTCGCACAGGTGCTGACAGCTAGCGGGAGGACGAACAGCGGTCCGGAGTACAGCTGCCAGTTGAGCAGCGCCAGTGCGACCACCACAGCAGGGACCACGCCGACGCCCAACCCGGCAAGGGCGTGTTTTCGCAGGTTCCGCAGCAGTTCGGGGACACCGCCGCGGTCCTCTCGTACTACTGCATCCGTAGTTGCTACTACCGCTGCCCAGACCGGGGCGATGACGAAGGCAGACAGTAGAACGCTGACGGGTGATAGGCCTGGACTCAGGAAGACGACGAAGGCGCCGCCCGCACACACGAGCGCGCCGGCGGCGGCCAGGAGAGGGAGCTCGTGCCAGAGGGCTCGGAAGGCGAGCGGCAGGTGGTTGGTCATCCGCGCAACCCCGTCGACGCGATCGACGCGATGAACGAGCGCTGGAAGATCAGGAACAGCACCAGGATCGGCAGCACCACCAGCGTGATCGCGGCGAACAGCACAACAGCGGGACCGCCGCCGACCGCGCCCTGCAGTGACACCAGCCCGACCGGCAGCGTCATTTTCTCCGGTGACGACAGGAAGATGTACGGCCAGAAGAAGTTGTTCCAGGACGCCTCGAACACGAAGATTCCCAGCGCGGTCAGCCCCGGCCGGGACAGCGGCAGGATCACCCGGAACAGGATCCAGAAGTGCGAGGCGCCGTCCATGATCGCCGCCTCGTCGAGCTCCCGCGGGATCGAGGAGATGTACTGCCGCAGGAAGAAGATCCCGAACACGTTCACCAGCGCCGGCAACCAGATCGCGACCGTGGTGTCCACGAGATGCAGCCAGCGCATCATGATGAAGATCGGCACCACGGTCAGCTGCACCGGTACGACGAGCGCGGCGAGCAGCACCGAGAAGATCTGGTCCCGCCCCGGGAACCGCAGCCGGTTGAACGCGTACGCCGCCAGCGCACTGGTGAACAGTGCGCCCGCCGTGGTGATCACCGCGATCTGCAGGCTGTTCCACGCCATCTGCGCGAACGGGATCAGGTCCGGCACCTGCTGGAAGTTCTCGAGCGTCGGCGGCCGCGGGATCCACCGCGGCGGCAGCTGGAACGCGTCGATCGGCTCCGACAGCGCGTTCACCACCAGCCAGACCAGCGGCGCGATCATCACCAGCCCGCCGAGCACCAGCACGAGGTCGAGCACCTTGCCCCTCACTGGTGCACCCACCGGCGTGAAAGGCGGAACTGCAGCCCGGTGACGAGCATGATCACCACGAACAGCACGAGCGACAGCGTGGCGGCGTACCCGACCTCGAAGGACTGGAAGCCCTTCTCGTAGGTGTACTGCACGATGCTCCGGGTCGCGCCGTCCGGCCCGCCCTGCGTCATGATCACCATCGGGTCGAAGATCTGGAACGCGCCGATGAACGTGATCACGGTCGCGAAGAAGATCGTCGGCGACATCACCGGCAGCGTCACGCTCCAGAACCGCCACCAGCCGTTCGCGCCGTCGACCCGGGCCGCCTCGTGCAGCTGGGCCGGCACCGTCTGCAGGCCGGCGAGCAGGATGATGAACGTGTAGCCGATCGTGTGCCACCAGTCGACCACGATCAGCGTCGGCAGCGCCCAGGTCGGTGACGCGAGCCAGTTGGTCGTCGTCGACAGGTAGTGAGCCACCAGGCCGAAGGTCGGATCGAGCACGTACTTCCAGAGCAGCGCGACCGCGGCCCAGGAGACCAGGAACGGGAAGAAGAACGCTGTCCGGACGAAGTACTTCGTCCCGCGGGTCATCGTCCGGTGTACGCCGAGCGCGAGCAGCATGCCGATCCCGATGTGCGTGACCACCGACGCCAGCGCGAACACGAACGTGTTGACCACCGCGCGGATGGTCGCGGTGTCCGACACCAGTTGCTGGAAGTTGTCGAGGCCGGCGAACTCCGGCGTACCGAGCAGGTCCCAGTGGAACAGGCTGAGACCGAACGCCGCGATCAGCGGGAGGGCGACGAAGACCACGAAGAGCAGGACGGCCGGGCTGATGAACAGGTAGCCGGGGAGCCAGTCCCTCCGGTGCGGTTTCAGACCAATCCCTCCAGCGTGGTCTGGGCCTTGCCGAGCGCGTCACCCGGCGCCGCGTTGCCGGTCAGGACCTGCTTCCAGCCGTCCTCGATCGCCTTCTGGATCGCCGCGCCCTTGTCCGGCGACGGGATCGGCGTCGCGTAGCTGAGCGCCTGGTACAGGTACTCCGTGCCCTTCGGTGCGTCGGCGAGGAAGGACTCGCTGTTCGCGATCGACTTGCGCGCCGGGACGATGGTGCCGCCGAGCTGCGCGAACGTCGACGAGCCCTCCTTCGAGATCAGGAACTTGATGAAGGTCCAGGCGTCGTCCTTCTTCTTCGACGCCTTCAGGATCGGGTACCCGTTCCAGCCGACCGGCGAGCCCTGCTCGACCTTCGTCGGCCACGGCACGATGCCCATCTTCTGCGTGGCCTTCAGGTTCCGGATGCTGATGATCGGCCAGCGCCCGCCGCCGAACATCGCCAGCTTGCCCTGCGCGGCCGCGGTGAACGCGTCGAACGTCCCGCCCGGCGGCGGCGACAGCTTGTCCGCGACGAGCTTCCGGTTGAACTCGGCCGCCTCGACCACGCGCGGATCGTCGTACGTCGGCTTCGACCAGTCCTCGGTGAAACTGCTGGTCCCGTTGGTGAGCAGCCACGGCATGATCGCGGCGAAGTACGCCGAGTCGGCGGCGTAGCCGAAGGCCCCGGTCTTGGCCTTGATCTGCTCGCACGCGTGCCGGAAGTCGTCCCAGGTCCACTTCGCGGTCGGTTCCGGTACGCCGGCCCTCGCGAACAGGTCCTTCGAGTACCACATGCACATCGTGTTGAACTCGCCCGGCAGGTAGTACGTCTTGCCGTCGGTGGAGGCGTACTTCTTGTCCCACTCGATCAGGTTCGGGTCCATGTCGGCGTAGTACTCGTCGATCGTCGCCTGGTCCTTCTTGATGTAGGAGTCGAGCGGCTCGAGCAGGCCCTTGGAGGCGAACAGCCGCTGGCCCTCGGTGGCGATCTGGATGACGTCCGGCACCTGACCGCCGGCGATCCGGGTGGACAGCTTGTTGAAGAAGTCGCCCCAGTTCGACAGCGGGATGCCCTCGGCCTTGAGCTTGATCTCCGGGTGCGACTCGGTGAACTTCGCGAACAGCTTGTTCCAGGTCGCCTGCTGCTCGGCGGTCCCCATGTAGACGAACGACAACTCCTTCGAGGACGCCCCGCCGCCACCGCTGCCACCCCCACCGCAACCGGCCAGCGCGGCGGCAACCGCCGTACCGCCGGTGGCCTGAAGAAAACGTCTCCGACTCAGCAAGGGGTGATCCATGATCGGACCTCTCTGGCGGGAAATCGATTTCTCGGCAGCATAGTCCCGGACGCCGAAACGGTGTCAAGAGCTGCGGTACGACGGGTTACGGCCGACGTCCGACACGAAGAGCGATCGGTCGCTGGCTGCGTGCGATCACGCGGTTGCTCCTAGTACTGTTCCGAGCACGAAGGACAACCCTCGACTCCGCGACAATCCGGTGATTTCGCTTCCCCGGACCCGCCCGCAGGCTTAAGGTCGGCCCCCGGACGGGTCGTGGAGGGCGACCCGCAGACACGACCTCCCTGGGAGATTTGCTGTGACGACATCACGCAGAGGGCGGGGGCTCCTGGCAGTCTCCGCCGTCTCCGCGGCGGCCACCGTGCTGGCCATGACGGCCGGTGGCGCGGCCGGCGCCGCGCAGAATTCCGGTGCCGAAGGCAAGAAGCCGGCGCCGGCCGAACACACCGAGCACGCGTCGGGCAAGGAGCGGATGGGCAACTACGACGCCCGGACGCCGAACGCCCGGACCACCTATGCCCGTTCCGCGAAGGTCTCCGGCAAGGAGACCGCGGCGGCGAAGAAGTTCCGCGACTCGCTCGGCACCCAGGGTGTCGTCGAGGTCGACCCGAACACCGGCACCCCCGCCCAGGTCACCAAGCTGAACGGCTTCCTGACAGGCCGGAGCGCCAAGAAGGCCTCCGAGGTCGCGCTCGGCTACGTCAAGGCGCACCCGGAGATCTTCAAGCTCTCCGACGCCGACCTCGGCACGCTGAAACTGCGCAAGGACTACGTCGACGACCTCGGCACCCACCACCTCTTCTGGACGCAGGTCGTCGACGGCGTCGAGGTGTTCAGCAACGGCCTGAAGGCCAACGTCACCAAGAACGGCCAGCTGATCTCCGTGATGGGCTCGCCGGTCGCCGGCCTGACCGCCGCGGCGCAGAACCGGTCCGCCGCTGCCGCCCCGAAGGTCACCGCCGCGGGCGCCCGCAGCGCCGCGATCAAGGACGTCGGCGGTACGGCGAAGTCCGCGAGCGCCACCACCTCCGGTGTGAGCACCAAGTGGGGCAACGGCGACACCGCCAAGCAGGTGTGGTTCCACACTGCCGACGGCCTCCGCAAGGGCTGGCTGACCTACACCAACTCCGGCGGCACCAAGATCTACAGCCACGTCGTCGACGCGCAGACCGGCGCCACGCTGTACCGCCGGGACCTCGTCAGCGAGGGCAACGGCGACGCGCTGGTCCAGGACAATTACCCGGGTGCTGCCAAGGGCGGCACGCAGCGGGTCGAGAACCTGATCTACAACAAGTGGCTGCCCAAGAACGCCAAGACCCTCCTCGACGGTACGTCGGTCGCGGCCTGGGCGGACGTCAACGACGACAACCAGCCGAACGCCGGCGAGACCGTGAAGGTGCCCGGCACCAAGACCGGCGCCGAGTACAAGCTGGTGTCGTTCCCGAACGCCTCGTCGTTCTGCTCGGCGTCGTACATCTGCACCTGGGACCCGGCGAAGCCGGACTCCTGGAAGGCGAACCTGAACCAGGACGTCACCAACGCGTTCTACCTGGCGAGCAACTTCCACGACTGGCTGGCGAAGCCGCCGATCAGCTTCACCCCGGCCGCGGGTTCGTTCGACACCGCGGGCGGCGACCCGGTGCTGCTGAACGCCCTGGACGGGGCGGCGACCGGCGCCGGCGGTGGCCCGGACGCCAACCACGTGAACAACGCGAACATGGCGACCCCGCCGGACGGCACCCCGCCGACCATGCAGATGTACCTGTTCCACGCGCCCGGCGCGACCGACGAGCAGGACGGCTACGTGCCGAGCAGCTCGGGCAACGACGCCAGCATCCTGTACCACGAGTACGGCCACGGCCTGTCCAACCGCCTGGTCGTGGACGCCACCGGCAACTCGACGCTGAACAGCATCCAGGCCGGCGCGATGGGCGAGGCGTGGAGCGACTTCTACGCGATGGACTACCTGGTCGCGCACGGTCTGGAAAAGGACACCGTGGCGCCGGGCGAGGTCCAGGAGGGCAAGTACGTCAGCCACGGCGAGCTGTTCCGGACCCAGGCCATCGACTGCCGGGTGAAGGCCAAGGCGCCGACCTGCGTCGCGGCCGACGGTTCGCAGGGTGGCTACACGTACGGCGACTTCCCGACCATCGGCGGCGCTCCGCAGGTGCACGCCTCCGGTGAGCTCTGGGCGCAGACCCTGTGGGACCTGCGCGAGCGCTTCGGGCGCGGCTACGCGCTGAGCATCATCACCCGCGCGATGGAGCTGGCGCCGGCCGACCCGACGATGCTCGACATGCGCAACGCGATCGTCCAGGCCGACCTGGTCGCCAGCGGCGGCAAGAACGCCGACGTCATCTGGACCGTGTTCGCCAACCGCGGCATGGGCTGGTACGCCGGTGTCGTGGACGGCGGCGACGCCTTCCCGGCGGAGGACTTCCACAAGCCGCCGACAGGTGCGACCACCACGCTCAGCGGCTCGGTGAAGGACAAGGACACCGGCGCCCCGGTGGCCGGCGCGCTGGTCTACATCGGCGGCCACTCCTCCGGTTACGCCGGTGACTACGCCGCCACGACGGACGCGGCCGGCAACTACAGCATCACCGGCGTTGCCCCCGGCACCTACCCGAAGGTCGTCGTGTCCGCGCCGGGCTACGAGCTGATCGTCCAGTCGGTGAAGGTCACCCCGGGTGCGGCGGCGAACTTCGGGCCGCGACGCAACTGGGCGGCCGCGTCCGGCGGCGGCACCGTGACCGGCTTCAACGGTCCGGACTTCAGCGCCTACAACTGCGGCCCGGGCGGCGCGATCGACAACGTCCAGGGCACCGGCTGGGGCAGCACCACCGGCGACGACAACGGCACGCCGACCAACCAGATGATCGCCAAGCACGTCGACATCAAGCTGCCGGAGAAGATCAACGTCAGCAGCTTCAACGTCGACCCGTCGAACACCTGCGGCGACCCGGGCAGCTCCTCGACCGGCAAGTACCGGATCGAGACCTCGGCCGACGGCACCACCTGGGCGACCGCGCAGGAGGGCGAGTTCACCGCCGCCAACCGGGGCAAGTACAACCTGCTCACCCCGAGCGGCAACGCGACCGGCGTCCAGTACGTCCGGTTCTGGATGCTCAGCCCGCAGGTCCCGGACTTCGCCACGAACTGCCCCGACGGCGCGTACGGCGGCTGCCAGTTCACCGACATGACCGAACTCCAGGTCTTCGGCACGAAGTAACCGCGCCACCCCGTCCGCGAAGGCCGGCCCGAGCACCCGCTCGGACCGGCCTTCCGGCATGAGAACAGCCCCACACGCGATTATTTCCGGCTTGCGCCGGGCTCTTCCGGCTAACGCCGGGGACGGGTGGTGTCGCCTGGCTGTCGTGTCGTGGAACGGCTGACGGCTGACGGTGCTCACTCAGTGGTCTTCGGATGGCGCGTGCCGGCGGCGCGAATCCAGATCGTCTTCCGTGTCACGTCGACGACGTACCAGATGCGGCCGCCGGACGTGACTTCGTACTGCCACTGCTCCATCCCGTCGACGGTCCCCAATGCACCTTTCAGACGGTGATGGCGCTGCGTCGGCGGGAACGGACTCGGATCGGTCCGGATCGCCTCGTACGCATCCCACAGGTTCGACGCCGCCTGCTGGGCCAGGTCCTCCCAACCTTTCGCAGCATCGTTCGTGCCGAACCTGAGAAGCCAACAACCAGGTTCCGCAGGAGGCGCCACCCGGTCGTTCCTCTTGGCCGGAGTCATCGAGCAGGGGCGGGAACTTCCCCGCCGTCCTCGATCGTGCGCGACTGCAGGAGCTCGAGCAGCTCGGGATCGGCATAGATCTGAGCGGTGTTCCGCCACTCCGTGATGACCTGCAGGGTCGGCGCCGGCGAGCCGAGCTCACCACCTGCACTCATCACCTCGATGAGCTCACGAACGAATTCCGTCTTGTCCTCAGCGGGCAGGAAGCGGACCCAAGGAAAGACCTGGGGCAACACGTCCAGCAGATGGGCCGAGCGCATCACCGGGTCGCTCATGATCGCGCGGAGGAGCCGCACAGCCACGTCCACCACCTGCTCGTCCTGCTCCGCCTTGGCCGCAGTGGTCAGGACCAAGTCCTCCTCCGCGCCCCGCCGGCGCACGCGCAGCGCACGGCCACGGCTCCGCTTCAGCTTCTCGACGGTCTCGTTCGAATGCTGGAGCAGATCGGTGAACGTCACTTCCTGCAGATCCATACCTCAAAGGTAGATAGTAGGTCGGGCGGACGCAAGCGGCGCAGCCTCCCCGGACTTAGAGGAACGGGCGTACCTCGATCTTTCGATCGCAGGCTTTCGATGCCTCGGTGGCGAGTTTGAGGGCCACGTCGAGGTCGGGTGCTTCCCAGACCCAGACGCCGGCGAGGTACTCCTTCGACTCCACGAACGGGCCGTCGCTGAACACCGGTTGGTTGCCTCGGTTGTCGACGACCGTGGCTGCGCCAGCGTCTGCGAGTCCGCCCGCGAAGACCCAGTAGCCGTCGGCGATCAGTCGTTCGTTGAAGGCGCTGATGGCCGGTCGCCGGTCCGTGCTGCCGGGGTTGTCCTTGTCGTCGATCACGGAAACCAAGTACTGCATCGGGAATCCTTTCCTCTGGCGCCGGGACGGCGCGTCCCCATTCCTGCTACGAACACCAGCACCCCGATCCGACACTCCCGCACGACTTCCGGATCGCCGCGCTACCGAAACCCGGTGCCGTCGTCCGAATAGTGGGCAACTGGAAGTAAGTCGACCAAATTGGTCTAGTTTCGCTCGGGTGGAACCTGTCGCGGATCGGTGGTCGTCCTGCTCAGTTGGGTGGGGCGGCCACCGAGTCGCGGTCGATCAGTGTTGGGGTGAGTGTGGTCCGGCGGACGCGGCGGTTGGTGTCGACCGCCGACGTGACGCGCGAGACGACGTGGCTGACCAGGTCGTCGAGCGGCCAGTGGAACGTCGACAGCGGCGGCGTGAGCAGCTGGGACATCGGCTGGTCGTCGTACCCGAGCAGGGACAGGTCGTCCGGGATCCGCAGCCCGAGCTCGCGGCTCGCGGCGTAGACGCCGAAGGCCATCGAGTCGGCGAGCGCGAGGATGCCGGTCGGCCGCGGGGTGCCGGTGAGCAGCTCGCGGGCGACGTCGGTCGCGCCGGCCAGGTCGTGCGGGCACTGCCGGAGGCGGACGGTCAGCCCGAGGTCGGCCGCTACTCGCTGGGCGATCTCCTCGGCGGGGCGCTCCACCTCGAAGCGGCGCGTCGGGCTCAGTACGGCGATGTCGCGGTGCCCGGCGTCCGCGAGCCGGCGCAGCGCCGTACTCACGCCGGACTCGTTGTCGAGGATCACCTCGGACTTCGCCCTCGCCGCCGGCAGCGCGTCGCCGATCGCGATCACCGGCGCCTGCCGGGCGATGTCCGCCCAGGCCTTCGCCGCCGGGTTGATCGGGATCACCACGATCGCGTCGGCGCGGTGGTCGACCAGGTGCTGGGCGAGCTCGAGCTGCCGGTCGGCGTCGCCGGCGGAGTCGATGATCCAGGCGTTCCGGTCCGGGGCGAGGAGCTCGCGGCCGAGCGCGGCGGCGAGCCGCTGCTGCCAGAGGTCCTCGAGCGACGCGCACAGGACGCCGATCGAGCCGCTGCGCCCGGAGGCGAGCGCGCGGGCGACCGGGTCGGCCTGGTAGCCGAGGCGGTCGGCCGCGTCCTGCACCCGTTGCCGGGTCTCGGGTGTGCCGTGCAGACCGCGCAGCGCGTACGACACGGCGGCCATCGAGAGCCCGGTCTCGGCGGCGATGTCCTTGAGGGTTGGCCTCCGGCCGGTTCCGGACATGCCCACGACCCTAGCGGTGGGCATGGACAAAAACTTGACAGACGCTCCTTTGAAGCGCTTCACTCTATTCATCCTGAAGCGCTTCAATCTGATCAAACCGGCGGGAGGAGAGGCTGATGATCGACGTTCACCAGCACCTCTGGCCGGAGGTGTTCGTGGAGCGGCTGCGGGCGCGCCGCGAGCCGCCGTACCTGGACGGCTGGACGTTGCACACCGCGACCGAGGCGCCGTACGACGTGGATCCGGCGGCGCACGAGATCGGCAAGCGCGTCGCGCTCGAGCAGGACGCCGGCACGACGCTCGCCGCGGTGTCGCTGTCGAGCCCGCTCGGTGTCGAAGAACTCGGGGACGCGGAGCTGCTCGCTGCCTGGCACGACGGAGCGGCCGAGTTCCCGGCGCCGTTCCGCGCGTGGGCGTCCGTCGATCTGCTCGAGCCTGACGTCGCCGGCCTGGAAGCCCTGCTGCACAAGGGATTCCTGGGCTTGCAGCTACCTGCGCACGTGCTCGGCACGCCGTCCGCATGGGAGGCGCAGGGCGAGCTGCTGCGCACCGCCGAGCGACTCGGGAAGCCGATCCTCGTGCACCCCGGTACGGCGTCCTCGTCCGACGGGCCCGGCTGGTGGGCGCCGGTCGTGGACTACGCCGCGCAGCTGCAGGCCGCGTGGTGGGCGTGGCACGCGTTCGGCGGCCGCCGGACCTACCCGGAGCTGCGGTTGTGCTTCGTCGCCGCGGCCGGGCTCGCGCCGGTGCACCACGAGCGGCTGACCGCGCGCGGCGGCCGCCTCGGCACCATCGATCCGAAGCTGTACGTCGACACCTCGAGCTACGGCCCGCAGGGGATCGACGCGGTCGCGCGGGTCCTCGGCATCGACCAGGTCGTGCACGGCACCGACCGGCCGTACGCGGACACCACCGACCTCCGCCAGGGCGACGCCGCGACCGCGGTGATCCGCCACGACAATCCGTACCGGCTGCTGTTCGGCGCCGGTTCCTCGACTCCTAAGAGGGAAGTGCAGTGACTGCCCAGCCCATCGACGTACCGAACGTCCCAGCGCGCCAGGCCAGCCGGCTCGTGGAGCTCAACAACTGTCTGTCGCTGGACGACCTCCCGGGCCGTGACCTGACGCCGGACGAGCTGTCCGAGCTCGCCGCGTCGATCGCCGCGCAGCCGCACCTGTGGGAGGACAAGGTCGCGTACAGCGACGAGGAGCGGGTCTTCGCCTCGCTGCACCGGGACGCGAACGTCGACGTCTGGCTGATCTGCTGGACGCCGGTCAACGACACCGGCTGGCACGACCACGACGTCTCCTCCGGCGCGGTGGCCGTTGCCCGCGGCAAGCTCGTCGAGCACAACCTCGCCGTCGGCACCGCCGCGATCGAGACCGAGGTCGAGGCCGGCGACGTGTACGGGTTCGGCCCCGACCACATCCACCGCCTGACCGGCCTCGACAAGGGCAGCGTCACCGTGCACGCCTACAGCCCGCCGCTGTGGCGGATGGGCCAGTACTCGGTCAAGGACGGCGTACTCCGCCGGGTCTCCGTCTCGTACGCCGACGAGCTCCGCCCCCTCGACTGACCTCCCCCACCACCTCCGCCGAGTCGTGGCAACTGGCTCCACCCCCCATCGCCGAGTCGTGGATTTCGGCTCGTTTTCGACGACCATTTCTCACGACTCGGCGAACCCGGGGGGAGCCGATCGCCACGACTCGGCGGGCGGAGGTGGTGAGGCCAGTTGGGGGTGAAGTGGGTATGGAAGGGGTGGTTCGGGGGGCGTTAGCGTCGGCCGCATGAGGATTCGGGTGGTCGACGCGTTTGCGGAGCGGGCGTTTGCGGGCAATCCGGCGGGAGTATGCGTGCTCGCGGCGGGGGACTGGCCGGACGAGGGCTGGATGCAGGCTGTCGCCGCGGAAATGAAGCACGCGGAGACCGCTTTCGTGCGGCCCTCGGCCGGGACCGAGGCGGAGTGGGACCTGCGGTGGTTCACGCCGACGAAGGAAGTAGTGCTGTGCGGCCACGCGACGCTGGCGACGGCGCATGTGCTCGCGGCCGACGGGAAGGTGTCCGGCAAGACCTCGTTCGCGACGCTCAGCGGCGTCCTCGTCGCGGACGTGGCCGATGACGGGATCACGCTGGACTTCCCGGTGAACCGCCCGATCGAGGTACCGGTCCCGGACGGGCTGGCCGCGGCGTTGCACGTCGAGCCGCTAGAGGTCCACGTCACGGGCGAGCTGCGCGACCTGCTGGTCGTCGTACCCGACGAGGCGACCGTCCGTGCGGTGACGCCGGAGTACGACGGGATCGCGGCGATCACCGACCGGGAGCAGTTGCGCGGCGTGATCGTGACCGCTCCGGGAACGGAGTACGACTTCGTCTCGCGGTTCTTCGCGCCCGGCAGCGGGATCCCGGAGGACCCGGTGACCGGGAGCGCCCACACCAGCCTGGCGCCGTACTGGGCCGAACGCCTCGGGCGCGACGCCCTGGCCGGCTACCAGGCGTCCGCCCGAGGCGGGGTCGTGCAGGTCGTCCCGGCCGGCGACCGCGTCTACCTCAAGGGCCGCGCGATCACCGTCCTGGACGGTGAGCTACTCGTCTAGGCCCACGTCTCGGCGTGCGTGGCGACGCCGTTCGGGGCGATCAGTTCGGTGACGACGTCCTCGGCGTCGGCGTCCAGCGGTTCGAAGGGCGGTTCCGGTACGACGTACGCCCGGGCGCCGGCCACCAGCTCGGTGCCGGGCAGCTCGAACCACGCCTCGCCGACCTCGCGGCTGATCTCGTAGATCGCCTGCTCGGCGCTGTCGACCGGCTCGCGGTCGCCGGACTCGTCGAGTTCGGCCGGGTGCCGCTCCTGCGCGGCCCGGCCGGCCTCGAGCAGCGCGTCCAGGTCGACCACGCGCAGGTCGAACCGCGACACCACGCTGATCACGTGGTCCTGCTCGACCTCTTCGTCGTCGTCCGCGTCGTCGGACTCGTCGAGCAGCAGCGGCGTCGTCCCGGTGTGCTCGAAGACGGCCTCGTTCCAGTCCTCGACCACGCCCTCGAGCGCGGCGTTGTGCTCGAAGAGCGTCGCGTGGTCCTCCTCGCCGGTCATCGCGAGCAGCGCCTCGGTGTGCGCCAGGAGCCGCTCGGAGAGCTTGCGGCTCGCCTCGAGCAGGGCGGCCCGCGTCTCCGCGGAGAAGAACTGCTCGGCGGGGGCGGGGGTGTCCAGTTCGGTCACGTGGTTGTTCTTCCCTGTCTGTCGGTGGGATTGCCAGCGTAAGTATGTGAGAGGCCTGTGAGAGCTGTGTCAGCGGGTGTGAGAGCCCTGCGAGAACCCTCCTGATCAGGCAGCGACCGGGTGTCCAGTGGACGCATGAGTCCCGAGAACATCGCCGGCCTGGTCGTGGCCGGCGCGCTGGTCCTCTATCTGATCGCCGCCCTGGTCTTTCCCGAGAGGTTCTGATGTCCGACACCGCTGCCGGCCTGTTACAGGTCGGCCTTCTGCTCGCCTGCCTCGCGGTCGTCCACCGGCCGCTCGGCGGGTACATGGCCAGGGTCTACACGTCGGACAAGGACCTGGCGTTCGAGCGTGCGACGTACCGGCTGTTCGGCGTCGACGCGAAGGCGGACCAGACCTGGGCGGTCTACGCCCGCTCCGTGATCGCCTTCTCCGTGGTCGGCCTGGTGCTGCTGTACGTGCTCCAGCGGGTGCAGCACTGGCTGCCGCTGTCGCTCGGCCTCCCGAACGTGGGGTCCGGCCTGGCGTTCAACACCGCGGCTTCGTTCGTGTCCAACACCAACTGGCAGAACTACGTGCCCGAGGCGACCCTCGGCCACCTGGTCCAGTTCGCCGGGCTGGCGGTGCAGAACTTCCTGTCCGCCGCCGTCGGCATGGCCGTGGCGGTCGCGGTGATCCGCGGCTTCGCACGGTCGACGACGGACCGGATCGGCAACTTCTGGGTCGACCTGACCCGGACCACACTCCGGATCCTGCTCCCGATCGCGGTCGTCGGCACGCTCGTGCTGGTCGCGCTGGGCGTCGTACAGAACTTCTCCGGCGGGCACGAGGTCACCTCGGTGGTCGGCCAGACCCAGACCGTCCCGGGCGGCCCGGTCGCCAGCCAGGAGGTCATCAAGGAGCTCGGCACGAACGGCGGCGGCTTCTACAACGCAAACTCGGCGCACCCGTTCGAGAACCCGAACCCGCTGTCCAACCTGTTCGAGATCTTCCTGCTGCTGGTGATCCCGGTCTGCATCACCCGCACCTTCGGCCTGATGGTGAACGACAAGCGCCAGGGCTACGCGATCCTCGGCGTGATGGGCACGCTGTGGGCCGCCTTCACCTTCGCCGCCACGTTTTTCGAGAACCAGGGCGCGGGGACGGCGACCCAGGCCGCCGGCGCCGCGATGGAAGGCAAGGAGACCCGCTTCGGCGAATGGGCCTCGGCGCTGTTCGCGACGTCCACGACGGGTACGTCGACCGGCGCCGTGAACTCGATGCACGACTCGTACACGGCCCTCGGCGGCGGAACGGCGTTGTTCCACATGATGCTCGGCGAGGTGTCACCCGGCGGGGTCGGCACCGGTCTGTACGGGATGCTGATCCTCGCGATCCTCACCGTGTTCGTCGCGGGCCTGATGGTCGGGCGGACTCCGGAGTACCTGAAGAAGAAGATCACCGCGCGCGAGATGAAGCTGGTCTCGCTGTACATCCTGACCACGCCGACGGTCGTGCTCGTGGGCGCCTCGATCGCGATGGGACTGGCGGTGGCGCGGGCCTCGATCCTGAACACCGACAGCCCGCACGGGTTCTCCGAGGTGCTGTACGCGTTCACCTCGGCCGGCAACAACAACGGCAGCGCGTTCGCCGGGTTGAGCGGGAACATCCCCTTCTACAACGTCGCCCTCGGCCTGGCGATGCTGCTCGGCCGGTTCGTACCGATCGTGTTCGCGCTGGCGCTCGCCGGCTCGCTCGCCAAGCAGCAACCGGTGCCCGTCACCCAGGGCACGCTGCCCACCCACAAGGCCCTGTTCGTGACGATGCTCGTCGGCGTCGTCGTGATCGTCACCGGCCTGACCTACTTCCCCGCCCTGACTCTCGGACCCCTCGCGGAGGGACTGTGACCACCCTGCTGACGCCGCCGGTGGCGAAACCGGCGGCACCCGCCAAGAAGACACCGTCGGGCCTGTTCGACCCGAGGATGCTGCTCAGCTCGTTCCCGGACGCGCTGCGGAAGCTCGACCCGCGGGTGATGTGGAAGAACCCGGTGATGTTCGTGGTCGAGGTCGGCGCGGTCGCGTCCACGGTCCTCGCCGTCTCCGACTCCAGGGTGTTCGTCTGGTGGATCGTCGTCTGGCTCTGGCTGACCGTGATCTTCGCGAACCTGGCCGAGGCCGTCGCCGAGGGCCGCGGCAAGGCCCAGGCCGAGACGCTGCGCCGGGCCAAGACCGAGACCACCGCGCGCCGGTTGGTCGGTGATCAGGAGGAGCAGGTCCCCGCCACCCAGCTGCGGCTCGGCGATCTGGTCGTCGTCGAGGCGGGCCAGATCATCCCCGGCGACGGTGACGTCGTCGAGGGCGTGGCCAGCGTGGACGAGTCGGCGATCACCGGCGAGTCCGCGCCGGTCATCCGCGAGTCCGGCGGTGACCGGAGCGCGGTCACCGGCGGTACGACGGTGCTGTCGGACCGGATCGTCGTGAAGATCACGACGAAGCCCGGCGAGAGCTTCATCGACCGGATGATCGCGCTGGTCGAGGGCGCCGCCCGGCAGAAGACGCCGAACGAGATCGCGCTGAACATCCTGCTCGCCGCGCTGACGATCGTGTTCATGATCGCGACGATCACGCTGCCGACGTTCGCGCAGTACGCCCGCACCGACCTGAGCGTCGTGATCCTGGTGGCGCTACTGGTCTGCCTGATCCCGACGACGATCGGCGCGCTGCTCTCCGCGATCGGGATCGCGGGCATGGACCGGCTGGTGCAGCGCAACGTGCTGGCGATGTCCGGGCGCGCGGTCGAGGCCGCGGGCGACGTGAACACCCTGCTGCTCGACAAGACCGGCACGATCACGCTGGGCAACCGGCAGGCGGCCGAGTTCATCCCGGTCGCAGGTGTGACGGACACCGAGCTGGCCGACGCGGCGCAGTTGTCCAGCCTCGCGGACGAGACGCCGGAGGGGCGCTCGATCGTCGTCCTGGCGAAGACCGGGTACGGGCTGCGCGAGCGGCACACCGGAGAGTTGCCGAACGCAACGTTCGTCGAGTTCACGGCGCAGACCCGGATGAGCGGCGTGGACCTCGGCAACCGGCAGGTCCGCAAGGGCGCGGCCGGTGCGGTGAACGTGTGGGTCGGCGCCAACGGCGGTACGACGGACGCGCGGCTCGGCGAGCTCGTGGACGGGATCTCGGCCTCCGGGGGCACGCCGCTGGTCGTGGCCGAGAGCGTCGACGGCCGCGCCCGGGCGCTGGGCGTCATCCACCTGAAGGACGTGGTCAAGGCCGGGATGCGGGAGCGTTTCGACCAGCTGCGCGCGATGGGTATCCGGACCGTGATGATCACCGGCGACAACGCGCTGACCGCGAAGGCGATCGCCGACGAGGCCGGCGTCGACGACTTCCTGGCCGAGGCGACGCCCGAGGACAAGATGGCGCTGATCAAGCAGGAGCAGGAGGGCGGGCGGCTGGTCGCGATGACCGGTGACGGCACCAACGACGCCCCGGCGCTCGCGCAGGCCGACGTCGGCGTGGCGATGAACACCGGGACGTCGGCCGCGAAGGAGGCCGGCAACATGGTCGACCTCGACTCGAACCCGACCAAGCTGATCGAGATCGTCGAGATCGGCAAGCAGTTGCTGATCACCCGCGGCGCGCTGACCACGTTCTCGATCGCGAACGACGTGGCGAAGTACTTCGCGATCCTGCCGGCGCTGTTCGCTCCCGTGTACCCCGGGCTGGACAAGCTCAACATCATGGGCCTGCACTCGCCGGAGTCCGCGATTGTCTCGGCGATCGTGTTCAACGCGCTCGTCATCGTCGGCCTGGTGCCGCTGGCGCTGCGCGGGGTGCGTTACCGGCCGGCCCCGGCGTCGGCGATGCTGCGCCGGAACCTGCTCGTGTACGGCGCCGGCGGGCTGGTCACGCCGTTCGTCGGGATCAAATTGCTCGACCTGGTGATCTCGCTGATCCCGGGTCTGCGCTGAAAGGTTGTTGGTGATGGCAAGCAATCTGCCCGGCTGGGCCCGGCAGTTCGGGGTGGCGCTGCGGGCGCTGCTGTTCTTCACAGTGGTGCTCGGCCTCGGCTACCCACTGGTGATGACCGGTGTCTCGCAGGTGCTGTTCCACGGCAACGCGAACGGCTCGGTCGTCGAGGTGAACGGGAAGCCCGTGGCCTCGGACCTGATCGGCCAGGCGTACACGATGGACAGCGGCAAGAAGGACGCCGACGGCGAGCCGATCATGGTCGCCGACCCGAAGTGGTTCCAGACCCGGCCGTCGGCGGGCGACTACGACGCGGCCGCGAGCGGCGGCTCCAACCTCGGGCCGAACAACGCCGACCTGGCCGCGCTGGTCGCCGAGAGGCGGAAGACGGTCGCGGCGTTGGAGGGCGTCGACCCGTCCCAGGTGCCGCCCGACGCGGTCACGGCGAGCGGCAGCGGGCTCGACCCGGAGATCAGCCCGGCGTACGCCGCTCTCCAGGTCGCCCGGGTCGCGCGGGAGCGCCGGCTGTCCGTGGACGAGGTGCGGCAGCTGGTCGAGGAGAACACGAAGGGCCGCACGCTCGGCTTCCTGGGCGAGCCGCGGGTCAACGTGGTGACCTTGAACGCCGCGCTGGCCGCGAGCTGAGATCATCGAACTGTGAAGCGCGGGCATCTGCGGGTGTATCTCGGGGCCGCGCCCGGTGTCGGCAAGACGTACAAGATGCTGGGCGAGGGGCAACGACGCCTCGCCCGGGGGACCGACGTCGTGGTCGGGTTCGTCGAGACGCACGGCCGGGTGCACACCGCCGAGATGCTCGAAGGCCTCGAGGTGGTGCCGCGCCGGATCCTCGACCATCGCGGCGCGAGCTTCACCGAGCTGGACGTCGACGCGGTGCTGGCCCGGCGGCCCGAGGTCGCGCTGGTCGACGAGCTGGCGCACACCAACGTGCCGGGCAGCCGGAACGAGAAGCGCTGGCAGGACATCGAGGAGCTGCTGGCCGCCGGGATCGACGTCATCTCGGCGGTCAACATCCAGCACCTGGAGTCGATCAACGACGTCGTCGAGAAGATCACCGGCGTACCGCAGCAGGAGACGGTGCCGGACCGGGTGGTGCGGGCCGCGGACCAGATCGAGCTGGTCGACATGACGCCGGAGGCGCTGCGCCGGCGGATGGCGCACGGCAACGTGTACGCCGCCGACAAGGTGGACGCTGCCCTGGGCAACTACTTCCGGGTCGGCAACCTGTCCGCGTTGCGGGAGCTCGCGCTGCTCTGGCTCGCCGACCGCGTGGACGCCGGCCTGCAGCAGTACCGGGCGCAGCACGACATCGACTCGACCTGGGACACCCGCGAACGGGTCGTGGTCGCGCTCACCGGCGGCCCCGAGGGCGAGACGCTGATCCGGCGCGCGGCCCGGATCGCGGCCAGGTCGTCCGGCGGTGACCTGCTTGCGGTGCACGTCGCCCGCTCCGACGGCCTGACCGGCGCGAACCCGCGGAAACTCGCGGAGCAGCGCAACCTCGTCGAGAAGATCGGCGGGAGCTACCACCAGGTCGTCGGCGACGACATCCCGGCCGCGCTGCTGACCTTCGCCCGGGCCGAGAACGCGACCCAGTTGGTGCTCGGTGGTAGCCGGCGGTCGCGGCTCAGCTCGCTGTTCACGGGGCCCGGGATCGGCGCCACCACGATCCGCGACTCCGGCGACATCGACGTACATATCGTCACGCACTCGCAGATGGGGCGTGGGCGGCTGCCCCGGTTGCGCGGCAGCCTGTCCCGGCGGCGGAAGATCCAGGGCTTCGTACTGGCCGTCGTACTGCCGCCGCTGCTCGCGCTGCTGCTCGGGCTGGGCGGTGACACGCTCAACCTGACCAGCAACGTGCTCGCGTTCCTGTTCGCGGTCGTCGTGGTGGCGCTGGTCGGCGGGATGTGGCCGGCGATGGTGACCGCGGTCGGCGGTTCGCTGGTGCTGAACTACTTCTTCACGCCGCCGACGCGGACGTTCACGATCGCCGAGGTCAACAACGCGCTCGCGCTGCTGATCTTCATCCTGGTCGCCGCGATGGTCAGTTCGGTCGTCGACCGCGCGGCCCGCCGTACCAGACAGGCTGCCCGCGCGGCCGCGGAGTCCGAGACGCTGGCGACGCTGGCCGGTTCGGTACTGCGGGGCGAGACAGCGCTGCCCGCCCTGCTGGAGCGGGTCCGCGAGGCGTTCGGGATGACGGGGGCATGCCTGATGGAGCGCGTGGACGACGACGAGCTGACCGAGGTGTGGCGGCCGGTGGCCTCGGCCGGGACGCTGACCTGTACGCGGCCCGAGGAGGCCGACGCGGAGATCCCGGCCCGGGACGATCTGGTGCTGGTGCTGCAGGGACACCAGTTGGAGGCGGACGAACGGCGGCTCGTCGGGGCGTTCGCGGCGCATGCGGCCGCGTTGGTCGACCGTGCCCGGCTGAGTGAGGCGGCGGCCGAGGCGAAACCGCTGGCCGAGGCCGACAAGTTGCGTACGGCGTTGCTCCGGGCGGTCGGCCACGACCTGCGGTCCCCGCTGGCGTCGGCGAAGGCGTCGGTGACTTCGCTGCGCAGCGATGATGTGGAGTGGAGCGAATCCGAGCGGGCCGAGCTGTTGGAGACAGCGGACGAGTCGCTGGACCGGTTGTCACGGCTGGTGGACAACCTGCTCGACCTGAGTCGCCTGCAGGCCGGCGTACTCCCGGTCTTCACCCGGCCGATGGCGCTGGACGAGATCCTGCCCGGCGTACTCGCCGAGCTGGGGGACGACGCGGACCAGGTCGCCGTCGACATCCCGCAGACGCTGCCGCTGGTCGAGGCGGACCCGGCGCTGCTGGAACGGGTCGTCGCGAACCTGCTGGCGAACGCGATCCGCTACTCGCCGCCCGATCAGCCGCCGCTGGTCACCGGCAGCGCGCTCGGCGACACCGTCGAGATCCGCGTCATCGACCGCGGCCCGGGCATTCCGCGCGCGGAGCGGGACCGGGTGTTCGCGCCGTTCCAGCGCCTGGGCGACACCGACAACACGGTCGGCGTCGGGCTGGGGCTCGCGCTCGCCCGGGGACTCGCCGAGGCGATGCAGGGCACCCTGCAGCCCGAGGACACACCAGGTGGTGGACTGACCATGGTGGTCGCGATCCCTACCGCCGCAGCGCGGCCCGACGTACCCGTCCCGGGAGCCCGCGAACGCTCCGAACAGAAAGGGCTTGATGACCAGGGTTCTCGTGGTTGACGACGAGCCGCAGATCGTGCGGGCGTTGCAGATCAACCTGAAGGCGCGCGGCTACGAGGTGCACCTGGCCGGCAGCGGTACGGCGGCGTTGAAGGTCGCCGCCCAGCACCCGCCGGAGCTGGTGATCCTCGACCTCGGGCTGCCGGACTTCGACGGTGTCGACGTCATCCGCGGGCTGCGCGGCTGGACCGACGCGCCGATCCTGGTGCTGTCCGGGCGGACCGACCAGACCGACAAGGTCGAGGCCTTGGACGCCGGCGCGGACGACTACGTGACGAAGCCGTTCGGGATCGACGAGCTGCTGGCCCGGATGCGCGCCGTACTGCGCCGCAGCAACGCCACCCAGGACCAGCCGGTCGTGACGGTCGGCGGCGTCACCGTCGACCTGTCCGCGAAACGGGTCACGACCGCTTCGAGCGAGGACATCCGCCTGACGCCGACCGAGTGGCACCTGCTGGAGGTCCTGCTCCGCAACCCCGGCAAGCTGCTGTCCCAGCGCCAGCTCCTGACCGAGGTCTGGGGCCCCGGCTACGAGACCGCCGGCGGCAACCTGCGCTTCTACATGGGCCAGCTGCGCCGCAAACTCGAGCCCGACCCGGCCCGCCCCAAGCACCTGCTGACCGAACCCGGAATGGGGTACAGGTTCGAGCCGTGACGTCCGTTTCGTTCAAGACGCGAGGCGGGAACTGCGGAAGGCTCTGGGTATGGACATCTTCACGGCAGGACGAGACTTCGTACGGCGCGACGCCCGGGTGCTCGAGCGGCGGCTCTTCGCGACGATCTTCGAGGAGGCTGATCCGCGCGGCGTGGTCGACGCGCTGCGCGGGTTCCAGAACGCCGACGGCGGGTTCGGCCACGGGCTGGAGCCTGACAAGCGGTGCCCGGACAGCCTGCCACTCGACGTGGAGGTCGCATTCGACACGCTGCTGGCGGCCGGTGCCCGTGACGACGAGATGGTCCGGCGGGCCGCCGACTGGCTGGATTCGGTCGCGACCCCGGACGGCGCCGTGCCGCTGTGCGGTCCGGCGGTCGAGGGGTACCCGCGCGCCGAGCACATCACCGACTGGACCTACCGGCCCGGCGTGAACCCGACCGCGGGACTCGTCGGCCGGCTGCACAAGCTCGGCGTCGAACACCCGTGGCGCGACAAGGCCGGCGCCTGGTGCGCGGCCGAACTGGCCAACGGCTTCCCGGAGGACGCCCACGGTCTGCACGAGGCGCTCGAGTTCCTCGAACACACCGATGACGCAGACTTCGACCGAGTCCGCGAGTGGCTCCCGAAGCTCCAGCACTACCGCGGCGACGCGGCCGATCCGTCGTACGGCGTGACGCCCTTGCATCTCGCGCCGACGCCGGACAGCTTCTGGCGGCCGCTGTTCACCGACGAGCAGCTCGACGCGCACCTGGACCGGCTGATCGCCGACCAGCAGGACGACGGCGGCTGGGCGATCACCTGGGAGCCGCCGGGCCCGGCCGCCACTCTCGAGTACCGCGGCATGGTCACGGTCGACGCGCTGCGGACACTGAAGGCCTACAACCGCCTCTAGCCGGACTCGGCGGGATGCTCCACCTGGCGGTCGCCCCACTGGGTGAGGAGTCCGCGGGCGATTTCCAGGTCTTCGCGGAGTGAGCGGTCGGCCAGGTCGTCGGGGAGGGCCGCGAGGGCGTCGGCGAGCCATGGGCCGACGGCCGCCGGGGCGAGGTCGTCGGGGGTGAGACCGGCCAGGCGGATCGCGCGGACGGCGGTGACGAGCTCGCTGGCGAGAACCTCGCGGAGCGCGTCGAGGAGTTGCTTGGTCAGCGCGGCGGCCTGCGGGGCGAAGCTGGCGTGCAGTTCGGCGCCGCGGGACAACGTCGCCGTACCGAGGGTCGCGGGCTGCGCGGACGAGCGGACCGCGGCGAGCGCGTCGTGGGCGACGTACTCGATCATCATCACGCCCGAGCTCGCCTCGGCGCCGCTGGCCAGGAACCGGCTGAGGCCCGTGTAGTCCGGATCGACCAGGTTCGCGACCCGGGTGGTCGAGAGGCTCGCGACGCTGTGCAGGCTGAGGCGCAACGAGTCGAGGGCCAGCGCGATCGGCATCGCGTGCCAGTTGCCGTTGTGCAGCACCGTGTCGCCGGCCACCAGCGGGTTCTCCGCGGCGGCGTTGATGTCGATGCGCACACTGTTGCCCAGGGCATCGGAATGGTCGACGGCCGGACCGAGCACCTGCGCGAACGCGCGCAGGCCGAACGGGTCCTGGACCCGGGCCGGCGGCAGCGGCAACCCGTCGAGCAGTTCGCGCATCCGGCGCGCGACGCGGACCTGTCCGGGCTGCGGCCGGGCCTCGTGCACGCGGACGTCGTACACCTCGGCGTTGCCGCGGAGGGCGACGTGCGACAGTGCGCCGACCAGCGGTACGACGTTGATCAGCGTGGACGCCTCGACGTACGCCAGGCAGCACTCGGCGAGTGTGAACGCGTTGCTGGACAGCAGCGGGAGCGCGCTGGTGCCGTCGATGACGTCGCCGAGCGCGAGCCCGAGCTCCGCGAGCGGGCCGAGGTCGCCGGTGCCGATCGCGCCGCCGCGGTGCAGGTCGGGCAGGTCGTCGTCGTTCAGCAGGCCGATGATCGCGTCCGCGACCTCCGGTTCGAGTCCCGACCCGCCGGCGGCGAGCTGGTTCACCCGGATCAGCAGTCCGAGCCGTACGACGTCCTTCGGGTACGACGTCGTACCGGTCGTCGAGTGCGACCCGAGCAGCCGGGCGCCGTGTTCGGGGTCGGAGGTGAGGACGTCGCGGTTCGCGCCGACGCCGGTGGTCCGCCCGTACACCGGCTGCCGCCCCGCCACCTCGGCCACCAGCTGGGCCGACTCGTGCATCCGCTTCCGCGCGTCGTCGCCCAGGCGCACCGCAGTACGCCGCTGCCCCAGCGCCACCGCCTCCAACGGCGCCAGCCCGGCACCCGTCAGCTCAACCGGCTCCATCCCCTCAGTGTGGAACCGCGGCCCGCCGCGGGGTAACCGACGCGCTCACGCCGATGTCTCGGATCCGAGATGCTGGAACCGTGGACATGCGAAAGGGACCTCGGACATCTGGTCAGATGTCCGAGGTCCCTGGAAACTGTCCGAAGTGCGTGGGGCTTACGACTGGCCGTAGCGCTTCTTGAACTTCTCCACGCGGCCCTGGGTGTCCATCACGCGCTGCTGGCCCGTGTAGAACGGGTGGCTCGCGGACGAGATCTCGACGTCGACGACGGGATAGGTGTTCCCGTCCTCCCAGACGACGGTCTCGGTGCTCTCGCGGGTCGAACCGGTGAGGAAGCTGAAGTTGCCGGACTTGTCCCGGAAGACGACCCGGCGGTAGTCGGGGTGGATGTCCTTCTTCATGCTGCGGTACTTCCTTCCAAGTAGGGGGCGAACGGATCGGTCAGCGGGTGGACCGCTTCGTCCGCACGCAGGACACAACCGTCGAGGCGCTCGCGTAATTCCCGCAGGTCCAGCCCGACGCCGGTGAGCGAGAGGTACGACGCGCGGTCGCCGTACTCCGGGTGCCATTCGAGGGCCGAGCGGGCCTGGTGCTGCTGCCCGACGGCGGCCCAGCGGTCGGCGGGCAGATCGGCCAGCCACGGGCCGAGGACGCCGATCGACACGTTCGTGCCGAAGCTGTCCCAGCTGAGCCGGTTGCGGTGCTGGGTCGCGATCCAGAGCGTGCCGCGGCCGCGGGCGGTGCCGTTGACGAGGTCCTCGAGGGCGTCGTACAGCCGCTCGGGATGGAACGGCCGGTCGGACTGCCACACGAGCGTCTGCGCCGCACCGTCCACCGGCGCCGCGATCGAGCCGTCCTCGACGACGGGGACCTTTTGCCGCAGGCCGAGTAGCCCGGCCGGGGTGGTCCTGACCAGCAGTTGCGGATTGATCGCCGTGGTCAGGGCGCCGACGGTGGTGTCGTCGCTGCTCAGGACGACCGCGTTCGCGGATTCCAGTTGGCGTACGGCGACCTCGGCGATCGCGCGGCCGTCCTCGGCGGCGGTCGGGATGCCGCGCTCGCGGATCAGCTGCTCACCGGTGAGGTCAGCGATGGCGGTGCTCGTGTCGACGGTGGTGACGACCGCGTCGACGGTTAGGTCAGCGTCCTGGTTGATCTCGGTGGCGATCGCGTGGGTGTCGCCCGCGGTCGGGACGTTCACGATCGCCACGTCGTAGCGCTCGACGGCCGCGATGCTCGTGAGCAGTTGGACGAGCGAGCCGCGCATCGCGCACGAGACGCACGGGTGGCCCATCGTGATCACCTCGCGGTCGATCACCCCGGCCGCGGTCCGTGCGGTACGGACGACGGAGCCCGCGGCCAGGGCGCTCACGTCGTACTCGACCAGGACTCCGGCCGGGCCGGCGGCGGCCAGCAAATTCCCCGCGACGGCGCCGCGGAACCCGTCGTCGAGGCCCGTCAGCAAGGTCACCGGCAGCATCGAGTCTCCCGTCTTATTGAAAACGATAACCAATACAATGTACCCTGGGAACCGGAATAGCCGCCACCCCGCGGGCGTTCACCGGGGTGAGAGAGAGGACAGCATGGCCAAGCGCAACGACCTCCGCCCCATCGTCAAGCTCCGTAGTACGGCGGGTACCGGGTACACCTATGTAACGCGGAAGAACCGCCGGAACAATCCCGACCGGCTGGTGATCCGCAAGTACGACCCGAAGCTCCGCGAGCACGTCGACTTCCGCGAAGAGCGGTAGATGGCGACCACCGCGAAGATCGCCCGCAACAACCACCGCCGCCGCACGGCCGCCCACTACTCCGAGCGCCGAGCCGCCCTGAAGGCGACCATCGCAGATCCTGCCGCGTCGGCGGCCGACCGGGCCGCCGCGCAGCTGAAGCTCCAGAAGCTTCCGAGAGACGCCAGCCCGGTCCGGATCCGCAACCGCGACACCGTCGACGGGCGACCCCGCGGCTACATCGGCAAGGCCGGCATCTCCCGCATCCGCTTCCGCACCATGGCCCACCGCGGCGAACTCCCCGGCATCACCAAGTCGTCCTGGTGATCACCGGCCGAGGGACCGCCAGAAGCTGAGGCGGTGATCCGCGGCGAAGTCGGTCCGCGTCGTGCCGGCGACGTTCAGCGACTGGACCGTTCGGTCGTGCCGGGTGGTACGGGGCCATTCGGCCGATCCGGGCATGTTCGGGTCACCGGCGTCGGCGAAGGCGCTCCAGTGTCGGATCAGCTCGTCCGCGAACTCGCTGTCCGGCGCGTCGAAGAGGGCGACGTCGAAGAAGTAGGCGACCTCGCTCATGTGGTGGGTTCCGGTCGGCCAGGCCGGCTCGGGAGTTCCGGCGTACCACGGGGCGTCGCCCGCGAACTCGAAGCTGTACGTCGGCATCCGGGCGGCGAGCAGCCGGTTGGTGGCCGCGGCCGGCACCGACCAGTTGGCGTCGGTCATCACGGTCGCGAGCGCCCGGCCCGCGGGACGGACGTCGGCGTACTCGGCCAGAACCTTGTCGGCGTCGCGGCCGAACCTGGCGCGTATGGCGGTCTCGTAGTCGGACTGACTGATCTTCTTGCCGGAGAGGACCTCCTGCGCGCCGTACCGGCCGGCCTCCTCGTCGTCGTCGACGCCATGCAGGACCGGGACCCGGTTGACCCGTCCGGTACGCAGTGCGTCGGCCGGGTCGCGTGGCAGTACGGCGGTGCCGGTGATCGGCCGGAACTCGGTGTCTTCCGTGGCGGCCAGGAGGTCCTTGGTGTCGACTGTCCGGAGGTCGGCGGCTGTCGTCTTGCCGAAGGACCGTGCCAGCGTGCGGCTGAACTTCTCGGCCTCGTCCCGCGGCTTGGTCGACTGCTGCCCGCACGGCGCGCTCTGGATGATCGCGCGGTGGAAGAGCCCGGCGGCGGTAGGGGAGGCCAGCAGGTCGCAGACGCTGTAGCCGCCCGCCGATTCGCCCATCACCGTCACGCTCCGCGGGTCGCCACCGAAGGCTGCGGCGTTGCGCCGTACCCAACGCAGCGCGGCCTGCTGGTCCTCGAGGCCGAAGTTGCCCGAGTCCGCACCACCGAGCGACGGGTCGGCGAGAAACCCGAAGACCCCGAGCCGGTACTGCGGCTGCACCACGACAACGTCACCGCGCTCAGCGAAGCGCGTTGGCCCATAGAGGCTGTTGCCGCCGTACTTGAAGTCACCTCCGTGCAGCCAGACGACCACTGGCTTGAGTACGCCGCGATCCTTCGGCGCGGTGACGTCGACGTACAGACAGTCTTCCGTGGCGCTCGGCACCGCGATCGGGAACTCACCTTGAGCACAGGAGGGCGCGTACGCCGTCGCGTCCCGGACTCCCGCCCACTTCGCGGGTGGCTGCGGCGACCGCCACCGCTTGTCACCGGTAGGCGGAGCGGCGTACGGAATCCCGCGGAACGTCCGCACCTCCCCCTGCTCAATCCCACGAACCAGCCCGGCCTCGGTCCGCACAACGTCCGCATCGGCCGCAGCAGGCGTCACCCCGATGGCCCCCAACCCGACCACACCCGCAACAGCAAGAACTTCCCGAATCACAGCGACTCCCAACCCTGGACGGCAGATTTGCTGTTCAGCCTTCCGTCCGCACGCCCTCTGCGCAGTCGCCCCAAGCCGCCAATACCTGGTGGTGCTGGACCCACCGCGGCAAGCAGACAGAAAGCGGACGGAAAGCACCCGCGGTTAGCGTCGTCGCACGCCCACTGATCACAAGGAGCTTTCTCGTATGCGCACTCTGACCACCAGGGTCAAGGCGATCCTCGGGGTATTCGTCCTGGCCGCCACCGCGTTCGTGGCCGTCAGCGTCACCCAGTCCGGCGAAGCGGAGGCCGCAGGCTGCCTGGACAGCACCAACCAACACGGCTTCGACCTGCCGAGCAACTCGCTCAGATATCCCAGCAGCGGCTACCTCAGGACTACCAGCAGGTGCCAGGACATCAATCTGCGGGGGAACCCGTGGTACGACCAGAACGTGCGCGCTATCAAGGTGTGCTTCAGGACAGCAGGCTGCCAGGATCGCTGGACGAACGTAGCAGGCAGCAGCTGGTACGAAATCGCCACCAACGTCAAGGACGGCACCGACTACTACCTCAGGTTCTACTCCTACGGAAAGTGGTCCGGCGGCGTAGCCGACTGACCTCCGCGAGCAGGCGTCCCTCACCGCACGCCTGCTCCGCGGTGGTCTGCCCAGCCCGAGTACCCGCGTCGTAGGCGTACCGAAGAACGGGTAGTGGTCAATCGACGCTGCCGGCCTCCCGCCTGGGGCGGTGATCTACCCGCACCGGACCGGCACCACTACCCGTTCTTCGGTACAACTCCCGCGCGCAACGGCCCTGTTAGTTCTTCTACCCGTGCAACCGGCGGGTGAGGGCCTTGGCGGCCTGGCGGATTTTGTGGGCCAGGTGGGGGCGGTCGGTGGGTGGGACGGTGTCGGTGCGGAAGGTGACGCTGATGGCGGCGACCGGATGGCCGGCGTGGTCGACGGCGGCGCTGGCTACGGAGGCCATGCCGGGGGTGATGAAGGAGTCCTCGACCGCGAAGCCCTGGCGCTTCTCCTCGGCCAGCAGGCGGCGGAGTTGGCTGAGCGACTGCGGCCCGAGGTCGGTACGCCGTACGAACGACTCAGGCGACGGGAACAGCGCCCGCACCTGAGCCGGCGGCAGCTCGGCGAGCAGCGCGCGGCCGGAAGCCGTCAACGTCGCCGGCAGCCGCACCCCGACGTCGGTCACCAGCGTGACAGGCCGCGGCGGCTGTTCCTTCAAGAGATAGACCAGCTCCCGACCATGCAGTACGCCGAGATGCGCCGTCTGCCCCACCTCGTGCACCAGCTGGACCAGCAACGGCCGCGCCAACCGCTCCAACGGATCGTGCCGCAGGTAAGCGGACCCGATCTCGAAAGCGGCAACACCCAGCCCGTACCGCTTCTCCTCCGGCAGATGGACGACGAACCCCTCGTCGATCATTGCCCGCAGCAAGTGGTACGTCGACGAGCGCGGCAGGCCGACCGCGGAGGCGATGCGCTCCATCGGTACCGGACCGGGCTGCGTGGCCAGGAACGTCAGCACCCGCAACGTGCGGGTCGAGGCGGGAACGTTGCCGCTCACAACGGCAGCGTAACCTCACACGCCCGACGAGTCCCGCTTCTTCGCCCGGGTCTGCCGCAGCCAGTAGCGGAAGCCCTCGCCGAGCACGGCGACCGCGAACAGCCCGCCGGCGACCGGCCAGTCCATCAAGGCAGGTCCGGACAGCAGGTATCCGACGATCAGCGACAGCACCAGGAAGAAGGCCAGCGAGGTCGCCAGCCGCTTCACAGCGCCTTCTCCGCGGTCCACGCGGCCGAGGTCTCGCGGTAGCCGAGCCACCGGTTGACCGCGAGCATCGGCTCGTTCGCCGCGTCGTTCCCGGTCGATGCGACCGTGAACCCGGCGTCCCGGGCCCGCGCGAGCGCCACGGACTTCACCACCTTCGCCAGCCCGCGGCCGCGCGCCGCGGGGATCGTGCCGGTCAGGTTCGACCAGATCAGCTTCCGGTCCGGGTCCGCGGTCGTGGTCACGAACGACAGCACCCGGTCCCCGTCCAGTACGGCGACGCTCAGGTCGCGCCGCCCGTCCGGGTTGTCCCACGACACCCGGACCCATTCGTCGTACTCCGGTCCGCCGGACAGCCCGCTCGGGTCGTCCTCCCGGACCTGCACCTCCGCGTCGTACAGCTGCCGCGAAGTCACGTCCTCGTAGCTCGCTACCCGCAGTCCGGCGGGCGGCGCGAGCGGCTCCGGTACGGCGGTCAGGTCGGCCGCGGAATGCGTCATCCGCCGCCCGACTGTGAACCCGCGCCCGGTCGCGAAGCGCTGGGAGTCCTCGTCGTCCCCGACGACGACCAGCAGCCGCGCGGCGCCGACGGCGGCGGCCCGTTCGGTGATCGCGGTCGTCAGCGCACTCCCGATCCCGCGCTTGCGGTACTCCGGCGGCACCTGGACGGTGATCCGCACCCGCGGCGCCGCGTCGTCCGGCGGCGGCAGGTAGAGGTTCGCGTACCCGACCACGTCGGGCCCGTCGACGGCGATCAGCACCTCCCGGCTCCGGCCGTGCCGCAGCTCCAGCTCGATCGCCCGTGCCGTCTTCACCAGGTGCGGCACTGCCGCTGCCCACACCCTCGCGATCCCCACCGCGTCCTCCGGCCCCGCCGTCCGGATCTCGAACACCATGGCAGGACTCTACGGCTACCGAGGGTCGCGACCGCTGTCTCAGATCCGAGACGAAAAGTGGTACGGCGCTGCTGTCCGCGCCCGGCCCGGCGCGGTGCAATGTTGGGGTGGAACACACGGTGAACGGCACGGTGAACGTAGGCGCCGGACCGCTGACCCCGGCCCAGGTGGTCGCGGTCGCGCGGTACGGCGCGCAGGTCCGGATCGACGACCAGGCGCTCGAGGAGATCGCGAAGTCCCGGGCCGCGATCGAGGCGCTGGCGCACGCGGACACCCCGCACTACGGCGTCTCGACCGGGTTCGGCGCCCTCGCCACCCGGCACATCGCGCCGGAGCTCCGGGCGCAGCTGCAGCGCAGTCTGATCCGCTCGCACGCGGCCGGTTCGGGCCCCGAGGTCGAGACCGAGGTCGTCCGGGCGCTGGCACTGCTGCGGCTCTCGACGCTCGCCACCGGGCGCACCGGTGTGAAGGTCGAGACGGCCCAGGCGTACGCCGGCCTGCTCAACGCCCACCTCACGCCAGTGGTCCACGAGTACGGGAGCCTCGGCTGCTCCGGCGACCTCGCCCCGCTGTCCCACGTCGCGCTGGCGATCATGGGCGAGGGCAAGGTCCGCGATGCCGACGGCAACCTTCGCGACGCCGCCGAGGCGCTGCCGGCGCACGGTCTGCAGCCGGTCGTGCTGGCCGAGAAGGAAGGTCTCGCGCTGATCAACGGGACCGACGGCATGCTCGGCATGCTGGTGCTCGCGCTCGCCGACCTGGACCGGCTGTTCAAGACCGCCGACCTGGCCGCCGCGATGAGCGTCGAGGCCCAGCTCGGCACCGACCGGGTGTTCGCCGAGGACCTGCAGGCCCTCCGCCCGCACCCGGGCCAAGCAGCGGCCGCCGCCAACCTGCGCGCGCTCCTGCAGGACAGCGCGATCGTCGCCAGTCACCGCGGTCCGGACTGCAACCGTGTCCAGGACGCCTACTCGCTGCGCTGTTCTCCGCAGGTCCACGGCGCGGCCCGCGACACCGCCGCGCACGCCGCCACCGTCGCCGACCGCGAGCTGGCCGCCGCGATCGACAATCCCGTCGTACTTCCCGACGGCCGGGTCGAGTCCAACGGGAACTTCCACGGTGCCCCGGTCGGCTACGTGCTGGACTTCCTCGCGATCGCGGTCGCGGACCTCGCCAGCATCAGCGAACGCCGTACCGACCGCTTCCTGGACGTCGCCCGGAACCACGGGCTGAACGCGTTCCTGGCCGACGACCCCGGTGTGGACAGCGGTCACATGATCGCGCAGTACACGCAGGCCGCGATCGTCTCCGAGCTGAAGCGGCTCGCCGTCCCCGCGAGTGTCGACTCGATCCCGAGCAGCGCGATGCAGGAGGACCACGTCTCGATGGGCTGGTCCGCCGCGCGCAAGCTGCGCAAGGCGGTCGACGGCCTGCAGCGGGTGCTGGCGGTCGAGATTCTCACGGCCGCGCGGGCGCTCGACCTGCGCGCGCCGCTGACTCCCGCGCCGGCCACGGCCGCGGCCAAAGCAGCTCTCCGGGAGCACGTCGAAGGACCGGCCACCGACCGGTTCCTCGCCCCCGAACTCGAGCACTCCGTCCAACTCGTTGCCAATGGCACCTACATCGAAGCCGCCGAGGCCGTCACCGGCCCCCTGCACTAGACAACACTGTCGTAGAAAGGCTGGATCACCCATGTCCGGACCACGTCCTGTCCGCGCCCCTCGCGGTACCACCCTGACCGCCCGCGGCTGGCAGCAGGAGGCCGCGCTGCGGATGCTGCAGAACAACCTCGACCCCGAGGTCGCCGAGCACCCCGACGAGCTGGTCGTGTACGGCGGTTCCGGCAAGGCCGCCCGGGACTGGAACTCGTTCGACGCGATGGTCCGCACGCTGACCACGCTGAAGGACGACGAGACGATGCTCGTGCAGTCCGGCCGCCCGGTCGGCGTCATGCAGACGCACGAGTGGGCGCCGCGGGTACTGATCGCGAACTCGAACCTGGTCGGCGACTGGGCCACCTGGGAGGAGTTCCGCAAGCTCGAGGCGATGGGGCTGACGATGTACGGCCAGATGACGGCCGGCTCGTGGATCTACATCGGCACCCAAGGAATCCTGCAGGGCACGTACGAGACGTTCGGCGCGGTCGCGGAGAAGAAGTTCGGCGGCTCGCTGGCCGGAACCATCACGCTGACCGCGGGGCTCGGCGGGATGGGCGGCGCGCAGCCGCTGGCCGTGACGATGAACGACGGTGTCGCGATCTGCATCGACGTCGACGAGTCCCGGATTCAGCGGCGCATCGAGCACCGCTATCTCGACGTCCGGGCGTCATCCGTGGATGAAGCGCTTCAACTCGCGGAAGCCGCCAAGAAGGAGCGGAAGCCGTTGTCGATCGGTGTCCTGGGCAACGCGGCGACGATCGTCCCGGACCTGCTGCGGCGGGGCGCGCCGATCGACGTGGTGACCGACCAGACGTCGGCGCACGACCCGTTGATGTACCTGCCGGTCGGCGTCGAGTTCGACGACTGGGCGAGCGCGCGGGAGAAGGACCCGGCCGGGTTCACCGAGCGGGCGCAGGAGTCGATGGCGCGGCACGTCGAGGCGATGGTCGGGTTCCAGGACGCGGGCGCCGAGGTGTTCGACTACGGCAACTCGATCCGGGACGAGGCGCGCAAGGCCGGCTACGCCCGGGCGTTCGAGTTCCCCGGTTTCGTACCGGCGTACATCCGGCCGTTGTTCTGCGAGGGGAAGGGCCCGTTCCGGTGGGCGGCGCTGTCCGGCAACCCGGCCGACATCGCGAAGACCGACCAGGCGATCCTGGACCTGTTCCCGGACAACGAGCACCTGTCGCGCTGGATCAAGATGGCCGGCGAGCGGGTCGCGTTCCAGGGCCTGCCGGCCCGGATCTGCTGGCTGGGCCAGGGCGAGCGGGACAAGGCCGGCGTCCGGTTCAACGAGATGGTGGCGTCCGGTGAGCTCGAGGCGCCGATCGTGATCGGCCGCGACCACCTGGACACCGGCAGCGTCGCGTCGCCGTACCGGGAGACCGAAGGCATGCTCGACGGCTCGGACGCGATCGCGGACTGGCCGTTGCTGAACGCGATGGTGAACGTCGCCAGCGGCGCGTCGTGGGTGTCGATCCACCACGGCGGCGGTGTCGGCATCGGCCGGTCCATCCACGCCGGCCAGGTGTCCGTTGCCGACGGCACCGACCTCGCCCGGCGGAAGCTGGAGCGGGTGCTGACCAACGACCCGGCGATGGGTGTGATCCGTCACGTCGACGCCGGCTACGACAAGGCTGTGGAAGTCGCCGATGCGAAGGGTGTCAGGGTCCCGATGCGGGAGAACTGACTGCGGAGTGCGACCGTCGCAACCTGTAGTGCGACGGTGCACTTTCCCACGGAGCGAGAAACCGTGCGATCGCGTGGTTTCAGGCTTTCGGTCCGCTAGGGTCTTTCGGGCGACCGACGACGAGCGCGAAGGGGCGCCATGATCGAGTTCGAGGACGTCACCAAGCGGTATCCGGACGGCACCGTCGCCGTCGACAAGCTGTCCCTGCGGATCCCGAGCAACCAGATCACCGTGTTCGTCGGCCCGTCCGGCTGCGGCAAGACCACGTCGCTGCGGATGATCAACCGCACGATCGAGCGGACCTCCGGGACGATCTCGATCGACGGCCAGGACATCAACGCCCAGGACGCGGTCACGCTGCGCCGCGGCATCGGGTACGTGATCCAGAACGCGGGCCTGTTCCCGCACAAGACGGTGGTGGACAACATCGCCACGGTGCCGAAGCTGCTCGGCTGGGACAAGCGCAAGGCCCGCAGTACGGCGATGGAGCTGCTGGAACGTGTCGGCCTCGACCCCAAGATGGCCGAGCGGTACCCGGCCCAGCTGTCCGGTGGCCAGCAGCAACGAGTCGGCGTCGCCCGCGCGCTCGCGGCCGATCCGGCGATCATGCTGATGGACGAGCCGTTCAGCGCGGTCGACCCGATCGTCCGGCACCAGTTGCAGGAGGAGTTGCTCCGCCTGCAGCGCGACATCGGCAAGACGATCGTGTTCGTCACCCACGACATCGACGAGGCGATCAAGCTCGGCGACAACATCGCGGTGATGCGCGTGGGCGGCAAGCTGGCGCAGTTCGCGCCGCCGTCGGAGTTGCTCGCCAACCCCGCGGACGACTTCGTGCGCGGGTTCGTCGGGCAGGACCGGGGTTACCGCGCGCTGACGTTCATCCATCCGGAGAGCCTGCCGGTGCACCCGTTGCCGGACGAGCTCGCGTTGCGGGACGGCGTACCGGTCGGCTGGAAGAACGGATCCGGCGAACTGCTGCCGGTCGGCTCGGTCTTCCAGCGCGGCGATTCGCTGCGGGCCGCGTTGGACGCCGTACTGACGTCACCGAACGGATGGGGCGTGGTCGTCGACGAGCAGGGCCAGGCGGTCGGCGTGGTCGACCAGGGTGCAGTCGCCGAGGCGTTGCGATCATGAGCTGGATCGGCGACAACCTCGGGCTGATCTGGGAGCAGTTGGTCGAGCACCTGTACCTCGCGATCCTGCCGGTCATTCTCGGGCTGATCGTGTCGGTGCCGTTGGGGTACGTCGCGACGCGCTACTCCTGGCTGGCGAATCCGCTGATCGCGTTCGGCGGCATCCTCTACTCGTTGCCGTCGATCGCGCTGTTCATCGTGCTGCCGGCGATCCTCGGCACGAAGGTGCTGTCCACGGTCAACATCATCGTGGCGCTGACCATCTACGCGGTGTCCCTGCTGATCCGCAACGTGATCGACGGACTGCGTTCCGTGCCGCCCGACGTCCGGCAGTCCGCGGTCGCGGTCGGGTACGGCGCCGTCCACCGGCTGGTCGCGGTGGACCTGCCGATCGCCGTACCGGTCATCTTCACCGGACTGCGGGTGGTCACGGTCGCGAACATCTCGATGGTGAGCGTCGGCGCGGTGATCGGGATCGGCGGGCTGGGGGAGCTGTTCACGCTCGGTTTCCAGAAGGACTTCCTGACGCCGGTCGTGGTCGGTGTGGTGCTGTCGCTGGGACTGGCGCTGCTCGCGGACCTCGTGCTGGTCACGTTGCAGCGTGTCCTGACTCCTTGGGCGCGTACCGCGACACCTGTGGTGGAGGTGGCCTGACATGTGGGAGTACCTGACCGACCCGTTCAACTGGTCCGGCACCGAAGGAATCTGGGCGCGGATCCTGCAGCATCTCTGGTACACGTTCGCCGCGCTGGCACTGTCGCTGGTGATCGCGCTGCCGGTCGGGATGCGGATCGGGCACACCCGGCGCGGCGCGTTCCTGGCGATCAACGCCGGCAACGCGGCGCGGGCGCTGCCGAGCCTCGGCCTGCTGATGCTGGCGGTGCTGCTCACCGACCAGATCGGCTTCCTGCCGGTGCTGATCGCGCTCGTCGCGCTGGGTGTCCCGCCGATCCTCGCGTCGACGTACGCCGGTCTGTCCGGTGTCGATCCGGCCACGATCGACGCCGCACGAGGAATGGGGATGACCGGGCGCGAGATCCTGACCAAGGTGGAGATCCCGATCGGGCTGCCGTTGATCATCTCCGGCGTCCGCAGCGCGACGCTGCAGATCGTGTCGACCGCGACGATCGCGGCGCTGGTGTCGCTCGGTGGCCTCGGGCGCTACGTGATCGACGGGCTGAAGCTGCGCGATTTTCCGCAGATGTTCACCGGCGCGCTGCTGGTGGCGCTGCTGGCGCTGCTGCTCGACGCGTTGTTCGCGCTGATCGGACGGTTCACGGTCTCCCGCGGTCTGAAGATCGGCTGACCTCGACCGAACTGTCCGACGTACCTGATGAACTTGAGACACATCCATCGGCACCGGCCGGTGGCTGAACGAGAACACTGGAGGCTCTCGTGTTGAGATCCACACTCATCCGTACTGCGATCGCCGGAGTGGCGGTGCTCGGCCTGGCCGGTTGTGGGGGTGGGGGCGACCAGCTCGGCGGCAACGACGCGGGGTCCTCGCCCGCGCCGTCCAAGGTGACCAGCATCACCGTCGGGTCCGCCGACTTCTCCGAGAGCCAGCTGCTGGCGGAGATCTACGGGCAGGCGCTGGCGGCCAAGGGCATCGAGGTGAAGAAGAAGCCGAACATCGGCAACCGCGAGACCTACATGGCGGCGATCAAGGACGGCTCCGTCGACCTGCTGCCGGAGTACACCGGTGCCGCGCTGCACTACTTCAAGAAGGACGCCACCGAGACCGAGGACCAGGCGACGTACGACGCGCTGAAGGGCTCGCTGCCGTCGGGCCTGGAGGTGCTGGAGAAGTCGCCGGCCGCGGACGAGGACACCATCGTGGTGACCAAGGCGACCGCGGACAAGTACAACCTGAAGTCGCTCGCCGACCTGAAGCCGGTCGCCAAGGACCTGGCCGCCGGTGGCAGCTCCGAGTTCAAGGTGCGGGACGCGGGGCTGAAGGGCCTCAAGGAGAAGTACGGCGTCGAGTTCGGCAAGGAGTACAAGACGCTGGACGCGGGTGGTCCGCTGAGCCTGAAGGCGCTGCTGGACAACCAGATCCAGGTGTCGAACTTCTTCACCACGCAGGCGCTGATCAAGGACAACAACCTGGTCATGCTGGAGGACCCGGAGAACATCCTGCCGCCGAACAACGTCGTCCCGCTGATCCGGACCGACCACAAGTCCGACGACGTCGTGTCGGTGCTGAACGCGGTGTCGGCGAAGCTGACCACGGAGGGCCTGACCGAGATGGTCAAGCGGATCGACGTCGGCAAGGAGAGCGCCGACGCGGTCGCCAAGGACTGGCTGTCGAAGAACCCGCTGGCCTGAACCTTGAGCTTCGAATCCCTCTGGGCCGACCAGTCCGCCATCGGCCGCGACCCCGACACCGGCGGCTACACCCGCGGCGGCTGGACCCCCACCGAACGCGAGGCGACGCACTGGTTCCTCGACCAGTGCGCCGCCCGCAACCTCACCATCCAATCCGACACCATCGGCAACCACATCGCCTGGTGGGGTTCGCCGGACAGTCCTGGCGTGGTCACCGGTAGTCATTTGGATTCGGTGATCGATGGTGGGGCGTTTGACGGGCCGTTGGGGGTGGTTTCGGCGCTGGCGGCTGTGGACCTGCTGCGGGCTGAGGGGTTTGTGCCTTCGGTGCCGATTGGGATCGGAGCTTTTGTGGAGGAGGAAGGGTCGCGGTTCGGGATGCCTTGTCTGGGGTCTCGGGTGGCGGCGGGGGTGGTGTCGGCGGAGCAGGCGTTGCGGTTGACGGACCGCGCCGGGGCCTCGCTGGCGGTGGCGCTCGAGGAGGCGGGGATCGACCCGGCGGGGGTCGGGCCGTCGCCGCTGCTCCAGCGGATGGGGACCTTCGTCGAGTTGCACGTGGAGCAGGGGCGCGGGCTGACCGCGCCGGTCGGTGTGGCGAGCTCCATCTGGCCGCACGGGCGGTACCGGTTCACGTTCAGCGGTGAGGCCAACCACGCGGGCACCACGCTGATGGAGGACCGGCACGACCCGATGCTCACCTACGCGATGACCGCGCTCGCCGCCAACAAGCAGGCCCGGCTCGCCGGCGCCCGCGCGACGTTCGGGCGCCTGTCCGTGGAGCCCAACGGCACGAACGCCGTACCGTCGCGCGTCACCGCCTGGCTCGACGCCCGCGCCGCCGACACCGCGACCCTCGAATCGTTGCTCGCAGCAATCACCAAGCAGGCGACCGAGCGCGCCGACCGCGACGGCACCACCCTCGAGGTCACGGCCGAGTCCGTGTCGCCGATCGTCGACTTCCCCGCGAGCCTCCGCGACCGCCTGGTCGACGTACTCGACGGCGCCCCGGTGCTGCCGACCGGCGCCGGGCACGACGCGGGCGTGTTCTCGGCCGCCGGCATCCCGACCGCGATGCTGTTCGTCCGCAACCCGACCGGCGTCTCGCACTCCCCGGCGGAGTACGCCGAGATGGACGACTGCCTGGCCGGCGTCGACGCCCTCGCCGCCGTACTGAAGGACCTCGCCAAGTGACCTCGTACTGGTGCGAGACCGCCGTCCTCCCCAGCGGTCTCGCACACCGGGTCCTGGCGACCGTCGAGAACGGCCGCTTCACGAGCGTCCGGCCGGACACCGACCCGGGCACCGCGACCAGGCTCCACGGCCTGATCGTCCCCGGTCTCGCGAACTGTCACAGCCACGCGTTCCACCGGGCGCTCCGCGGCCGCACGCAGACCGAGCGCGGCACGTTCTGGACCTGGCGCGAGCAGATGTACGCCGTCGCCGCCGCGCTCACCCCCGACACGTACTACGAGCTCGCGAAGGCGACGTACGGCGAGATGCTGCTCGCCGGCGTCACCGCTGTCGGCGAGTTCCACTACCTGCACCACGCACCCGGCGGCCACCGGTACGACGACCCGAACGCCATGGGTACGGCGCTGATCGCCGCCGCGCGCGATGCCGGCCTCCGGATCGCGCTGCTCGACACCTGCTACGTGGCGGGTGGGATCGACCAGCCGCTCAACGACGTACAGCAGCGCTTCAGCGACGGCGACGCGACCGCCTGGGCGTCGCGGGTCGCGCAGCTCAGCGGCGCGGACGACGTCGTGATCGGCGCGGCCGCGCACTCGATCCGCGGCGTTCCGCAGGATCAGCTCGGTGCCGTCGCGTCGGCGTTCCCCGACGTACCGCTGCACATCCATCTGTCCGAGCAGGTCGCGGAGAACGAGGCGTGCCTCTCGGCGTACGGACGGACGCCTTCGCAGGTGCTCGACGAGGCGGGCTTCCTCAGCGGGCGGACGAGTGCGGTCCACGCGACGCACCTGACCTCGGTCGACATCGGGCTGCTCGGCAGTTCGGCGACGTACTCCTGCTTCTGCCCGACGACCGAGCGCGACCTCGCGGACGGCATCGGCCCGTCGGCGCAGCTGCGCGACGCGGGCTCGCCGTTGACGCTCGGCTCCGACAGCCACGCAGTGATCGATCTGTTCGAGGAAATGCGTGCCGTCGAGCTCGACGAACGCCTGGCAACGCAGGAGCGCGGCCACTGGTCCGCGGCCGAGCTGCTCCGGGCCGCGACCGTCGACGGCCATCGATCGATCGGTTTCGAGGATGCGGGGGTGATCGAAGTGGGTGCACGGGCGGATCTGGTCGCGCTCCGGCTCGACAGCGTGCGGACAGCGGGCACCGGCGGGACCGTGGAGACTGCCGTCTTCGCCGCCGCGGCCGCGGACGTCACGGATGTGGTTGTCTCCGGCAGGCACCTGGTTGCCGAGAGCAAGCATCAGGCGATGGACGTGGCGGCCGCGCTGACCACCTCGATCGGTGCGGTGACCGCATGAGCTCGCTGTTGCTGACCGGCATCGGTTCGCTGGTGACGAACGACCCGGCCCGCGGCGGTCCGCTCGGTGAGGTGCTGGACGCGGCGCTGGTGCTCGACGGCAGCAAGGTCGGCTGGGTTGGGCCCCGGCAGGAGGCGCCCGCGGCGGACTCCGCGATCGACCTCGGCGGGCGCGCGGTGATCCCGGGCTTCGTCGACTCGCACGCGCACTTGGTGTTCGCGGGTGATCGCGCCGAGGAGTTCGCGGCCCGGATGACCGGTACGCCGTACTCCGCCGGCGGCATCCGCACCACGGTCGCGGCGACCCGCGAGGCCACCGACCAGCAGCTGACCGCGAACGTGTCCCGCCTGGTGACCGAGATGCGACGGCAGGGCACGACGACCGTCGAGATCAAGTCCGGGTACGGCCTGACGGTCGCGGACGAGGCGCGGGCGCTGCAGATCGCGCGGCAGTTCACCGACGAGACGACGTACCTCGGTGCCCACGTGGTGCCGGCCGACTACGCCGACGACCCGGCGGGGTACGTCGAACTGGTGACCGGCCCGATGCTCGACGCGGCGGCCGAGCATGCGAAGTGGATCGACGTCTTCGTCGAGCGCGGCGCCTTCGACGCGGACCAGGGCCGCGCGATCCTCCAGGCCGGCCAGGCGCGTGGACTGCAGGCGCGCGTGCACGCCAACCAGCTGGGCGAAGGTCCCGGCGTACAACTCGCCGCCGAGGTGGGCGCGGCCGCCGCCGACCACTGCACGTACCTGACCGACGCCGACGTCGACGCGTTGGCGTCCAGCGGGGTGGTCGCCGGGTTGCTGCCCGCGATCGAGTTCTCCACCAGGTCGCCGTACCCGAACGCCCGCCGCCTCCTCGACGCCGGCGTCACCGTCGCGCTCGCCACCGACTGCAACCCCGGCTCGGGCTACTCGTCCTCGATGCCGTTCTGCATCGCGCTCGCCGTCCGCGAGATGCACATGACGCCGGCCGAGGCCCTCTGGTCCGCCACAGCCGGCGCCGCCACGTCCCTCCGCCGCACCGACATCGGCCACCTCACCCCAGGCGCCCGAGCCGACCTCGCCGTCCTCGACGCCCCGTCGTACCTCCACCTCGCCTACCGCCCCGCCGTCCCCCTCGTCACCCAGACGTTCGTCGGCGGCCGCCCGGTCTAACTACCGATCCCCAGGCCATCACAATCGGCCTACGCGGCGGCTCCACGCCTACCCACCAGCGCGGTCGCCGGATTGTGATGGCCTGGAGATCCGGCGATGGCGTCCCGGAACGCAGTGACCACCCAGTCCCGGTCGAACATCACGTCCTCCCAAGAGAACCTCAGGAGTCGCCACCCTCGGACGGTCAAGCTGACCTGTCTGCGGCAGTCGCGGGCGAGCGCTGCCCGCGTGCCGTGGTGCGCGAAGCTCTCGGCCTCGGCCCCGATCATCAGTTCGGAGTTGCCCAGATCGAGCCTCGCGGAGAAGCTGCGGTCCCGAACGACGACCTGCGGCTCGAAGCCGCTGATGCCCGCCTCGATCAGGATCGCTCGGAGCGCCGACTCCAAGGGCGACTCGGCGCGGCCGTCAGCCGCGGCTGCCGCTCGCCGCGCTCGAAGGCTTCCCGGTCCACGAAGCTCGGCGGCGGCGACCATCAACTGGGAGCGGTCCACCACTCCGAGGCGCAGGGCCGAGTCGGCGACCGTGAGCCCCTCGACGAAGGGCAGGGTTCGCACGCAGTCCAGGATCGTGCGCAGTTTTCCGGTGCAGTGGCCGTCGGACGGTACGTCGTCTGCCCAGTGCAGCTCGCAGTCCACCGGGCTCAGGCGACGGTGCTGCCCACGAGGAACGGTGATCTGCGGCTTGTCCGGCATCGCCAGCACGTCGAAGCCGTGCAGGATCGCCGCGCTGAGGTGGGACACCACCCCGCCCTGCGCGCGAGCGGCCACGATCGGATCGAGCGCGGTCGGCAGCGCGTAGACCCCCTTCGCGATCCGGCGGATCGTTCCGGCGGCCAGCGCTGCGCGAATCGCATGCCCGGAAACCAGAGCGCGCAGCTCGCCGAAGGCCGCCGTCCCGTCGCGGCGGAGTACATCGACCACTGCCGGCATGTGCTCGATGGTGCCGCACTTCCGCCAGATCACGTCGGGCGTTGTCCACAGGCGATCCCCAGGCCATCACATCCACCCGCTCCGCCACCTGGCACGCGAGCGCAGCGACCTGGGTCGCGATTGTGATGGCCTGGGGATCGCAAAACCCCATGCATACCCGCCGGACGTGCGGGATCCTGGGGGTATGGACACCAGGGCACGGTTGCGGGCCGCGTTTCGTTGGGAGACGGATCGGGGCGTGTGAAGTAGTTACGCCGACCTGACCGGGTGGTGGCGTGATGCCGAGCTGTTGCGGGAGCTCGGGCCGGCGCTTGCGGGGCTGTACGACGAGAGGCCCACGGTAGTTCTGGGGCCGGTGTCGCGGGGATCGCTGGTCGGGGCGTTGACGGCGGCGGCGCTCGGGGTCGGGTTCGTCGAGATGCGGCGGAGCGGGGGCTCGGCGGTCGACAGTGACCGGTGGGCGCGGCGTACGACGGCGCCCGACTACCAGGACCGGCATGTCGTGTTCGGGTTCCGGCGGGCGCTGGTCCGGGCCGGCGATCGCGTGCTGATGGTGGACGACTGGGCCGACACCGGCGCGACGGCGCGGGTGGCTCGGGAGTTGGTCGCGGAGTGCGGGGCGCACTGGATCGGCGCGGCCTGCATCGTCGACGGGCTCACCGACCCGCGCCTCCGGCACGACCTGCCCCTGAAGGCGCTGCTCAACATCCGGCAGCTCTAGGCCAGTTCCTTCGACAGCAGCAGCGCGGTCGAACCGTCGGGCAGGACCTGCTTGCCGACCTCGGCGTAGCCGCGGCCGGTGTGGAAGGTCAGCGCCGGGGTGTCGACGGGGACCGCGGCGACCGCGCGGTCGAACGGCTTGGCGGCCCGTTCGATCGCGCGGTAGACCTGCGTCGCGATGCCGGTACGCCGGTGCTCGGCCGCGACCACGATCCGCTCGACGAGCAGGAACCGGTCGGCGTACGTCCGGGTGAACGCCTCGAACGCGAGCCCGTCGTACGCCGACCCGGGGGTGAAGGTGAGCACGAAACCGGCCGGCTCCCCGTCCAGCTCGACGACGGCCGCGTGCGCGGCGATCAGCCGGAGCCAGTCCAGGCGGTCGGGGCCGAGCGGGTCGACGAGGCCCTCCGCGGTCGCGTTCAGCGCCAGGACCGCGGCACTGTCGGCGGCGGTCATCGGGCGGAGGATCACAGTGACCAGCGTCGCATGGTAAACGTTTTCACCGGGAGGGGTCACCCTGGCCGCACCCTGGCCCGCACCCCGAAAACCGGGGCCGCCCTTGGGAATGACCTGACCGGTGTGCAATGTTGAGCCCAGTGAACTCAAGTTTGTTCAGTCACGGATTTGAAACCGAGGCGGACGAACGGCAACATTGAGTCTGCATCACTCAACTCTGTGGAGGTAAAGCATGGCCCGCGCGGTCGGTATCGATCTCGGTACGACGAACTCCGTCATCGCCGTACTGGAAGGTGGCGAGCCCACCGTCATCCCCAACGCCGAGGGAGCGCGCACGACGCCCTCGGTGGTGGCCTTCGCCAAGAACGGCGAGGTCCTGGTCGGCGAGGTGGCGAAGCGCCAGGCCACCACGAACGTCGACCGCACCATCCGCTCGGTCAAGCGCCACATGGGCGAGGCCTGGAGCGTGGACATCGACGGCAAGAAGTTCACCCCGCAGCAGATCAGCGCGTTCGTGCTGCAGAAGCTGAAGCGGGACGCCGAGGCGTACCTCGGGGAGCAGGTCACCGACGCGGTTATCACCGTGCCGGCGTACTTCTCCGACGCGCAGCGCCAGGCGACCAAGGAGGCCGGCGAGATCGCGGGCCTGAAGGTGCACCGGATCGTCAACGAGCCGACCGCGGCCGCGCTCGCCTACGGCCTGGACAAGGGCACCGAGCAGACCATCCTGGTCTTCGACCTCGGCGGCGGCACCTTCGACGTCTCGCTGCTGGAGATCGGCGACGGCGTCTTCGAGGTGAAGGCGACCAGCGGTGACAACCACCTCGGTGGCGACGACTGGGACGCGCGGATCGTGCAGTGGCTGGTCACCCAGTTCAAGAACAAGAACGGCACCGACCTGTCCGGCGACAAGATGGCCATGCAGCGCCTCACCGAGGCCGCCGAGAAGGCCAAGATCGAGCTGTCCAGCGCGGCCGAGACCACCATCCACCTGCCGTACCTGAGCCTCACCGACGCCGGCCCGCTGCACCTGGAGGAGAAGCTCTCCCGGGCCGAGTTCCAGAAGATGACCAACGACCTGCTGGAGCGCGCCCGCGCCCCGTTCAAGGCCGTCATCAAGGACGCCGGCATCGACGTGTCGAAGATCGACCACGTGATCCTGGTCGGCGGCTCGACCCGGATGCCCGCGGTGGCCGACCTGGTCAAGGAGCTGACCGGCGGCAAGGACCCGAACAAGGGCGTGAACCCGGACGAGGTCGTCGCGGTCGGCGCCTCCCTGCAGGCCGGTGTGCTGAAGGGTGAGGTCAAGGACGTCCTGCTGCTCGACGTGACCCCGCTGAGCCTCGGCATCGAGACCAAGGGCGGCGTGTTCACCAAGATCATCGAGCGCAACACCACGATCCCGACCAAGGGCTCGGAGATCTTCACCACGGCCGAGGACAACCAGCCGTCGGTGATGATCCAGGTCTACCAGGGCGAGCGCGAGATGGCCCGCGACAACAAGTCGCTCGGCAACTTCGAGCTGACCGGCCTGCCGCCGGCGCCGCGGAACGTGCCGCAGATCGAGGTCACCTTCGACATCGACGCGAACGGCATCGTGCACGTGAACGCCAAGGACCTGGCCACCGGCAAGGAGCAGCGGATGACCGTCACCGGCGGTTCCGCGCTGCCGAAGGACGACATCGACAAGATGGTCCGCGACGCCGAGCAGTACGCCGAGGAGGACCGCAAGCGCCGCGAGGCCGTCGAGAACCGCAACCAGGCGGAGAGCCTCGTCTACCAGACCGAGAAGTTCCTGACCGAGAACGAGGACAAGGTCCCCGACGACGTCAAGACCGAGGTCAAGGACGGCGTGGCCGAGCTGAAGAAGGCGCTCGAGGGTGACGACGCCGACGCGGTCAAGGCCGCCTCGGAGAAGCTCGCCCAGTCCAGCCAGAAGATGGGCGCGGCGATGTACGCGAACGCCCAGGCCGCGGGCTCCTCGTCCGACGAGGACACCACCGCCGGCAGCCAGGACGGCACGAGCAACGACGACGACGTGGTCGACGCCGAGATCGTGGACGAGGATCGGCCGCAGGACAAGACGGAGGACAAGTGACGGATCGACCGACGGGCAGCGAGTTCGGCGACGGCGAGCCCGTCGTCCGGGACAAGCGCCGGATCGACCCGGACACCGGCAAGCTGCGGGAGCCCGCGAAGACCCCGGAGTCTTCCGACGCTCCCGCGGCGGGCGCCGCGCCCGGCACGCCCGGTACTCCGGGCGCCCAGCCGCCGCGGGACCCGTCCGACCTGATCGGGCCCTCCGCCCAGGAGGCGCTGCTGACCGAGGCGCTCAAGGAGCGTACGGCGGACCTGCAGCGGTTGCAGGCCGAGTACGTGAACTACAAGCGCCGGGTGGACCGGGACCGCGAGGCGGCCCGGGAGCTCGTGGTCGGCTCGGTGCTCACCGAGATGCTCGGGATCCTGGACGACATCGGCCGGGCCCGGGAAGCCGGTGAGCTGGAGGGCGCGTTCAAGGCGGTGTCCGAGTCGCTGGAGCGGGTCACCGAGAAGCTCGGCCTGGTGAAGTTCGGCGAGAAGGGCGACCCCTTCGACCCGCGGATCCACGAGGCCCTGCTGCACAACTACTCCGACGAGGTCGACGGCCCGACCGCGACGATGATCATGCAACCGGGCTACCGGCTCGGCGAGCGGATCCTCCGGGCGGCCCGGGTGGCCGTGTCGGAGCCGACCGAACAACTGCCGGCCGACGCCGCGAAGGCCGACGTACCGGTGGAGAGCACTGATGACGAACAGGCCGCGGACAAGTCTGCGGAGTAGTCGACACGACGGGAGGGGAGGCGCCGGATGAGCACGAAGGACTGGATCGAGAAGGACTTCTACAAGGTTCTCGGCGTCTCCAAGACCGCCGATGCCGACGAGATCAAGAAGGCCTACCGGAAGCTGGCGCGGCAGTACCACCCGGACTCCAACGCCGGCGACACCAAGGCGGAGGCGAAGTTCAAGGAGGTCTCCGAGGCGTACGACGTCGTCGGCGACCCGAAGAAGCGCAAGGAGTACGACGAGGCGCGCCGGCTGTTCGGCAGCGGCGGCTTCCGGATGCCGGGCGGCGGCGGGCAGGGCGGTTTCGACTTCAACGTCGGTGACCTGTTCAACCGCGGCGGCGGCACCGGGGCCGGCGGCGGTCTCGGGGACATCCTGGGCGGCATGTTCGGCGGCGGTGGCCGTACCTCGACCACCACGACGGCCCGGCCGCGGCGCGGCCAGGACATCGAGACCGAGGCGACGATCGAGTTCGCCGAGGCCGTGAACGGTGTCACCGTCGGGCTCCGGATGACCAGCGACGCGCCGTGCCCGACGTGTCGCGGGACCGGCGCGAAGTACGGCACGGTGCCGAAGGTCTGCCTGAAGTGCGAGGGCACGGGCATGCAGACCTCGGTGCAGGGCGGCGTGTTCGCGATGACCGAGCCGTGCACCGAGTGCAAGGGCCGCGGCCTGGTCGTCGACCAGCCGTGCGAGACCTGCCACGGCTCCGGCCGCGGCCAGTCGAGCAAGACCATGCAGGTCCGCATCCCCGCGGGTGTGCAGGACGGTCAGCGGATCCGGTTGAAGGGCAAGGGTGCGGCCGGCGAACGGGGTGGCCCCGCGGGCGACCTCTACGTCACCGTGCACGTCAAGCCGCACCGGATCTTCGGCCGGCAGGGCGAGCACCTGACGCTGAACGTCCCGGTGAGCTTCACCGAGGCGGCGCTGGGTGCCGAGATCAAGGTCCCGACTCTGGACGGCCTGCCCGTCACGGTCCGGATCCCGGCCGGTACGGCGAACGGCAGCAAGCTGCGCGTCCGCGGCAAGGGTTCGGTCCGCCGGGACGGAACGAAGGGCGACCTGCTGCTCACCCTCGAGGTGCAGGTGCCGCACGAGCTGACCGACGAGCAGAAGGCGAAGCTGGAGGAGTTCAGCTCGGCGTCGGACCAGCCTGATCTGCGGGCCGGGTTGTTCGGGAGTCCGTGATGGGGATCCCGTTCAACCAGGTGCCGACCTGGGACGACCGCACCCCGATCTACGTGATCTCGGTGGCGGCCCAGCTGGCCGGTATGCACCCGCAGACCCTGCGTCAGTACGACCGGCTCGGCCTGGTGGTGCCGAGCCGGGCGTCCGGCCGCGGCCGGCGCTATTCGGCGTACGACGTGGCCAAGCTGAGGTACGTGCAGCACCTCAGCCAGGAAGAGGGCATCAACCTGGCGGGAATTCAGCGCATTCTCGCGCTACAGTCCGAAGTAGAGGACCTGCGCAAGCGGGTCAACCAGCTACTGGCAGAGGTCCAGCGCGGTGTCGGCGCTTCCCGGCGTCCCGCCGCCAGCCGGGTGTTCTCCGCCGGTCCCGCGGGTGACGTGATCGCCATGGGCCGGCAGCAGACCACCACCCGGTGGATTCGCACCCAGCCTCTGGAGCTCGGCTCACGCTGATCCTCGCAAAGCAACCGGAGGAGTTCCGAAACCCACCCCTCGGAGCCTCCGGTCCGGTGGAGGTTGTCGTTCCCCCGCGACGCCTCCGCAAGTCGGAGGCCCGCTACCCCCCAGCGGCCTCCGGCCCACCGCAGGGTGGTCCTCCCCGGACCGCCCTGCGGTTCTCTTGTTCGCTGTTGTCTTGCGGCGCGCACCGCCTACCCTGGCGGGGTGACCCTGAAGCTGGAAACGGACCGGCTGCTGATCCGGGACTGGGAGGAAGACGACGCCGACGCCGCGCTGGAGATCTACGGCTCCGCCGACGTGGCGCCCTGGCTGTCACCGGCCATCGAGAAGGTTCCGGACGCCGCGAGTATGCGGTTCCTCCTGCACGCCTGGATCGAGGCACAGCCGAACTTCGTCGTACCGGCGGGACGCTGGGCGGTGGAGCGGAAGTCCGACGGCGAGGTCGTCGGCGCACTCCTGATCCGGCTGCTGCCGCCGTACGAGGAGGATCTGGAGATCGGCTGGCAGTTGCGGCCGAGCGCGTGGGGCCACGGGTACGCGACCGAGGCCAGCCGGGCGCTGATGGGATGGGCGTTCAGCGGCGGCGAGGTCGACGAGCTGTTCGCCGTCGCCCGGCCGCACAACAAGCGCGCGATCGCCACCGCCAAACGGCTCGGCATGGAGTGGGTCGGCGAGACCGACAAGTACTACGACCTCAATCTCCAGGTGTACCGGATCCGCGCGTCGGAGTTCACCGCCTGAGCGATGATCAGCACCGCGCAGAGCAGGTAAGCGTTCGCGACCACGGTCTGTACGGCGTTGTAGCCGAACTCCTGGTCGTGCGCGAACGGCAGCCACCAGGGCAGCCCGGTGACGAACACGAACGTCATCGCGGCGGCCCCGGCGGTACGCCAGGACAGCAGGACGGAGCACCGCGCCCAGACGAGCGCGGTCGCGGGCACGGCCCAGACCCAGTGCCCGGTCCACGAGATCGGTGACACCAGCAGACCGGTCAGCGCGGTGACGACGACCGCCTCGAAGGGCAGGCCGCGGTCGTGCAGGCGACGGGCGACCAGCAGGCCCGCGACGCCGACGATGCTTGCTGCGAGCAACCACAGGGGAACGGTGGTGGCCGAGTTCCCGGTCACCCGGGCGATCGCGCCGCGCAGCGACTGGTTGCTGATGTAGTGCGCCGGACCGGGCCGCGACGGGTCGAAGACGTACTTCGTCCAGAAGTCGGTCGTCGCCTTCGGCATGACCGCGTAGGCGAGCAGCATCGTGGCGACCGTCGTACCGGCGGCGACGGCTGCCTCGCGGAACCGCCGGGTGATCAGCAGGAACACGATGAAGATGCCCGGCGTCAGCTTGATGCCGGTGGCAACGCCGATCAGGACGCCGCGGAACCGGCGCGGCATCGGACCGACCAGATCCAGCATCAGCAGGGCGAGCAGCACCAGGTTGATCTGGCCGAGCCCGAAGCTCGACCACACCGGCTCGAAGACCAACGCGGCGAAGGCGATCCCGAGCGCCGCGACCGATCCCCACCGCAGCGCCCGCGCCGTCGTCCAGCCGATGACCAGCAACGCGGCCGCGGACGCCAGCGTGATCAGGACCCGGGCGAATCCCGCCCCGACCGCGAACGGCGCGAACACCAGCGCGGCGAACGGCGGATACGTGAAGCCGAGCCCGAGCCCGGGAATGTCGTAGATGTCCCGGCCGTCGGTGAGTGCGCGGGCTGCCGCGTGGTACACCCTGAGGTCGCCCATGTCGGCGTTCCAGGGATGCCAGACCAGCAGGCAGGCCACCGGCAACATCGTTGCCGCCAGCACCAGAATCGCCGTCGGCGTCCGCCGCCGGACACGTTCCGAAACTCCGTCGATCGTCATGGCTCCGACGATTCCGGCGACCCCCGGGCCGGCACATCGCCGTCGCGAGCGAACCCGGATCGCCGCGTCGGACCATCCCGTCGTACCTGCCGTCGCACCCGGGAGTGATCCTCGTGTCACTCCTGAGAGTGACGGCCGGTGAGCGTTCGGCAGCGCACAATGAGGCCGTGAAGCAGTTGTGGCGTACTCCGTGGCCGGACGTCGCGGTCGCGGTGGCCGGCCTGGTCAGCCTGCAGATCGGTGCGGCGGACGCCGGCGCGCCCGGCTGGCCGTTCGTGCCGCTGTGGCTGCGGCTCGTCGTCATGCTGTGCCCGCTGCTGATCGCGATCCGCCGGATCGAACCGGCGCTCGCGCTGCCAGGCCTGGTCCTCGGCGCCTACCTGACCGGTCTGGTCGGTCAGCCCGACTGGTTCCTGCTGGCCGGGGTCGTCCTCGCACTGTGGTCGTTGGCCGGCCGCTGCCGGGTACCGACGGTGCTCGTGGTCGCGGCGGGCTCGGCCACGCTGCCGCTGCTGCTGAACCAGGTCCGCGGCAGGCTGATGTTCGCGATCTACCCCGACCTGGCGCAGGCCGGGCACCTGGTCACGCACGGCTGGCAGCGCTGGCAGGCGCTGCTCGTGGTCGTCGTCGCGCTCGCCTTCCTGCTGATCAGACGCAACAGCTGGGCGCAGGCGGTGACCGCGACGCAGCGGCAGGCCGACCTGCGCGCGTTCCTGCGCGACCCCGAGCACGCGCACCAGCGCGACGTACTCGTGGCCGTCGCCACGACGGGCCTCGTCCTCACCGAGATCGGCCAGGACCTGTTCGAGGGCAACTGGTGGAGCGCGCCCGGCTGGATGCCGTACGCCGTCGCGTACGCCGGCCTCGTCCTCGTACTGCGTCGCGCGCCGGTCGTGCCGGTCGTCGTACTGGCCGGCGCCGCGCTGATCGCGAACTGGCAGGCTTCCTCGCCGATCCTGACCCTGTACTCCGCGCTCGGCCTCGCGCTGTACCGGCTCGTCGTACTGCCCGCCCACAGCCGCAGCCTGCGCTGGACGGTGCCGACGGCAATCGCCGTGCTGGCCGCGATGCCGCTGGTCACCTGGCGGATGCGCTACCCGGTGATGGCCCTGATCTTCCCGTCGATCGAGCACCGCACGCTGATCACGGACATCGAGGGGATCCTGCGCAACCCCGAGTACGACGCCATCGTCGCGCACCGCTGGCCGGTCAGCTTCGCGCTGACGCTGCTGCTGCCGGTGTGCGCGGGCGTCGCGGTGCGGCTCTACCGGCGGAATGTGCAGGCCGCGCAGCGGGAGGCCGAGCTCGAGATGGTCGCGGTGGAGCGGGAGGCGGCGCGGGTCGTGCTGACCGAGCGGTCGCACATCGCGCGGGACCTGCACGACGTGGTCGCGCACGCGGTCAACCTGATGGTGATCCAGGCCGAAACCGGTCCGGATCTCGTACGGCGGGGTGACGCCGACGTGCTGGCCGGATTCCAGCGGATCGGTGACGCGGGCCGCGGCGCGTTGAGCGAGCTGGACCGGTTGTTGTCCGCGCTCCGCGACGCGGACGGCGTACCGGATCCGCAGCTCGCGCCGCAGCCCGGGCTGGCGGATCTGCCACAGTTGGTCACGGTCGTGTCGGGCGGCCACCTGCCGGTCGCACTCGACGTGGAAGGCGATCCGGACGGCCCGCCTGAAGGGCAGCAGCTGGCGGCGTACCGGCTGGTGCAGGAGGCGTTGACGAACGTCGTACGGCATGCGAAGGCGTCGGCGGCGCGGGTCCTGGTGCGCATCGAGGAGACGGGGGTGCGGGTCGAGGTGGCCGACGACGGCAGCGGGTTCGACGTCGCGGCGGCCGGCCGCAGTACGCGGCACGGGCTGGCCGGGATGCGCGAACGGGTCCGGATCGAGGGCGGCACGCTCGACATCCGCAGTACGCCGGGATCCGGCACCACGGTCGCGGCCTGGTTCCCGGTCGGAGCCGGCCGGTGACCGGCCGGCGGCCGATCAAGGTGATGGTCGTCGACGACCAGGACCTGGTCCGGGACGGGATCGCGATGATCCTCGACGGCCAGCCCGACATCGAGGTGGTGGCGCAGGCGACCGACGGCGCGGACGCGGTCCGGCAGGCGGCCGCGATCCTGGACCTGGCCGTGGTGCTGATGGACGTCCGGATGCCCGTGATGGACGGGATCGAGGCGACCCGGCGGCTGGCCGGCGGGCCGCGGGTGGTGATCCTGACCACCTTCGACCTCGACGAGTACGTGTACGACGCGCTCCGGGCCGGAGCCAGCGGGTTCCTGCTGAAGCGGTCCTCGCGGGACGAGCTGATCAACGCCGTCCGGGTGATCGCGGCCGGTGACGCGCTGCTGGCGCCGCCGGTGACGCGGCGGCTGATCGACCGGTTCGCCGAGACCCAGGTGGACCCCGACGTGGTCGCCCGGCTCGACGACCTGACCGCGCGGGAGCGGGAGATCCTGGTGCTGATCGCCAAGGGCAACTCGAACGCCGAGATCGCCGCCGGGCTGCACCTGACCGAGCACACGGTGAAGACGCACGTCAGCCGGATGCTCGCCAAGACCGGCGCCCGGGACCGCGTCCAGGCCGTGATCCTCGCCTACAACGCCGGGCTGGTGACCGCCGGTCGCGGTTGAGAACCCTGGTTCGGCCCTGAGATTTTCCCAGAGTTGAGTGGAATGGACTCAAGTTTGGATAAGTTGTACCCAGTGACTGTTGTTGCTGGAACTCGAAAGGCTGGAACCAGATGGATGTTCAGCGGTTGACGACGCTGGCCCGGGAAACCCTGTCGGTCGCGATCCGTCAGACCTCCGCGGCGGGCAACCCGACCGTGGAACCGATTCACCTGCTGTCGGCGCTGCTCGCGCAGCCCGAAGGAACGACGATCGGCCTGCTCGAGGCGGCCAGCGGCGACCTGGACGCCGTACGCCGGAAGACCGCCGAGCAGCTGACCCGGCTGCCGAAGGCGAGCGGCGGCAGCGTGCAGGCGCCCAGCCTGTCGCCGCGGACCGGCGACGTGCTGAACCAGGCGGAGCAGCGGGCCCTCGGGCTCGGGGACGAGTACGTCTCCACCGAGCACCTGCTGATCGCGCTCGCGACCGTCGAGGGCCCTGCGCAGAGCGCGCTCGGCGTGACGCCGGACGCGCTGCTGCAGGCGTTCGACCAGATGCGCGGCAACCGCCGGATCACCTCGCCGGAGGCCGAGGGCACCACCAAGAGCCTGGAGAAGTACGGCGTCGACCTGACCCAGCGCGCCAAGGACGGCAAGCTCGACCCGGTCATCGGGCGCGACACCGAGATCCGGCGCGTGGTGCAGGTGCTGTCCCGCCGTACCAAGAACAACCCGGTGCTGATCGGTGAGCCCGGCGTCGGCAAGACCGCCGTCGTCGAGGGCCTCGCGCAGCGGATCGTCGCCGGTGACGTCCCGGAGTCGCTGCGCGGCCGCCGGCTGATCAGCCTGGACCTGGGCGCGATGGTCGCCGGGGCGAAGTACCGCGGTGAGTTCGAGGAGCGGCTGAAGGCCGTGCTGACCGAGATCAAGGAGTCCGACGGTCAGGTCATCACGTTCATCGACGAGCTGCACACGGTCGTCGGCGCCGGTGCGTCCGGCGAGGGCGCGATGGACGCCGGCAACATGCTGAAGCCGATGCTGGCCCGCGGCGAGCTGCGGATGATCGGCGCGACCACCCTGGACGAGTACCGGACCCGGATCGAGAAGGACCCGGCGCTGGAGCGGCGGTTCCAGCAGGTCTTCGTCGGCGAGCCGTCGGTCGAGGACTCGATCGCGATCCTGCGCGGCCTGAAGGAGCGCTACGAGGCGCACCACAAGGTCGCGATCTCCGACTCCGCGCTGGTCGCCGCGGCGACGCTGTCGAACCGGTACATCACCGGCCGCCAGCTGCCCGACAAGGCGATCGACCTGGTCGACGAGGCCGCGTCCCGGCTGCGGATGGAGATCGACTCGTCCCCGGTCGAGATCGACTCGCTGCGCCGCACGGTCGACCGGCTGAAGATGGAGGAGCTCGCGCTGTCCCACGAGGACGACGCCTCGTCGCAGGAGCGGCTGGAGCGGCTGCGCGCCGACCTCGCCGACCGCGAGGAGGAGCTGCGCGCGCTGGAGGCCCGCTGGGAGCGCGAGAAGTCCGGCCTGAACCGGGTCGGTGAGATCAAGGAGCGCATCGACGAGCTGCGCGGCCAGGCCGAGCGCGCCCAGCGCGACGGCGACCTGGAGACCGCGTCCCGGCTGCTGTACGGCGAGATCCCGCAGCTCACCAAGGAACTCGAGGAGGCCGACGCCGAGGAAGAGGTTGCCGAGGGCCCCGAAGCGATGGTCAACGAGGAGGTCGGCCCCACCGAGATCGCCGAGGTGATCGCGATGTGGACCGGGATCCCGACCGGCCGGCTGCTCGAGGGCGAGACCGGCAAGCTGCTCCGGATGGAGGAGGAGCTGGGCCACCGGCTGATCGGTCAGCGTGAGGCGGTCAAGGCCGTGAGCGACGCCGTACGGCGGGCGCGCGCGGGCATCTCGGACCCGGACCGGCCGACCGGTTCGTTCCTGTTCCTCGGCCCGACCGGTGTCGGCAAGACCGAGCTGGCGAAGGCGCTCGCGGACTTCCTGTTCGACGACGAGCGGGCGATGGTCCGGATCGACATGTCGGAGTACAGCGAGAAGCACAGCGTCGCGCGGCTGGTCGGCGCCCCGCCCGGGTACGTCGGGTACGAGGAGGGCGGCCAGCTCACCGAGGCGGTCCGGCGGCGTCCGTACTCCGTGATCCTGCTGGACGAGGTGGAGAAGGCGCACCCCGAGGTCTTCGACATCCTGCTGCAGGTGCTCGACGACGGGCGGCTGACCGACGGCCAGGGCCGGACGGTCGACTTCCGGAACGTGATCCTGATCCTGACCAGCAACCTCGGGTCGGCGTACCTGGCCGACATCACGCTGGACGACCAGGTGAAGCGCGACCAGGTGATGGCCGTGGTGCGGCAGTCGTTCAAGCCGGAGTTCATCAACCGGCTGGACGAGATCGTACTGTTCGACGCGCTCGGCAGCGAGGAGCTGACCCAGATCGTCGGGCTGCAGATCGCGGCGCTGCAGCGCCGCCTGACCGACCGGCGGATCACGCTGGCCGTCGACGAGAGCGCGATGGAGTGGCTGGCGATGACCGGGTACGACCCCGTGTACGGCGCCCGCCCCCTGCGCCGCCTGGTCCAGTCCGCCATCGGCGACGAACTCGCCCGCGGCCTGCTCAACGGCACCATCCGCGACGGCGAAACCGTCAACGTGACGCTGAACGAGGCAAAGGACGCCCTGGACGTCGCTGCCTGACGATCACTGCGAGCCGGGCCGGTCTACCTGACCGGCCCGGCTTTTCCGTTGCACGCCTTCAAACACTTGAACTTCCGGCTGTTGTGAGTCGGTATCTCTCCGCTCTTGAAACCAGTGGTTACTGCTTGGTAGGAACGTCCGTCAGCAAAAGTACTGAACAGTAGTTCAAGTACCTGAAACTTGGATTTTCCGGCGGGGGGTCCCCGGAGTCCGACGGTGAGTGGAGGACTCAATGCAGCGCAGTACCTTGCTCTCCGGTGTGCTGCTGGCCGTCGTCGCGGGGCTGTTGTGTCTGGTCGGGGAAGCTCTCGGTCTGGACACGCAGCACGTGGCGCTGGTCGGCGGAGCACTGGGTGGTGTGGTGGGGCTGGTGCCGGATCGCTCTCCGGCGATGCGTGCGACCGGCTTCTTGATCGGACTGTTCGTCGCCTGGCTCGGATTCGCGGTACGGGCGCTCTATCTGCCTGACTCGGCGTCGGGCCGGGCCGTCGCGGCCGTCGCCGTGGTGGCCGTGTGCGTGGCGTTCGCGGCCGGCTCGGCCGAGCGGATTCCTTTGTGGACCTTGCTGCTCGGCGCGGCCGCAATGGTCGCCGTGTACGAGGAGGCCTATACCGCGGACAGCCCGGCCTTCCTGGCCCAGTCGCCGTCGGCGGCCACCGGCGTACTGCTGGCGGCTGGGATCGGGTTCCTGGCGACCTCGCTCCAGCGGCCCCGACCGGTGCCGGCCGCTGAACGTTCCGAGGTACCACCACCCGACGAGCCGACCGAAGAAGACGTTGCCTGGGTTCCCGCCGACGACACCCGTGAGCTTGCCTCGACCGAAGGAGACCGTGCGTGACCGCCCGACGCATCACCCGGGGACTGGCTGTCGCCGTCGCCGTCCCGTCCGCTTTCGTCCTGTCGACGTCCCAGGCGCTGGCCACCTCGAGCGCACTCTCCGCCGGACCCGTCACGGTCACCAACACCGAGACCGTTCAGGCCAGACTCGATCCCAGCGGCAAGGTCCAAGGCGCTCGCGTCTACGAGCAACTCGCCTTTGTCGGCAGCGGAAAGGTGAAGGTCGCCAACCCGGTCTCGACCGACGGCCTGCGCAACCTGGACAGCTTCGGCGGCTTCGCGGTCAAGGACGGCAAGATGGCCGTCGACCTGTCGGTGGACGGCGAGCAGCGGATTCGCACCGTCAGCGACTTCGACAAGCGGAAGCTGCCGATCAAGGTCGCCGTCACCTACACCTTGAACGGCAAGAAGCTGTCCAAACCCAGTGACGTCGTCGGCAAGAAGGGCAGGCTGGAGGCGCGCTACGTCGTCGAGAACACGTCGGCCAGGACCGAGTCGGTGACGATCACCGACGGGTACGGCAAGCAGGTCGTCGAGGAGGCCGAGGTCGTCCTTCCGATGGTCGGTCAGCTGACGACTGTGCTGCCGCCCGAATTCGGTGACGTCACCTCGGCCGAGGCGAACAAGGCCGGCGACGGCAAGGGCGGTACGAAGCTGAGCTTCACCGCGACGCTGTTCCCGCCCGTCGGCGCCGCGACCGCGGAGTTCGGCTGGGCGGCCGAGGTCACGGACGCGATCGTCCCCGAGGCCGAGCTGACCGCGTTGCCGGTCAGCCCGCTGGAGAGCCCGACGTTCAAGACCGCGGTGTCCGGCTACCAGAGCGGCGCGGAGAAGGGCGCCGACCTGGTCGAGGGTGGTACGACGCTCGACGCGAACCTGATCCGGCTGCGGGACGGCTCGCAGAAGCTGCTCGCCGGCCTGCTCCAGTTGAACGCCGGTGCGAAGACCCTGAACGAAGGCCTCGCCAACCAGGCCGCGCCCGGTGCCACGAAGCTCTCCAGCGGTGCGGCACGGCTCGCCGGCGGCCTGGCCGAGCTCGAGTCCGGTGCATCTCAACTGCGCGCCAAGACCGGCGAGGCGGCCAAGGGTGCGGACAAGCTCGACAAAGGCGCGGGCGCGCTGCAGAAAGGCGCCAAGGACCTCGCCGCAGGTGCCGGCCGGTTGAAGACCGGTACCGGCAAACTCGCCTCCGGCCTGAATGAGGCCACCGGCAAGGCTCCGGCGCTGATCGACGGACTGAAGCAGGTCAGTGGCGGCCTGAAGAGCGTCGAGGACGGGCTGGGTCAGATGTACGGCGGCGTCGGTCAGCTGCCCGCCAAAGCGAAACCCCTGCACGAGGGGATCGCGCAGCTCCGCGCGGGCATCGGCTCGGTCCGAACCGAGGGAACGCTGCTCGGCGGACTGGAGACCCTGAAGAAGCAACTCGCCGCCTCCGGTCCGGGAATCGACAAGATGCGCGGCGGCGTGCACTGCGCGGCGGACGCGCTCAACGCGGTCAGCAAAGGCAAGCCGGCCGGAACGTACGACGAAGCCTGCTACGGCCCTGCTGCCGCGCAGCTCAACGGGCCGGCCGGGGCGCTGAACGTCGGGCCGGAGACCAACCCGGTCAAGAAGATGATCCTCGACTCGGTGATCGCGCAGATGGGCTCGATGGGCGACCCGGTGCCCGATCTGGACAAGCCGCTGCCGGATTCGGCCAAACTGCAGGTTGCGCTCGCTTACCTGAAGGGCCGGCTGACCCAGCGCGCCGTACCAGGGATCGCGCAGCTGCAGTGCGGCCTCGACAACCGGGTCTCGGGCTGCCCGGACTCGGAGCCTGGTCTGATGCAGGGGCTCGCGGCGCTGGATGCCGGTGTGACTCAGCTGGTGTCCGGCGTGGTGGCCGGCGTCCAGAGCGGCATCGGTACGTCGAAGGACACACCGGCCAGCAAGACGCTGCGTGGTGGGGTCAACGGGCTGCAGAGTGGAGTCGGACAGATCCAGGAAGGTGGCAAGACTCTGCTGGCCGGCCTCACCCAGCTGTCGGACGGCGCTGATCAGCTCGACACCGGGGCGGGTGCGCTGTCCAGCGGTACCGGCAAGCTCAAGGCGGGTGTCGGCGTGCTGGTGGACGGCACCGGGAAGCTCGACAACGGACTCGGGTTGCTGGCTGGCGGCACCGGCAGACTGGCCGACGGCGTCGGCCAGGCCAAGACCGGCTCGGACCAGCTGGCGCAGGGCTCCAAGGATCTGGCGACCGGCATCGGCTCCGCGGCCGAGGGGTCGGGCAAGCTGGCGGACGGCCTCACCAGTGCCACCGAACAAGCGCCCGCCATCCCCGACGGCGCCGGCCGGCTCTCGAAGGAAGGTGCGAAGGTGCTGACGAAGAACGGCGCCGACACCGCACGCGACTTCGGCCGCCGCTACGGCCTGCTCGCTGCCGCCGCCGACCGGGCCAAGACCGAGTCGATGCCCTTCGGCGCTCCCGAGGGTGCGACCGGCGCGACGGCGTACTCGCTCAAGCTGGCCGGGTCTACCGGTGAGGGCGACCGCAGCTGGATCCGCCTGCTCGCCGGCCTGGCGGTCTTCGGTGTCGCCATCGGCGTCACCGGCCTGCTTCGCAGACGCGTCACCTCCTGAGCCTCGCTGCCCACGCCGGGCCCGGCCCGGCGTGGGCAGCGTCGTTTGGCCGATCTGGGAGGATCGGGGTGGGGATCGTGGAAGGACGTTGGATGACTGCGCAGGGCGGTGACGGGCCGGGTGGGCCGGGACCGTACAGCGGCATGTTCGGTGCCGTTCCGGAGACGTACGGCCCGCCGACGGCGGCCCCGCGGCAGGTGACGGTCGCCGCGGTGATCTCGGCGGGGCTAGGCGCGATGTGCCTACTGCTCGCCGGGCTCGCGCTGACCGCCGCGGGCGATCAGATCTCCGAGGTGCTCACCGGGTCCCGCGACAAGACCGCCCTTGCGGTCGGGGCGGTGCTGGTGTGCGCGGCGGCGTACGTGGTCCCGGCGATCTTCCTCCGCAAGCGGCACGCCTGGGCGCGGTACGTGCTGATCGCGGTCGCGGCGATGGGCATCGCCGGTGGCGTGATGGCGCTGCCCGCCAGCCTGCTCGGTCTCGCCGTGCACGCCACCCTGCTGATCCTGATGCTGCAGCGCCCCACCAGACTGTGGTTCCAGCACCGCTGACGCCTGGGAGACCTTCGTGGAGATCTGGATCAATCCCGCCTGCCACAACGAAGCTGCCGCCAAGCCGCTCAAGACGCTGCCCCGGGACGCCGAGCACCGCGCCGACTGGATCGCGGCCATGGTCGCGAACCCGATCCTCATCCAGCGCCCGATCATCACCGCCGACGACCGGACCACCGCCGTCGCCCGCGACCCCGAAACGCTCGCGAAGTTCCTCTAGAGCTTCTGGAGGCGGGTCAGGGCCTCCTGGATGACGGCCGGTTGCTTGCAGAAGGCCCAGCGGACCAGGGGTTTGCCGTAGTCGGTGTTGTCGTAGAAGACCTGGTGGGGGATCGCGACGACGCCGGCGCGTTCGGGGAGCATCCGGCAGAACTCGATGCCGTCGGTGTGGCCGAGCGGGCGGATGTCGGTGGTGACGAAGTAGGTGGCGGCGGGGCGGTGCACCTCGAAGCCCAGCTCGGCGAGGCCGTCCGACAACAGGTCGCGACACGCCTGCAGGTCGCCGCGCAGCCGGTCGTAGTAGTCGTTGCCCAGGGCAAGCGCGTTCGCGACCGCGGGCTGGAAGGGCGAGCCGGAGGTGAAGGTGAGGAACTGCTTGGCCCCGGCCACCGCGGCCACTACCTCGGGTGCGCCGGTGACCCACCCGATCTTCCAGCCGGTGACCGCGAACGTCTTCCCCGCGCTGCTGATCGAGACGGTTCGCTCCGCCATCCCGTCGTACGACGCCAGCGGCCGGTGCGTCCCGTCGTACACGAGGTGTTCGTAGACCTCGTCGGTGATCACGACCAGGTCATGGTCGACGGCGACCGCGCTGATGCCGCGCAGTTCCTCGTCGGTGAGGACGGTGCCGGTCGGGTTGTGCGGCGAGTTGATCAGCAGCACCTTCGTCCGCGGGGTGATCGCGGCCCGCAGTTCGTCGAGATCCAGCCGGTACGACGGCGCGCGCAGCGTCACCGGTACCCGACGGCCGCCGGCGAAGGCGATGCCGGCCGCGTACGAGTCGTAGTACGGCTCGAGCGCGATCACCTCGTCACCCGGCTCGACGAACGCGAGCAGCGCGGCCGCGATCGCTTCGGTCGCGCCGGTGGTGACCAGGACCTGCGTGTCCGGGTCGTACGTCAGGCCGTAGAACCGCTGCTGGTGGTCCACGATCGCCTGCCGGAGCGCGGGGACGCCGCGCGCGGGTGCGTACTGGTTGGCGCCGCCGCGGATCGCCGCGATCGCGTCCTCGAGCAACGAGTCCGGCCCGTCGCGGTCCGGGAAGCCCTGGCCGAGGTTCACCGACCCGGTGGCCAGTGCGAGTGCCGACATCTCGGCGAAGATCGTCGTACCCAGCCCGTCCAACCGCTCTGCGTGTGCGCGCATCTGCTCAGGGTATGACGGCGGCAGCGTCCACGCGCTGCCGCCGTACCCGGGCCTACTTCCGGAACTGGCGGGCGCCCGCCTTGTTGCAGCGGTCCCAGAAGATGACGCGGTCGTCGGGGTTGCTGGCCCACTCGCCGCGGCAGAGGTAGCCCTCCAGCAGGGTGTTCTCGTCGTACGAGTTCAGCGTGCAGTTCACACCCGCGGTGTCGGCGCCGGTGCTGTCCCAGCAGGCCACGCCGTTCGAGACGCCCGGCCGGTGCACGAACAGCAGCAACGAGTGGCCGTCGGCCTCCTGGTCGTTGACGTGCATGACGTTGCCGGTGTCGGTGTAGCTCGCCGTGCCGATGTTGTTCCCGTCGGCCTTCTCCCACAGCCAGGTCACCGCGGCGCTGGCCTGGGTGGCGGTCAGCGTCAACAGTGCGGCCGTGGTCACCAGTGCCGCGCCTACTCGGGTCGTCGTTCGCATCAGGTCGTCCCCTTCGCTGGAGTTACCGGACCCGGGCGGTGGATCCGGCGGGCCTCAGCGTCGCCGGGGGCCGCCGGTGACGGCGAATCGGTTGCAGGTTCCTGCAATCGCGCGGTCGTCGAGCGCCTTCAGCCGGCCGTACCGCACACCCGCCGCGAACCGGGTCGCGACGTCGAGGACGTCCAGCAACCGCGCCACCTCGTACCGGACGGTCCGCACGCTGAGGCCGAGCTGCTCGGCGATGTCCTCGTCGGTGCAGCCGTCCTCGAGTTGCTCGGCGATCACCCGCTGGCGCGGGGTCAGCCCGACCATCCGCTCGCGGAACTCCGAGGCTCGTACGGCGGTCTCCCGCACGGCCCGCAGGTACTGCCCGGTCGCGTTCACCGCCTCAGGGCAGCGCAGCACCATCAGGCTGCGCCGACCGTCGACGACCGGGCCCTCGACGACAACGCGCTCCCGGTCGAGCAGCTTGACCTGCAGCGCGCCGTCGGCCAGGTGGTACGGCATGTCCTCGGCCGCGACGATGAAGTCGGTGACCTGCTCAGCGCCGCCGCTGGTGTCGAAGTAGCTGGTCATCCGTACGCCGCGCTCGACCAGCAGCCGGTTGAACGCATCGCTCCGGCGGAACCCCTGCAGCGTCTGGCAGCGCGTCGACGTCACCGCGACCAGCTCCTCGGAGCGCCGGCACTGGTCCTGCAACCAGTCGCGCAACGCGTCGGCGTCGTCCCCGAAGACCTCGACCTCCGCCGTACCGTGGCCCGCGGACCACTCGTCGCAGCTCCGGGCCCGCACGACCTGCAGCCGCAGCGAAGCGTCCAGCACGACCTGACGACTCGTCGAATGACTCATCCCACCCCCCGTGGCGATCAGACCCCCAGCAGATGGTCTCACGCACAGCGGGTTATCGCTCGCCTCAGGTGTGTCACTCCCAGGGCGACGGTGGTGGCGGCGGTACGACGGCCGGCCGGTCCTCGCACCAACTGGCGCCGGTCCAGCCGCCGTCGTTCCCGCCGAGCAGGCGGACGTCGAACTCGGGGGAGCCGTCGAACTGGAACGTGCCGCAGTTGTTCACGAACGGCGCCCCGACGTTCCGCGCGTCGACGTTCTCGAACGTCGCCCAGCCGCCGACCCGCGCGTTCACCACGTTGGTCCCGGTGCCGTCGACCTTGACGTTCCGGACGGCGACGTCGGTGATCGCGTAGTCGTCCTTCACCGGCCAGTCGACGACGAACAGCATGGCGTTGTACGTCGAGTCCAGGAACGAGCTGTCGGTGATCTCGATCGCGCCGGACATCGTGGACTGCAACGCGTACAGCCAGATCGCGCCGAGCCCGAGGTTCCAGTTCAGGTCCCGCGGACCGCCGCGCACGGTGGTGTTGCGGGCGAACGTCAGCGTGCCCTCGAACGGCGTCGCGTTGAACCGTGAGCCGGCGTGCAGCGTGCTGCCCTCGCGGATCGGGTCGGCCACCAGGTTGTCGGTGACGGCGTTGTCGCGGCCGCCGTAGATCGCGATGTTGTTCGCCAGCACCGGCGTCTGCACGGTGTTGTGGTCGTACACGTTGTCGTGGTTGACCAGGCCGGCGGCGTTGGCCTCCGACCACATGGCCAGCCCGTCGTCGCCGCTGTTCCGGACGAAGTTGTTGGTGGCCCTGACGTTCGAGACGCCGAGGTGCAGATTGATGCCGTCGGCAATCGCATCGGTGATCACGTTGTTGCGGATCAGCAGCCCGTCCATCGGCCCGTCGAGCCAGATGCCGACCTTGGTGTGGTGCAGGTACAGGTTCTCGATCGTGGAACCGCCGCCGATCGAACCGCCGATGCCGTTCACCTGGTCGGTGTCGATCCGTTCCCGGACGTCGCTCTCGATCGCGAAGTCCGACAGGTGGACGCCGGTGCTCCCGCCGTCGGCGGCGTACTTGCCGTAGAACCCGGGCGCCGTGTGCACGGACTTGTCGGGCGCGGGCTCGGCGAGCGGCAGCACCTTGCCCTTGATGATCGTCCACCAGTTGCCGGCGCCGCGGATCGTCACCTCGTCCACGATGATGTGCCGGTTCACCTGGAAGGTGCCGGCCGGGATGAACACCGACCAGCCGAGCTTCTGCGCCGCCGCGATCGTGCGCTCGATCGCCGGCGCGGCGTCCCGCCGGCCGGTCGGGTCGGCGCCGAAGAGCCGGACGTCGAGGGACTGCTTCGGCTGCCGCAGCGGTGCGCCGACGAGCTCGAAGTCCGCGACGTCGAGCACGGTCCAGGCCGCCGGGGTGTGCCGCGGTACGGCGAACCGGATCCGGTCGCCCGCCCGGTACGTACGGTCCAGCCGGACCCGCTGCTCGTCGTAGAAGTGGTTCGGCCGGAACGGTTTCGCCACCGGGTCCGGCTCGGGCTTCCACCAGCCCGGGTGCGGATCGACGTCCGGGTCGTTGGAGAACGGGTACATCCCGTACAGCCAGGCGTACTCCGAGGTCAGCGTCATGGTCTGCTTGCGCTTCCCGTTGACGCTCACGTCCAGCGGCGCGGTGATCCCGCCACCGCCCGGCGCGTCCGGGATGCTGTACCGCAACGTGAACGCGTTGGCGGGCTCGGTCAGCGTGAATTCGACGTACTGCTTGGGTTGCAGCCGTACGGCGGTCCGCCCGGACGCTTCGGCGGGGAGCGTGTACGCCTCCCGCCCCGGGCCGATCCGCTCACCGGTGAAGACGGCGTTCTCCGCCTCCTGCTCGACGAACGGTACGTCGGCGCCGCGGCCCGCGACGAGTGCCGGGTCGAGACCGGCGCGGGTGATCCGCGGCGCCGGCTGCGCGGCGGCCGGATGGGACGTGAGTACGGAACCGAGGAACGCGGCCGCCACGGCGAGCGCGATCAAGGGCGAACGGGACATCGGCGGATCCCCTCCCGGACGAAATGTGTCTGGAGGTTATGCACCGGACGAGCGGCGCGCAAGATCTCGACAGGTCAGAGAAATTTCCGGACCATGAAGACGTCGACGGGATCCTCGCTGTCCACCTCGAAACCGTGCCGCTCCTACAGCTTGCGCGCCGGGCTGCCCTGCAGGACGTTCAGCCAGACGGTCGCGCCGTCGGCGTCCGCGCGGTCCAGGGCGTCGCGCAGCACCGCGGTGCCGAGGCCACGGCCCTGGTGGTGCGGTGCGAGGTAGAAGTGCTCGAGCCAGCGGCGGTCGCCCGCCGGCCGCATCGTGATCGAGCCGGCGAACTCGCCGTCGACCTCGATGATCTGCAGGTACTCCGGCTGGTACGCGTCGCGCAGCCGTTGCCGGACGCGGTGTTCGTCGTACCGGCCGAGGCGTTCCAGGTCGGGGCGCATCACGACCGCCCGGAGCTCGACGAGCTCATCGAGGTCGTCGGGGGTCGCGGGGCGCAGGGCCCAGGTCATGGGGCCTCCCGTTCTGGACTGAGGAGCGGAGGGAGCGCAGCGACCGGAGCGACGAGGGAAGAACGGGAGTAACAGCCCCATGACCCGTCGCGACGGAGTCGCGACATCAGCACTGTCATGGCAGCTCCGGTTGTGGGTCGGGGCGCAGCGCGCGGAGCCAGAGCTCGGTCTGGGCGATGTGGGCGGAGGCGGCGGTGGCGGCGGCGGCCGGGTCGCGGGCGGTGATCGCGGCGAGGATCGCCCGGTGGCCGCGATCGCTGGTCTGTTTGATCGCGTCGAAGTCCGCGCCGGGTTCGAAGATCCGGTAGTGCCCGCCGCGGCCGCGAATCACGTCGGTGAGCGCGGTGACCGTCGGGTTGCCGCCGGCGGTGCAGATCAGGCCGTGGAACTCGGCGTCCAGGTGCTGGATCTCGGTCGCGTCGGTGGTCGACTCGAGGCGGTCGAGGACCTCGGCGAGCCGGCCCGCGAGCTCCGGGTCCTGGCGGGCCGCGGCGGCGGCGGTGGCATGCGACTCGAGCACCCGGCGGACCTCCAGGAGCTCCAGGACGCCTTCGAGCGGGATCAGCTCGACCGACAGCGAGAACCGGCTGATGATCGCGGCCGGGTCGAGCGCCGAGACGTACGTACCGGAGCCGTGCCGGGACTCGATCACCCCGAGCGCGCCGAGCGAACGGACCGCCTCCCGCAGCGAGCTCCGGGACACGCCCAGGTGGTCGCACAGCTCCGGCTCCGGCGGGAACTTCGCCCCCGGGCCGAGCTCGCCGGACGCGATCATCTGCCGCAGCCCGGCCAGCGCCTTGTCCGTAGCAGCCATCTTCCACCTCCTGTCGCAGCGTAAGTCCTCAGACCATTCTCGGTCACATCTCGCCGCCTGCCGCTGAGGCGATCGCTTTGAGGTGGCAATTCGTCAGACGTTTGCTCGCAGGAACCCCGACACGTCGGCCGCCCGCCAGCGCCGCGCCGCGAGCTGCTCGTACGGCGTCCCGCCGCTCACCCAGACCGTCGTCATCCCGCGCTCGTGCGGCCCGGTCAGGTTCACCTCGAGATCGTCGAACATCGCCGCCCGCGCCGGGTCGATCCCGAACGACGCCAGGAACGCGTCCAGGCTCTCGGCGTACGGCTTGGGGATCAGCTCGCCGGCGAGGATGTCGAAGACCCCGTCGATGCAGCCGGTCAGCCCGAGGCGGCCGAGCACCTGCTCCGCGTGGTACGCCGACCCGTTCGTGTACACGTACCGCCGCCCCGGGAGCTCGCCGAGTACCTGGGCGAGCTCGGGATCGGGACGCAGTACGGAGTAGTCCATCCGGCGTTCGAACGCGAGGAAGTCGTGCGGGTCGATGGTGCCCGTCACCATCGCGCCGCGCAGCGACGTACCGTACGCCGCGATCAGCTCGGCCTGGATGCCGCGGGCGCCGGCGAGGTCGGTCCCGTAGTACTGCGCGACGGTCGACAGGATGCCGTGGGTGAGCTGCTCGGCGAGGGCGGAACCGGCCGGATAGAGCGTGTTGTCCAGGTCCAGCACCCAGGTCTCGATGTCCGCCAGCACCCGACCAGGGTAGGTGACAGACTGGGAGCGTCACCGACGGGAGGACTGCACCATGCCCGAGAGGCCCACGAGGCCCACTGCGCTAGTCACCGGGCCGACGACCGGGATCGGCCGGGCGTTCGCCGACAAGCTCGCGCGCGAGGGGTACGACCTGGTGCTGGTGTCGCGGGACGAGGCGCGCCTCAAGGAGGTCGCCGCCGAGATCACCCGGCTGCACGGTGTCGAGTGCGAGGTGCTGGCCGCGGACCTGACCGACAAGGACGACCTCGCCCGCGTCGAGGAACGCTTCCGTACCGGGCCGATCGAGGTCCTGGTGAACAACGCCGGCTTCGGGCAGAAGAAGCCGTTCTGGGCGAACCCGATCGACGTCGAGGAGAAGCAGCTCGACCTGCTGGTGCGCGTAGTCATGCGGCTCACCCACGCGGCCGTCCTGCCGATGATCGAGCGCGGGTCGGGTGCGGTGATCAACGTGTCGTCGGTGGCCGGGTTCCTGCAGCGCAACATCTACAGCGCGCACAAGGCCTGGGTGACCACGTTCTCCGCGGGCCTCGCGGTCCAGCTGCACGCCAAGGGCGTTGCGGTGATGGCGTTGTGCCCCGGCTTCGTGCACACCGAGTTCCACGAGCGGATGGGCATGGACAAGACGATCATCCCGTCGTTCATGTGGCTGGACGCCGACGACCTGGTCGACGCCGCGTGGAAGGACTTGATGCGCGGCAAAGCGATCTCGGTCCCCAGCGCCCGCTACAAACTGCTCATGCTCGCCGCCCGCTTCACCCCACGGGCCCTGATCGCCCGCGTCTCGACCGTCGGCCTGGACGGGCGGCGCCGCTAGAGCTTTTCGGCGACCTCGGTGAGGACATCGAGGGTCGCGGTGATCAGCGGGTGGTCGGCGCGGCTGGCGCGGACGGCGGCGTAGACGCGGCGGGCCGGGGCCGGGTCGGCGAGGGGGCGGATCACGGCGAGGGTCGGTTCGGGGACGGCGAGGCGTGGGACGAGGGAGACGCCGCCGCCCGCCGCGACCAGGGCGGCGACGGCGCGGAAGTCGTCGGACTGGTGCACGATCCGCGGCTGGAAACCTGCCTGCTCACAGGCGAGCAGGACGACGTCGCGGATCGGGTTGCCGGGTGCGGTCATCACCCAGTCGTCCGCCGCGAGCATGCTCAGCTCGATCGTGTCCTGGTCCGCGGCCGGGTGCGCCGGCGGCAGGACGGCGACGAAAGGCTCGGCGTACAAGGGGATCCGGGCCAGCCGCCGGTCGTCGGGGCGCGGGGAGCCGCGGTGCTCGACCGCGATCGCGAGGTCGGCGTCGCCGTCGAGCAGGTAGGTGATGCCCTGGTGGCCTTCGGCGTCGCGGACCACGAGGTCGAGGCCGGGCGTGGTCTCGCGGAGCCGGGGCAGCGCCGGCGCGACCAGCAGCGAGATCGCGGTCGCGAACGCGACGACGCGGACCTCGCCGTTCGCGCCGTTCGCGTGCAGCCGCATCGCGTCCTCGGCGCGCTCGACCTCGGCGAGGATCGTGTCGGTGTGGGCGAGGAGCAGGCGGCCGGCCGAGGTGATCGCGACCCGGCGGCCGCGGCGTTCGAGCAGCTCCTGGCCGACCTCCGACTCCAGCGCCGCCAGTTGCTGGGAGACCGCCGAGGGCGTCAGGTGCAGCACCTCGGCGGCCGCGGTCACGGTCCCGTGGTCAGCTAGCGCGCGCAACACCCGCAGGCGTCGTACCTCGATCACGGACCTCAGCTTGGCACAGGTCGTCGCCCGGGCCGCTCGCCACCAGTTTCAGTTCGACGGCCGGACTGGGCGGACGGGCCGCCGTACGGCGGTCGGACCAGCGGCGGAGGGCGTCGCGGAGCGGGTGACGCACCGGGACATGCGGGCGCCGCGGGGCGTTCGGCAGTGCGGAGTGCGTTTCTTCGTGGACCGTCTTGATGACGGAGTAGGGCACGTACAACACGGTGGTTCCTTTCGACACTTCGACAGTAGGAACCAGGCGTTGATACGTCCAATGAAAGTTCTGCGCGGAGTTGATGTGTCTGGTGCATGATAGGTCGCATGGAACTGCGCCAGCTCAGATCGTTCGTGGTGGTGGCCGAGGAGATGAACGTCGGGCGCGCGGCTGTCCGGCTGCACCTGACGCAGCCGTCGCTCAGCCGGCAGATCGCGGCGCTCGAGCACGATCTGGGCGTCGAGCTGTTCGCCCGGGTGAAGCGGCGGTTCGTGATGACGGCGGCGGGGGAAACGTTCCTGGCCGAGGCGCGGGACCTGCTGCGCCGGGCGGACGAGGCGGTACGCGCGGCGCAGCGGACGCAGCGCGGTGAGCTCGGGACGCTGCGCCTGCGCTTCGTGCAGTCGGCGACGTTCGAGGCGTTGCCGCGGTTGCTGGGCGCGTTCCGCCGCGCGTATCCCGAGGTGGTGCTGGACCTGGAGTCGTCGACGACGCTCCGGCAGACCGAGGCGCTGCGGGACGGCCGCATCGACGTCGGACTGCTGCGTCCGACCGCGCCGTCCGGCGGCGGAAAGCAGGCGGGGCCGACGACCGTCGTACGACTGGCGCCGGGGTTGTCGTCGCGGGTGGTCGCGGAGGACCCGCTGGTCGCGGTGCTGCCCGCCGGTCACCGGCTGACGCGGCGGAAGCGGCTGCGGCTCGCCGAGCTGGCGGACGAGCCGTTCGTGTTCTACTCGCGGCCGAGCGGGCCGACGGTGCACGACACGATCGTCGGCTTCTGCCGGGCGGCCGGGTTCACGCCGCGCATCGAGCAGGAAGCGGCCGACGTCCAGACGATCATCTCGCTGGTCACCGCCGGCCTCGGCGTCTCGCTCCTCATCGGCCCGACCCCGCCGTCGAACCCGGACGCCGTCGTGTACCGCGAGTTGTCCGACGACCTGCCGCCGTGGCAGCTCTCCGTGGCCTGGTCCCCGGACAACCGCTCGCCCGTCCTGGCGCGCTTCCTCGAACTGCTCTAGCCGAAGACGTCCGGGTCGCCGCCGGTGCGGACGCCGGTCTCCAGGTCCGCGATCGCGGCCATGTCGTCGTTGTCCAGGCGGAAGTCGAAGACCTCGAAGTTCTCCTGGATCCGGCTCGGAGTCACCGACTTCGGGATCACCACGTTGCCGAGCTGCAGGTGCCAGCGGATCATCACCTGGGCCGGCGACTTGCCGTACTTGTCGCCGATCGCCTTCAGCACCGGGTTGCCGATCAGCTCGCCGGAGGCCAGCGGGCTCCAGGCCTGCGTGACGATGTCGTTCTCGGCGTTGAACGCGCGCAGCTCGTCCTGCGGCAGCGCCGGGTGCAGCTCGATCTGGTTCACCGCCGGGCGGATCGTGGTCTCCTCGAAGATCCGCCGCAGCGCGGGCTCGTGGAAGTTCGAGACGCCGATCGCGCGCACCCGCTTGTCGGCGTACAGCTGCTCGAACGCCTTCCAGGTGTCGACGTACAGATCGCGCTGCAGCGACTGCCAGTGGATCAGGTACAGGTCGACGTACTCCAGGCCGAGCTTCGCCAGGCTCTGGTCGAACGCCTTCAGCGTGCTGTCGTAGCCCTGGTCGTCGTTCCACAGCTTGGTGGTGATGAACAGCTCGTCACGCGGGATGCCCGACGCGGCGATCGCCCGGCCGACACCTTCCTCGTTGCCGTAGATCGCGGCGGTGTCGATGTGCCGGTAACCGGTCTCGAACGCCGCGGTCACCACGTCGGTGACGATCGCGTCCTCGACCTGCCAGACCCCCAGGCCCAGCTGCGGGATCTCGACGCCGTTGTCCAGAGTGATGGAGGGGACTGTGTTCATCTACCCATTCCACCCGGCAAAAGGTTTCCGGCCCAGTCATCTGACGTGTGACAACAACCTCATTAACCGTTCGTAACCACGGCGAAGGACTTCGCAGCGGGCTCCAGGAACCGGAGCAGCCCGTCGCCCTCCCGCTCGAGCTCGGCCTGGGTCTTCTTCGGCGTCCGGCCGAACGGCGTCAGGGTGAGAGTGGCCACACCACGCTTCTTCTCGCTCGCCCACAGCCCGGCGACGAGGCCGTCGACGGTGTACGTCGCCTTCACCCGCAGGTTCTTCGTGAACACGGCCGGCTTGTGCTCGTCCGCGATGATCCGCTCCCGCTTCGCGTGCGACAGCAGCACGTTGTCGAACTCCGGCAGGAACCGCACCGGCGCGGGCGTCTCCGCGTCGGGCCGGGGCGCGTCCGGTACGTCGTACAGCGTCTTGCCGGACTCGTCCTCGAAGGTCTCCAGCTCCAGCTCGTCGAACAACGGCTTCGCCTTCTGTAGTCCGGACCAGGTCTGGAAGTCCGCGGGCGTGGCCGGGCCGAACGCACTCAGATACCGCGTGACGAGCTCGCTCGTCTCGGCGCGCTTGTGGAGCTTCTTGCCGATCCACTGCTCGGCGGGCGTGAACCGGGAGTTCGCCGTCCAGGACCACCGGACGTCCGCCGGGTACATCACCAGCGGCACCAGCATCCGCGTGCAGAATCCGAGCGCCCGCTCGTTCACGTCCGGGAACTGCTGCTGCAGGGCGTTGCGCACCTCGGTGAACGTCAACGGCTCCTTCGCGAGCAAGGCCTCGGCCGCGGCCACGACCTTCTCCGGCTCCAGCCCCGCCGCCCGCTCCCCGAGCACCCGCAACCCCGCCTCGAGCACCGGCGTCACCGTCCGCCGGAACCGCAGGTAATCGCCCGCCGTCACCAGATGCAACGTCCCCCGGAACATGGTCGCCCGGACTACTTCCCGAGCCGCCACGGCCCGATCGAGCTCGACCCCCTCGAACCCGACGACCCGCGACCACAACCCCACATAAGGATGCTTGGCCTCCTGCCCCTGCATCCCCACCAACCGCCCCACCACCTCGACAGCCGAAGCCTCGACCCGCTCCAGCAACAACTGCCGGGCAAGCGTCGCCCGATTCACCGCCCGCGCACTCATCACCGCCATACCCGCATCCTGCCCGGCGGCACCGACAACTGTCAGTCCCGTCCCGGTGCCACGACGGCAAGGGAGTTCCGGCGACAGGCGTCCGCGAGGCGCTCGTCGTACGTGACGACGAGGTCCGCGTCGATCAGCACCGCGGTGGCGAGATGCAGCGCGTCGAGGCTGCGCAGGACGAGCGGTTCGATGCGGCGGGCGACGCTCACGACTTCGCCCGTCATCGGGCGCTCGTCCATCCCGGACATCGCGTCGTCGATGAGGCTGCCGGCATCGGCAGGTTTCTTCACCCGGGCCAGGACCACCCGGGACACCTCGACCCAGGCGAGCGACGACGAGGCCAGCAGGTCGCCTTGCTCGTAACGCGCGTCGAGGAAATCGACAAGGTCGGTGGACTCGTCCTCGACCACGACCCGCTTGATCAGCGCGCTGCTGTCGAAGTAGACGCGCATCAGAAGCGGTCGTCGCGGTCGAGCAGCTCGAGGGTGGAGGTGCCTTTCGGCAGCCGGAGTCGTGGGGTCACCCTGCGATACGGGACCCGGGCAGGCTGCACCGCACGGGCCGCCCGCGCGCGTTCGCGATCGCCCGTCGGGTCCTCGTGGTCGATCAGGTGCAGCCGGCGGCCGAGCGCGTCCCGGACGATCTCCTGCTGGGACTGGCCGGTGCGTTCCGCCTCCGCCTGCAGGGCCGCCGCCACCTCGGGGGCAAGTCTCAGGTTCATGGCCACACGGCGATGGTACCGCAATTGGTGCCGCAAGTGGTACCAGACGGTACCGGAGTCAGCTGTAGTCGTTCTCGTCGTACTTCGGGAGGTTCAGGAGCTGGCGGATCTGGGCTGACGGGGACTTGATGCTGGTGGCTTGTTGTACGTGGGTGGCCATTTCGGACTTGCTGTTGCTGGCGGCGGCTCGGAGCCAGTGGGGGCGTGCGGCCGCATCGGCCTTGGCCAGGGCGCGCATCTGCGTGGACACTCGGGCGGGCCAGACGGTCGAGCGGAGCGCGGTGTATTCGGCCAGGTTCGCCGCTGCGACGGCCTTGGCGCGGTTCTGCAGGGTGGGCAGCGACATGTTCTCGTTCGCGGCCTGCTCGAAGCGCTCGAGCGCCACGTTGTACGGCCGGGTGATCGCCAGGTACTTCGTTCCGGCCCCGGTGACGCTCAATGCCTTGGGAGTCGATCGCGCGACCGGCACGCTGCGGTCCGGGGTACCCGGGGTGTACGCCGGCATCTCGGGCGTCGGGGTCGCGGACACGGTGTTCGACGACGCGGGCGACGGTGCCGTGACGGGCGGTCCGGCGTCCGATCCACAGCCGGCAACGGCCAGCAGACCTGCAACTCCGACGACGGCCAGCATCTGGCGCATGAAGGCTCCTCACCCAGGCGGACCGGGCAACTCTAGCGGCGGCCCGCCTGACACCTCCGGCGCTGTCCGCCCGGCGCTACCCGGCGAGTGCGGCGCGGGCCTCGGTGAAGGCGGTGATCGCGCGTTCCACGTCCGCGGTGGAGTGTGCCGCGGAGAGCTGGACGCGGATGCGGGCCTTGCCCTGCGGGACGACCGGGTAGGAGAAGCCGATGACGTAGATGCCGAGGTCGAGCAGCTTGTCCGCGAGCCGGCCGGCCTCGGCGGCGTCGCCGATCATCACCGGGGAGATCGGGTGGTCGCCGGGCAGTACGTCGAAGCCGGCCTCGGTCATCTTGCTGCGGAAGAGCGCGGTGTTCGCGGCGAGCTTGTCGCGCAGGTCGCTGGAGCCGCCGATCAGTTCCAGCGCCTTCAGCGAGGCGGCGGTCACCGCCGGGGCCAGCGAGTTCGAGAACAGGTACGGGCGGGACCGCTGCCGCAGCAGCTCGACGATCTCGCGGCGCGCGGAGACGTAGCCGCCGGACGCGCCGCCGAGCGCCTTGCCCAGCGTCCCGGTGACGATGTCGACGCGGTCCTTCACGCCGAACAGCGACGGCGTACCGGCCCCGTCCGGCCCGACGAACCCGACCGCGTGCGAGTCGTCGACCATCACCAGGGCGTCGTACCGCTCGGCCAGGTCGCAGATCTCGTCCAGCGGGGCGACGTACCCGTCCATCGAGAACACGCCGTCGGTCGCGATCAGCCGGTACCGCGCGTCCGCCGCGTCCTTGAGCTGCGCCTCGAGGTCGGCCAGGTCGCGGTTCTTGTACCGGTAGCGGCGCGCCTTCGACAGCCGGATGCCGTCGATGATGCTGGCGTGGTTGAGCTCGTCGGAGATGATCGCGTCCTCGGCGCCGAGCAGCGTCTCGAAGAGCCCGCCGTTCGCGTCGAAGCAGGAGCTGTAGAGGATGGTGTCCTCGGTGCCCAGGAAGTTGCTGAGGGCAGCTTCGAGGTCCTTGTGGATCTGCTGGGTGCCGCAGATGAAGCGCACCGAGGACAACCCGAAGCCCCACCGGTCCAGGGCCTCCTTGGCGGCCGCGACGACCTCCGGGTGGTCGGACAGCCCGAGGTAGTTGTTGGCGCAGAAGTTCAGTACTTCGTTGCCAGTGGCAACGGAGATCAGCGCCTGCTGGGGTGAGGTGATCACCCGCTCGGACTTGTAGAGCCCGGCGTCCCGGATCTCGCCGATGGTGGTCGTCAGGTCGTCCCGCATCGATGCGAACATCAGTGCTTCTCCTCCAGCGATTCCGTCGTCCAGTCCATGATCACCTTGCCGCACTGCCCGGCGCGCGCGACGTCGAACGCCCGCTCGAAGTCGCCGTACCCGAACCGGTGGGTGATCACCGGCGTCAGGTCCAGGCCGCGCTCCAGCATCACCGACATCGAGTACCAGGTCTCGAACATCTCCCGGCCGTAGATGCCCTTGATGGTCAGCATGTTGAGCACCACCGTGCTCCAGTCGATCGCGATCTCGTCCGCCGGCAGCCCGAGCATCGCGATCTTCCCGCCGTGGTTCATGTTCGCGATCATGTCCCGCAGCGCGGCCGGCTGCCCGGACATCTCCATCCCGACGTCGAACCCCTCGCGCATCCCGAGGCTCTGCTGCGCCTGCGCGATCGACTCCTCCGCGACGTTCACCGCCCGGGTCACGCCGATCTTCCGGGCCAGGTCCAGGCGGTACTCCGAGAGGTCGGTGATCACCACGTTCCGCGCACCGGCGTGCAGCGCGACCGCCGCGGCCATCACCCCGATCGGCCCGGCGCCGGTGATCAGCACGTCCTCGCCGACCAGCGGGAACGACAGCGCCGTGTGGACGGCGTTGCCGAACGGGTCGAAGATCGCGGCGACGTCGAGGTCGACCGGATCCTTGTGCACCCACGCGTTGCTCGCCGGCAGCGCGACGTACTCCGCGAACGCGCCCGGCACATGGACACCGAGGCCGCGGGTCTTGATGCACAGGTGCCGACGCCCGGCCCGGCAGTTGCGGCAGCGGCCGCACACCAGGTGACCCTCGCCGCTGACCAGGTCACCGACCGCGACGTCGCGGACACCGACGCCGATCTCGACCACCTCACCGCAGAACTCGTGCCCGGTCACCATCGGCACCGGCACGTTCTTCTGCGCCCAGTGGTCCCAGCTCTGGATGTGCAGGTCGGTGCCGCACAACCCGGTGCGGAGCACCTTGATCAGGACCTCGTCGGCCTCGATCTTCGGCTCCGGTACGTCCCGCAACCACAGGCCGGGCCTCGCCTCGGCCTTCACCAGTGCCTTCACGGCACCCACCTCCAGTACGACGATCGTCCACATCGTCGTCCTGGGCAACCAGCGGCGTCCATCGACACGTCGTGCACAGCCTTTGCAGTTCCTCTGCACATCCCCTGTACGTCGGCAGTAAACCGGTGAGCTGATCAGTCATCTAAGCTCAAGGCTCATGAGCTACGACCGGGACGGACTGCTGGAGCAGGTCAAGAGCAAGGCGATCGTGCACGGCCGGGTGACGCTGGCGTCCGGCAAGGAGGCCGACTACTACGTCGACCTGCGCCGGATCACGCTCGACGCGGCCGCCGCACCGCTGATCGGCCCGGCGATGCTCGAGCTGACCGAGGACCTGGAGTACGACGCGGTCGGCGGGCTCACGCTCGGTGCCGACCCGGTCGCGATGTCGATGCTGCACGCCGCGGCCCAGCAGGGCCGGACGCTCGACGCGTTCGTCGTACGGAAGGCCGAGAAGACGCACGGGCTGCAGCGCCGGATCGAGGGGCCGGACGTCACAGGCCGCCGGGTGCTGGCAGTCGAGGACACGTCCACGACCGGCGGATCGGTACTGACCGCGGTCGAGGCGTTGCGAGAGGCGGGCGCCGAGGTGGTCGGGGTCGCGGTGATCGTCGACCGGTCGACCGGGGCGCAGGAGCGGGTCGAGGCGGAAGGGCTGGAGTACCGCGCCGTGTTCGGCCTCGAGGAACTGGGCCTCGGCTGATGCAGAGAAGCACGTGGCTGATCATCCTGGTCGCCGTCGTCCTCGGCGTCGGGCTCGCCTACTTCAACTACTACCGGGCGAAGAAGCGCCGCGAGCTGTTCGCCGGGTTCGCCGCCGCGCAGGGCTGGTCGTACGTGCCGGCCGACAACGCGCTCGCCGGGCAGTGGGCGGGTACGCCGTTCCGGACCGGTGACAACCGGCGCGCGAAGAACGTGCTGACCGGTGCGTTCAACGGGCACCGGATGGTTGCCTTCGACTACAGCTACCAGACGCACTCGACCGACTCGAAGGGCCGCCGCCGGACGACCACGCACCACTACGGTGTCGTCGTCCTGCAGCTGCCGGGCGCGCTGCCACACCTCGAGGTGACGCACGAGGGGATCTTCGGCGGCGCGGTGGCGAACGCGTTCGGGTTCCGCGACCTCCAGTTCGAGAGCGACCAGTTCAACCGGTCGTTCCGGGTGAAGGCCGACGACGAGCGGTTCGGGCACGCGGTGGTGACGCCGCGGATGATGGAGCTGCTGCTCGCCCGCGGCGAGATCGGCTGGCGGCTGGAGGGGAACTCGCTGGTCGGCTGGGACAAGGGCGCGCACGACCCGAACGAGGTGATGAACCGCCTCGCTTTGCTCCAGCAGATCCTCGAGAACGTCCCGCCGTACGTCTGGCGCGACTACGCCGGCGTCGACCCGCGCGCGCAGGCACCGCACCCGCCACAGGCGCAGTACCCGTCGCAGCAGCCGCCGGGCGGACCTACGTACCCGTAGAGTCGCTCCCAGCACTGCCAATCACTCGGGAGCTGGGAACATGGTCTGGGCCATCATCGCGATCGTCGCGGTAGTCGTCATTCTGGCGATCGTGCTGATCACGTCGTACAACCGCTTCGTCAAGCAACGGAACCTGATCCAGGAGTCCTGGCGGCAGATCGACGTCGAGCTGCACCGCCGGTACGACCTGATCCCGAACCTGGTCGAGACCGTGCGCGCGTACGCCGCGCACGAGCGGCACGTGTTCGAGGAGGTCGCCCGGCTGCGCACCCAGGCGGTGAACGTGCAGGGCTCGAACCCGGAGCAGCGCGCGGCCGCGGAGGGTCAGCTGTCCGGTGCGCTGCGGCAGATGATGATCTCCGTCGAGCAGTACCCGCAGCTGCAGTCCAACCAGAACTTCCTCGGCCTGCAGCGCGAACTGACCGACACCGAGGACCGGATCGCGGCCGGCCGCCGGTTCTACAACGCGAACGTCGGCGACTACAACACCCGGATCGAGGCGTTCCCGTCGAACCTGATCGCCGGCGCCTTCAAGTTCGAGAAGGCCGGATACTTCGAGGTCAAGGACGAGCAGGTCCGCGCGGTGCCGCAGGTCTCGTTCGGCAGCATCGGCTCGGTGCCGGGTGAGCAGGCGCCGCCGCAGATGCAGCCGGGGGCGCACTCCTCGGGCCAGATCCAGCCGGAGATGCCGGGGAGCCAGGGCCAGGGCCAGTACCAGGCCGGCTACCAGGCGCCGCAGCAGCTCCCGGGGAACTACCAGGGGCAGTACCAGCAGCCTGGCCAGCCGCAGTACCAGCAGCCGGGGCAGTACCAGGGAGAGCCACCGGTGGGCGGGCCGCCTGCGGGTTCCCCCGCTCCGCAGGACGGTCAGCCGCCATTCACCGGTGGCCAGTAGGCACCGGTTCCCCGTGGTTCAGGTCCCCCGAACCCGAACTCGCTCCCAGTGCCAGGCCCGGTGTGACGGCGGTCAGGTCGTCACCTCCGGGCCTGCCCTCCCCCGGTACCTGGGTCAACAGTGCCGCACTGAGATACATCCGGCGTACATCGGGCTTCCCGGCGGGCACGACCGGATGCCACGATAGGTCGGTTCCAGAGTGGAGAGGTCGGACGAGTGGACAGTCTGAGGTACGCGATCCTCGGACCTCTGCGGCTCGTCCACGTCCAGGGGCAGCCGCTCAAGGCCGCGAAACCGCGGCAACTGCTCGGGACTCTGCTGCTGCACCCGAACCGGTTCGTCTCGACCGAACTGATCGCGGACGCGCTCTGGGAGAACGACCCACCACGCTCCGCGACCGCGAACATCCGGACCTACGTCCGCGCGCTGCGGGGAGTCCTGCAGGACGCCGGGCTGCCCGCGCCGATCGACACGTCGGCCGCCGGCTACAGCATCGCGGTAGGTGTAGACGAGCTCGACGCCAGCCTGTTCGAGTCGCTGCTCGCGGAGGGCGGCCACCTGCGGGACGCCGGTGACGGCCGCCAGGCGATGCAGGTCCTGTCCCGGGCGTACTCGTTGTGGCGCGGCCGGCCGCTCGAGGACCTCCCGATGCCCGCGGCGTGGGAGGGGTCGATCTCGCGCCTGGAGGCGCAGCACCGCGGCCTGGTCGACAGCCTGCTCGACCTGCGTCTCGAGTACGGCGACGCGAGCGGTGCCGCCGTACTGCTGAGTGCACGCCTCACCGACGACCCGTACGACGAGCAGCTCTGGCGGCGCCTGGTCGACGCACTCGTGGCCGCGGGACGCGTAGGTGAGGCGCGAGCGGCGTACGCGAAGGCCGTGCAGACGCTCGCCGACGAGCTGGACATCAAGCCCGGCCCGGAGCTGGAGGCTGCCGGCGCCCGCGCCGAGAACGGCCGCTCGGCCAACTGGCCCAACCCAGGTATCCCGGCGGACCGTACGGCGGACCGCCCGGACCCGAGTGTCCCGCCGCCCGGGCCGATGGCCGCTCCGGAGCTGACGGACACTCGGCGACCGCCGAGCCAGCTGCCGCTCGACCTGGCCGACTTCAGCGGTCGCCAGGACCTGCTCGAACAGCTGCGGGACCTGGTCTGCGGTCGTGACCCGGTGCGCCCACCGGTCGCGGTGATCTCCGGTGCGCCCGGGACGGGGAAGACGTCGCTCGCCGTCCGGCTGGGGCACCTGGTCCGGGAGTACTTCCCGGACGGTCAGATCTACCTGGACATGCACGGCGCGACGCACCCGCGCGACCCGGCCGCAGCCCTGACCGACCTGCTGCTCAGCCTGAACCTGCCCGACTACGCGATCCCGACGGACCCAGAGCGGCGGTCAGCGATGCTGCGGTCCGAGCTGGCCAGCCGCCGGGTGCTGATCATCCTGGACGACGTGGCCACCGCTGGTCAGGTGACCCCCCTGATGCCGGGTACCGGCGCGTCAGCCGTCGTGGTGACCAGCCGGAACCGGTTGATGGACCTGGCAGGCGCGGACAGTACGCCGCTGGACACGTTCGACGACCGCGAGGCCGCAGTACTGCTGGCGTCCGTCGCCGGTGCCGGCCGGATCGACCCGTCGTCGCCGGAGGCCGAGGAGATCCTGGCCGCGTGTGCGAACCTGCCGCTGGCGATCCGGATCGTCGGGAGCCGGCTGGCGCAGCGGCCCGACCTGAGCGCGCGCGAGCTGGCCAGGCGGCTGCGGGACGAGACGTCGCGGCTGGACGAGCTGAGCATCGGCGAGCTCGCCGTCCGGACCAGCGCGGACCTGAGCTACGACGCACTCAGCCCGGAGGAAGCCCGGCTGTACCGGCTGATCGGCCACTTCGCCGTCGGGGTCTTCTCGGCGCGTGCGCTGGAGGCGGTCGCGTCACCGGCCGCCGTACGGCGGAGCCTGGACCGGCTGATCGAGGTCAACCTGGTTCGGATCAGCTCGGTCGACCAGCGCGGTACGGCGCGGTACCGGGTCCACGATCTGCTGCGCCTGCACGCGCTCGGCGTCGGCACCGCGGAGCAGAAGGCACAGGCGGTGCGGGACGTCGAGACCGTGGTCGAGGCGATCCTGAACAAGATCCGGCGCGCCAACAACGCGCTGTCCTTCGAGTACTTCGGCGTTCTCGAGCACACCGGGCCGCTGACGGCGCCGGACCCGTCGCCGTTCACCGAGACTGACGCGATCGCGTGGTTCGACAGTGAGCGCAGTACGTTCGTGCCGGCGATCCGGGCCGCGGCGCAGAACGGGTTGCACGACCACGCGTGGCGGATCGCCGCCGCCTGGGGGCCGTACCTGGACCTGCGGGCGGGTTTCGACGACTGGAACGGCTCGCACCAGCAGGGGCTGCAGAGCGCGATCGCGTGCGGGGACCGGCGCGGTGCGGCGATCATGCACCGGAACCTCGGCCAGCTCGCCGTCTACCAGGACGACTGGGAGAACGCGCGGCGGCACTTCGACGCGGCCGCACAGGCGTTCGCCGAGGTCGGCGACCGGCTCGGCGAGGGCGTCGCCGCCGTCGGGCTCGGCACCTGGCTGCGGGAGCGCGGCGAGCGTGACAAGGGGCTGCAGCAGTACGAGAAGGCGATCGAGGCGTTCGTCGAAGGCGGCAACGCGAACGGCGAGGCGCTCGCGCGGACCGCTGCCGCCAACGTCTACCTTGCCCGCGGCGACGTGGCTACCGCTACGAGGTACCTGGCCCAGGCGTTCCAGATCGCCGTACGGCGGGCCGACGCGCACCGGGAGGCCAAGGTACGCCGGCGGATCGCCGCACTGCGGGTCCACCAGGGTAAGCACGACGACGCCGTCCGGCAACTGCGCAAGGCGCTCGCGATCTTCGACGGGATGGGCGACGACCACTGCGCGGCGTACACCCGGGCCCTGCTCGGGCAGGCGCTGATGGAACGCGGCGAGGTCGCGGCGGCGCGGAAGATCCTGCTGGACGCGATCGACATCGGTCATCGGCTGGGCGACCGCAGTGTGGAGGGCGAGGCGGCGCAGCACCTCGGCGAGCTCTACCTGTCGACGGGGAAGCTCGACAACGCCCGCCGTACCCTCGAGCGCGCCGCCCGCGTGTGGCAGCAGGCAGGCAACGACGCTGCCGCCGCTGAATGCCGCCAGCTGCTGGTCGGCTCCGAAGCGGGTGCAGCGGTCAGCTGAATGTACGGCCGCTGTATACGGGCCGGGCAAGATTTCGGGTATGCCACGGCGCAGGCCGAGGACGGGGGATTCGGGGAGGACTATGGCCTGGGGGGATGTTGCCGTGGAGCGCCGGAACGTCCCGCGGGTGGCGAACCCGCGGGACACCGAGGCGGCGCTGAACTGGCAGCTGGAACGGGTCGGTTCGGCGGCCTGGCTGGACTGGCCGCTGAAGTTCCAGCGGATGGCGTTCGGCTACGCGCACGACAGCGGCTGGCACGACGCGGCCGACGCGGTTCGCTGGCTCGACCACCACGCCTTGCTTCGTGAAGGGGCTGCGCCACGGGGGGCGCTGGTCTGGTACCAGGCGGCGGACCGGATCCGGGTGGCGTGTTCACTCGGCTCCGGTCAGGTGGTCGGCCCGCTGCCGACCGGCCCCGTCGAGGTCGCCGAACTGTCGCTACTGAGCACCGACTGGGTCTGGTCCGACCCGCACTTTCCCTTCGGCCACTAAGGGCCTGTCTGGTGATCCATCGCCTACTGCGGGGCACTCGGCACGGCATCTCGCCGCACGGGTGCAAAGGCCACGAGGCTCCGCATCGAGACCTTCGCCCCCGCACGCCGAGCTACCGCACCGAGCACCTCCTCGCTACGGCGCTGGATCACCAGACAGGCCCTAGTCCTTCGTGACCGCGTGCTTCGGCGCGGCGTGCCGGGCGGCCGTCTCGGTGCCGGCTGCGCGCTTGCGGCGGCGGGCCAGGAAGTACTCGACGAACATCGGGATCACCGAGACCACCACCAGCAGCAGCAGCGCCGACTCCAGGTGATCGTGGATGAACTGCACGTTGCCGAGCGCGTGCCCGAGCAGCGTCAGGCCCGGGGCCCAGATCACCGCGCCGATCGCGGTCCAGAGGAAGAACTTCTTCGGGTCCATCCTGCCGGCGCCGGCGACGATCGTGATGAACGTCCGGACGATCGGCACGAACCGGCCCAGCACCAGCGCCCGCGGCCCGTACCGCTCGAAGAACTCGTGCGTCTGCACGATGTACTTCGGCTTCAGGAACCGCGCGTTCGGGTTCTGGAACAGCGACGTACCGAGGAACCGGCCGATGTAGTAGCCGGACACGTTGCCGAGGAACGCGGCGACCGTCAGCAGCACACAGGCCAGCCACAGCGGGACGTCGATCGAGCCCTGCGCGATGAACAGGCCGACGGCGAACAGCAACGAGTCACCGGGCAGGATCGGGAACAGCACCCCGCACTCGATGAACACGACCAGTAGCGTGCCCCAGAGGGCCCAGTCACCCAGCCAGTGCAGCAGGTACTCGGGGTCCATCCAGGACGGCATCAGCATCGCGGCAAGAGGAAGCACGCCGACAGGGTAGCGTCCCGACCTGTGCGTGAGCTGAGCAGCGACCTCCGGGGAGCAGACATGGTGGGTCCGAACGAGGTCGGAGTGGGCCCGTGGGAGGGCGATTGGCCCGACGATCCGCGGCTGGATCCGGCGCTGCTCGCGGAGGGCGACCGGCGCAACGTCGTCGACAAGTACCGGTACTGGCGGCTCGAGGCGATCGTCGAGGACCTGGACCGGCAGCGGAACCCGTTCCACATCGCGATCGAGAACTGGCAGCACGACCTGAACATCGGCTCCGTCGTGCGGACCGCGAACGCGTTCCTGGCCGCCGAGGTCCATATCGTCGGCAACCGGAAGTGGAACCGCCGCGGCGCGATGGTCACCGACCGCTACCAGCACGTCCGCCACCACCCGACCCTCGACGACCTGGCGTCGTACGCCTCGGGGCTCGGGTTGCCGGTGATCGGCATCGACAACCTGCCCGGTTCGGTGCCGCTCGAGACCTACGACCTGCCCCGGGCCTGCGTCCTGCTCTTCGGTCAGGAAGGCCCCGGGCTGACCGCCGACGCCCACGAGATCTGTACGGCGGTCCTGTCGATCGCCCAGTTCGGCTCCACCCGTTCGATCAACGCGAGCGCCGCCGCGGCGATCGCCATGCACTCCTGGATCCGCCGCCACACCTTCGGCCAATCCGGAAGTTGTTGACGAGTACGTAACCTCCCGCGGCCTCACTCCGTTGTTCCTGGTGACAGAAGTGAGGCCTTCTCGTCGCGCTGGGTTGCTGTGACGGGAGACATGGGGGTTTGTGATGAACGCTCTGTGGGACGAACTGATCCACGAACTGGGCACCGTCCGCGCCTTGAGCGCCGCCGCGCTGGAGGCGCGCTCGGAGACGTCCCGGGTCGCGCTGATCACCCTGCTGGACGCCGAGACCGCGGAGATCTCGGCGATCCTCGACCGGATCCTCCGCGAGGCCCAGGAGTCGTCAGCGGCCTAGCAGCGTCCGGAGCGCCTGCCGAAGCCCTTCCGTCGGGTCCTCGGGCTGTTCGAACGCGCGGTACGCGATGTGCGCGTCCGGGCGGACGAGGAGACAGCCCTCGTCCGGGATCTCGCGCACGCGCGCCCAGTCGCCGTACAGGTCGTCGAGTTCGCGTCCGGGACCGATCACGAACGGCTCGATCGGTACGCCGAGTTGCTCGGCCACCGTCTGCGCCGCCTTGACCCACGCCTCGCCGCCGATCCCGGTGAGCAGCGTGAACCGGCCCTTGCCGACCACGTCCAGGGTGCTCACGGTCTCCGAGCCGCGGGTCAGCCAGCAGTGCGGGATCCGGGCGCCGGGCCAGGTCGTCGGGTGGTAGTACAGCTCGTGGTCCCGGTCGTACGGCGGCTCGGGCGTACCGTCCGCGAGCACCGCGGCGGAGTTGTAGCGCTGGCCGAGTTCGACGCCGTGGGCGTTGAACTCGTAGTCCTTCAGCTCGATCGCCTGGCGCAGCTCCTCGCGTTGCGCGGCCGCGGCGGCCGTGTCGTCCTTGCGGGACTCGATCGTCCAGCCGGCCGGTGCGTCGGGCGTCATGCCCAGGGCGCGGAAGATCTGGCCGAACTGGTTGCGGCTCTTGTTGGCGCGGTCAACGATCTGCCGAGCGATCGGGGCGCGCTCGTCGTTGTAGGTCTCGAGCAGCTTCGGGTCGGCCTGGCCCTTGAGGACGAGTGCGAGCTTCCAGGCCAGGTTGTACGCGTCCTGGATCGAGGTGTTCGAGCCGAGGCCGTTGCTCGGCGGGTGCCGGTGGATCGCGTCGCCCATACAGAACACGCGGCCCTTGGACGTCCGTTCGGCGTACATGTGGTTGACGCTCCAGACCGACGCACTCTTCAGCTTCACGTCGATCGTGTCGCCGACCAGGTTGTGCACGATCTCGGTGGCCATCGCCGCGTCCACGACCGGGGCGGGCTGGTTGATGTCGTAGCCCCAGACGATCAACCACTCGTTCCACGGGCGGACCATCCGGATCAGGCCGGCGCCGATGCCGCCGATCTGCGCGCCGGGCTGGAGCACCCAGTACAGGACGCTCGGGCGGTGGGCGACGTACTGGCTGAGGTCCGCCTCGAACACGATGTTCATCGACCCCTCGATGTCCATCCGGCCCGCCATCGGCAGCTCGATGTCCTGCGCGACCTTGCTGCGCCCGCCGTCCGCGCCGATCAAGTACTTCGCGCGGATCTGGTACGTCGTACCGCTCAGCCGGTCGCGCACCGTCGCCGTCACGCCGTCGGCGTCCTGCTCGAGGCTCTCGTACTCGGTGTCGAAGCGCAGCCGGGCGCCGCGGCCGGCCGCCGTACTGACCAGGATCGGCTCGAACAGGGTCTGGGGGAGATCGACGGGGAGGCACGGGCTCGCCTCTGTGTAGTCGGCGAGGCGGCGTGGATGCGTGCCCCAGGTCCGGATCCGGCCGATCTCCTCGCCGGCCAGGCTGGTGCAGAACGCGGTCTCGCCCATCAGGTGGTGGGCGGTGCCCTTGTCGACGACCTGGTCCTCGATGCCCATGTCGCGCATCAGCTCGATCGTGCGCTGGTTGGTGATGTGCGCGCGGGGCGTGTTGGCGGTCCAGCCGTAGCGGGTCAGCACGATGTTGTCGATGCCGTACGTGGACAGGAACAGCGATGCGGCACCGCCCGCCGGGCCGCTGCCGACGATGAGAACGTCTGTGGTGATCACTGCTGCGTCTCCTCGGTGGTGGCGAGCACCAAGTCGTAGTGGACGGTGTAGTAGGTCTCGCTGGGCGTCTTGCCGTCCGGGGCCTCGGTGCCGGCAGCGTGCTCGGTGAACTCGGCGATCAGCGACTCCTTGACGCCGAAGACCGCGTCGGTGTCGAGGAACTCGTCGCCTGCCGCGAAGACGTGGGTGATGAGGCGGCTGTAGCCGGGCGCGGTGACCATGAAGTGGATGTGCGCGGGGCGCATCGGACCGCGACCGCCGGCGCGGAGCAGCTCGCCGACCGGGCCGTCGTCGGGGATCGGGTAGGCGACGGGCTTCACCGCCCAGAACCGGTAGTTGCCGTCGGCATCGGTCGTGAGGTGGGCACGGTTCTGCGGGCCGTCGAGGTCCTTCTGGACGTCGTAGAAGCCGTCCTCGTCGGCCTGCCAGGTCTCGACGAGTGCTCCGGCGATCGGTTCGCCCTTGGTGTTCAGGACCTTGCCGCTCACCAGGCACGGCTGTCCGGGGGCGCCGTTCGCGATGTCGTCGCCGAGCTGCGCCTCGGGGGATCCCTCGACGAAGAACGGGCCGAACACGGTGGACTGGGTGGCTTCCGGCGGCTTCCGGTTGCCCAGGCCGACGGTCAGCATGGACAGCCCGAGTACGTCGGCCAGCAGCACGAACTCCTGCCGCGTACCGGTGGAGATCTGGCCGGTCCTGGTCAGGAAGTCGATCGCGGTGAAGTACTCGTCCTCGGTGAGCTCCACCTCGCGCGCGAACGCGTGCAGGTGGCGGATGAGCGCGCTCATCACGTCGCGGTAGCGGTCGCTGACGCTGCCGTCGAAGCTGGCCACCACGGCTTCGGTCAGGTCGTCACCTTGCAGGTCCATCCGGTCTCCTCGTTCGTCAAGGTCGCGTGCCGGCCCAGGCGCGGCTGAGAATCTCGCGCACCAGTTCCTCGGTCACCGGGACCGGATTCGCGGTCGGCCGGAACGCCTTCGCGGCTTCGGCGGCTTGCGCTTCGGTCAGGCCGAGTTCGCGCAAGCTCGTCGGCACGCCAGCCGCTTGGAACAGGTCGAACAGCCCGGCGGCGAGGTCCGTCGTACCCAGGGCTGCTTCCAGTCGGGCTTTCGCTTGGGGGACTGCGGGGGCGTTCATCCGAGTTACCTGCGGGAGTACGGCGGCGTGCGTCTCGGCGTGCGGCAGGTTGTAGGTGCCGCCCAGCAGATGGCACAGCTTGTGATGCAGTCCGGTCCCGGCGGCCGCCAACGCCGACCCCGCCAGGCAGGCGCCGTACAAAAGCTTGCCCCGAGCATCTAAATCCTCAGGTGCTGCCTGAACCTCACGCAGCCCCGCGCTCAAGGCCAGAAGCCCTTCAACCGCAGCCATTTCCGTGATCGGATCAGCCTTCGGAGTCCACACGGCCTCAACACAATGCGCCACCGCATTGGCCACACTTGCCGCGGTAACCCCCAGCGGCAACCCCCGACTCAACACCGGGTCATAAACCACCACCCGAGGCAGAACCCCCAGATCCACCCCGGTCACCTTCCCCTCACCCGAAGTCTCCCCCCAAACCGCCGTCATCTCAGACCCCGAATAAGTCGTAGGCACAGCCACCACCACGAGGTCGGTTGATTGTTGGCTCAGGGAGGTGGTGCTTGTGAGGGCTATTGCTTTGGCTAGGCCTGTTGCGGAGCCGCCGCCGATGGCTATTACTGCATCGGCTTGGGTGGTGTGGGCTTTGGTGCGGGCCTGGTCGGCTAGCTCGGTTGGTACGTGTTGGGTGACTCCGTCGATCCGGCCGGCGAAGCGGTCGCCCAGTTGGGATTCGACTGCGTCGGCTGCGGCGCGCGCGGACTTGGTCGCGATGACGAGCACCCGTCGTACGCCGAGCGCCTCGACCTCCGCTCCGACACGGTCGAGCGTGCCCGCGCCGAACACCACCCGCCCGGGCAGGAACGTGTGCACGAACCCGCCGCCGGGCTGCACCGCATCAGGTTCGACTGGACGTGGCATCGACGGCTCCGCTAGGATTTCGCTCAGCGAATAGTTCTTCTTTCAACGAAAAGTAGGCTAGCCGATGCCGGGTGACGCGTCTACAGGCACATTTCTGCAAGGACTGGAGCGCGGCCTCGCGGTGATCCGCGCGTTCTCCGCCGAGGCGCCGTCGCTGACGCTCAGCGAGGTGGCGCGCGCCGTCGGCATCACGCCCGCGACGGCGCGCCGGATCCTGCTCACGCTGGAGGAGCTGGGCTACGTCCGCAGCGACAACCGCCGCTTCTCGCTCACCCCGCGCGTACTCGCCCTGGGCTGGGCCTACCTGTCGTCCCTCGACCTAGGTGAACTCGCCGGCCCGTTCATGGAGGAACTCAGCGCCAAGACCCGCGAGTCCTGCTCGATCGCGACCCTCGACCTGCCTGACATCGTGTACGTCGCCCGCGTCCCGACGAGCCGCATCATGACGGTGGCGCTGGGCGTCGGCGCCCGCCTCCCGGCGTACCCGACCTCGATGGGCCGGGTCCTCCTCGCGGGCCTCCCCGACGACGAACTCACGTCGTACCTCGACACTCTGCAGCCCGAGCCGCTTACCGACCGCACGCTCACATCCCCCGACGAACTCCGCGCCGCCATCACCCAAGCGCGCGCCGACGGCTACGCCCTGGTCGACCAGGAGCTCGAACAGGGCCTCCGCTCCATCGCCGCCCCCATCCACAACTCCCGCGGCCGCGTCATCGCCGCCCTCAACGTCTCCGCCCACGCCTCCCGCTCGACGCCCACGTCCCTCTGCGAGGAATTCCTCCCCCACCTCCGCCAAGCCGCCACCCAGATCACCACCGCCCTGACCCACCGCGGCATGTAGCCCAGCCCCGCGCGGGACTGGGCTACATGCCGCGGTTCAGGCGGTTAGTTCTTGGTGGATCTGGACGTAGTGGGGGTTGTTCATGATGCCGATCAGGTTGCCGAAGGGGTCCACGACGCTGGCGGTGCGGAAGCCGGTGTTGTTGCCGCGTTCGGTGATCGGCTCGTGCAGGGTGGCGCCGTGGTCGAGGAGGTGCTGGAGCTCGGCCTCGAGGTCGTCGACGTGCCAGTGGATGATCGCTCCGGCCGGCGTCGACCCGACCTGCTGGGTGGCGTACCGCGCGTCGATGATGCCGAGCTCGCACTGGAAGTCGCCGAACCGGAACTCGACATACGCCGGATCCTCGACGGTCGGCACCGCGTAGTACGCCTCGATCCCGAGCAACTTCTCGTACCAGGCCCGCGCCGCCTTCAGGTCGGTCGCGTAGAAGCTGACGGTCGCAAATCCTCGCAGCATCGCAGTGGTCCTCTCTCAGGTGTTCCCCGGTTGACGACCACTACGATTCCACTCAAAGTGCGCACCCAATGAGCACTTTGTTCAGTCGGTCTGGGTGACCTTGCGGAGGCCGCGGGGGGCGTCGGGGTCGAGGCCGAGTTTGCGGGCCAGGAGCTCGATCGCGCGCTGGGCCGGGATGACCAGGGCGAGCGGGACGAGGGTCTCCGGGAGGTCGGGGCCGGCGAGGTTCACGTCGCAGCGGGAGGCGAACGCGGGGTCGCCGCCGATGCCGAGGATCTTGCTGCCCTTCTCGCGGACGAGGCCGGCCAGTTCGGTCATACCGGGCAGGGCTGGGCCCTCGCCGGCGGTGACCAGGATCGTCACCAGGTCGGCGTCGACGACCGCGATCGGGCCGTGCTTCAGGTCGGCGTACGAGAGTCCGCGGACCGGCTGCAGGCAGGTCTCCTCGAGCTTCAGCGCGACCTCCAGCGTCGTGCCGAACGACAGCCCGCGACCGCTCGCGAGCACGTCGTGGGCACCCGCCAGCAGGTCCGCCGCGGCCTCGACCGAGCCGGACAACATCTTGGTCGCCGCGTCCGGAACCCGGGCGATGTCCGCGTCGAGCGTCCCCGGCCGCGGCGCGAGCGCGTCCACGGCCACCGTGATCGCGGCCAGCTGGGTCGTGTACGTCTTCGTGGCCGGTACGGCGAGCTCCTGGCCGGCCTGGGTGATCAGCGCGACGTCCGCCGTGGAGGCCAGCGGGCTGTTGCCGTCGTTCGTGATGCCGACGATCGCGGCGCCGTTGCGCTTGGCCCACTCGGCCGTGTCGACGATCTCCTGGGTCGCACCCGACTGGCTGACCGCGACGACCAGCGAGTTCGAGAGGTCGAGGTTCGCGCCGTACAGCGTGGCCACCGACGGCGCGGCCAGCGACGCCTGCCGGCCCGCGTGGATCTCGGTCAGGTACCGCCCGTAGACGCCCGCGTTGTCGGACGATCCGCGGGCCACGAAGATCACGTTCCGGCGGCCGGCGGCCAGGCGGGTGATGTCGTGCCGCAGCGGCAGCACATGCTCGAAGGTCGCGGCGAGCGCGGCCGGCTGCTCGGCGATTTCGGCCGCCATCCGGGTTTCCTGGGCGGGGACAGACACCACTACGATCACTGGTCCTATCTGGTCTTAACAGGTATGCTGCGCACGATAGCAGTGAGCGGCGCTCCGGGGCACCCCCGAGGCCCGCCCAGGTCTGGAGGATCGAGATTCCATGGTGGCGACCAAGCGGGCCCAGGTCCGATCGGTGCTGGAACGGCTGATCGACGTCGAGTTGCACCCCGGCGACCCGATCCCTTCCGAGCGTGCCCTGGTGGACAAGCTGAACGTGTCCCGGGTGACCGTCCGGCAGGCGATCAGCGACCTCGTCGAGTCCGGCGCGCTGGAACGGGTGCACGGCAAGGGGACCTTCGTCACCGGCCCCCAGGTCGACTCCCAGCTGCACCTCACCTCGTTCTCCCGGGAGATGCGGGCCCGCGGCCTCGAGCCCGGGACCGTGGTGCTGTCGGCGAGCGAGATCGAGGCGTCCGAGGAGACCGCGAAGGGACTGCGGGTCGCCAAGGGCACCAAGGTCATCCGCGTCGAGCGGCTCCGGACGGCCGACGCGTCGCCGATGGCCTACGAGGTCGGCTACTACCCGTCCGCGCTCTTCCCCGGCCTGCTCGGCCGCGAGCTCGGCACGCTGTACGACGTCTTCGCCAGCGAGTACGACGTCGTCGTCACCTCCGGTGAGCAGACCGTGCGGGCGGACAACGCCGACGGTCATGTCGCCCGGGTGCTCGGAGTGGCCCGGCGGGCACCCCTGCTGGTCCTCGAGCGCACCACGTTCGCCGGCCGCAAGGTCGTCGAGCTGTCCTGGTCGGCGTACCGCGCCGACCGCTACCGGCTGCACATGGCCCTGACCCCCCGCGGCCCGCGAACCGGGTCCGCCTGACCGGTCCCGGGTAGGCTGCCGCCCGCGGTGGCTGCCCGGACCCCGTGAACTGGATCGGTCCTGTTCGCCAACTGGTCTGTATCCCTGCCGATCGCTCCCCGGCCACCGGGCCGGTTCGGCAGGTGGGCCGCCGGATCCGACGAAGTGCCCGGCGGCAATACTGGAGCCGAACCCACAAGAACTGTGTTGTGAGGAGTACCGCGAGACATGCCTATTGCAACCCCTGAGGTCTACGCCGAGATGCTGGACAAGGCCAAGCAGAACCGCTTCGCCTACCCGGCCATCAATGTCAGCTCCTCGCAGACGCTGAACGCCGCGATCCGCGGATTCGCCGAGGCGGGCTCGGACGGCATCATCCAGGTGTCCACCGGTGGTGCGGAGTACCTGTCCGGCCCGACGGTGAAGGACATGGTGACCGGTTCCGTCGCGCTGGCCGCCTACGCGCACGAGGTCGCCAAGAACTACCCGGTGAACATCGCGCTGCACACCGACCACTGCCCGAAGGACAAGCTGGACGGCTTCGTCCGGCCGCTGCTGGAGATCTCGGCCGAGCGGGTCGCGCGCGGTGAGAACCCGCTGTTCCAGTCGCACATGTGGGACGGCTCCGCGGTGCCGCTGACCGAGAACCTGGAGATCGCCAAGGAGCTGCTGGCGAAGGCCGCCGCGGCGAAGATCGTCCTGGAGATCGAGGTCGGCGTGGTCGGCGGCGAGGAGGACGGCGTCGCCAACGAGATCAACGAGAAGCTCTACACCACCGTCGAGGACGGCCTGGCCACGGTCGAGGCACTCGGCACCGGCGAGAACGGCCGCTACCTGACCGCGCTGACCTTCGGCAACGTGCACGGCGTGTACAAGCCGGGTGCGGTCAAGCTGCGCCCGGAGATCCTGGCCGAGATCCAGGACCAGGTCGGCGCCAAGGTCGGCAAGGAGCGCCCGTTCGACCTGGTGTTCCACGGCGGCTCCGGCTCGACGCTCGAGGAGATCCGGGCCGCGGTCGACAACGGCGTCATCAAGATGAACGTCGACACCGACACGCAGTACGCGTTCACCCGCCCGGCGGCGGCGCACATGTTCACGAACTACGACGGCGTGCTGAAGGTTGACGGCGAGGTCGGCAACAAGAAGGCCTACGACCCGCGCGCCTGGGGCAAGCTGGCCGAAGAGGGCATGGCGAAGCGCGTCGGCGAGGCCTGCGAGAACCTGCGCTCCACGGGTACGTCGCTGAACGCCTGAGATCATCTGGTCCTCCTGGAGGGGATCGGGGAAGGGCTCACCGCCGTCGGCGGTGGGCCCTTCTGTCACATCCGGGCGCGGGTCGGGGTGAAGTGGCGGATGCCGGTGCGGCGGGCGGCTCGGGTGAACGTGGTGCGGATGCGGTCGGCCACGGTCTGCGGGTTGTCGAGGTCGGCCCAGGGGATCCAGCAGCGCTCGACGGGCTGCGGATCGTCGGCTAGTGAAGAGCCGTGCGGCGGGCCGGGGACGGGGACGTCGGTGGTGGGCTCGGACTGCTCGCACCAGAAGGGGAAACGCGGCTCGAACTCGACGACGGTGCGCTCGTCTGGGAACCACAACGCACCGGCGGCAGAGTCGTCGGGTTCCTCGTGGTCGGGCTCCGGCACGGGGGTCTCGCTCGGCGTCGGCAGACCTGTGGTGGCGAGGATGAAGCGCAGCCGGGACTCCGCGATCGAGGAAGCGCCGGTGAGCTGGTCCAGCACCTTGAGCGCACGCTTCTTGCCGTAGTCGAGCTGCCCTGCCGCACGGTTCAGGGCACGCCGGTCGACCATCCCGGCGTACAGCGCGGCGTCCGCGAGCACGACGGCGGGTGCGGGTGGTGCGTTGGCGGCGACCTCGACGACCGCGCGGGCGGGCGAGACCATGCGCAACGTGTTCCACAGCTGCAGCCCGGGGCCGACCGGGTCGCGGATGTGGCGGTGCACGCCACGGACCCGGCCGGACCGTCCGTCGGGCGCGGTCACGTGGACGCGTGTGAGGTCAAGACCCCAGACAGGCAAGGCATGCAGGGCCGCGGCGGACTGGTGGCTGGCGAAGACCGACGGTCCGCTGGCGCGCAGGACGCGGTACACCCTGCGCAGGTACAGAACTTCCTGGGTGACGAGCATGAGCGAACGATGGGCGGCATACGTCCCGCGCCGGATCCGCCGCCAGCGGCCGGCATCCAGCAGGGAGTCGATCTCGGCATCGGCATAACCACAGGCACGCGCGTCGGCCCGGGTGAACACCCCACCCCGGATCGAGGCCATCACGGCAAGTTGAGGATTCATGCCCAAGAACTTGCCGCGATTCGCCCTGGTGCCGACGGATGACTTTTCAGTCTGTGGAGAACTGGTGCCGCACCCACACGTTCGGCTCGACATAGACGGCCTGCCCGGCCGCGACGTCACATGCCACCGGCACCAGTGCCCCCGCGACCACGACGGGCCCGCTGCGGTCGAACCGAAGACCCGTCCACGAACGCCACTCGGCAAGCGAGCCGGCGATCACCCAGGACGCGGGCGCGACGCTGGCGATGCGACCACCAGCGCGGACGTGCGTCCGGAGCCACGGATCGACGGGCAGACCATCCGGCCGTGTACGCACGGCGTACTCGCTCATCGCGGCGAAGGGTTCCAGGTGCTTGTGCGTAGGACGTACGGGCGCGTCCAACGCCTTGAGACCAACGTCGGCGGCCGCCTCGCGGAGCGCGCTGAGCAACAGCGAGGCCACGCCCTCACCCTGGAAATCGCGCGCCACGCTGATATTGAGGGCACAGGCGATGTCCGGCCGAACCCGGCGATGGGCGTCGGCGAAGGCCCAGACGACGGCCTGCTCCCAGCCGCCGGAAGGGAACTCCGGGCGGGACCGGAGCTGGACGGCGTGCGCGTCACCGACGGCTCGGCCATCGGAGGTAGCGACGAGACAGGTCTCCGCGAAGGTTTCGGCGGTGCGGCCGAAGTACGCCTCGGAGATGCGGTTGTGGCGCATGAAGGCCGGCCAGGGGCCGGCGTCGATGTCGGTGTTGGCGAGTTCGGGCCGGTCAGCGACCGTGGTGATCTCGAGCGTGCGTCCGGACGCCAACCGGTGGGGCCGGTGCCTGGAAAAGGGCATAAAAAATGCTCGTCATCTGTCTATGACGAGCTCGGCGCGGGTTGGTATCCAGGGTTGCCAGAGGAGGGGCATGCCGGCCTCGGACGGGGTGCGGTTGCCTTTCCGCTCGTTGCAGGCGGCGTGGGCGGCTACCGCGTTCAGCCACTCGGTGCGGCCGCCCCTGGACCTGGGTTGGACGTGGTCCATGGTGTCGGCGTTGTCGAGGCCGCAGTACGCGCAGCGGAACTTGTCGCGGCGCAGCACGCCGTGCTTGCTGTACTTCATCCGGCCGGCCGCGTAGCGCCAGTGCGTCACGACGTACCGGACCAGGCGTAGCACGCGAGGGACCGGGAAAGGGCCGATAGTTCGCTCTCCGTGCGCCTCTTCGACCACGGCGACCTCGCGAACCAGCATCCGGATGGCGTGCTGGATCGAGACGGTGTGCAGCGGTTCGTACGACGCGTTCAGGACGATGACGCTCATCCGGTGCCTCCTTCCGGCCGTAGCTGGGAACCACGGCGGTCGACGCAGTGTCTCAAGCATCCGTGGCCGCTACGTGAACGGTCAACGGATTTCGTCAGACGGTCACGTGCCGGTACGGCTGCGTGATCGGCGAAGATGTGCTTATGGAATTGAACAATCTGCTCTCAGGTCCACCCGAGACACTACTACCGGTCGACCCGGCCGCGGCGGAACTCGCCGACGGAGCCGCTCCCGCCGACGTCGCGGCCAAGTACCCGACGTCGTCGCTCGCCTGGGCCGTGCTGGCCGAGGCCGCCCTCGCGGACGGCCGCACGATCGAGGGCTACGCATACGCGCGGACCGGCTACCACCGGGCCCTGGACCTGCTCCGGCGCAACGGCTGGAAGGGCCACGGCCCGGTCCCGTGGGAGCACGAGCCGAACCGCGGCTTCCTGCGCGCGCTGGCCGCGCTGGGCAAGGCGGCGGCGCTGATCGACGAGAAGGACGAGGCCGAGCGCTGCGCCACGTTCCTGCGCGACTCGTCGCCGACGGCCGCGGACGCGCTGAGCTGAAATCCGCTTGTGGGGTTGGTTGTCCGGCGGAAGGATCTGCCGGGTGACCAGCCCTTACGCGCAGCACGGATTCGCCGCCGGGTTCGACTGGGGGCCGGTCGGAGCGGAGGTCGTTGCCGGGGACATCGTCGCGGTCGTCGACGTGCTGTCGTTCACGACGGCGGTGACGGTGGCGGCCGATCTCGGCATCGACGTCCTCCCGTACCGGTGGCGCGACGAGACCGCCGTCGTCTACGCCGAGCAGTACGACGCGACGCTCGCGGTCGGACGCTCCGCGGCGGGACCGGGCGAGGTGAGCCTGTCGCCGGCAACGATCCGCAGCGTGACCGGAATCACCCGGCTGGTGCTGCCCTCGCCGAACGGCTCGACGATCTCGAAGCAGCTGAGCGACAGCGGCGCCACCGTGATCGCGGTGTCGCTGCGTAATCGTCAGGCGGCCGCCGAGTGGGTCAACAAGCAAGGCAACGGTCGCAGAGTGGTTGCCATCGCCGCGGGTGAGCGCTGGAAGGACGGGTCGCTCCGGCCCGCGGTCGAGGACCTGTGGGGCGCCGGCGGCTTCCTGAGCGCGCTCCAGAGCGACAACCCGTCTCCAGAGGCGCGTGCGGCCGTGGCGGCGTACGACGCGGTGGCGGAGGACCTGCCGCGACTGCTGCACGAGTGCGCCGGCGGCCGTGAGCTCACGCAGTACGGCTATGCGGAGGACGTGGCGATCGCGGCCGAGGTGGACGAGAGCCGCAGCGTGCCCGTGCTCCGGGACGGTACGATGTTCGTGTCAACCTGAAACACTCGAGGTTTCTGCCCGTTGACAGTGCCGGCAAGCGGCGAGCGTCCCCGCTTCTTGCCGAACATGGACGGTTCTAGGCGGACGGACAGACCGGCGAAGCTGGACGCCCACGGTCGGGTCCCCGCCCCGGCGGGCAGCGGAAGGTCACACCGTGCCGGCTCTCACCGGACGGATCGACGCGCCCACAAACAGGTCCAGCAACACCTATACCGAGGTACTGCGGACCCCTGGCGCGTGGAAGTTCTACCTGGCAGCGGCCCCGGCGCGGATCGGGATCGCGATGACCGGCCTGGGCATCGTCTGGCTGGTCCACGGATCGACCGGCTCGTACGCGGCCGCCGGCAGCGTCACCGGCGGGTTCGCGGTCGCGGAAGCGGTCGCGGGCCCTCAGGTCGCCCGGCTCATCGACCGGTTCGGCCAGACCCGGATGTTGCCCCTCACCCTGCTGGCGCACGCGGTCGCCGTCGCACTGCTGATCGGCCTCACGATCACAGGTGCTCCGTTGCCTGCGCTGATCGCCACAGGAGTACTGGCCGGCGGCACCCTCCCGCAGATCGGTGCGCAGACGGCAGCACGCTGGTCCCACGCTCTGCGGGACACCCCGATGCTGTCGTCAGCGTTCGCACTGGAGGCGTTGAGCGTCGGCATCGCGTTCATGGTCGGCCCTGGCCTCGTCGGCATCATCAGCTCGTCCACCGCCCCGGCAGCAGGCTCGCTACTCGCAACGGGCCTCCTACTGAGTGGCGGCTTCCTGCTGTCCGTGCAACGCGACACTGCCCCGCCACCACACGCACCCGGTCACCACGTGAGCTCGAAAGACTTGCTCCACAAGCGATTCGCCGCCCTGGTCGGTACCAACATCGGCATCGGCCTCTTCTTCGGCAGCATGCAGGTGTCCGTCACCGCGTTCGCTGTCTCCAGAGGTACGCCTGGACTGGCAGGGCCGCTCTACAGCATCACCAGCCTGGTGAGCCTGTTCGCAGGCCTCGCGTACGGCGCCAGGCGCTGGCGGACCGCCCCGGAGACGCAGTTCGTCCTCGCCTTCATCTGGCTGACGCTCAGCTGCCTGCCGTTGATCGCAGTCGACACACCACTGACCGCGGCGGTCGCTCTGGCTCTGCCGGGCCTGGCGATCGCGCCCTTCCAAACGCTGTCAGCCGTCCTGACCGAGTCAGCAGTCGATTCGGCCGTGCTGACACAGGCCTTCACCTGGCTGAACTCCGGTGGCGCGGCAGGCATCGCGCTGGGCTCCGCGTTCGCCGGCTGGGTCGTCGACGGCCACAGTGCGCAGTACGGCTTCGGGATCGCTCTCGCAGCCGCAGTGACCGCAACAGCAATGGCCGTGACAGTGAAGCTCAGCGGTAGGTGATCTGGCGCCGAGCCGCGACCGTTTTGTCGGTGAGTTCTGCGAGACTTCATCACACAACGTTGTCGAACGTCTCGTCGGCCGCTACCTGGAGAGGAGAAGTCAATGACGGACATATACAAGACACCGCTCCTCACCGCACGCGAGGCGGCAAGGACCCTCAAGATGCCTGAGTCGACTCTGGACGCCTGGCTCGCCGACGGCTCGCGGCCGTCACTGGTGCACGCCGTTCGTCCTGAGCGACGCGGCTGGCCTCGGGTGCCGTTCGTGGGCGTCGTCGAGGCTTTCGTCCTGCGAACGCTGCGTGAACTGGGCTTCTCGATGCCCAACATCCGGCGGGCGGCCGACCTGGTGCGTTCCGAGTTCCAGGACCCCTACGCGCTGGCTCGGGCGCGGATCGCTACCGACGGCGTTGGCCTCTTCGTCCGGGTCGCGGACGAATCGCTCATCCACGCTCGGGACGATCAAATGGCAATCCCCGAGGTCATCGCCGAGTACCTGACTTACATCAGCTGGGATGCGAAGGGCAACCCTGCACGCCTGCGTCTGCCGCAGTACCCGGCCCGGGCTGAGGTGGTCATCGACCCGAGTTTCGGCTGGGGCGCGCCAGTCCTGGCGAGAAGCAAGATTCCAGTCGATGCGCTGGTCTCGTTGTGGCGTACTGGGGAACCGATCAGCGTCGTTGCGGACGAATTCGACCTGCCCGCGGATGTAGTCGAAGATGTGCTCCGCCAAGCAGCCTGAGTACTTCTTCGACCGTAGCCTTGGGAAAGCATCCGCCGCGCGTCTTCGCGACCTCGGCTGGACGATTCACCTGATCGCGGACTTCTATCAGCACGACGCGACACGGATCCCAGACGAGGAGTGGATCGCCGAGGGCTGCTCCCGTGGGTGGTTACTGCTCACCAAAGACAAGCGAATCCGCTACCGAGAGCACGAGCTGAGTGCCTTGGAGGCTGGTCATCTCTTCTGCCTTGCCTCGGGGAATCTGGGCCTGGACGAGATGGCCCGGCGCTTCGTCGACGCCGAGCGCGCGATGCTTGCGGCGACGCACAGAGCCTCCGTTGGCTTCTGGCACGTGCATGCAGGAGGTCGGATCACGAAGATGTGGCCCTGAGCGTTCCCGGTCGGCGACAGCCTGTCAGCGGTAGGTGATCTGGCGTTCGGCGGCGGCGCGGGCGGCGTACTCGGCGGGGGTGAGGCCGATCTGTTGCTTGAACTCCTTGGAGAAGTGGGCCTGGTCGAAGTAGCCGAGGGACGCGGACAGCTCCGCCAGCTCGGCTGCTTCGCCCTGGGCGAGCAGTTCGGCGCCGTCGTGCAGGCGATACCGGCGCAACACCCACTTCGGGCCGACACCGACGTACCGGCGGAAGAGCCGCTGGAGGGTGCGTATCGGTACGTCGAAACGCTCGGTGATCTCGTCGACGCGCGCCAGCGAACGGTCGGCCGCCATCGTCGACACGATCTCCCGGACCAGCTCGTACGACGGATCGGGCGGCGCGAGGTGGTCGCGCAGGAACGCCTCGAACACCGCGCGCCTCCGGACGTCGGACTCGGCCTCGAACATCAGGTCCGCGAGCCGGTCGCCGTCCGGGAACACCGCCGTCAGCGGCAGCACCTCGTCGCGGAACGACCCGACGTCGAGCCCGGTGATCGCCCCGAACCCGCCCGCCCAGAACTTCACCCCGAAGGCCCGCCCGCGCCCCCGGAGTTCGCGTTCGAACTTGCGAGTGCAGACGCCGTTCACGAACGCGCCGCCCGGCTGCTCGAAGGTCACGTTCACCGCCGGGAACGGCAGCACCTCGGCGGTGTACGGCTCGTCGAGATCCCACTCGACGATCCAGTACCACTCCACGAACCGCCCGGCCTCCGGTCCCGCCGCGAGCCGGTGCAGCGTGCGGTGCCGGGCCTGCTCCCGCGGGTGCAGGATGCCCTTCTCGCTGTCCGGTGGCTGGCTCATCCTGGCTGTCGCTTTCTTACAAGACCGGCAAGGCCTCCGGCCCGTTGACTGGAGGCATGACGACGAACACGGTAAACCCCATCCCCGACGGTTATCACTCGCTCACCCCGTACCTCGCCGTGTCCGACGGGCCGAAGGCCATCGAGTTCTACACCTCGGTGTTCGGCGCCGAGGTGGTCAGCCGCCAGGACATGCCGGACGGCCGGGTCGGTCAGGCCGAGCTGCGGTTCGGCGACTCGATGCTGCAGCTGAGCGACCAGATGCCGCAGATCGGGCTGCGGGCGCCGAACGGCGAGTGGGTGCACTCGTCGCTGGTGCATTACGTGCCGGACGTGGACGCGACGTTCGCGAAGGCGGTCGCGGCCGGTGCGAAGCCGGTCGAGCAGGTGCAGACGTTCATGACCGGCGACCGGTACGGCACGGTGATCGACCCGTTCGGCCACCGGTGGGCGATCCTGACGAAGGTCGAGGACGTGTCGCGCGAGGAGGCCGACCGGCGGGTGAAGGAATGGCTGGCGACCAACCCGGAGGGCCTCGACTAACCCGGGAACGAGGAAGCGGCCCGCCGGAACCGTCCCCTGCGGCAGTTTCGGCGGGCCGCTGACTAAGAGTGTGCACGTGATCACGCAAAATGGCAACCCGTCGCCTGAGGAAACAATGACTACGGCCTTGTGGACAGGGCCGGAAGCCGGGATCCCGGTTCCGGTAGGCTTTGGTCGCAAGAGCCTGGATGCGTCGCCGGATGAATGTCCGGTGAACGTCTCCGGGCTTCACCGTTTCCAGCGCGGGTCGCCACGGGGTGTGAGGCCGGCGCGTGAAAGAGGAGGGCTGAGATGCCCGCAATCGTGCTCGTCGGCGCCCAGTGGGGCGATGAGGGCAAGGGTAAAGCGACCGATCTGCTCGGCAACACGGGCGAGGTCATCGACTACGTGGTCAAGTTCAACGGCGGCAACAACGCCGGCCACACGGTCGTGATCGGGTCCGAGAAGTACGCGTTGCACCTGCTCCCGAGCGGCATCCTGACACCGGGCGTCACGCCGGTGATCGGCAACGGGGTCGTGGTCGACCTCGGCGTGCTGTTCGAGGAGCTCGACGCGCTGCAGGCGCGTGGAGTGGACACGTCCCGGCTGGTGGTCAGTGCCAGTGCGCACGTGATCCCGCCGTACAACCGGACGCTGGACAAGGTCACCGAGCGGTTCCTGGGCAGTCGCCGGATCGGTACGACGGGCCGTGGCATCGGTCCGACGTACGCCGACAAGATGAACCGGATCGGCATCCGGATCCAGGACCTGTACGACGAGAAGATCCTCGAGCAGAAGGTCACCGGCGCGCTGGAGCAGAAGAACCAGCTGCTGGTGAAGGTGTACAACCGGCGCGCGGTCGAGATTCGCGAGGTCCTCGACGAGCTGCTCGGGTACGCGGACCGCCTGAAGCCGATGGTCGCGGACACCAGCCTGGTGCTGAACCAGGCGCTCGACGCCGGCAAGACCGTGCTGATGGAGGCGGGCCAGGCCACGCTGCTCGACGTCGACCACGGCACCTACCCGTTCGTCACCTCGTCGAACGCGATCTCCGCGGGCGCCTGCACCGGCACCGGCATCCCGCCGACCCGGATCGACCGCGTGATGGCCGTCGTGAAGGCGTACACCACCCGCGTCGGCGAGGGCCCGTTCCCGACCGAGCTGCTGGACGCGGACGGCGAATGGCTTCGCCAGCAGGGCTTCGAGTTCGGTACGACGACCGGACGCCCGCGGCGCTGCGGTTGGTACGACGCGGTGATCGCCCGGTACGCCGCTCGCGTGAACGGCGTCTCCGACTTCGTGCTGACCAAGCTCGACACCCTGACCGGCCGCGAGAAGATCCCGGTCTGTGTCGCGTACGACGTGAACGGCGTGCGGCACGACGAGATGCCGATGACCCAGACCGACTTCCACCACGCGGTCCCGGTCTACGAGGAGTTCGACGGCTGGAGCGAGGACATCTCCGGCTGCCGCACCTTCGACGACCTGCCGAAGGAGGCGCAGAGCTACGTGCGCGCCGTCGAGTCGCTCAGCGGCGCCCGGATCTCGGCGATCGGCGTCGGCCCCGAGCGCAGCCAGATCGTCCAGCTCTGACGAAGCCCGGCCTCCCCGTCGTCAGTTACCGATGACGGGGAGGTCGCGGATGAACGGCGCGTTCCGCAGGTCGCCGAGCGTCGGCCGCTCGATGTTCGGCGTCTCGATCGGGCTGCGGGCCCACTCGGCGCCGGCGCCCTGCGTCGCCTGGTAGAAGGCGATGCCGCCGATCGCGAGCAGCACGACCGCGATCAGAGCGGAGAACCAACGCGGCCGGAACGTGTTGCGGGCCGTGATGTGCGCACCGCGGCGCAGCGAGCTGCCGCCAGGGCCCCACCAGCAGCAGAACAGCGCGGTGAGCGCCGCCGTACCGAAACCGACGGCGGACAGGGGCTGCCAGTCGAGTCCGTTCGCCGATGCTGCGACACCGGTGACGACGCCGCCGACCACGACCGCTGTGAGCAGCGGCAGGATCAGGCACGGCAGGGTGATCAGCAGGGCGGTGGCGAGTTGCACGGGGCTGGCGGCCACGGCGACAAGGCCGTCCGACTTCCCGGCGCGGCCGCGGACCTGGCGGCGCCGCATCAGCGCCGTACTCGAGCGGTCGACCGTGCGTGCGAGGACCAGGAGCAGGATGGCGACAACCGCGCCGAGGCCGGGTGTCAGCGCGACCAGTCCGGTCAGCGCGATCATGAAGCCGACGACGACCGCGGTACGACGTCCGGTCGGTGGGGCCTTGACGGGATGCGCGGGCTGCACAGGTACCGGCTGGGACGACTGCTGGTACGGCACCGGCGCAGAGCTCTGGTACGGCGGCTGGAAGGGCTGCTGGTACGGCGCCGCGTAAGGAGCCGCGTAGGGCGCCGAGTAGGGCTCTGCGTAAGGCGCCGGCTGATAAGGCCCCTGAACGGGCGCCTCCGCGACCGGCTTCTTCGTGGCGACGTCCCGGAGCTTGTCCCGGATCGGGGCGAACGCCGACAGCGGCGGAATCACCTGCGGCACCAGCTCGGCCACCTGGGTCGGTGTGGGGCCGGTCGGCTCTTCCGCCACCGGCTCTTCCGTCGGCGCGTCCAGAGGCAGTTGCTTGGTGACGAGCTTCGTCGGCGCCACGGCAGCCACGGTCGGAGCCTCACGCGGCGGCAGCGCGTCACGGCCCTCGGCGTACCGGTTGAGCCCCGTCATGATCTCTTCCTGCGTAGGCCGGTCGGCCTTGTCAGGGGACAGCGCAGCAGCGAGCAGTGACTTCAGCCGCGGGTCCAGCCCGTCCAGGTCGGCCTGCCCGGAGTGCACGCGCGCCAGCACCGCCTCGAACGGGCCCTTGCCGAAGGGACGACGGCCGGTCGCGGCGAACGCGACGGTGGCTGCCCAGCCCCACCAGTCCGCGGACTGCGACACCATCTCGCCCTCGATCAGCTCCGGCGCCAGGTAGCCCGGCGTACCGATCACGAGGCCGGTCTGGGTGAGGCGCAGGTCGTCGGCGGCCTGGGCGATGCCGAAGTCGATCATCACCGGCTTGCCGTTGCACATCATCACGTTGCCGGGCTTGAGGTCGCGGTGGATCACCCCGACCGCGTGGATCGCCTGCAGCGACTCGGCCAGGCAGCCGGCCAGCGGGAGCCACTTGCGAGGCGTCAGCGGACCCCGCTCGTCGACCTGCTCGTCCAGCGGACGGCCCGGGACGAAGCGGGTCACCAGGTAGGGCTGCTCGCCCTCCAGGTCGTGGTCGAGGATGCCTGCCACACCAGGGTGGTTCACCTTCTGCAGCGTGGTCGCTTCGCGCTGCAACCGCGCCCGCGCGATCGGGTCGTGCGCCACGTGCGGCCGCAGTACCTTGAGCGCCACCTCCTCGCGCTCCGGTCCTTCTGCCAGGTACACGACGCCCATGCCGCCCTGTCCGAGCCGCCGGATCAGCCGGTACGCCCCGACCCGCTCCTCCACCTCCTCTTCATGGGTGGAAGGCGGTCCCCCTGTGACTGACATGCATCTACGGTACGTCGCCGGCAGACCAGGTGGGGGCGGCCGGCCGACCGCCCCCACCTGCTCCGCTCAGCTGATCGGCAGGCTGAACGTCAGCAGCCCTGCGCCGACAGCGTTGGTGATCCACGGACCTGCTCGCAGGTGTGCCTGATAGGTGAGAGCGGTCGCTCCGGTCGGCGGACCGGACAGCTGCAGCACCAGCTTGCCCGGCTCGTACGCGACAGACGTCACAGTGACCGCGGCACCGTCCACCCGGAAGTCAGCAGCCACACCGTCGTCGACAGTCAGCGGGTCGGTGGAGCGCAGTCGCACAGTCAGCTGCGAGCCGGTTGCAGTGACATCAAGCGGGTTCGGCGGAGCCACGCCGGCGGACGGGCCGCCGTACAGGTCGCGGGCCACCACGGCGTACGCGTGGTCGCCCATCTCGCGGTACCCACCGGCGTACGCGTAGTGGCAACCGTCGTGGCCGGACAGACCTGTGGTCGACAGCACGGTGACGCCGTGTGTGTCGCCCAGCTGCCGCTGTGCCTCACGCAGGTTGATGCTGGTGGAGTTACCGCAGGGGGACGTGCGCACTTGGTAGACGTAGTACTTCGGCGCCGTACCGAAGTCCGCGCGCCAGTCCTGCAGGAGTGACGTGAAGCCGCTGACGTGCACAGCCGCGTTGTCGCTGTCGGACTCGCCCTGGTACCAGAGGACGCCGCGGATGTGGTCGATGACTCCGGCGGCCACCAGGCGCTGCCGGAGCCGGCCGTAGTTGGTGCTGAGGTCGTCGGGGTTCGCGTCGTTGCGCTGGAAGAAGGCGATCGGCCGGCCGCCGTGCGCGCCGTTGATCAACGCGATCGGCACCTGGTACTTGTCGACCAGCTGCCGTCCCATCCGGATCGCCCACTGCCCGACCGACCCGGACTGACGGGACACGTCGCCGGTCGCGTAGCTCCAGACCCGGTCCGCCGCGGAGATCGACGGATCCGAGACCGGGCTGCCGAAACTCCGCAGGTACGGCGATTCCTCGCCACTCGCGGCTCCGTTGTACATCGACGCTTCGGCGTTCGATTGCCCCTGGACGACGTACACGTCACCCGCGGCGACGCCGTCGCGGCGCGCGACGACCCGCCCGAGCGCCTTCAGTTCGAACGTGTACTCGCGAAGCCCGGCCTTGATCCGCGGCGTGAAGCGGAACTCTCGCGACGCTGACGTGTAGACCTCGGTCTCGCCGTTGCTGGTCACGGTCAACTGCACGCTCTTCACGCGCGGATCCGTCATCCGGCCCGCGACCGGCACCGTCGCACGACCGCCGGCGTCACGGGGCACCAACTGCCGGTCCTGCGGCGCCTCCGTCAACTCGACCAGCGACTTCCGGACGTACGCCGTGAATCGCCGCTGTGTGTACTGCGCCGCGTTGCCGGCGAAGGTCCAGTCCGGGTCGGCGGTGGGCCGCGCGCCGATGCCGAGCGACAGCAGGCTGGTGGCCGACTGGGTGAAGGTGTTGATCGCGAACACCGGCTTCGCGGGCACACTCGACGGCCGCGTCGCCCCGACCTGCGAGACCTGGAACGAGCCGTAGCCGAGTGGCGTGGTCGGGCTGTCGTCGGCGTCGAACGTCGTCGCCGATCCGTTCGCGACCTGTGCGCTCGCGGTGCGCGCGTACTGGTTCGGCCACATCTCCAGGTAGCCGGACTGGCCGCTGCCCTGGGTCACGCCGGGCACGTTGGACAGCACGTCGAGATCGCCGACGCGTTGCCGCACGATCTCGCCCGGCCGGGTCGGCAGGCCGATCCGCCGGGCGTCGGTGGTGAACGGCTCCATCGCGGTCCACACCCACTGCGGACCGTCCGGGCCGTTCAGTTCGAGGCAATAGCCGACTCGGTCGAAGCCGGTGCCGATCTCGGCGGTCCGGTCGAGGCTGTACGGCGGGGTGGTGTTGAGGTAGTTGGCGCGTTCGGGCAGCTCGAGTTGCAGCACCGGAGTGAATCCGGCGGAGGCAGCGTCGCAGCCGGCGGCTGCGGTGGCCTGAGTAGGTACGGCGGCCACGGTGAGGCCGGCGTACAGGGAGGCGAGGGTTGTGACAACAGCAGCGGGACGTCTCAAGGCGGACCTCCGAGGGCGGCGGGGTGTCTCCACCAGATGTAGCCGCCCGGCCACGCCGCGTGCGACCCGCAAGCGCTCAGCGGCACCAACCGTGCGCCGAGAGGTTGGCCAGAACTTTGCGAACACCGTCCAGGTGGTCACTGGCTCCCGGCGCGGCCGCCCAGTTGGGTTGGGGTATGCGAATCGAGCTGCTGGTCTTCGACGGTGTGGACGAGATGGACGTCATGGGCCCGTTCGAGGTGTGGAGCCACGCCGCGCGCCGGCCGGAGTTCGAGCTGGCGCTGGTCGGGCTGGACGGGCCGGTCGAGGTGACCGGTTTGCACGGCCTGCAGTTCAAGGCGCCTGAGGGACTCGGGCGACCCGATGCGCTCTTCGTCCCTGGTGGCGGATGGATGAACCGCGCCGAGCACGGCGCCTGGGCCGAAGCACGTCGCGGAGTGATGCCGGCCAGGATCGCCGAACTCGCGCCGACGCTGCAATGGATCGGGTCGGTGTGCACCGGCTCGATGCTGCTCGCCGGGGCCGGCCTGGTGAAGGGCCGGCCGGCCACGACGAACCGCGGCGCGTGGAAAGAGCTGGCGGAGTTCGGCGCCGAGGTGAAGACGAACCGGGTTGTGGACGACGGGACGCTGATCACGGCCGGCGGCATCACGGCCGGGATCGATCTGGCCCTGCACGTCGTGCAGCGCGAACTCGGCGCCGACGTGGCCGATGCGATCGCGGGCACGATGGAGTACACCCGCGATCGCGACGTCTACAGCTCAGCGCGCTAGCTCGGGATAGACCGCCGTCAGGTCGAGCGCCGTCGCGGCCTTCGCGCCGCGTGCGGTCTCGTCGGCCAGCACTTCGTACGCGCCGGACTCGATGCCGTCCAGGGCCTGCTTGGCGATGTCCTCGGGGCGCGACTTCGGCCCGGGCACCGCCGACACCATGTCCGTGTCGACGTACCCCATGTGCAGGCCGGTGACGCCGATCCCGCGGTCGAGGAGTTCGAGGCGGATCGCGTTGGTCTGCAGCCAGAACGCGGCCTTGGTCGCGGAGTACGCGCCGTGCCGGGCGACCCAGGACAGCGCCGAGTGCGCGTTCAGGATGTGGCCGCCACCGTTGCGTTCGATGATCGGCACGAAGGCCTTGGTGACCTGGAGCGGGCCGAAGAAGTTCGCGTCGAAGACCGCGCGGACGTCCTCGATCGGCGCGTCCAGATAGCTGTTCGGCGAGCTCGCGCCGGCGTTGTTGATCAGCACCGTGACGTCCGGCGCCGCCGCGGCGAGCGCGTCGATCGAGGCCTGGTCGGTGACCTCGAGCGGCAGCGGTACGACGCGCGGGTCGCTGCTCGGCCGCGGGGTGCGGGCGGTCGCGTAGACCTTGGCGGCGCCGCGGGTGAGCAGGTCGTCGACGATCGCGCGGCCGATGCCGCGCTGGCCGCCGGTGACGAGGACGACAGCGCCTTCGAGTGTGGTCATGAGGGAACTCCTTGCGAGAAACCGATCTGTTTCCAGAACCGTAAACCGATCGGTTTCCGATTTCAAATCGAGCCGGTACGCTTCAAGGCATGAGTACTTCGGCGACACCCCGCGAGCGACTGCTGGACGCCGCGGGCGAACTCTTCTACCGCGACGGCGTCAACATCGGAGTGGACGCGCTGTGCAAAGCGGCCGGGGTGTCGAAGAAGTCGATGTACCAGCTGTTCCGTTCGAAGGACGAGCTGATCGCGGAGAGCCTGGCCAGTCGCGGTCCGGCGTACCAGTCGCTGCTGTACCCGGCCGGCGAGGACGGGCGGACGCCGCGTGAGCGGATCCTCGCGGTGTTCCGGCGTCAGGACGACCTGGTTGCGGCGGGCAACTACCTCGGCTGCCCCTATGTGAGTACGGCGGTCGAGCTGAAGAACCCGGAGCACCCAGGGTCCGTCGTCGCGCGGCACTTCAAGCAGCAGCTCACCGACTTCTTCCACCGGGAGCTCGCGAAGGCGGACGCGGACGACCCGGCGACGCTGGCCGTCCAGCTGACGATGATCTTCGACGGCGCCAGTGCGCGCGCGGTCGTCCGCGCGCAGCCGCTGGGCGGTATCGGCGCCGTGACCGCCGGGGCGCTGCTCGACGCGGCGGGCGTCCGCGCGAGCGAGCTCGCGATGCACTGACGCCTCGGGATGCAGCTCGCGATGTACCGCACGATGAACCTCGCCACGGACTGACGGCGCCGGCTGCTAACGTTCCGCGTCGTGGAGATCCCGGCTGAGTTTCACGAGCTGCTGTCGTCGAACGCGGTCGCGATGGTCGGCACAATCGGCCGCCGCGGTGAGCCGCAGGTCACGCCGCTGTGGTTCCTGTGGGACGGCGAGCGGGTCCGGTTCAGTCTCGTGGACGGCCGGCAGAAGCTCCGCAACCTGCGGCGCAACCCCGCGATCTCGGTCGTGATCGTCGACCCGGCGCGTCCGACGTACTACCTCGAACTCCGCGGCCGGATCGACGACCTGGTGCCGGATCCGGAGTTTCAGCTGGAGCAGGCGGTCGCACGGAAGTACATCGGCGAATGGACCGACGTGGAGCCGCCGGGCACGACACGGTACGCGACGAGCGTCGTCGTCGAGCGGATCACCAGCCAGCTCGGGTTCTGACCGCGGACGGGACCGAAAGGCCTTCTGTTCCACGGGAAATGGGACAACCGGGCGAGTTGTTCCAGTGAAGTTCCGGTACCGGCGGGCTCTTGACCGCGGTCACCGGGCGTCGTGACACTGCCGTGGAAACCGCTGTCCTACCGCCCCCGAAGACAGGACACCGCCCATGCGAAAGAAGTCCTTGATCCTGGCTGCCGCCTGCGCGGCGCTGGTCGCCGGGTCCCTCAGCAGCCCAGCAGTCGCGACCTCACAGGCGCCTTCCGAGGCGCCGGCCGCCTTCACACACCCTGGCGTCGGATCGAGCCGCGCGCAGCTCGACTTCGTCCGCGCCAAGGTGCAGGCCGGCGCCCAGCCCTGGACGAACGCGTTCAACCAGGCCAAGAACAGTACCTACGCGTCCCTCACCCGGACGCCGAAACCGCGCGCCGTCGTCGAGTGCGGTTCGTACTCGAACCCGAACTACGGCTGCACCGACGAACGCCAGGACGCGATCGCGGCGTACACCGACGCCCTGCTCTGGTACATCACCCGCGACGACCGCTACGCCCAGAAGTCGATCGAGCTGATGGACGCGTGGTCGGCGACCATCCGGGACCACACGAACAGCAACGCGCCACTGCAGACCGCCTGGGCCGCGTCGTCCTGGCCGAAGGCCGCGGAGATCATCAAGCACGCCTACGGCAACTGGCCGAACTCCGGCCGCTTCGCCACGATGCTGCGCAACGTCTACGTCCCGGAGATCATCAACGGCTCGAACTCCAACGGGAACTGGGAGCTGAGCATCATCGAGGCCCTGCAGGGCATCGGCGTGTTCCTCGAGGACAGGGCGATCTACGACAAGGCGATCGCGCTCTACAGGCTGCGCGTACCGGCGTACGTGTATCTGGAGTCGGACGGTGCGCTGCCGAAGACCGTGCCGAGCCAGAACCTCAACACCCGCGAGAAGATCGTCAGCTACTGGCAGGGCCAGGGGACGTTCGTGACCGGTCTGACTCAGGAGACCTGTCGCGACTTCACGCACACCGGCTACGGCATCTCGTCGATCTCGCACGTGCTGGAGACGGCGCGGATCCAGGGCATCGACATGTACCCGGAGTTCGGTGAGCGACTCCGGCAGGCGCTCGGCTTCCAGGCCAAGTGGGAGCGGAACCTGGAGCCGGTGCCGTCGTGGCTGTGCAAGGGCACGCTGCACCGCGGCCTCGGTCCGATCACCGAAGTGGGCTACAACGCGCTGCACACCCGTCTCGGTTACGCGATGACGAACACGCAGGCCCTGACCGAGTCACGGCGTCCGGCGGGCACCAACAACCTGTTCGTCGCCTGGGAGACCCTGACTCACGCAGAGAACCCGTCCTGACACCAGCGTCCGGGAGGGCTGAGCTCTCCCGGACAGCTCAGCAGTGCGCCTCGCCGCGCTTCCAGTAGCCCTGGAAGGAGATGGCGCTCTTCGGCATCCCCACCGCGTTCACGAGATGCCGACGTACCTCTTTGATCATCGACGACTCACCGGCGACCCAGGCGTAGTCCGGGTCGAACGGAAGCTCAGCCGCCTTGAGAGCGTCCAGCAGCGACCCCTCGGTGACCCACGTGACCTGTGCGTCGCTAGCCAGCGGCCGGACGTCAGCAACATCAGGTACGGCGACGAAGGCCACGGCCTGCACTCCGGCCGGCAGATCCTCCAGGATCCCGGCCAGCGCCGGAAGCGCCGTCTCGTCCGCTACGAGCACCCGGCGCGCGCTGGTCGCCGGCGGGACGTAGTCGACGCCGGAGTGCAGCAGGCCCTTCGTGCTGGTCTTGTCGACCGCGAACGGGATCAGCAGCCCCACCTCGTCGCCCAGCTGCGCTTCGCTCACCCACGCCGAGGCAGGTCCGTTCACACCGTGCAGGACGAACTCGATGTCCATCTCGGCCACCTCTGGGCGCAGGGCGCGCACGGTGTAGGTCCGCATGATGAAGCGCTCCTCCTCCGGCTGCGCACACCAATCGGCGTACCACTCGGGTCCCGACGGCAGCTTGATCGCAGTGCCGTTCGGCGGCGTAAGCAGCACCTTGATGCGCTGGTCCGGGCCGGCCGTGACCGCCTCCGCCAGCCGCGGTGCGACGAACGTCACGCGGCGCAGGTGCGGGCTCACGTCCTCGACGGCCGCCACGGTGGCCAGGAGCGAGTCGAAAACGATCGGTCGCTCGAGCACAGTCGTCATGCGAGGTTTCTCCATAACTCAGCAGGGGAGCCTCGGATGCGGACCCGAGGGCGGCCAGGTTATTCTGAGGCGTCTAGAGGTTAGCCTTACCTAAGAGGATCCCCAAAGTCCAATGCCCCCGCCCAGTGCTGTCGCCTCGGCCGACCCTGACCTCGCGTCCGCGCCCGCGCGTCCGCGGCGGCGGACCCGGCGTACCACCCTCGTCCTGGGACTGGTCGGGTGCGTCCTGCTGCTGGTCCTGGTGTCGCTGCTCAGCATCGCGATCGGGTCCAAGCAGATTCCGCTGTTCACCGTGGTCGACGCCCTGCGGCACTACGACGAGGCGAACACCGACCATGTGATCGTCCGGTCACTGCGCGTACCGCGGACCGTGATCGGCCTGCTGGTCGGCGCCGCGCTCGGGCTGTCCGGCGCGCTGATGCAGGGCGTGACCCGCAACCCGCTGGCAGACCCGGGCATCCTCGGGGTGAACGGCGGCGCGGCGCTCTTCGTTGTCGGGGGCATCTACTGGCTCGGGTTGTCGTCGCTGACGGCCTACGTCTGGCTGGCCTTCGTCGGCGCGGCCGCGGCGTCGGTCGCCGTCTACCTGCTGGGTTCGCTCGGCCGGGAGGGTGCGACGCCGGTGAAGCTCGCGCTGGCCGGCGCGGCGCTGACCGCGATGCTGGGGTCGCTGACCACCGCGCTGTTGATCGGTGACGTCGACACGTTCGACCAGTTCCGGTTCTGGTCGGTGGGCTCGTTCGCCGGCCGCGGCGCGGACATCGCGGAGCAGGTGGCGCCGTTCATCCTGGTCGGCATCGTGCTGTCGCTCTTCTGCGGCCGGATCCTGAACGCGATGTCGCTGGGCGACGAGGTGGCCAAGTCACTCGGCCAGCGGGTGGGGCTCGCGCGGGTGTTCGTCGCGGTGGTCGTGGTGCTGCTGTGCGGCGCGGCGACCGCGGCGGCCGGGCCGATCGGGTTCGTCGGGCTGACGATCCCGCACGTGGCGCGGCTGGTGACCGGTCCCGACTACCGGTGGATCCTCCCGTACTCGATGCTGCTCGCGCCGATCCTGCTGCTCGGCTCGGACGTGATCGGCCGCGTCATCGCGCTGCCCGGTGAGCTCCAGGTCGGCATCGTCACGGCGGTCCTCGGCGCCCCGTTCTTCATCGTGCTGGTACGACGCCGGAAGCTGGCGGACCTGTGACGACGACCGCGGAGGCAGTTCACGTCATCGCCCGCGCCCGCGCGGCGCGGCAGGCCCGTACCGTCGTGGTGATCGCGGTCCTCGCGGTCGTGGTGTTCGCGACCTTCTGCATCTCGCTGTCACTGGGTGACTTCAAGATCCCGGTGCTCGACGTCGTGAAGACGCTGTTCGGCGGCGGCGACCGCGCGACCGAGTTCATCGTCAACCGGCTGCGGTTGCCGCGGGCGCTGACCGGCCTGCTCGTCGGCGCGGCGCTCGGCCTGTCCGGCGCGATCTTCCAGAGCATCGCCCGCAACCCGCTGGCCAGCCCGGACATCATCGGCGTGACGTACGGCGCCAGCGCGTTCGCCGTGTTCGCGATCGTCACGCTCGGGCTGACGGGCGTGGCGGTGTCGGCGCTGGCGATCGTCGGCGCGGTGCTGACCGCGTTCGTCATGTACGTGCTCGCGTGGCGGCGCGGGGTGTCGAGCTACCGGTTGATCCTGATCGGGATCGGCATCGGTGCGATCGCCACGAGCGTCACGTCGTACCTGTTGACCAAGGCGCGGGTGGAGATCGCGCAGCAGGCGCTGATCTGGCTGACCGGGAGCCTCAACGGGCGGGACTGGTCGAACGTGCGGTCGCTGGCGATCACGTTCGTCGTGCTGCTGCCGCTGATGGTGTTCCTGGTGCGGCAGCTGCGGATCCTGCAGCTCGGCGACGAGACGGCGTACGGGCTGGGGCTGCGGGTCGAGACCGCGCGGCTCGGCCTGATCGTGATCGCCGTGCTGATGGCTGCGGTCGCGACCGCGGCCGCCGGGCCGATCGGGTTCGTCGCGTTCGTGGCGCCGCCGATCGCGCGGCGGCTGACCCGGTCGCCGGGGCCGGCGATGATCACCTCCGCGTTGCTCGGGGCGCTGGTGGTCGCGTTGTCGGATCTGGTCGCGCAGCACGCGTTCGGCGACACGCAGCTGCCGGTCGGTGTGGTGACAGGCGTCGTCGGTGCGCCGTACCTGATGTTCTTGCTGGCGCGGGCCAACCGGGTCGGAAGTGGTGGCTGAGATGGAGGAGAAGTCCGTGGAGCACAGCTTGGCTGCCGACGGTCTTGCCGTCGGCTACGACCAGCGGGAGATCATCCACGACCTGTCGGTGCGGATCCCGACCGGGAAGATCACGGTCATCGTCGGCGCCAACGCCTGCGGCAAGTCGACGCTGCTGAAGACCCTCGCCCGGCTGCTGAAGCCGTCGCGCGGATCGGTGCTGCTGGACGGCAAGAGCATCCAGCAGATCCCGACGCGGGAGGTGGCGACCAAGCTCGGTCTGCTGCCGCAGTCGCCGACCGCGCCGGAGGGGATCACCGTCGCGGACCTGGTCGGCCGTGGGCGGTACCCGCGGACGCGGTGGATCCGGCAGTGGTCGCGCGCCGACGACGAGGCGGTCGCGGAGGCGATGACGTCTACCGATGTGCTGTCGATCGCGGACCGGCCGATCGACGAGCTGTCCGGCGGTCAGCGGCAGCGGGTGTGGATCGCGATGGCGCTCGCGCAAGAGACGGACATCCTGCTGCTGGACGAGCCGACGACGTTCCTGGACCTGACACACCAGTTCGAGGTGCTCGACCTGCTCGTCGACCTGAACAAGTCCGACGACCGGACGATCGTGCTGGTGCTGCACGACCTGAACCAGGCGTGCCGGTTCGGCGACCACCTGATCGCGATGAAGGACGGCGCGATCGTTGCCGAGGGCAACCCGTCGGACGTGATCACCGAGGCGGTCGTGCAGGATGTGTTCGGGCTGGCGGTCAAGGTGGTGCCGGACCCGGTCGCGGGGACGCCGATGGTGGTTCCGATCGGCCGGCACACGAGGGTTCAGGACACGCCGGCCAGGCCGACTCCGGCGGCCGCCGCGCTGGCAGCCAGTGCCGCGGCCAACGGCATCTGCCGTCCTACCGACAGCTAGAGCCGCAAGCCGTCGTACGCCACGGTCCAGTCGGTGAGGTCTGCTGCCAGCGCTGTCGGTGACAGGTGGGTGAGAACCAGTTCCTGGCAGTTGAACCTGTCGCGCCGCTCTGCCAGCGTCGCGAGATCCAAATGCCACCGGATCGGCGTCGGGCTGTAGCCCTCGCAGAGGAAGAGGTCGACGCCGTCCGCCGCGTCGAGCAGGGCGTCGGTCCACTCGGTGTCACCTGAATAGGCGATCGAGCGGTCCGGTGTCTGGACCCGGACGGCGTACGCCGGTGCGCCCGACGCGTGCCGCACCTCGTACGGCGTGACTGTCAGGTCGTCCAAACGCTGTGGACGGCGGTCGGTGTGTTCGAGGACGTGGACGTCGAAGCGGCGTCGTACCTCGGACGAACCGGGGTACAGCGTCTCCATGGCTGCCTTCAACCTGTCCTCGGTGCCGGGCGGACCGACGATGGTGAGGTCCTCGGTGCGGCGCCGGAACTGGCCGTCGAGGATCAGGAACGGCAGGCCGCCGAAGTGATCGCCGTGCAGGTGGGTGAGGACGACGGTGCGGATCTCGTTCGGCTCCCGGGACTGCTGCCGGAGCGCGGTCAAGCTCGTCGCGCCGCAGTCGACGAGAGTCTGCGCACCGACCGCGATGCAGGTCTGGAAACGCCCGCCGGACCCGAAAGCGTCGCCACTGCCAACGATGGTCACGTCCACTTGTCCACAGTCGCAGAACTTCGGGGTCGGTTTTCGTCGGCGGGCCTGGTTATCGTGTCGGGCATGTTGTCGGCGCTCGTTTATCACCGGTCCGTCCTGGCGGTTGTCCGCCGGGTGGACGAGCGCGCCTGGGCGGCGTTGCGTGGTGAGCCCGAGGGGTCGCTCGACGACGTCCTGCTGCGGAATGCGTACCGCTTGGAGCCGTCCGCGCATCCGGCCGTCTTCCGGGCGGGGGAGCGGGCGGCCGCGGCGCTCGAGCTCGACGGGGATATCGACTACTACCAGGTGAGCGGCGAGCCGAATGCGTCCTACCTGCATCAGGCCGGCAAGGCCGTGATCCTCTTCCAGGGCGCGCTGCTCGACCGGCTCGACGAGGACGAGCTGACGGCGGTGATCGGGCACGAGCTGGCGCACCGGCTGTTGTGGCAGGCCGACGAGGGGGCGTACCTCGCGGTCGATCGGCTTCTCGACGCGGCGGCGGGTGATGCTCGGACGCCGTCGCAGTACCTCGAGACGCATCGGCGCTGGTCGCTCGCGACGGAGCTGTTCGCGGACCGGGGTGCGCTGACGGCGTGCGGCGACCTGAGTACGACGGTGCGCGCGCTGCTGAAGCTGGAAACGGGTTTGAGTACGGCGGATCCGGCGGCGTACCTGCGGCAGGCGGAGTCGCTGGACCTGCGGTCGGGCAGCCGCGGTACGTCGCATCCGGAGGCGGTCGGACGCGTGTGGGCGTTGCAGAACTGGCTCGCCGGCGAGGACGCCGAGGCGCTGGTGACCGGACCGCTCGACGTGGACGCGCCGGACCTGCTCGACGCGGTGCTGTTGCGTGAGTTGAGCCGGGACTTCGCGGCGGCGATCGCGCACACGGAAGGGCTGCGGACCGATGCGATCGCGACTGCGGCGGCCGGGTTCGCGGATCCGCCGGGGCCGCTCGGTGTGCCCGGTGGGGCTGTGCGCTTCGACGAGCCGTTGGCGGTGCGGCCGGTGGACGGTGCGCCGTTGCCGCGGCCGCGACCGTTGGCGCCTGCGACTCTGCGGTATCTGTGCTACCTGCTTCTGGACCTCGCCACGGCTGATCCGGAGGCGGGTGACGCCGGGCTGGTGGCGTCGTTGGCCGTCGCTCGGCGGTCAGGTCTGCCGGGGTACGTCGACATCGCGGACGACGAGCTGGGTTGGACGGACAAGCAACGGGCGCGGTTCATACAGGCTGCCGCGGAGGTGGTCGGATGAGCGTGCAGGACCTCGTCGCGCTGGCCGTGTCGCAGGGCGGGCTGGGCAACGACGCGCTGCTCGCCGCGGTGCTGCCGCTGTTCCACGAGACGGCGGCCGTGCATGAGCGTGGCTTGGTCGCGCCGTTGCGCGGTCTGGATCGGCTCGTGGTCGACGAGCAGAGCCGGCTGGGGTTCGCGCCCGCGGACGCGGGCCGGCCGACGTTCGCCACGCGAGAGGTCGACGCGCGGCAGGGGAAGCGGCCGTCGGCGGTCGAGGTGGTCGCGCACCGGCGGACCGACCTCGATCTGGGTACCGGCGGTGGCCGTGAGGAGATCGTCGTACCCGAGCCGGTTCCGGAGGCGATCACCGCGCCGACGCTGGTGGCCGGGTGGCAGAGCTGGGAGCACGTGGTCGGGCACCACGACCAGCTCACCGACATCTTCAGCCTCGGGCAGTTGCTGCTCGCGCTCGGCTGCGGTCTCGACCTGTCCCGCACCGCGGACGTCGCCACCCTGATCGATGCCCAGGGCAACTTGTATCGGCTGGACCCGGACCTGCATCCGGTGATCGTCTCGGTCGCCGGCCAGATGGTCGAGCCGGACCGGCATCGGCGCGCCCAGGACCTGCACTCGTTGATCGAGCAGCTCGAGAACTACCGCGACCAGCCGCTCGACTTCGACGTCGAGGCGATCGTCCGGGGCGTGGCGGACCGGCGTACGGCGGTGCTCGGCGCGCTCCGCGACCGGCTCTTCGACCTCTCCCGGCGGAACCGGCTGATCAACTTCCGCGCCACCGCCCAGACGCTGAACCTCACCGAGGTCTCGGTGCCGTTGATGCTCGACGTACGAACGATCCGCGCCGAGCAGCTGTTCACCTGGCGCGACGACCTGGCGGCGCAGCTGCTCCGCAAACCGCAGCCGCTCGGCAAGTGGATCCGGTACGACGAGGCGTCGTACGCCGCGAACACCCTGGACAAGCTGATCTCGACGGCGCGCCGGGACAAGGCCGACTACGGGCAGGACAAGTTGCGGCTGGTGCCGGCGTTCCTGCGGTGGCACGACCTGAAGAACGACAGGGACACGCGGCTCGCGTCGCCGTTGGTGCTCGCGAAGGTGGAGCTGACGAAGAAGCGCGGCGTGCGGGACTCGTACACGCTGCGGGTCACGGATCCGGTCGCGGAGGTCAATCCGACGTTGCGGCACAGCCTGCGGCAGCTGTACGGGATCTCGTTGCCGGAGACCGTGGACCTGTCGGTGCCGGGTGCGCTGCGGGAGCTGCACGAGCGGCTGGCGAAGGAGATCCAGGCGACGGAGCCGGGGCTGCGCTTGCACCTGCGCGAGAAGCCGCGGATCGATCTCGTGCGCCAGCGGGCGATGACACGGCTGCGGACGTACAACCGGCGGCGCCGCGGGGAGGTGGCGACCGGGTTCGGCGGGCGGCAGTACCCGTACTCGTACCGGCGGACGGACTATCAGCCGCTCGGGGTGCAGATCTTCCGGGCGCAGGTCGCGCAGCAGACGCTGCCGTTGGGGATCGTGCTCGGCGAGGAGCCGCGGCGGCCGGCGGCGCTCGAGACCGACGTGTACTCGCTGGACACCGAGGGTGGGCCGTACTCGTGGGACGTCGACCTGTGCGCGGTGTCACTGGCGAACTTCAACTACCGGACGCTCGGGTTGGTGCGTGACTACGACGAGCTGCTGACGAGCGGTACGTCGGCGGCGTCGTTCGACCAGCTGTTCTCGGACCGGCCGCGGCCCGTGGGTAGTGCGCTGCCGGAGTTGGCTCCTGGTGAGCGGCATCTGGTGGTGCCGGCGGACGGGTCCCAGGTGGCGGCGATCGCGCGGGCGCGGCGTGGCGAGAGCTTCGTGATCCAGGGGCCGCCGGGGACGGGGAAGTCGCAGACGATCACGAATCTGATCGCGGACTTCGTCGCGCGCGGTAAGCGGGTGCTGTTCGTGTGCCAGAAGCGCGCGGCGCTGGACGTCGTCCATGCGCGCTTGGCGAGTCGGCGGCTGGACGGGTTGTGCGCGCTGATCCATGACTCCCAGGCGGACAAGAAGGCTTTCGTCCATGGTTTGCGGGACACGTACGAGGCCTGGCTGTCCGCCGAGGACGACCTGGACACGCTGCTAACGCGCCGGGCAGACCTGCTAGCCCGCGTAGACCGCCTGCTGGCCACGGTCGACGCCTTCGAACAACACCTGGCCACCGGCACACCTCAACTCCGAGACATCATCAACCGCCTGGCCGAACTCCGCGACCACACGTGGAGCCCCGGCAACAACCCACTACCCACAGCCGACGAGTGGTGGCAGACCCGCGCCGCGGCCCAAGACCTGGCCCAATCCTTGGCCGCCGCCTCCCCAACAACAGGCGGAGTCCTGGCCCGAAGCCCCCTGGCGTTCCTCGCCCACTGGGACGACACCGACCTAACCGCCTCCGCCCAAACCCTCCACCACCACTGGGACGCGGTAGCCGCCAGCCTCGAGAATCTGCAGTTGGCCGACGGACCTGGTGGGGCCGGGGTGCGGGAGGTGGCGGACCTGGCTCGGTTGGGGCGGTTGGTGGAGCCTTTGGTGGAGCGGGATCGGGTGGGGGTGGTTGTTCCGCGGTCGGCTGAGGCTCGGGAGTTGGCGGCGGTCGCGGCGGAGCGGGAGCGGTTGGTAGCGGGGGAGCGGGCTGCTTGGGTGGAGGCTGCCGGGTGGAAGGAGCCGTTGGCGGCTGCGGATGCGCGGTCGGCGCTGAAGGTTGCCCAGGACAAGGAAGGTGGTGTGTTCTCCTTCCTCAGCGGGGACTGGCGTCGGGTGAAGAACCTCGTGCGCGCCCGCTTCGACGCGACAGCCCGCACTGTCCAGCCGTCCGTCACCGAGATCCTCACCGACCTGGTCGCCGCACATGAAGCGACAACTGCGGTCCAGCAGCACATCGAGCAGACCCGCCGCGACTGGGCCGCCGACGACCCGCAAGACCTGATCGATCAGCTCGCCGCCGCCCGCAAGACCGTCCCCACCTGGCGCCTTGCCCTCGACGACGGCGTCCCGGCCCAGCTAGCCCACCTCGCCGACGCCCTCGACGACGCCACAGTCGTAACCCAACACCTGCTCGCCGATCACTGGGACACCCGCACCGTCGACGAACTCCGGGACCTCGCCGATCGCCTAGCCGCCGAGCGTCCCGTCGTACGCGCCGTCGGCCCCAAACTCCGCGACCTGGCCGACGCCCCGCCGGCCGTCCTGAGCGCACTCCGCCGCCTCGACGCCACCCCGGACCAACTCGAGTACGCCGTCTGCGCCGCCGAATGGGAACGCACCAGCTCCGCCGCGCCGCTCCAACTCTCCTCGGCCCGCGTCGACGCGATCGTCGGCGAGCTCGGCATGGCGTACGACGACCTGACCGAGCTCAACGCCCAGGTCGTCGTCGCCCAGGTACGCCGCCGCTTCCTGGCCGAGGTCGCGCATTCCGAGCGCAGCGTGACCGGCATGTCGACCGAGGAACGCGAACGCAAGAAGACGTTCGCGACCGGGCGCCGCGAGCTGGAGCACGAGTTCGGCAAGGTCATGCGGTACCGGTCGATCCGCGATCTCGCCTCCGGTGCACCCGGTGAGGTGGTGTCCGTCCTGCGCCCGGTCTGGCTGATGAGCCCGTCCTCGGTCTCGGACACGTTGCCGTTGACAACCTCGTTCGACGTCGTCGTGTACGACGAGGCGAGTCAGATCCCCCTGGAGGAGGCGATCCCGGCCCTGCACCGGGCGCCGCAGCTGATCGTCGTGGGCGACCAGATGCAGCTGCCGCCGACGCAGTACTTCCGGGTGCGCAGCGACGACCTCCAGCCGGACGACACGGACGAAGAGGCGGCCGAACAGGTCGGGATCGCGCTGACGGAGGACAGCTTCCTCTCGATCAGCGCGCTCCGGCTGGCGTCGACCATGCTGACCTGGCACTACCGCAGCCGCTCGGAGGCGCTGATCTCGTTCAGCAACGCGGCCTTCTACCAGGGCAAGCTCGCCACGATCCCGGACCGGCTGCCGCCGCACGCCGCGCCGCCGTGGACCTTGCAGTCCGACTCCCCGGTCGACGAGGTCTGCGACAGCGTCCTCGCCGGCAGCATCACGGCGGTGCAGCTCGTCGACGGTGTGTACGTACGACGTACCAACCCGGCCGAAGCCCGCTGGATCGCGTCGTTGGTGCGCGAGTTGCTGAGTCGCGGGACGGGGAAGAGCCTGGGGATCGTCGCGTTCTCCGAGGCGCAGCAGGGCGAGATCGAGCGGGCGCTGGACGAGCTGGCCGAGAGCGATCCGGAGTTCGCCGCGCTGTATGAGGCGGAGCAGGTGCGCACTCACGGCGAGCAGGACGTCGGACTGTTCGTGAAGAACCTGGAGAACGTGCAGGGCGATGAGCGCGACATCGTGTTGATGAGCGTCTGCTACGCGGCGGGCTCGGACGGCCGGATGCTGATGAACTTCGGCCCGATCAACACCTCCGGCGGCGAGAAGCGCCTGAACGTCATCTTCAGCCGGGCGCGCGAGCACATGGTGATCGTCAGCAGCATCGAGCCCGACGCGATCACCAACACCTACAACGATGGTGCGAACACGCTGCGCCGGTTCCTCGGGTACGCCGCCGCGATCTCCCGCGGCGACCAGGCTGCCGCGAAGGCCGCGCTGGCGTCGTACAGCCTGAGATCCGCGCCAGTGACCGAAGGCCGACCGTTGCCGGTCGTCGAGCAGCTCGCCGCCGCGCTCGAGGCACGCGGTGTGGAGGTCGACCTCGCGGTCGGCGAATCCGTGTTCCGCTGCGACCTGGCCCTGAAGCTGCCCGGCGACATCGGTTACCGTCTCGCCGTACTCGTCGACACACCTGACCGGGTGGCCGCCGACACGCTCCTGGAGCGGCTCACCACCCACCCGACCGCCCTCACCACCACCGGCTGGCGGGTCCACCACGTCCTGACCACCGACTGGGCCCGCTCACCCGACGCCGTCACCGACCATCTGGTGGAAGCGCTGCATCGCCCCGTCGACGGGTAGCCACGACCAGGCCGGCGATGAGGGCCCCGAGGCTGCCGAACGCGAGGTCGCCGAGCGTGTCGGTGTAGGCGGTCTGCAGTTCCGGGGAACTGCGAACGAAGGCGACGTACTCACCGACCTCCCACACCACCGCGGCGGTGGTGCCGAAACCGAGCGCGACGAAGGTGGTCACGGGCCGGGACAGATCGCGGGGCGCGAACGCCAGCAGCACACCAGCAGTGAGAAGGCCCCACAGGACGAAGTGCATCGCATCGTCCCACCAGTCCACCGTGTCGAACAGGTTGAGCCGGTTACCGGCCAGATCGACGAGCCACGGCAGCGTCATCAGCAGATCCGCCGACCACGGGAAGTGTCGGTGCAGTCGGCTGCGTGCGCGTCCGTATGCCCACCACCACAGCGGCAGGGCCATCCCACCGATCGGGTACACCACCAGCCGCGCGGTGGACGCCTTCCCCTTGATCCCGCTCAGATCCGGCCAGATGAGGGCCGCGAGCAACAGCCCGAACAGCAGCACCTTCACCGCCAGAGCGGCGTACCGCATCCAGTCCACCCGGGCATCGGGCGCCAGTCTCGCCACCATCGTCGTCATACCACCCAGTCAATAGGCCCACCCGGGGGCAGCGGATGAGTACAACTACCCGAAAGGCTAAACGCCGAGCCAGCCGCGACGGGAGGCTTCGTGCCCGAGTTGGAAGCGGGTGACGACCTGGGCGCGGTCCATGAGCTGGCTGACGCGGCGTTGGACCGTACGCAGCGACATACCCAGCTGACCGCCGATCGCCTGGTCGGTGAGGCCCGCGAGCAGCAGGGTGAGGATGCGGGCGTCGACGTCGTCGAGGCGGTCCGCGGCAAGTTCGGTGGCGCCGGATTCGGTGGGGAGTACTTCGTTCGCGCCCGACCACACCAGCTCGAACAGGTGCAACAGCGCGTCGAGCAGCCCGGACGGATGGACGAGCAGCGCCCCACCGGCGGAATCGGCCGCAGTAGGTGCCAGCGGCAACAATGCGAGCGACCGGTCCGCGACCACCAGCCGGAGCGGCAGGTCGCCGGTCACCCGGATCAGCTCGCCGGCCTTGAGCGACTCGGCCACCAGGTCGACGAACCCCGGCTTGGCGAAGGCCGCGCGCTCGACCACCACGCGATAGGTCACTCCGCGCGCGAGCGCCGCGTCCTCGTCCACGTTCTCGTCGGCGGACACCACCGCGACCGAGGCCTTCACCAGCGCGAGTACCTCGTTCGACGCCCCGCGCTGCATCTGGCCGAACCGCTGCGCGACCGCCTGCGCACCGCGGACCACCTCGATCACGTCGGTGTCGGAGCGGTCCGCCATCACGCCCCGGTACTGCTCGGCGAGCCGCCCGAGCTCGAGCTGCGCCCGGCGGATCTCCTCCTGGCGCTGCACGATCAGCGAGCCGAGCGCCAGTGCCGGCGGGGACGCGACGAAGTGCCCGGGCGTCGCGGTGGACCGAGCGACCAGGCCCTTCTCCTCGAGCCCGTCGAGTGCGGCGGCGAGATCGCTCGTCTCGACCCGCAGCGACGCCGCCAGCTCCTCCACGGACTCCGACGGCAGCGTGATCAGGCGCCGGTAGGCACCCTCCTCGATCGCATCCAGTCCCAGCACGTCGAGCATCGTGCGCTCCTTCGAGGGGCTTCCGGGGAAGAACCGCGTGGCGGACACCTGTCATGCCGTAATCCCGCCATTGAGCACTCTACGACCGCGTGACATGTTCATGCCATCGAATCCGCCAGGTGCTTCCAGGAAGGGCCCGCCCATGTCCAGATCCGCCCGCGCCGTCGCCGGTGGGCTCGCCGTCATCGTGGCCTTGGCCACGGTCTCGACGACGCCATCGCAGGCCGACGGTGCCGCCTCACCTGATGCCTCCCCACCCAGTCCCACCGGCGCCACGCATCGGGTCACGCTCGTGACCGGTGACGTGGTCACGCTCACCGAGAACGCCGGCGGTCCGCCGACCGCCGCCGTCGAGCAGTCGTCCGGCGGCGTCCAGATCCAACAGGTCGGCGACGACCTGCACGTCGTACCCGACGCCGCGCTGCCGTACCTCGCCTCGGGCCGCCTCGACCCCGAGCTCTTCAACGTCACCTCGCTGGTCGACCAGGGGTACGACGACGCCTCGGTGACGTCGATCCCGCTGATCGTTCAGTACCGTCCCGGCCTGCGCACCGCGGCCGCGACCCCGAAGCACGCCGACCGCGGCGCCACGCTGGAGAGCATCGGCGGCGTCGGCCTGGCCGCGCACAAGGCCGAGGCAGCGCGGTTCTGGTCCGGTATCACGGCGAGCACCGCGCGATCGGCCGCCTCGGGTCAGTTCGGCGGCGGCATCCAGAAGGTGTTCCTCGACGAGAAGGTCGAGGCCAGCCTCGCCGAGAGCGTCGCCCAGGTCGGCGCGCAGAACGCGTGGGCGCAGGGCCTCGACGGCAACGGTACGACGGTCGCGGTGCTGGACACCGGCATCGACCAGACGCACCCGGACGTCGCCGGGCAGATCGCCGAGACGAAGAGCTTCGTCCCGGGCGAGACCACCGACGACGTGAACGGCCACGGTACGCACGTCGCCTCGACTGTCGCGGGAACCGGCGCCGCGTCGAACGGCACCGAGAAGGGTGTCGCACCGGCCGCGCGGCTCGCGATCGGCAAGGTGCTCAGCGACGGCGGCTCCGGCGCCGCGTCCTGGATCATCGACGGGATGGAGTGGGCCGCGCAGCGCGCCAAGGTGGTCAGCATGAGCCTCGGCAGCACCGAGGCCAGCGACGGCACCGACCCGATGGCCCTCGCGGTCGACGAGCTGAGCGCCGAGACCGGCGCCCTGTTCGTGATTGCCGCAGGCAACTATGGTCGCGTGAGCGGGATCGGCTCGCCGGGCGCGGCCTCGTCCGCGCTCACGGTCGGCGCGGTCGACAAGAACGACAACCGGGCGTACTTCCAGGACATGGGCCCGCGGCTCGGCGACGCGACCGTGAAGCCGGAGATCGTGGCGCCGGGCGTCTCGGTGCTCGCGGCCCGCGCGTCCAAGTCGTCGGGTACTGGGTTCTACAAGTCGCTCAGCGGTACGTCGATGGCGACGCCGCACGTCGCCGGTGCTGCGGCACTGCTTGTCCAGAAGCACCCCGAGTGGACGGGGGAGCAGCTGAAGTCCGCGCTGGTCAGTACGGCGAAACCGCTCGCGGGCGAGACCGCGTACCAGGTCGGCAGCGGGCGGCTCGACGTACCGGCCGCGGCGTTCGGGACGATCAACGCGACCGCGACCCGCGAGTTCGGTCTGCACGCGTGGCCGCACGGCGACGACGCACCGGTCAAGCGGACGATCACCTACACGAACCACGGCGACAGCCCGGCCACGCTGGACCTGTCGGCCGACGTGACCAGCGACGGTACGACGCCCGCCCCCGCCGGACTGTTCACGCTCGGCTCGACGCAGGTCGTCGTACCCGCGAACGGCACCGCCTCGGTCACCGTCACCGCGACGCCGAACCTGGCGACGCCGGGGCTGTCGTACTCCGGGACAGTCGTCGCCAAGCAGAACGGCCAGCGGGTCGCGCAGACTGCGGTCGGCCTGGTGATGGAGGAGGAGCGGTACAACCTCGACGTACAGGCGACCGGGCGGGACGGCAAGCCGGCGGGCGGGTTCCTGACGTTGTACAAGTACGGCGACCAGTTCGTCACGACGCTCGAGATCGACGCTTCCACTGGGAAGGTCGCGACGCAGCGCCTCCGGCCCGGTGTGTACGCGGCGTACTCGTGGTTGCCGGTCGACGGCGAGGAGGGTGTCGCACTCGTCGGCAACCCGCATCTCGTGATCGGGAAGGACACCGAGCTCGCGCTCGACGCCCGCAAGGCGAACCCGATCACGCTCACCACACCGCTGCCGGGTGAGGACGTGTATCGCCGCTCCGGCTGGTACCACGACTCCGGGATCGGCGGTCAGTACGCGAGTTTCCTCGGCCAGTACGTGCCGACGCCGGTGGTGACGAAGGTGTACGCCGCTCCTACCGGTGCGGTCGCCGGTGGCGTGTACGACTTCTCGACGCGCTGGCGCCGTACGTCGCCGTTGCTGTCGATGACGGTCGACGAGCAGCCGCTGCACCCGTTGTTGCAGCGCGGCTCGAAGCGCTGGGACGGCAAGGCGTCGCTCACGGGTGTGTACGTCGGTGCTGGTGCGGCTGCGGACTACGTGGGCAAGGACGTTCGGGGCAAGGCGGTCTTCGTGACCGCGAGCACTGCGGTCACGCCGAGCGCGCGTGCTGCGGCTGCTCGGGACGCCGGGGCTCGGGTGCTTGTCGTGGTGAACGACGGTGCCGGCAAGTACTACGACTCGGCGGGCGGGACCGACCTGCCGGTGTACTCGCTGACGGCGGCCGAGGGCGGTCCGTTGGTTGACCGTCTCGGTGCCGGAGGCAACGTCACGGTGCGGATGAGGGGCGTCGAGGCGCCGCCGTACCTCTATGACCTGGTGAAGGCCCACACCGGGGCGATCCCGGCCGACCTGCGGTACGCGCCGCGGGCGGGGGAGCTGGCGACGGTCGTCAACCGGTTCGTCGGGCCGACCGGGGAGCTGGCGTTCGAGAGTCGCGCGGACTGCCGGATCGGGTTCTGGCCCCCGTGCTTGCAGGTGACCGAGCCGGTCCACCTGGGGACGCAGCGGGTCGACTACGTCTCCACGCAGGAGGGGACCGACTGGTACGAGCAGACGGTTCACCCGCGGGGCTGGGAGCAGCGGGGCGAGCGGCACACGTACGCGCCGCGCGCGGTGCAGACGAACTCGTGGTTCGCGCCGATCGCCCGGCCGCGCGTCGGCTCCGGGTACTGGAACCCGCGTCGCAGCGGGGACTTCTTCGCGGTGAACGTGCCGACGACGAGCAGCGGCGACCAGGGCGTCACCGGGTCGATGTCGGACGACGAGTCGACGGTCGAGACGCGGCTGTTCCAGAACGGGACGCTGGTGCGGAAGAGCTCGTTCCAGGCGGTGCAGACGAGTGTTCCGGTGACGTCGGGATGGGCGGACTACCGGTTCGAGATGGACACCACCCGGCCGGCGGTCTGGGGTCTCGGGACGAAGACGTCGAGTGCGTGGGACTTCCGCGCGCAGACGGCGGAGGCGCCCGACTGGGTGTACCTGCCGCTGCTCCAGCTCGACTATCACCTGGCGACGGATCTCAACGGGGCGCTTCGGGGAGGCGGTTGGCAGCGCATCGGGCTGTCGGCGTTCCACGTGGCCGGCGTCGCGGGCGCGGGCAAGGTCAAGGGCGCGACGCTGGAGGTGTCGTACGACGACGGGACGACGTGGCGGTCCGTCCCGCTGGCACGCCAGGGTGGCGGCTGGTCGGTCGACGTACGGCTGCCGAAGGGATCGTCGTACCTCTCGCTGCGGGCGACCGCGGCCGACGATGCGGGCAACGCCGTACGCCAGGAGGTGATCCGGGCGGCGTCGATCCGCTGACGACATGACACAGCCGGCGGTGACCAGGTCTCCTGGTCGCCGCCGGCTGCTGTGTGCTCAGCTGACGCTGATCAGGTCCACGACGAAGATCAGGGTCTCGCCCGGCTTGATCGCGCTGCCGGCGCCGCGGTCGCCGTACCCGAGGTGCGGCGGGATGACCAGCTTGCGGCGGCCGCCCACCTTCATGCCCTGGACACCGGTGTCCCAGCCCTGGATGACCTGGCCGACGCCGAGCTGGAAGGCCAGCGGGGCGCCGCGGTTGTACGACGCGTCGAACTCCTCGCCGGTCGAGTGGGCCACGCCCACGTAGTGCACGTTGACCCGCGAACCGGCCTTGGCCTCGTCGCCGTCGCCCACGGTGATGTCGGTGATCTCGAGATCCGCCGGCGGCGGACCGTCCGGAAAGTCGATCTCTGGCTTCTCAGTCATACCCCCAGCTAAGCAGACGCCCCGCCCGCACCCGGGCAGGAGGTGTGCGTCGAAGGTTCCGGTCGAGTTCCTGTTCGGCGGAGATCGGAGCGTCTAGGCTCTCGAGCACGAGGTCGACCAATGGGGGTGGGCCGGATCCAGGAGGAGCTGTCGATGCCGGAGGTTGTGACCCAGACCCTCGACGTGCCCGGGGCGACATTGACGTACGACGTTCGCGGCGACCTGGCGAACCGGCCGGTGCTGCTGCTCATCGGTTCGCCGATGGGTGCGAGCGGGTTCCCGACGTTGGCCTCGCACTTCGAGGACCGGACCGTGGTGACGTACGACCCGCGCGGCGTCGAGCGGAGCGTCCGCAGCGGCGAGCCGACCGAGCTCTCGCCGGACGACCACGCCGCGGACCTCGCCGCGCTGATCGAGCACCTGGACGCGGGCCCGGTCGACATCTTCGCCAGCAGCGGCGGCGCGGTGAACGCGCTGGCCCTCAGCGCCCAGCGCCCCGACCTGATCAACAAGGTCGTCGCGCACGAGCCGCCGCTCGCCGGGATCCTCCCGGACAGCGAGGCCGCGCTGGCCGTGGTCCAGGACATGTACGACACGTACCAGCGCGACGGTCTCGGCCCGGGGATGGCGAAGTTCATCGCTTTCGTCGGGTACGACGGCGAGGTCCCCGCCGACTACACCCAGCAGCCCGCGCCGGACCCCGCGATGTTCGGCCTCCCCACCGAGGACGACGGCTCGCGCTCCGACGCGCTCCTCGGCCAGAACCTCCGCGGCTGTACGTCGTACCAGCCGGATTTCGACGCCTTGGAAAAGACCAAGGACCGCATCGTCGTCGGCGTAGGCGAAGAATCCGGCAACCAACTAGCCGCCCGCGGCGGCAAGGCCGTCGCCGAACGTCTAGGCCTCATCCCTGTCACCTTCCCCAGCGGCCACGGCGGCTTCCTCGGCAACGAATACGGCCAACCCGGCAAACCGACGGAGTTCGCCGCAACACTGCGCGAGGTGCTCGGCTAACCCGGCTCGGGCTTACGAGGCCAGTTGCGCGCCGGAGTGGGGTGCTCGGGTGGTGTGCTCGGTGCGGTTGATCTCGGACCAGACCGTGTCGAGGGACAGGCCGAGGACGTCGGCGATGGCCGCGATGGTCGGGAACGCCGGCGTCGCCACGCGGCCGGACTCGATCTTGCGCAGGGTCTCCGGCGAGACGCCCGCATCCAGCGCGGTCTGCAGCATCGAGCGCTGACCACGCGCGCGCCGCAGCAGTGCGCCGAGACGCTGCCCGCGCTCGACCTCTTCGGGAGTGAGCGGCAACCTGACCATGACCCGATAATAGTACCGGGATAATATGACCGGTATAGTTATTGGTCGCAGCAGTTCCCGCCGTATCAGAAGGACGCCCCATGATCGAGATCCTCACCCCCGCCGAGGTGTCGCAGGCCAGACACACCGGCGCCCTGGTCGCCCACATCCTGCACACGCTGAAGAGCCGCAGTGCCGTGGGCACGAACCTGCTGGACATCGACCAGTGGGCCAAGGAAATGATCCTCGAGGCCGGCGCAGAGTCCTGCTACGTCGACTACGCGCCGTCCTTCGGCCGCGGTCCGTTCGGCCACTACATCTGCACGGCGGTGAACGACGCGGTACTGCACGGAATGCCGCACGACTACCAACTCGCCGACGGTGACCTGTTGACCCTCGACCTCGCCGTCTCCCTGGGCGGCGTCGCGGCCGACGCCGCGATCAGCTTCATCATCGGTGAGTCGCAGCCACCGGAGAGCGTCGCGCTGATCGACGCCACTCGCCGCGCCCTCGACGCGGGCATCGCGGCCGCCCAGCCCGGCGCGCGCATCGGCGACATCTCCCACGCGATCGGCTCGGTGCTGAGTGCGGCGGGGTACCAGATCAACACCGAGTTCGGCGGCCACGGCATCGGCTCGACGATGCACCAGGACCCGCACATCTCGAACACCGGCCGCCCCGGCCGCGGCTACAAACTCCGCCCCGGCCTCCTCCTCGCCCTGGAACCCTGGGTCATGCAAGACACCGCCACCCTCGTCACCGACGAAGACGGCTGGACCCTCCGCAGCGCCACCGGCTGCCGCACCGCCCACACCGAACACACCATCGCCATCACCCCCGAAGGCCCCGAAATCCTCACCCTGCCAAAGCAGTCGTGAGCCTCTAGGAGAGGACCCCGCGATACCGTTGGACATGCGTGCGAACGGTTTGTTGTCGGCCGAGGACATCGATCGTGTCGCTGAAGAGGCGATCGACAGCGAGACCCCGGAGATCTTGGCGACCTCGTTGGTCGAGGCGGTCGAGGACGGCCGTATCGAGGATGCTGCCGATGCCGGCTACGCGCTGATCGTCGCGGCCGGGATCACAGGTGAGGCGGGTGACCCGGAGGCCGCGATCGCACTTGCGGAGCGCGGAATCGAGGCGTACGAGCGTTCCGGAATCCCCTCGGTCTCCTATCCGAGGGGAGTGCTTGCCGATCTGCTGTTCCTGGCCGGCCGCGACGACGACGCGATGACGCAACTCTCGTCCCTGCGTGAACGGCTGACCGAGGATTCGACCGCGGCGGCGCTGGTCGGCGATGTGCTGGTAGCGAACGGCCGGGCGAAGGTGGCCGAGGAGTGGCTCACCGAAGCGTTGGACATCGCCCTCCGCAGCCACCGCGAACTGGAGTCCAAGCCTTCGGATCCGAGGTACGACGAACTGGCGATGGTCGTGTACGAACTCCTCCAGGCCCGCCACGCGGCGCGGCACGAACTCGGGCTTCCCCATGATGATCGCGACGATCTCGCGGAAGAATTGCTGGAGGCGCTGGACGAACCGCTCGACGGCGACGACGAAGGCCCGGCAGTGATGTTCCTGCCAAGACCGGAGTACGACGAAGTCCTCCGTCGCTGGCCAGAGCTCGCCGCGCACTGTGGCGCGACCTGGGACGAGCACCGAGCGCTCACGGAGCGAGGGCTCAAGCTCCTAGCGGAGTACGGCGCTGTTCAGTTGGCCTTGGTGCCCGGATCGGCTGATGGTCTGGCGGCGTTCATCACTGAGGGAATCGAGCAGGTGGACGGCGACGCCGTCCGTGCCTACAGCGACTCCCTCCAAGGCCTGGGTGCCGCCATGATCACGTGGCCGCCAGGCCGGAACGAGCCGTGCTGGTGCGGCTCGACCAGCAAGTACAAGAAATGTTGCCTTCCGCGCTCGTAGCGATTGGCCCCTGGTTAGCGTCCTAATGCGGCGACGCCGGACAGGTACTTCAGGGGGATCTCGGCACGGGCGCTGATTTCGAGCGGGTCGGCGTACGGGATCAGGCGTTGCCAAGACAGCAGGCGGTGCACGCTGAGCAGTGCCCCCGTGGTGCGCAGGTCGTTGCGAAGCAGGCGTGGGTCGGCGCCGAGGTGATCGCTCCACACCTTCAGGTAGACGTCGTACAGGGTCTCGCGATCGGCATGCGGTAGCGGAGCACAAGTCCATTCCACGACAGAGTCGAGGAATCCGTGCAGCGACACGAACGGATGCCCCCACACCGCGTTCCCGAAGTCGAAGAACCGCGTCCGCAATGTCCCGGTGGAACGGTCGGCGAAGATGTTCGCCGGATACACGTCATTGATCTCCACATCCAACGGAACAACGCCGCTGAGCGAACCAGCCCGCCGATCCAGCACGTCAGCAGCCGACTCAACCAACTTCAGTACGTCGTCCGCAACCCGAAGCGGATGCCCCGCCGCCAACCCCGCCCACGCCCGTACGACGCCGCGCACCCGATCGCCCGCACCACCGGGATGAACCTCGAGGATCCCGCCCGGCTCGAGCCGCCCCAGGAGAGCGCACTGAAGCCGAGCCAACGCACGAACCACAACACAACGAACCCGCTGATCAGCAACCTCAGCATGCGAAAGCGTCGCACCATGATCCTCAGCAAGCAGCCATCCGCGTCCGCGATCCACCGCGATCGGCACGACCACATCCTCAGGCGCAACCGCCGCCATCGCCGCCACCAACCCAGCCTCGAACCGATGCCCAGGGTTGTTCTCCTTGAACCACACCAACCCCTCGTCCGTCGCATAACACCGCGTCACAGACCACAACCGAGCCCGATACGTAACCCCCGCCCCCACAACCCCCCGCCCACCCTCACCAAGCCGCCGCCCCACCCACCCATCCACACCCCGAGTCCACTCCCCCGACATCCACCGCCGAACCCACCGCCCGCCAACATCCGGCCCCAACGGCCGCGCCTCCGGCAACTCCCGCACCATGCCCCGGACGCTAAGGCCCACCTACGACAGAAGACGTGGCATCTCCCTCACAAGGCCACGGCGTTGTCCGATCCATCGGCGGCTCTATCGGGGCTCTTCGGCGAAGCCGCAGCCGATCCTGTTCTGCTACAGGCAGTTCGACCCGGCCGACCAGCCGCGAACGTGTGGTGAGCTGGGTCGCCTGGGCGCGTTCTCGCTGGATCAACTGCCGCGGCGTAACGCCTGCCTGGTGGAGCACATGACCACAGGTGCCAGACGGCCGAGCGGATCATCCGCCCGACACCACCGGGCAGTCGATGCGGCGGCAGCCGCAATATGCCGACGGCAGTCGGCAACACCGGCGTAAGCCGGAAGATCCCGGCGCATGCCGGAAAATCCCGGCGTAAGCCGGAAGGACCGGCGTAAGCCGGAAACACCCGGCGTAAGCCGGAAACAGATGTCCGGGCGCTAAGCCCGGGGGTGGGTGGGGAGCGGGTGCGCTGAGGAGCGGAGCGACGAAGTAAGCGCTCGCGGAGCACGCGTGGGGCGAATCACATGCGCGCGGTCGGCTCCTCCGTGGACACGCTAGGGTGAGGGCCTGTGAAGGTTTTGGTGGTTGGGTCCGGTGGTCGTGAGCACGCGCTGGTGTGGGGGCTGAGCCGGGATTCCGAGGTCGAGCTCGTGGTGGCCGCGCCTGGTAATCCGGGGATCGCGGCGTTGCGGCCGGCGTACGACGGGCAGACGGTGGCGTGCCGGGCGGTCGACGTGGCGGATCATGACGCCGTGGTCGCGCTGGCGCGGGAGCTGGAGGTCGACCTGGTCGTCGTCGGGCCCGAGGCGCCGTTGGTGGCTGGGCTGGCGGATCCGTTGCGCGAGGCCGGGATCGCCGTGTTCGGGCCCTCTCGGGAGGCCGCGCAGATCGAGGGCTCCAAGGCCTTCGCCAAGGACGTGATGGCGACAGCGAGCGTCCCGACCGGTCGCGCCTATGTCTGTACGACGGCCGACGAGGCAGCGGAGGCGATCGACGCGTTCGGGCCGCCGTACGTCGTGAAGGACGACGGGCTCGCCGCGGGTAAGGGTGTCGTCGTCACCGCCGACCGCGAGGAGGCGCTCCAGCACGCGGCGCAGTGCGAGCAGGTGCTGATCGAGGAGTTCCTCGACGGCCCGGAGGTCTCGCTGTTCGCGATCACCGACGGTACGACGGTGCTTCCGATGCAGCCGGCACAGGACTTCAAGCGGCTCGCGGACAACGACGAAGGCCCGAACACCGGCGGCATGGGCGCCTACACCCCGTTGCCGTGGGCGCCGGACGACCTGGTCGCCGAGATCACCGAGAAGGTCCTGCAGCCGACCGTCGACGAGCTCCGGCACCGCGGTACGCCGTTCGTGGGCCTGCTGTACGCCGGTCTCGCGCTGACCTCGCGTGGTGTCCGGGTGATCGAGTTCAACTGCCGCTTCGGGGACCCGGAGACGCAGGCGCTGCTGCCGATGCTGAAGACCCCGCTCGGTGGCCTGCTGTACGCCGCCGCGACCGGCAAGCTCGCCGACCACGGCGAACTGAGCTGGCGCAACGGGTCGGCCGTGACAGTGGTGGTCGCCGCGAAGAAGTACCCGGCCAGCCCGCGCAAGGGCGACGTGATCGCCGGGCTCGACCAGGCGGAGAACGACCACGTCCGCGTCTTCCACGCCGGTACGGCGCTCGAGAACGACGAACTGGTGACGGCCGGTGGCCGCGTGCTCGCGGTGAGTGCGGTGGGCAAGGATCTCGCCGAGGCCCGCCAGCGCGCGTACGCCGCGGTCAGCCAGATCCGCATCAAGGGCTCCCAGCACCGCACCGACATCGCCCTCAAGGCGGAGCGCGGCGAGATCACCGTCTGACAGCACCGCGATACGGCCCGCTCCGGATAAAGTCGGGAATCCGATGGAACCGGAATGACGGGTCGGGGGTGTAGGTGGGTATGGAGACGGAGGGGCTGCGGGAGTTCTACGGCGCTCATCAGCCGCGGCTGGTGGGTGTTGTCTCGCTGCTGACCGGGTCGCGCGCCGAGGCCGAGGACATCGTGCAGGAGGCGTTCGTCCGGTTGGTGCCCCGCTGGGAGAAGGTGTCGCGGTACGACTCTCCCGAGGCCTGGGTGCGCCTGGTCGCGATGCGACTGGCCGCGAACAGGCACCGGGACGGCAACCGGCTGACACAGCTGTTCCACCGGCTGCCGGCGGAGCACGTCCCGGACCACGCCGACGGGTACGCCGGTGACCTCGAGCGGGCTCTCGCCGGCCTGCCGATGCCGACCCGGCAGGTCGTCGTCCTCCACTACGTCTGTGACCTGAGTGTGGCTCAGGTGGCGGACACGCTCGGAATCGCGGAAGGCACGGTCAAGTCGCGCCTGTCCCGCGCCCGGGACGCCCTGTCCGAATCATTGCTGTTGAGGAGTGACGACCATGCCTGAGTTGCAGGAGGACCTGCAAGCGCTGGCCGACCGCCGCGCTGCCGAGGCAGGAGGAGACTTCGACTCCGTCCTGACCGCCGCCCGCACCCGCAAGCGCCGCCGGACCGCCGGCCTGACCGTGATCGGGGCGGCCGCGGTGGTCGCCGCAGTCGCGATCGTCCCCACGCTCCGCCCGGCGGCGAACAACGCGCCGGTCGCCGAGAGCCCCGTGCCCACGAATGCGGTCGTCCCGCCGGAGGTGTCGGTGCACACCGAGCAGCCGGTCGTGAAGGCCGGGCCGCTGACGCTGCGCTCGGTGACCGCGGCCACCACGGCGGCCGGCGGTCAGTTCGTCGCGTCGTTCACCGACAAGCAGGTCCGCGCCGCGACGTTCTCGCTGGCGTCGGCCGCCAAGCCGGACAAGGCGCTGTACACGCTGATCGCCAAGATCCCCGGCGACCCGACCACGCCGTACGCCGTCCGGATGACCGGTGAGATGGGCATGACCATCCCGTCGTACTCCGGTCCGGGGCCGTACACGCTGGCGATGCCGAAGGGGCTGCCGGCCGGTTCGTACCAGGTCTGCACGCTCGACGGCGCCAAGCTCTGTGGACTGATGACGGTCAAGTAGTACCCGTCTGGGAGAATGGGGGCCGTGACCAAACCCCGGATCCCCAATGTTCTCGCCGCGCGCTACGCCAGTCTCTCGATGGCGGAGCTGTGGTCACCGGAGCACAAGATCGTGCTCGAGCGGAAGCTCTGGGTCGCCGTACTCAAGGCCCAGCGCGAGCTCGGGGTCGCGGTTCCGGACGGGGTCGTCGAGGACTACGAGCGGGTGATCGACCAAGTCGACCTGGCCTCGATCGCCGACCGTGAGCGGGTCACGCGGCATGACGTGAAGGCGCGGATCGAGGAGTTCAGCGCGCTCGCCGGGCACGAGCACATCCACAAGGGGATGACGAGTCGTGACCTGACCGAGAACGTGGAGCAGCTCCAGATCCGCGCCGGGCTCGAGCTGGTCCGGGACCGTGCGGTGGCGACCGCCGTACGGCTCGGGCAGCTGGCGGCGGACCACGCGGCGCTGGTGCTGACCGGGCGTTCGCACAACGTGGCCGCGCAGGCGACCACGCTCGGCAAGCGGTTCGCGTCGGCCGCCGACGAGTTGCTGGTCGCGATCGCGCGGCTCGAGGAGCTCATCGAGCGGTACCCGCTGCGCGGCATCAAGGGCCCGGTCGGTACGTCGCAGGACATGCTGGACCTGTTCGGCGGTGACCCGGTCAAGCTGGAGAAGCTGGAGCAGGACATCGCCCAGCACCTCGGGTTCAGCCACGCGCTGACGAGCGTCGGCCAGGTGTACCCGCGGTCCCTCGACTACGAGGTCGTATCCGCGCTGGTGCAACTGGCGGCCGGGCCGTCGAGCCTGGCGACCACGATCCGGCTGATGGCCGGCCACGAGCTGGTCACCGAGGGCTTCAAGGAGGGCCAGGTCGGGTCCTCGGCGATGCCGCACAAGATGAACACCCGGTCCTGCGAGCGGGTCAACGGCCTCGCTGTCATCCTCCGCGGGTACGCGTCGATGGCCGGCGAGCTGGCCGGCAACCAGTGGAACGAGGGCGACGTCTTCTGTTCCGTCGTACGGCGGGTCGCGCTGCCGGACGCGTTCTTCGCGCTGGACGGGCTGTTCGAGACGTTCCTCACCGTGCTCGACGAGTTCGGGGTGTACCCGGCCGTCATCAGCCGCGAGCTGGAGCGGTACCTGCCGTTCCTGACCACGACCAAGGTGCTGATGGCCGCGGTGAAGAACGGCGTCGGCCGCGAGACCGCGCACGAGGTCATCAAGGAGCACGCAGTCGCCACCGCGCTCGACCTGCGCAAGGGCCTCGCCGCGAACGACCTGTTCCAGCGTCTCGGCAGCGACGGCCGTCTCGGCCTCACCGAGGAGCAGATCGTCGGCATCGTCGGCGAGCCGCTGTCGTTCACCGGCGCGGCCGTCGCCCAGGTCGGCACCGTCGTCGCGAAGATCGACGAACTCGCCAAGCGCTACCCGGAGGCAGCCGCCTACACCCCGGGTGACATCCTCTAACCCGTGTTCGCACCGCTGACCTGGGTCCTCGTCGCGTTGTCGCTGGCCGCGGCCGTGTACGCCGTCGTGCTCGCCGCGCGGAACAAGCGCATCGACTGGACCGTGCTCGGAGCTGTCGGGGTCGTCGAGGCCGGGCTGATCGCGCAGCTCGTCGTCGGCATCGCGCAGTACTCCGGCGCCGACCGGGACGTGTCCGGACCGTTCTTCTTCGGGTACCTGATCGGGGCGCTGATGATCCTGCCGATCGGCGCGTTCTGGGCGCTGGCCGAGAGCAGCCGCTGGGGTGCCGGCGCGCTGGCGATCGCGTGCGCGGTGATCCCGATCGTCGAGCTGCGGCTGTACGACCTGTGGGCGGTCTGAGATGACGGATCCGTCGGCCACCAAACACGGGCCCGGGCGGATCCTGATCGCGGTGTACGGCGTTTTCGCGCTGGCGGCGACCGCGCGCGCCGGCGTGCAGATCTCGACGAAGTTCGACGAGGCTCCGGTCGCGTACCTGTTGTCGGCCGTTGCCGCGGTCATCTACTGTGCGGCGACGTTCGCGCTGGCCAAGGCGACCACGGTGTCCCGGAAGGTGGCCACGGTCGCGATCGTGATCGAGCTGGTCGGGGTGCTGGGGATCGGCGCGTTCAGTTACGCCGTACCGGACGACTTCCCGGACGCGACCGTGTGGTCGCACTTCGGGCAGGGCTACGGGTTCGTGCCGCTGGTTCTTCCGGTGCTCGGGCTGCTGTGGTTGCGCCGTACCAGCTGACTCGGTGACTCCCAGGGAACTGCCAGCTACGCGCAGGGGCTGCCTCAGGTTGGCCGGACAGCATCGGTGGCATGCAGATTCCAGGTCATCCTCGGGTCGAGATCGTCGTACCCGTCAAGAACGAGGAAAACGACCTCGGACCGAACATCAGACGGTTGCGGGAGTTTCTCGACACCGCTTTCCCGTTTCCGGCCGAGGTCTGCATCGCGGACAACGGAAGTACGGACGCGACCTATGAGATCGGCGTGCTGCTCGCGAGCGAGCTGCCTGGGGTCCGGGTGGTCCGGCTCGAGCAGTCCGGGCGTGGGCGCGCGCTGAAACAGGTCTGGTCCGAGAGCACCGCCGAGGTGCTCGCCTACATGGACGTCGACTTGTCCACCAATCTGAATGCGTTGCTGCCGTTGGTGGCGCCACTGTTCGCCGGACACAGTGACGTTGCCATCGGCACCCGGTTGGCGAAGAGCTCCCGGGTGGTCCGGCGGCCGAAACGCGAGTTCATCTCGCGCTCCTACAACCTGTTGCTACGGGCAACGTTGAACGCGCATTTCTCGGACGCGCAGTGCGGGTTCAAGGCGATCCGCGCGGACGTGGCACGCGAGCTGCTGCCGCTGGTGGAGGACACCAGCTGGTTCTTCGACACCGAGCTGCTGGTGCTCGCCGAGCAGGCCGGCCTCCGGATCCACGAAGTACCGGTGGACTGGGTCGACGACCTGGACTCGAGGGTCGCGATCGCGAAGACGGTCGGCGAGGACCTGCGGGGGATCGCTCGCCTGCTACGCAGCCGCGTCGACCTCGAGCCGGTACGGCAGCAGTTCGGCCGGCCAAGGATCCTCGATCCCCGGACCGCGCTCGCGGCGCGCGTTCTTCGCTTCTGCATGGTCGGTGTGCTGAGCACAGCGGCGTACGCGCTGCTCTATCTCGTCCTGCGGCAATGGGTGCCGGCTCAGGTCGCGAATGTGCTCGCCCTGCTGATCACCGCGGTCGGCAACACCGCGCTCAACCGGCGGATCACGTTCGGGGTGCGCGGTGTGGACGGCCGGTGGCGGCATCAGCTGCGCGGCCTGGTCACGTTCGGGATCGGCTGGAGCCTGACCGCGGCATCCCTGTGGCTGTTGCACACCGCGGTCGCCGCGCCGCATCAGGCCGTCGAGATCACGGTCCTGACCATCGCGAACCTGGCCGCCACCGTGGTCCGGTTCAGCCTCTTCCAGACGTGGGTGTTCGACGACGACGCACCGACACTGCCCGCCTTCGAACCGCCAGCGGTTCTCGACCAGACCGGGAGCAACTGAGATGACCACTTTGTCCGATCCCGTCGAGGCGACCAGATCCCGCGCGATCACGACGCAGTTCGCCTTGAGTCGCGACAAGATCCTGTACGGCGGCCTACTGGTGCTGACGGCCATCGCGTATCTGTGGGGCCTGTCCAAGAACGGGTACGCGAACGAGTACTACGCGGCCGCGGTCCAGGCCGGGTCGACGAGCTGGAAGGCCTGGTTCTTCGGGTCGTTCGACGCGTCGAGCTTCATCACCGTCGACAAGACGCCCGCGTCGCTGTGGGTGATGGGGTTGTCCGGGCGGCTCTTCGGGTTCAGCAGTTGGAGCATGCTGGTGCCCGAGGCGCTGATGGGCGTGGCGAGCGTCGGCTTCGTGTACGTCTCCGTCCGGCGCTGGTTCTCCGCGAACGCGGCGCTGCTGGCCGGGGCAGTGCTCGCGCTGACGCCGGTCGCCGTACTGATGTTCCGGTTCAACAACCCGGACGCGCTGCTGATCCTGCTGCTCTGCGCCGGTGCGTGGGCGGTGACGCGGGCGATCGACGCCGGCAAGCACGCGGCGCGATGGATGATGCTGGCCGGTGCGCTGGTCGGGTTCGGGTTCCTGACGAAGATGATGCAGGCGTTCCTGATCCTGCCGGCGTTCGGGATCGCGTACCTGGTGGCCGGTAAGCCGGCGCTCGGGAAGCGGCTCGTGCATCTGGTGCTGGCGACGGGCTCGCTTGTTGTCAGTGCCGGGTGGTGGGTCGCGATCGTCGAACTGCTGCCGGCTTCGGCGCGGCCGTACATCGGTGGGTCGTCGACGAACAGCATCCTCGAACTGACGCTCGGGTACAACGGGCTCGGGCGGTTGAACGGCAACGAAACCGGGTCGGTCGGTGGCGGCACCGGTAACCCTGGCTGGGGTGGCGCTACCGGGGTGCAGCGGCTGTTCGGTGGTGAGTTCGCCTCGCAGATCGCCTGGTTGTTGCCGGCTGCGCTGATCGCGACTGTCGTACTGGTCGTTGCTGCGGGCAAGGCGCCGCGGACGGACCGGAAGCGGGCGTTCGCGTTGTTGTGGGGTGGCTGGCTGGTGGTCACCGGGCTGGTGTTCAGCTACATGCAGGGGATCATCCACAGTTACTACATGATCGCGCTGGCGCCGGCGATCGCGGCGCTGATCGGTGCGGCGATGGCGGTGCTCTGGAGGCGGCGTACGGAATGGTTGCCGCGGACCACGTTGGCTGGTGGGATCCTGCTGACGGCCGGGTGGGGTTTCGCGCTGCTGAACCAGACGCCGACGTGGCAGCCGTGGTTGCGGTGGATGGTGCTCGTGACTGGGGTGCTTGCTGCTGGGTCGTTGATGTTGCTGCCGGAGTTGAAGTTGCGTCGTACGGCGGCTCGCCGGGCTGGGGTGTTCGCTGCGGTCTTGCTCGTGGTGAGCGCGCTGGCGGGGCCGACGGCGTACTCACTGTCGACGATCGGTACGGCGCATGCCGGGGCGTTGCCGTCCGCCGGGCCTGCGGGAGTCGGCGGGATGGGCGGACGCGGAGGCTTCGGCGGCGGCCGGATGGGTACGCCGCCCACGCAGGACGGCAACGGTACGACGCAGCAGCCGGGGACTGGTACTACGCGGAGTCCTGGTGGTGTGGGTGGATTCCTCGGTGGCGGCGGGACCAGCGGGGTGTCGAGCGAGCTGGTGGCGCTGCTGCGGGAGGGTGCCGACGGGTACACCTGGGCGGCCGCGGCCGTAACCGCGAACGGGGCCGCACCACTGCAGATCGCGTCCGGCGAGCCGATCATGGCGATCGGCGGCTTCAACGGAACCGATGCGGCGCCGACCCTGGCCGAATTCAAGGAACTGGTTGCCCAGGGCAAGATCCACTACTTCGTCGGAGGCGGCGGCGGAATGATGGGCGGCCGCAACGGCACCTCCAACGAGATAGCCACCTGGGTAGCCGACAACTTCCAGTCCCAAACCGTAGGCAACACCACCATCTACGACCTCTCCACCGGAACAGGAGCATGACTATGACACAGCCTTCAGAACCTCAGTTCCAGGCGCCGCAGCAGCCTATGCAGCCGCAGCCCTCGGAGCCCGAGCAGGCGAAGGGAAGCGGGCGGCCGAGCACCCTGGTGTTGGCCGGCGCGGGGTCGGTGCTGGCGGTGCTCGCGTTCCTGGGTGGGATGGCGGTCGGGCACTCGTGGGACGGGACGAGCAACCAGCAGAACCAGTTCGGCGGCCCGGGCGGCGGGTTCCGCGGCGGCTTCCCTCAGGGCACCGGCCAAGGAAACGGCCAGGGCCAAGGCACCCTCCCGGGCCAGGGCCAACTCCCACAGCAGGGCCAGGGCACGCAGCAGGGCCAGGGCACGCAGCAGGGCCAGGGCACGCAGCAGGGCCAGGACACTCAACAAGGCCAGGGCACCCAGCAAGGCCAGGGCACCGGTCAAGGGCAGACGCGGACGAGCTGACCGGCACGACCAGACCAGCCCGGCGGGCGCTGAGCGGACACTCGGCCCGCCGGGCTGCTTTCTGTACCGCCCGGCTGCGGTTGGTGTCGATGGGTTGCCCGGCTCGGGGCGCGGCGGGTGCTGTGGGGACGGGGGCTACAGGTCGTCTCCCGGAGGACGGCTGGTTGGCGAGGGTCGGGCGCCGCAAGTCGATGGCCGGGGGGAGCGCTCGCGGGCGGCGGAGCCGCCGTCCGCCGCCTGCTGGGCTGGAACTGGAGAGGGGTGCGAAACAGGCGGGAGGGTTGGGTGGTGGGGTGGGTGGGGTATGGGGAGGGGCGTGGAATGGTCGAACGTCACCTGGTTCTTGACCGCGCTCGGGGCGGTCGTTGTGTTGATCACGCGCGTCCGGCTCGGCGGGACCGTTGTCGATGGCACCGGTCATGGGGCCGGGCGGCATGGGTACTCCGCGATTCTGCTGACGCTGCACACGGTTGTCGGTGTGGTCACGCTGGTGGGCTGGGTTGTTGCTCTGGTCACCGGTCGGCGGGAGGTCGCGTTGGTGATGCTCGCGGGCTGGTGGTTGCTGACCGTCGTCGGACTGTTGTTGCTGGCTCGCTGGCTGCCGAGCGGCGGGCGGCATTCCGAGGACACGAAGGGTGACGCCTGGGGCTCCGGCGCGGGTCTCTCCGTCCTAGGTCACGTCGGCATGCTCGTCGGCGTCTGCTACTTCACCTTCGTCACCGTCACCGATCGCCTCTGAGGCCGGCGATCAGCGCCGTCACGGACCGTCGTACGGCGGCCTCGAACGCCTCGGGCTCCAGCAGCGCCCCGGTCCCGGCGACCCGGTCGTACAGCAATCCGTCGAGCATCGCCGCGACCGGCCACGCGGCAGCCTCCGGATCAGGCACCCCCGACCCTTCGAGCAGTTGCCCGAGCATGGCCCGCAACTGCCGGCCACCCTCGTCGATCGCCGCCCGCAGTTCCGGCTGCCGGCTCGCCTCCAGTGACAGCTCGTACCGCGCGACCAGGTCGTCCGGCCGCTCCCGCGCGAGCGTCACCGTCTGACCCACCAGCACCTCGATCGGATCCGCCCCGGCAGGCGGCCGCCCGGCCACGTCGCGGGTCAGCATCCGGCTCACGCACGCGGTGAGCAGCGCGTTCCGCGTCCGCAGGTAGTACGACGTGGAGCCCGGCGGCAGCCCCGCCTCGGCGTCGACCGCCCGATGGGTGAGGCCGCGCAGTCCACGCGTCGCGACGAGGTGGATGGCGGCGTCCGCGATGGCGTCCCGGCGATCCGCCCCGCGCGGAACCTGCGTGCTCACGCCGCACAGTCTGGCACTTCCGCGAAAGACTCTACAGATGTAGAGTCGAGTACATGAGTACGGCGATCGTGGTCGGAGCGGGGATCGGAGGGGTCACCGCTGCGGTCGCGCTGCAGCGGCGCGACTGGCAGGTCACAGTGCTGGAACGCACCCCGGAACTGGGCGAGGTAGGAGCCGGTATCTCGGTCTGGCCGTCGGCGGTCGCCGTACTCGAGCAGCTCGGCGTGGAGGGCCTGGAGAAGGCGTCGATCCCGGCCCAGCCCGCCGGGATGCGCAAACCCGACGGCCGCTGGGTCGTCAAGGCGGCGGACCTCGGCGTCGAGATCCCGGTGATGATCCACCGGGCGCAGCTGCACGACCTGATCACCGCCGAGTTCGGCCCCGCGGTGACGGTCCGGCCCGGGTACGACGTCCGCACGATCGAGCAGGACACGAAGACCGTCACCGTGAACGGCGAGTTGCGCGCGGACCTGCTCGTGGCCGCCGACGGCATCCGCAGCGTGGTACGGAAAACGCTGTACCCGCAGTACGCCGGCCCGCGGTACTCCGGTTTCACGGCGTACCGCGGCATCGCGGACGTCGACCTCGACGACGGCGGCGGCGAGACCTGGGGCCGCGGGCAACTGTTCGGGTTCGCACGGCTGATCGACGGCCGGTTCTACTGGTACGGGACCGCGAACCAGCCGGCCGGCGCGCAGAGCGGGCCGACGGTGTTCGCGAGCTGGCACGACCCGATCCCGCGACTGATCGCGGGCAGCGAGAAGGTCCTGCACAACGACATCTACGACCTGACGCTGCCGCTGGTGCCGTTCGCCCAGGGCCGGATCGCGCTGCTCGGCGACGCGGCGCACGCGATGGCCCCGAACCTGGGCCGCGGTGCCTGCTCAGCGATCGAGGACGCCGACGCCCTGGCCCGGCACCTCGGCAGCATGGCCGGAAGCCTCGGCAGCGCGGACGGGCTCGCGGCAGCGTTGACGGCGTACGACGCCGAACGCCGGCCCGCGACCACCAAGCTGGTGAAGCGGTCCCGCGGCCTCGGCCGGGTGGCCCAGACCGAGAACCCGGTGGTGTGCACGCTCCGGGACGGCCTGTTCGCAGTCGGCGGCAAACTGGTGTCCCTGCGCGGCCGGAAGTAGCCGGATGGGAGAATCGCGGCTGTGACCACACCTCCGCAGGCGTCCGAGATCCCTGGTGCGAAGCACCTCCACTCCGGGAAGGTCCGTGATCTGTACGAGCTGGAGTCCGGCGAGCTGCTGATGGTCGCGAGCGACCGGATGAGCGCGTTCGACTGGATCCTGGAGACGCCGATCCCGGACAAGGGCCGGGTGCTCACCGCGATGAGCCTGTGGTGGTTCGAGCAGTTCGACGTACCGAACCACATCATCTCCACGGACGTGCCGGCGGAGGTCACCGGCCGCGCGGTGGTGTGCGAGAAGCTGTCGATGTTCCCGGTCGAGTGCGTTGCCCGCGGGTACCTGAGCGGCTCCGGACTGGTGGACTACAACGCGACCGGCGGGGTGTGCGGCATCCCGCTGCCGGTGGGCCTGGTCGAGGGTTCGCGGCTCGAGACGCCGATCTTCACCCCGGCGACGAAGGCCGAGCTCGGCGAGCACGACGAGAACGTGTCGTACGACGCGGTGGTGGCGACGGTCGGCGCGGACATCGCGGCTACCCTGCGGGACACCACGCTCGACGTGTACACGAAGGCACGGGCGATGGCCGAGGAGCGCGGGATCATCCTGGCCGACACGAAGTTCGAGTTCGGGGCGCGCCCGGACGGCACGATTGTGCTGGCCGACGAGGTGCTGACGCCGGACTCGAGCCGCTTCTGGCCGGCGGACCAGTGGGAGCCGGGCAAGCAGCAGCCGTCGTACGACAAGCAGATCGTGCGGGACTGGCTGCAGTTCGAGTCCGGCTGGGACCGGCACTCCGGCGAGGCGCCGCCGCCGCTGTCAGACGAGGTGGTCGAGCGGACCAGGTCGGCGTACATCGGGGCCTACGAGCAGCTGACCGGCCGGAAGTTCGACGGCTAGAACACGCTCACCCCGAGCGCCAGCAGCACGAAGCGGGCGCCGCGGCCCGCCAGGACGGACAGCCCGAAGACGACGGTCCGCATCCGCGACGCGCCGCCGATCAGTGCCACGCCGTACAGCGGCGGGATGCCGACGAAGGCGCTCAGCAAGGTGACCGGCACGCCCCAGCGGCTGTCGCTCATCGCGTCCAGCAGCCGCTTGCTGAGGTCCCGGTTGCGCTGCACGAACCGGCCCCAGCGGGTGTCCAGGTCGACGGCCTTGGGTTCTTTGCTCTTGCGGGCCGCGTAGCCGGGCCGGTATCGCACGGCGAGGAACATCGCGACCTTGCCGAGGGTCTGGCCGACGGAGACGCCGATCGCGGCGACGACCGGGTCCAGGGCGTGCGTGGCCCCGAGCGCGAGGACGTACGCCTCGGCGTTCAGGAACGGTACGACGGCGGACCCGATCCCGAAGCCCACCGCGAGCACCAGTTGCCACAGCCACATGTCTCCGAGGCTAAGGGCGACGACGGCCGTTGCCACGGGAGCTAGCCCCACTTCCGGGAGCGACCAGGGTCACACCTGAGTCGCACGCGGCTCTCCCGGTACGGCGTCCCGGCGGCCGCGGAGGATCTCGAGCAGCCGGTACGACGAGACCACCTTCACGACGCAGGCCGCGATCGCGACGGAGTACGGCAGCCAGTGGGCGCCCGTGTAGCCGCCGACGATCAGCGAGACCACCACGGCGCCGGTGTTCATCGCCTTGGCGGGCTTGGACCAGTTCCACAGGTAGATCGGCCGGTCGACCTTGTAGAAGTAGTTCGGGCTGAGCACCCAGGGCCAGAGCAGGAACGAGAACGACAGCATGGTGTCCAGCACGCCGAACTGCACCAGGTAGATCGCCAGCGGCCCGATGGTCTCCGGGTACGTCGCCATGAACGCGGCCGCGAGCAGGAACGAGCAAGCCCGGTCGCAGACGATGTCGAACACCGCACCGGACAGGGACTCCTCGTTGCGGCGCCGCGCCACCCAGCCGTCGAGGCTGTCGCCGAACCAGTAAGAGAAGTACCCGATCACCAGCCAGGTGAGGTCGCCGGTGTGGAACGCGTAGGTGGCGATCCCCATCGCGATCACGGTCCGGATCAGGGTGATGCGGTTCGGGACGCCCAGCAGGAGTGCCGGGCGGACGGCGAGCGGTACAGCGGTCGTCATGCTGCCCTCAGATTCTCGGGATCGATCGCGTCCCGGAGTTGGTTGCGAAGCAGGAAACCGGCGGTCGTGCCGCCGAGGTGACCGAGCAACCAGCCCCCGGCCGTCAGCACTGCCGCGAGCAGCAGCGTGCCTGGATCGAACGGCTCCACCGCACCGCCGGCGGTCCGGTTGACGCCGATGACCGTGCCGAACAGCAGCCCGACGGCCAGCGCCGGAGCCGCGACCGCGGTCAGCTGCCGGCGGATGACCCGCCGCAGGAACGGCAGGTCGACGCCGAGAGCGGTGAGGCTTGCCAGCTGGCGGCGCTGGTCGACCAGTTGGTCCGCGACGCCGACGATCAGCGCCGCCAGCGCGGTGAGCACCACCAGGACGAGTCCGACGATCGCCAGGCCGAATCCGGTGGTGTAGAACGTCGGGGGTGCTGCGGTGTTCTCCTCTTTGAGGACACTGGCGATTCCGCTTGCCATCGTGCCGACGAGGAAGCCGCAGCAGCCCAGCAGCATGCAGATCCGCGAGGAGGGCCTGGAGTCGGTGACCAGCCGGACACCGGTGAGCAGGTTGGCCGGGTCGGCGGAGCGCTGCAAACGCCGCCCCACCCCACCGATCCACAGCGTCGACATGCTGAGGAAGAACAGCGCCAGTCCGGCCAGCAGGATCGTCGACCCCACGTAACCGAGGTACTGCGTGGTGAGCAGCCCGAGCGCGATCAACACCGGCCCCGCGATGATGCCGGTACGGCGCTGCGCTGTGGACTGCTGCTCGCGGCTGACCGGCCCGTTGCGGTGCAGCAGGCTGCCGATCACCGCACCGGCCGCGGTCATCATCGCGACGACCGGAACCCACAGGGCCGCATCCCACAGCTCAGCACCCGGCAGGATCCGGGCCATCCGGGGCAGTGCACCGAACAACAGGCTCAGCAACAGGTAGGTCGGCCCCGCGAGCAGGCCTCCCGCCAGACCGGCCAGGGCCGCGTCGGTGACAGTCAGCTGTCGCAGCTGCTTGCTGGACGCACCTGCGAGCCGGAGCGCGGCCAGTCGCCGTTCGCGGGCCGCCGTACCGAGACGCAAGGCCTGGACCGCCAGGCCTCCGGTGAGTACGGCGAGAATGAGCAGGATCGCGATCAGTCCGGAGCGGAGGCCGCTCTCGGCCACGTAGTTGCTGTAGACGTCCGCGCTCAGCTCGCCGTTGCCGAGCCTGGCGATGCGCAGTGCACCGAGGAGGACAGCCCCGCTCAACGCTAGCGCCGCTGTGGCCAACTGGACGCGGCTGCGGTCCGCAGGAGTCCGGGAGCGCGCCAGTTGGACCAGCGTCTCGAGCGTCATCAGAGCGCCACCTCGTGCTGGATCAGCCCGTCGCGCAGTCTGATCTCACGGTCGGCCGACGCAGCCACCAGGTTGTCGTGGGTCACCATCAACAGCGCCGAGCCGCGTTTGCGAGCCGCCTCCAGCAGTACGTCGAGCAGCTCCTGGCCGGCCCGGCTGTCCAAGCTGCCGGTCGGCTCGTCCGCAAGTACTACCGACGGCCCGGTGACCAGTGCGCGCGCTACCGCGGCCCGCTGGGTCTGGCCGCCGGACAGCTCCGCTGGAACGGCGGTGGCGTCGTCGGCGATGCCCACCTGCTCCAGCCAGGTCATCGCGGACTCATGCGCCTCGCCGCGCTCGTGACCGCCCAGCAGCAGCGGCAGCGCCACGTTGTCGATCAGCGGCAGGTCCGGCACCAGCTGTCCGAACTGGAGCACGATGCCGATCTTCGTACGCCGGAGGGCCGCGCGCTGCTGCTCCGGCAGCGCGGCGATGTCCTGGCCGTCCACCTGCACCGTGCCGGCGTCCGGAGCGAGGATGCCGGCCGCGCAGTGCAGCAGCGTCGACTTGCCGCAGCCGCTGGCACCTGTGACCGCTACGACCTCACCAGGCTTGAGCTGCAGGCTGACGCCGCGTAGCGCCGTGTTGCGCCGGTACGAGTACTCGACGCGTTCCAGTGCCAAGGCGTTCATCGGCGAGTCCCCCTCTGCTCGGAGATGCGGTCGAGGGCGCTGTCCAGCCAGCGCAGGTCGGCGTCGAGGTGGGCCACGATGTACTCGCGGACCAGTGGTGAGGTCGGGTCGTCGTCGGCCGGGGTCTCCCGCAGCTCCCGGATCCGGCGCAGGTGGCTGGCGCGCTGGCGGGCCAGGAACCCGGCGGCGTCGCCCCCGGTGCGGACGGCGGCCACGAGCTTCCGCAGTACCTCGTCGGCACTTCCCCAGGCGGGCGGCACCGGGTCGTTGAGCCAGTCGCTGAGGTGGTCTCGGCCCTTGCTGGTGAGCGCGTAGACGGTCCGGTCCGGGCCGCCGCCGGAGGTCTTGTCGACCACCTCGACCAGGCCGTCCCGCTCCAGCCGCCCGAGCGTCGTGTACACCTGCCCGAACGCCAGCGGCCTGCTGTCCGGGAACCAGGAGTCGTGACCGCGCTTCACGTCGTACCCATGGGCCGGCCCGGCGGACAGCAGTCCCAGGACGAGCTCGGCAGTGGCCATGACCGGAACTATACATCGCGTGTATGTACTGAGTGAATAGTCCACGATGCGGAGTTCTGGCCCGGCCTCGGTAGGATTCAGCCGTCACCCCGCAACGAACCTGGAGTAGTCAGTGGCTCGCGTTGTCGTCGACGTCATGCTCAAGCCCGAGATCCTCGACCCGCAGGGCAAGGCGGTGCACGGCGCTTTCGGCCGGCTCGGCTTCGACGGCGTGGCCGACGTCCGGCAGGGAAAGCGCTTCGAGATCACCCTGGACGGTGAGGCGACCGAGGAGCGCGTCGCCGAGATCCGGAAGGCCGCGGACACCCTGCTGGCCAACCCGGTGATCGAGGACTACAGCCTGCACGTGGAGAACGACCAGTGAAGATCGGGGTCGTCACCTTCCCGGGGTCGCTCGACGACGTCGACGCCCGGCGCGCGGCCGCGGTGGCCGGCGCCGAGGCGGTCGCGCTCTGGCACGGCGACGCGGACCTGCGCGGCGTGGACGCGGTCGTACTGCCCGGCGGCTTCTCGTACGGCGACTACCTGCGCGCCGGCGCCATCTCCCGGTTCGCGCCGGTGATGGAGACGATCATCAAGCGGGCCGGCGAGGGGATGCCGGTGCTCGGCATCTGCAACGGCTTCCAGGTGCTCTGCGAGTCGCACCTGCTGCCCGGCGCGCTGATCAAGAACCACCACCGCAAGTTCGTCTGCAAGGACCAGGCGCTGCGGATCGAGAACAACCGGACCGCGTGGACCAGCGACTACGACGCCAACCACGAGATCACCATCGTGCTGAAGAACCAGGACGGTTCGTTCGTCGCCGACGAGGCGACGCTGGACCGGCTGGAGGGTGAGGGCCGGGTGGTGGCCCGCTACCTCGGCAACCCGAACGGCTCGTACCGCGACATCGCGGGCATCACCAACGAGCGCGGCAACGTGGTCGGCCTGATGCCGCACCCGGAGCACGCCGTCGAGACTCTCACCGGCCCGACCACGGACGGCCTGGGCTTCTTCACCTCGGTGCTGAAGGCCGTCGTCCCCTCCTGATGAGGTTCACCGGGCTGGTCCGAGCCGTGCTACTCACGGCGGCGGTCCTGCTCCTGACCACGGGTACCGCGTCCGCGCAGCCTTCCAGCCTGCTCGCGAAGGTCGTGGTGATCGGTGTGCCCGGTCTGACCTGGAACGACGTGAAGGCGTCGCCGGAGCTGACCGCGCTGGTGAACGAGTCGCACGTCGGCTCGATCTCGGTGAAGACGGCCGGGCCGCACACCTGCCCGGTCGACGGCTGGCTGACGATCAGCGCCGGGACGCGGGCCTGGGGCAGCGTGCCCGACCAGCCCTGCGGTGACCTCCCGGCGGTGACGAACGGGAAGGTCGCCGACTGGCAGACGTACGTCGACCGCCAGGCGGAGCACCACACCAGCGCGCCGATCGGCCGGCTCGGCCAGACCGGCTACCCGATCTGCGGATTCGGTCCCGGTGCCGCGATCGCCCTGGCGAAGGCGGACGGGTCCGTCAGCAACTGGCAGCCCGAGTTCGACCGCGCCCGGTTGGCGAGCAATGACTGCGGCGACGCGATCATCGACGCCGGCGCGCTACCTCCTCGCGAGGGCCGGGCCGAGGCACGGCAGAACGTCGCGCGGCTGGTCGCCGAGGCCCGCGCGGCCGACGGCTGGGTGCTGCTCGTCGGCATCGGCCGGGAGCTCGCGAACGCGCACCAGGAGCCGCTGGTCGCGATGCAGCTGCCGCCGGACGACGGGCCGCGCTGGCTGACCAGCGACAGCACGCGCCGTCCCGGGCTGATCCAGCTGACCGACGTGACGGCGACGATCCTCAAGGAGCGCACCCCGGCCGCGGTCGACCCGGCAGGCTCCGCGACCGCCGGTCCGCTGGACGGCAACGAGATCCACTTCACCGGCGACCGGCACACCGATGCGGCCGCGGTGATCGAGGACCGACTGGACACGAATCAGCGGTTCGAGCAGCCACGGCCGATGCTGTTCGCCGTAGCGTTGACCATCGTGGCCGCCGAAGTGCTGGCGCTCCTCTGGTTCATACTGCGACGCTCGCCCGCCTCCCGTCGTACCGCGGTGTTCACACTGCTGGTGCAGGGCGGCTTCTTCGTCGGCGTCTTCCTGTCCACGGTGACTGTCTGGTGGCGCTGGCCGTCGCCTGGCTTCTCCTTGTACTGCGTGGTTCTCGGCATCAGCGTCCTGGCTGCAGCAGTGGCCCAGGCCCTGTTCAAGCGGTACGCGTTCCTCGGACTGGCGCTGGCGGCGTACCTGATCCTGCTGGTCGACGGTGTGCTCGGTACGCCGTTGCAGGTCGGCAGCATGTTCGCCGACGGACCTGTGATCGGCGGGCGGTTCTACGGCTTCGGCAACTCGACCTTCGCGACGCTCGCGGTAGGTGCGCTGGTCACGGCCGGATGGGCCGCCCAGAAGCTCGTCGACAAGAGCAGGGTGCAGGCTGCGGTCGCCGTACTGGTCATCGGCGGTGCCGCGATCGGGGTGGACGGCCGACCGGGCTGGGGGACGGACTTCGGCGGCATCATCGCGCTGACGCCGGCCGTGCTCCTGATGGCGTGGCTGACGTGGCGCGGGAGCATTTCACTGCGCGCACTGCTCGGCATCGGCGTGGCCGGCGTACTGGCCGTGTCCGCGGTCGCCTTCCTCGACTACCTGCGTCCGCCGGAGCAGCGCAGCCACTTCGGGACGTTCGTCGCGCGCCTGCTCGACGGTGACGTCACGGACGTCTTCATCCGCAAGCTGCAGATGGCCGTCCAGTTCTTCGCCGGGCCGTCCGGCTGGGCGATGCTGGTCGCCGTCGTCCTGTGCATGCTGGCCACGGTCCTGCCGCAGCGGGTGCCGTCCGAGACCTACCGCACCTTCTACGACAGCCTGCCGATGATCCGCCCGACCCTGATCGCGCTGTCGACCTGCGGCCTGGTCGGCATGCTGCTCAACGACGCCGGCGTCGCCCTCCCGGCGATCATGGTCGGCTTCGCCCTCCCCATCCTGGTAGCGCATCTGATCGCCGCCCACCGGCCAGCTACCGTTTCACCTGAGCCCCACCTAGTGCAGGAGTCCTGAGTTGTCCACCGACACTGTGAGCAATGCCAGTAACACCCCGGACGTCGAGCAGCCGTGGGCTGAGCTCGGGCTGAAGCCGGACGAGTACCAGCGGATCCGGGACATCCTCGGCCGCCGCCCGACCAGCTGCGAGCTGGCGATGTACTCGGTGATGTGGAGCGAGCACTGCTCGTACAAGTCGTCCAAGGTGCACCTGCGCCGGTTCGCCGAGATCCCGCAGGAGACCCCGGCCGGGAAGATGCTGGCCGGGATCGGTGAGAACGCCGGCGTCATCGACATCGGCGAGGGGTACGCCGTCACGTTCAAGGTCGAGTCGCACAACCATCCGTCGTACGTCGAGCCGTACCAGGGCGCGGCCACCGGGGTCGGCGGCATCGTCCGCGACATCCTCGCGATGGGCGCCCGCCCGGTCGCGGTGATGGACCCGCTGCGGTTCGGCCCGCTGGACGCCGAGGACACCAAGCGGGTGCTGCCGGGTGTGGTCTCGGGCATCGGCGGCTACGGCAACAGCCTCGGCCTGCCGAACGTCGGCGGCGAGGTCGTCTTCGACCCGACGTATGCCGGGAACCCGCTGGTCAACGCGCTTTGCGTCGGCGTCATGCGGCATGAGGACCTGCACCTGGCGAACGCGACCGGTGTCGGCAACCAGCTCATCCTGTACGGCGCGAAGACCGGTGGCGACGGCATCGGCGGTGTGTCCGTGCTGGCGTCGGAGACCTTCGCCGAAGGCGGTCCGACCAAGCGGCCCGCGGTGCAGGTGGGCGACCCGTTCATGGAGAAGCTGCTGATCGAGTGCACGCTCGAGCTGTTCCAGGCGAACGTGGTCGAAGGCATCCAGGACCTCGGCGGCGCGGGCCTGTCCTGTGTGACGTCGGAGCTGGCCAGCGCGGGCGACGGCGGCATGTACGTCTCGCTCGACAAGGTGCCGCTGCGGGACGCGTCGCTCGCTCCGGAAGAGATCCTGATGAGCGAGTCGCAGGAACGCATGATGGCGGTCGTCACGCCGGAGAACGTCGAGGCGTTCCTGAAGATCTGCGAGAAGTGGGACGTCCAGGCGGACGTGATCGGTGAGGTCACCGGCACCGGGCGGCTGGAGATCGACTGGCACGGCGAGCGCGTGGTCGACGTGCCGCCGCGGACCGTCGCGCACGAGGGCCCGGTCTACGAGCGGCCGTTCGAGCGGCCCGCCTGGCAGGACGAGCTGCAGGCGGACGGCGCCGAGAAGTTGCCGCGGGCAAGCAGTGGCGCGGAGCTGCGGGACACACTGCTCGAGCTGGTCGCTTCGCCGAACCTGTGCGACAAGTCCTGGGTCACCGACCAGTACGACCGCTACGTGCTCGGCAACTCGGTGCTCGCGCAGCCCGAGGACAGCGGCATGATCCGGGTCGACGAGACCAGCGGCCTCGGCGTCGCGGTGTCCACCGACTGCAACGGCCGGTTCGCCAAGCTCGACCCGTACACCGGCGCGAAGCTCGCGCTCGCGGAGTCGTACCGGAACGTCGCGACCACGGGTGCGCGGCCGGTCGCGGTCACCGACTGCCTGAACTTCGGCTCGCCCGAGGACCCGGCGGTGATGTGGCAGTTCGCCGAGGCGATCCGCGGCCTGGTCGACGGCTGCAAGGAGCTCGGCATCCCGGTCACCGGCGGCAACGTGTCGTTCTACAACCAGACCGGCGAGACGCCGATCCTGCCGACGCCGGTCGTCGGTGTGCTGGGCGTCATCGACGACGTGACCCGCCGGACGCCGATCGGGTTCACGGCCGAGATGGAGGGCCACCAGCTGTACCTGCTCGGCGAGACCGCGGAGGAGCTGTCCGGGTCCGAGTGGGCGCACGTCGTCCACGGCCACCTCGGCGGGCGCCCGCCGGCGGTCGACCTGGCCGCCGAGCAGCAGCTGGCCGACATCCTGATCAACGCGTCGCGCGACGGCCTGATCGACGCCGCGCACGACGTCAGCGACGGCGGCGTCGCGCAGACGCTGGTCGAGTCGGCGCTGCGCGGCGGCGTCGGTGCGCGGGTGTGGGCGCCGGACGGTCTCGACCCGTTCGTGTTCCTGTTCGCGGAGTCGGCCGGCCGCGCGGTGGTCGCCGTACCGCGGACGGAGGAGGTGCGGTTCACCGACATGTGCACCGCCCGCCGGTTCCCGCACGCGAAGATCGGCGTCGTCACCGGCGACACCCTCGACGTCCAGGACCAGTTCGAGGTCCCGCTGACCGAACTGCGCACCGCCTGGACGGCCACGCTGCCGTCCGTCCTCAACTGATCGTCCACTGGGGTCCCGGGCGCTGACCGCGCCCGGGGTCACCTTGCTGATCCCGGTGATGTCAGCCGACCAGCGCCACTCGCTCGGTCGCCACCGTGAGGACCTTCGCGAGGCCGGCCTTGTCCTGCGGGCGTCCGGCGACGGTGAGCTCGAGGTAGGCCCGGCGGCCGCTCTCGTAGGTGTCGACGAAGCGCGTGGTGACAAGGCGCTTGCCGCGGGAACCATCGCGGTAGGTGTAGGTGATCTCGGTGTAGGCGACCCGCGGCGCGTCCCAGCCGACCTTCGATGCCGTGGTGCCGTTGGTCCGGGATACCAGCCGGAAGCCGGTGACGCCGTGCAGGGCGCGCACCCGCTGGTCGGCGGCGCGGCTCGTGCTGACCTTGCCGCCGAGGCCGCCGTTGACACGGAGCAACCACACGCCTGAGCTGAACCGGGCGTGCGTCCGGCTGAGCTGCGTGAACTGCCACCCCTTCGGCGCGTGGACGGCGACGTTGCAGTGGCTGCCCTGGCCCCAGCAGTTGTAGCCGAACTGCAGCCCGGCCGGCTTCAGCGCGGGCTTCGCCTGCGTGGCGACAACCGCGGCGCGGGCCGGTACGGCGGCATCGCTCGGCGCGATCCCGAGAAGCAGCCCCGCGGCGCCGACGATCGCGGTGCCGGCCAGGACACGAGCGGCAAGCTTCTTCTTCATGGTGCGTTTCCTCCGTGCTCAAGGGGCTCCGTTCGGCCCGTCGAGATCAGAGATGGCTTGGTCCTGCGACAGGGTTGAGTGCCGGAAATGTGAGCAGCGTCTCCGCGCCGGCCGGCAACAAGCACCACCGGCGAAGCGTCAGAAGACGGCTTTCGGGCGGTCTGGCACACTCGAAGGACCGAGGGTGAGGTGAGGCGGAATGGCGGAGCGGCGGCCGATGAAGGCGTCCGATCTGATGGGGCTGGCGGCCGCGGCCGGGCAGGAGGCGCGGGAGGTCGCGGCCCGGCGGCGGATGGCGACGATCCGGCTGACCGAGGAGGAGCGGCACGCCTGCACCGACGACCTGGCCGAGCAGTTCGCGATCGGGCGGCTCGACGAGGACGAGCTGCACCGCCGTGTCGACCTGCTCAACGACGCCGTCACTCACGGCGATCTGCAGCCGGTGTTCGCCGGCCTGCCCGCCCCGTCGCTGTACAAGCCGGCGCCGCGCAAGCGCGGTCGCTGGCGGTGGGCGGCGTTCGTCGGCGCGGTGTGGATGGCGCTGCCGTTCGCGCTGACCGGACTGGTGTTCCTGGTCTTCGGCCGGGAGATCGCCGCGGCGATCTTCGGCCTGCCCGCGCTGGCCTGGGTGTTCTTCGCCTACCGCTGGGCATCCCGCCCGGGCCGCGAGGAACGCAAGCAGTCAGGTGCCTAGCGTCGACTCCCGCGGAATCAGTTGGGCGGGCAGCTCGAGTACGCCGTGATGCTCCTTGCCGTCGATCGCTTCGAGCAGCAAGGTGGCGGCGCGGCGGCCGAGCTCCTCGAGCCGGAGGTCGACGGTGGTGAGTGGCGGCCGGCTGGCCAGCGCCATCACCAGCCAGTTGTCGTAGCCGGTGACGGCGATCTCGTCGGGCACCGGGCGACCCAGCTCGCGGAGCCGTTCGCAGACGCCGCGGGCGATCTGGTCGCTGCCACAGCTGATCGCGTCCGGGTTCTGCCGCAGTACCAGGTCGGTGGCCTGGCGTCCCCACTGCTCGCTCCACTCGCCGAACAGGGGCTCGGTGCAGAGCGCGTCCCCGGCGGTGCTGACGACGGACTCGGCGCGTTGAACGGCTGAGCGGTGGTGGGACGGGCCGGTGATGTGCGCGATCCGGCTCCGGCCGAGGTTGAGCAGGTGGGTGACCGTCGCGGCGGCGCCAGCGGTGTCGTCGATGACGACGGAGGCGTCTGCGGGATCGGTGGAGGGGGCCAGCGCGTAGACGACGGGCAGCGGGACGTTGATCGGCCGCCGCGGCTCGGTACGGCGGCCCGTGACGACGATGCCGTCCACGTTGCGCGCGACCAGCGACCGCAGGTACGTCTGCTCGCGCAGCGGGTCGTCGCGGGTGTCGCACAGGACGGTCGCGAGTTCGCCGGCGCTGAGCACGTCCTCGACGCCGCGCATGATCGGGATGCTGAACCGGCCCGAGCTGTCGGTGGTCAGCAGCGCGACCGTGAACGTCCGCCCGGACGAGAGCGCGCGGCCGCGGGCGTCCGGCATGAACCCGAGCTGCGCGGCGGCGCGCCGCACCCGCTCCCGGGTCTCCGGGCTCAGCTGGCCGGTGTTGTTGAGCGCCTTCGACGCGGTGCCGGCGGACACCCCAGCGAGCGCGGCGACGTCCGCCATCCGCACGGCTGCCCTCTTCATCGTGTTTCCTCCCGGTGTCGCGCCGAAGCCTAGCAGGAGCACCGGCAGGACCCGGCTGACCTGCGCTTCGATCTTGACCGAGGCGGGGTCGAGTCCTACGTTGTCAATGACGGAAAACGTGTGCCGTCTTTCCGTCGGTGTGATGTCCGCCCCCGTCACCCGAAAGGCCTGCCCATGCCCGCACCGACCCCCGAAGGAATGCCCCGACGTGACTTCCTTGGTGTCTCCCTGGCCGCGGCGGCGGCCGTGACCGCGATCGATCCGGCCCAGGCCGAGGCCGCTCCCACCTCCTCCGGACCGCCCGCTGGGCGTGGCGGTCATTATGTCCCGCAGCGGGCGCCGCTGCGGGCGGTTCCGTTCCAGAAACTCCCACCGGGCGCGATCGAGCCGCGCGGCTGGCTCGCGCAGCAGCTCGAGTTGCAGGTCAACGGCCTCTGCGGCCGGTACGACGAGATCTCCGACTTCCTGGTCTACGCCACCAACGGCTGGGTCGACCCGGCGCAGGGTGCCTGGGAGGAGCTGCCGTACTGGCTCCGCGGCTTCGGCGACCTCGGCTACGTCACCGGCGACGCCGGTGTGCTGGCCAGGACGCAGCAGTGGATGGAGGGCATCCTCGCCACCCAGGCGGCTGACGGCTGGTTCGGTCCGGAGCGGCTTCGGACGTCGCTGGAGAACGGCCCGGACTTCTGGCCGGGCATGCCGCTGCTGGCGGCGTTCCGGTCCTGGTACGAGTACTCCGGCGACGAGCGGGTGCTGCCGTTCATGACGAAGTACCTGCAGTTCCAGAACACGCAGCCGCCGGAGGTGTTCAACCGCTCGTGGGGAGCGTTCCGCTGGGGCGACAACATCGACAGTGCGTACTGGCTCTACAACCGCACCGGTGAGTCGTGGCTGCTCGACCTGGTGACGAAGATGCACAGCGGGTCCGCTGACTACGTCAACGGCATCCCCACCTGGCACAACGTCAACATCGCCCAGGGCTTCCGGGAGCCGTTGCAGTACTGGCTGCTGTCCGGCGACGAGCAGCATCGCGCGGCGACGTACCGGAACTATGCGACGGTCATGGGCCTCTACGGGCAGTTCCCCGGCGGCGGGTTCGCCGGCGACGAGAACTCGCGGCCAGGGTTCGGGGATCCGCGGCAGGGGTTCGAGACGTGCGGGATCGTCGAGCTGATGCACAGCTGCGAGATGCTCACCCGCTTCACCGGAGACGTCGCCTGGACGGACAGGTGCGAAGAGCTCGCGTTCAACTCGCTGCCGGCGTCGTACGACCCCCAGCAGCAGGTGATGCACTACATCACCTGCGCCAACAGCGTGCAGCTCGACGACCAGCGGAAGCACGGTCAGTTCCAGAACCCGTTTGCGATGGGGGCTTACAAGTACGGCGTACATCAGTACAGGTGCTGTCCGCACAACTACGGCATGGGCTGGCCGTACTACGTGCAGGAGCTCTGGCTGGCCACCACCGACAACGGGCTGGCCGCGTCGATGTACGCCGCCAGCAAGGTGACGGCCACGGTCGGACCCGGTTCTGGCGAGACGGTCACGGTGGTGCAAGACACCGACTACCCCTTCTCGGACCGGATCACCTTCACGGTGCAAACGCGGCGACCGGTCCGTTTCCCCTTCTATCTAAGGCGTCCGGGCTGGACGAGTGACGCGGCAGTGAAGGTCAACGGCCTGCAGGAACGCGTGTCCGGCGACTGGATGAAGCTGGACCGCGTCTGGCACGCAGGCGATCGCGTGGAGCTGACCCTACCGATGCGCACCACCACAAGGGTCTGGGAGAACAACCAGAACGCGGTGTCCGTCGACCGCGGTCCGCTGACCTACTCACTGGCGATCGACGAACGTTACGAACGCATCGGCGGTACCGAGGAGTGGCCGGAGCTGGCCGTCTACCCGGAGTCGAACTGGAACTACGGTCTCGTCGCAGGCGCGTCGTTCGACCTCGTACGACGCGACGGTGGCGGCAACCCGTTCACGCACGAGGGCGTGCCGCTCGCACTGACCACACAGGCCCGGCGGATCCCGCAGTGGGAGACGGACACCGAGGACGTCGTCGGACTGCTGCAGCCAGGCCCTGTGACGTCGGACGAGCCCGTGGAGACCGTGACCCTCATCCCGATGGGTGCGGCCCGGCTGCGCATCACCTCGTTCCCACAGGTCGCCCCACCCGGCCAGGAGTGGAGCTACCGCACCAGGATCACCGCATCGCACGTGAACGACGGCGACTCGCTCGAGGCACCCGACTCCGGTCGTACGCCGGAATCCTCCGCGGACACGTCGATTCCGCGCTTCACGTGGTGGGACCGGCGGGGGACGACGGAGTGGATCCAGTACGACCTGCGCTCCGTGCGCGAGCTCTCGGAGGTGTCGGCGTACTGGTTCGACGACACCGGCTTCGGCCAGTGCCGGGTGCCGCAGTCGTGGCGGGTCCTGTGGCTGGACGGTGAGACGTGGCGGCCGGTCGAGAACACCACGCTGTACGACGTAGCGCTCGACCGGGCCAACACGACCACCTTCACACCAGTGCGGACGCAGTACGTCCGGGTGGAGGCCGTACTGCGTCCCACGTTCTCTGGTGGCTTGCTGCAGCTGAGCTTTACTTAGCGGGCGTCGCGTCGACGTACAGGGTGACTTCGCCTTCCGCGAAGGTCTGCGCGCTGTGGACGTACCAGGTGCCAGGAGGTGTCTGCTCCGGCTCCTGGTACGTCGGCCCCTTGTCGAGGCGGTAGTCGACCTTGCCGACGCCACGCGCGCGGACCAGCGGCAGGACCTGGTCGACGGTCTTGTTCTTGACCGTGAGACCAGCAAGCACCTCGCCCTCGTCGGTCGCCGACGAGGAGGTGTGCACGTACAGCTCGCCGGGCTTCGCGGCGCGGCCGAACTGCACGTCACTCTTGCCGTCGTAGTTCTTCGGCAGCTCGAGGCCCTCCTGGCAGCCGGGGTCCGCGGCGGTCAGGGTGCCGTTGCACTGCTCGCCGGGCTCCAGCAGGCGGAGCTGGTTCATGTCCTTCTCGTTGCGGCCGCTGAAGCTGACCATCCGGCCGACCCACGGTGCACTGACCGGGACCGCCATGACCGTTACGTCGAGGCCCATCTTCTTGAACTCGGCGTTGTAGCGCGCCGGGTCCGCGTTCGGGTCGACGACGCGGACGACCAGCTTGTCGCCGCGCTCGGTGAACGACAGGGCCTGCGGCTGGTCCTGGTGCGGGCGGTTGACCACGGTCGCGGCAACCACGCCGGCGATCAGCAGCGTGCAGGCAGCGACCAGCGCGAGCCGGCGCGGCTGCCGGCGGTGCAGGGTCACAACAGGGGCAGCCGCGGTGTCGGCGGTGGTCACAGCCTCGGACAGCTCGGCCCAGGCGTCGTCGGAGACCTGGTCGGTGGTCCGGTGCGGGTTCAGGCCGCGCACGGTGGCGTCGATGTCAGGCGTCTTCATGGTGTACCTCTTCGTTCAGCGCGACCAGGGAGCGGTTCGCGAGCGGGGCGGTCATCAACTTGGCGAACCGCTTCCGGGCGCGGTGCAGCCGGATCCGTACGGCGTTGCGGGAGATGCCGAGCACCGTCGCGATCTGCGTGGTGTCGAGGTCCTCCCAGGCGACCAGCGACAGCAGCTCCCGGTCCTGCTCCGGCAGCGCCCGGAACGCGCGTGCCGCGGGGGTGTCGTCCAGCTGCGGCCGCACGTCCGGTGCGGTGTCGCTGAGCTCGCTGAGCAGCTTGGTCGCCAGCGCGTGCCGACGGCCCTCACCGCGGCGGTGGTTGGCCAGCACCCGGCGCGCGACGCCGTACAGCCAGGGCCTGGTCTGCGGGTCGAGCGGTATGTCGTCCAGCCGGCGCCAGGCCACCAGGAACGTGTCGGCGAGCAGGTCGGCGGCGTCGTGGCCGCTGTCGGTCCGGCGGCGCAGGTACCCGAGCACGGCCTCCCGGTGTGCCGCGAAGACCTGTTCGAACCGCTCCCGGCGCGCGTCTGGTGGCGGGTCGTGCACGACTCCCTCACTCACCGGCCCGGTGCGAGCCTCCATCGGTATCAGCGTCATACCCGGTACATGTCCGGCACTGCCCGCACCCATTTCACCCGCTCGAGATTGCAGCTTCCTGCAGCTTTCCGTGTGGGTTCGATGACCGCGCGTACTGCGAGAATGTCCTCCAGTCGGAGGGGGGAACCTGTGGCGAACGATCCCGCGCTGGAGCACGCGCTCCTGGAGCACCTGCGGTTCGCACCGTTGAGCCGGGCGGAGCTGGCCCGCCGTACCGGAGTGAGCGAGGAGCGAGTCCAGGCCGCCTTGAAGGACCTGGTCACGGGCACGTTCGTCGCCCGCCGGCCGCAGGACGACGGGCCGGCCGACTACGAGCTGACCGAGGCGGGCGCCGGCCGCCTGGACCTGATGGAGGAGCTGCAGCGGTCGCCGCTGAAGGTGATGGCGAAGGTGTTCGGCGCACTGGTCGTCCAGGTCGTCCGGCCCGAGAAAGCGCCGACGCCGCTGCCCGGCACACAGGCTCCCAACTGGGGGACGCTCCTCTTCATCCTGCTGCCCGTGGTTGCCGTGATCGCGGTCATCCTGGGCAACGTGGTGAACTCAGGCGCAAGCCTCGGCACAGTGGCCCTCTTCCTGCTCCTGGTCGCCGCGAAGTTCGCCTGGGCCTTCCGCGGAAGGCGGTTCCGGAAATGAACCCACGGCTGCACGTGTCAACACCCGCGTCGGCGTACCGCGAATGGCGGCGGAAGCCGTGAACTAGCCTGTGGGCGTGGAAGCTGTGTTGCGGTTGGCGGTGGCGGCGGACGGGCCTGCCGTGGCCGCGTTGGCCCGGGACGCTGTGCTGACGCAGTTCCCGGCGTACTACGACGCACAGCAGACGGCGAGCGCCGCCGAGCACATCACCGCGCTGGACACCGCACTGATCGACGACGGTACCTACTACGTGCTCGAGGCCGGCGGAGAGGTCGTCGCCTGCGGCGGCTGGAGCCGGCGGAACAAGCTGTTCAACGCCAGCACGGCAGGCGCCGACGAGCGGCTGCTGGACCCGGCCACCGAACCGGCCCGGATCCGGGCGATGTTCGTCCGCGCGGACTGGACCCGGCGCGGGCTCGGCCGGGCGATCCTGACCGCCTGTACCGAGGCCGCCCGCGCGGAGGGGTTCACCAGGCTCGCGCTGATGTCGACGTTGCCCGGCGTACCGCTCTACAAGGCCTTCGGCTTCACCGAGGTGGAGTCCGCGCAGCTACCGATGCCCGACGGCACCCTGCTCGCCGGCGTCGCGATGGAACGACCGATAGAGGAGACGGCATGACCGCAGGTACCACCGCCACCGCACCCGACGGGACCGAGGTCGTACTCGGCGAGATCGGGACCCGCGTGCTGCTGAAGAACTCGCGCGTCCGCGTCTGGGAGGTGTCACTGCAGCCGGGGGAGGCGCAGGGCTGGCACCTGCACCACAACCCGTACGTCGTCCTGTGCCTGTCGACGTCGCCCTGCCACATGGACTGGCTGGACGGCAGCCCCGCACGCCACCTGAGCGAGACCGTCGGCGGCTCGGTCTACCGCCCGGTGTCGCCGGTACACATGCTCACGAACGACGGCGACGCGCTGTACCTCAACCGCCTGATCGAGGTGCTCGACCTGGGCGAGGAGGCGTCCGGCGACCCGTACTTCGCGGTCTCGGGCATCCCGGCGGAATCCGGCTTCGAACAGGCCGGCGAGATCCCGACGAAGGTAGTGCTCGACGAGGACGACGTACGCGTGCAGCACGTGACGCCGGAGGCAGGCGAGTCGTACACCTGGCACACCGGCGCCTACCCGGCCCTGGTGGTCGACCTGGACCTGGAGCACTCGGACGTCACCTACCTCGAGCCCGGCGAGACCTACACACTTCCCGCGAAGCAGGAGCGCACCTCCGGCTTCAACCTCGTCGAGCTGCGCTACTACAGCAAACCGCGCACCTGATCCGCGTCCCGGGCAGCCAGCACTGCGGCGGTGTCGACCTGTCCTAGGTCGGCCTGCCGCAGCCGGGCCTTCACCAGCGGTACCTGTGGGCCGACGGCGCTCAGCTCGGCCACACCGAGAGCAGCCAGCAGTACTGCGGCCTGCGGGTCGCTGGCCAGGTCGCCGCAGACAGCAACCCGTACGCCGGCGTGGCGGACCACGTGGTCGATCAGCTGCAGTACGGCGGGATCGAGGCCGTCGGCGAGCGGGGCGACCGCTGCGTTGGTGCGGTCCGCGGCCGTCGTGTACTGCGTGAGGTCGTTGGTGCCGATGCTGACGAAGTCGAGGTCCTTCGCGAGCGTGCCGACCCGCAGCGCGGCCGCGGGGACCTCGACCATGATGCCCACCTCGAGGCCGTCCCGCGGGCCGAGCTGGTCCAGCGCCCAGGCGACCTCGTCGGCGGTCGTCACCATCGGGAACATCACGTGCACCGGGGTCTCGGCCGCCGTACGCCGGATCGCCTCGAGCTGATCGCGGAGCAGGTCGGGACGGCGGCGGAAGACGCGCAGGCCGCGCTCGCCGAGGAACGGGTTCGCCTCCTTGTCCTGCGGGAGGAACGGGAGCGGCTTGTCGCCGCCGACATCCCAGGTCCGGATCGTGATCGGGTTGTTCCCGAGGGCGCGGGCGATCGCGCGGAACGCGTCGACCTGCTCGTCGACGGAGGGCGGCGTACGGCGGTCGCCGAAGAGCACCTCGGTCCGCACCAGCCCGGACCCGTCCGCGCCGCGCGCCTCGACGGCGTCCTGGACGACGCCGACGTTCACGAGCACGTCGACGGTGCGGCCGTCGCGGGTGATGGCGGGCTCGTCCGCGCGGGCGATCGCCTGGTCGCGCTCGCCCCGCCGCTCGGCAATCGTGGCGCGGACCCGATCCACGTCCGGTGCGACCTCGAACACCCCACTCCGGGCGTCGAACGCAACGATCGCTCCGGCCCGGACCTCGACCGGCCCGATCCCGGTGATCAGCGGGATCCCGCGGGACCGGGCCACGATCACACCGTGTCCGGTGGTACCGGCCGCGCGGACGGCGATCCCGGCGATCCGGGTGGCGTCCAAGGTGGCCGCAGTGGCGGCATCCAGCTCGGGCACGACAAGAATCCCCGCGCCCACCGCGCCGGCAGCGGCTGCCTCGCCCGGCTCGTCCGATGCGGCTCCTACGAGCGCCCGGAGGACACGGTCGCGGATGGCTCGGACGTCCTGGGCGCGTTCGCGTTGGTACGCGTCGTCCAGGGCCTCGAAAGTCGTGGCGAGGGTGTCGTACGAGTGCTGCCACGCCGTCGGCGCGGACGCGCCACCGGCGATCGACGCCCGGACCTCGTCGCGCATCGTGCGATCGGTCAGCAACGCGAGATGCGCCTCGAAGATGCCGCCGTGTTCAGGGCTGTCGTCCCGGAGTCCGCGTAACTCCTCGCCGGCGCGAGCAACAGCCTCCTCCAGCCGCGCGAGCTCGTTGTCGCCGGCAACATACCCGCTGACGTCCACCTCGCCACCGACCAGCACCGCCGGCCCGATCGCCACGTCCAGCCCGGACCCGCCCGCAGCGGGCGCCGCCGGCTCGACAGCCTCGTCCCCGAAGTTCTCAGCCGCCAGCTTCTCCACCGCAGCAAGTACTTCGGCCGCCTGCGACCCGCTCGCCCCGACCCGCAACCTGTGTCCCTGCTGGGCGTTCAACGTCGCCACCATGCTCAAGCTGCCCGCGTCCACCGGCCCTCGCCCGGTGTCCAGGTCGGTGAGCATGACCGCGGCGTCGAACCCGTTCACCAGCCCCACGAGCCGCGCAGCAGGCCGCGCATGCAGACCGTGCACGTTCCCCACGACAATCTCAACCGTGCGATCGGCCTCCGCGACAGCGGCAGCAGCCGCAGCCACCACATCACCCAGATGATCCTGTTTCGCGACCAAACCTCGCTGCGCCTCGGCGACCACGGCGTCCAGGGACGCGCCGGTCGACGCCGTGACGACCGCCGCCACCAGCCCTTCGACCAGCGGCGCACTCGTCAGCCGCACCCGCCCGGCAACCTCGGGATCGACGAACTCCAGCGCCATCTCCGCACTCAGGATCGCCGACCCGAGATCCAGCAGCACGAGTACGCCGTCCGCGCCGTCCGCCGCGGTGATCGCCTCCGAGACCGCCATCGCGTCGGTCCCGAACGTCGTCGCGTCCAGCCCCGCCGCCACCGCGATCACCGGCCGCTTGTCCTCGGCAACCATCTCCGCGGCCAGCCCGACCGCCGCATCCGCCAGCGCCCGGCTGTGCGACACCACCACGATCCCGATCATGACAGCGTGCGGACCGCGGACTCCAAGATCAGCGTCGTACTGGTCGCGCCCGGATCCTGATGACCCACGCTGCGCTCGCCGAGATAGCTCGCACGCCCCTTCCGGGCGACCAGCGGCACCGTCGCATCCCGGCCCTTCGCCGCAGCCTCTGCCGCGGCGGACAGCGCCGTACCGAGATCGGCCCTGCCCGCGACCGCGGCGTCGTACGCGTCCAGCGCCGGCGCCCAGGCGTCGTACATGGTCTTGTCGCCCAGCTCCGGCTTGCCGCGGGCGAGGACGCCCTCGACCCCGGCGTGCAGCGCCTTGCCGATCGTCTCCGGCGTCAGGTCGGCGCCCGCCAGCGCGGTGCCGAACCGCAGGAAGAACGTCCCGTACAGCGGTCCGCTCGCCCCGCCGACCTTGCTGACCAGCGTCATCCCGGCCTTCTTCAGCAGCTCGTCGGCGCCGTCGAACGTGGTCTCGTCCAGTAGCCCGACGACCGCCTGGAACCCGCGGTCCATGTTCGCGCCGTGGTCCGCGTCGCCGATCGCCGAGTCCAGCTCGGTCAGGTACGCCGCGTTCTCGTGCAGGACCGCCGCGCAGTCCCGCAGCCAGCTGACGAAGGCATCGACTCCCATGCTCACGCTCCCCAGCGTAGGCCGGGGGTGTTCACCGGCGCGTCCCAGAGACGTACCAGTTCGTCGTCCACCTTCAGCAGCGTGACCGAGCAGCCGGCCATCTCCAGCGAGGTGATGTAGTTGCCGACCAGCGAGCGGGCCACGGTGATCCCGGCGCGGTCGAGGAGCTGCGCGACCTCGTTGTACATCAGGTACAGCTCGATCAGCGGCGTACCGCCCATGCCGTTCACGAAGGCGATCACCGAATCACCTTGGGAATAAGGAAGATCGGAGAGCACCGGGTCGACGAGCAGCGCGGCGACCTCCTTCGCCGGGGCCAGCGGCAACCGTTGCCGGCCGGGCTCGCCGTGGATGCCGATGCCGACCTCCATCTCGTTCTCGGCCAGCTCGAACGTCGGCTTGCCCGCGGCCGGGACCGTGCACGACGTCAGCGCCATCCCCATGCTGCGGCCGTTCTCGTTGACGCGCTTAGCCAGGTCCGCCACCTCCTGCAGCGGTTGGCCCTCCTCGGCGGCCGCGCCGACGATCTTCTCCAGCAGCACGGTCACGCCGACGCCGCGGCGGCCGGCGGTGTAGAGGCTGTCCTGGACGGCGACGTCGTCGTTCGTCACCACCGACAGCACCTCGGTGCCGGCGTCGGCGGCGGCCAGTTCGGCGGCCATCTCGAAGTTCATCACGTCGCCGGTGTAGTTCTTCACGATGTGCAGCACGCCCGCCCCGGCGTCGACCGCCTTGGTCGCGGCCATCATCTGGTCCGGCACCGGGGAGGTGAACACCTCGCCCGCGCAGGCGGCGTCGAGCATGCCGAGGCCCACGAACCCGCCGTGCATCGGCTCGTGCCCCGACCCGCCGCCGGAGATCAGCCCGACCTTCCCGGGTCTCGGGGCGTCCTTGCGGTAGACGATCCGGTTCTCCAGATCGACCCGCAGCCGGTCCGGGTGCGCCGCCGCCATCCCGCGCAGCGCTTCACTCACAACATCGGCCGGGTCGTTGATGAGCTTCTTCATGCCCTACATCTGAGCACACCAGCGGCCCCGGCGGGAGGGGCTCGGATCAGTCCTTGGGGCGGAGCAGCGGGCGGACGACCTCGCGGGCGTCGTGGATCCGGGACTTGACCGTGCCGAGCGGGGCTCCGACCTCGGCGGCGATCTCCTCGTAGGACAGGCCGTAGACGTCCCGCAGTACCAGCGGGGTGACCATCTGCGGGCGGTCCCGCTCCAGCGTCTCCAGCGCCTCCAGCAGGTCCAGCCGGGTGCCGGCGATCACGCTGGTGGTTCGCGGGTCCGGCTTCTCCATCTGCTCGGGGTTGTGCGCGGCCTGGGCGGAGCGCTTCAGCTTCCGGTACGTCGAGCGGGCCGAGTTGGCGGCGACGGAGTGCACCCAGGTGGAGAAGCTGCTGCGCCCGGAGTACGTGTTGATCTTGGTGGCGATGTTCAGCAGCGCCTCCTGAGCGGCGTCCTCCGCGTCCGCCGAGTACGGCAGGACGCTGCGGCAGATCCGCAGGACGCGCGGATACACCTGCCGCAGCAGGTCGTCCATCGCGTTCTTGTCGCCCGCCTGCGCCTGCTCCGCGAGGGCGGCAAGGTCGTCGGCCGGACTGGTGCTCTCGCTCATCTGCGCCTTTGCTCGTCGATCGGCCCCGGTAGGGACACTCCAATGACCCATAATGCCCTGTATGGGGGTCCCAACCAGACTCGGTCGGTACGTCGTGCGCCGACGCCTGGGCGCGGGCGGGTTCGCCACGGTGTGGCTGGCGCGGGACGAGCAGTTGGACGCCGAGGTGGCGATCAAGGTGCTCGCCGACAACTGGGGGCACGACGACTCGGTCCGGCAGCGGTTCCTCGAGGAGGGCCGGTTCCTGCGCCGGGTCGAGTCCGAGCACGTCGTCCAGGTGCACGACGTCGGTGAACTGGAGGACGGCCGCCCGTTCCTGGTGCTCACGTACGCCGACCGCGGCACGCTGGCCGACCGCCTGAAGGAGCAGCCGCTGCCGCTGCCCGAGGCGGTGGACGTGGTCGTCCAGGTCGGCCGCGGCCTGCAGGCGCTGCACCGGCGGGGCCTGCTGCACCGCGACGTGAAGCCGGCCAACGTGCTGTTCCGCAGTACCGACGACGGCGAGCGGGCGGTGCTGTCCGACCTTGGGCTGGGCAAGTCGCTCGACGAGATCTCCCGCATCACCATGCCCGGCGGCACCCCGTCGTACGTCGCCCCGGAACAGGCGCTCGGCGAACGCCTGGACCAGCGCGCCGACCAGTACTCGCTGGGCGCGGTCGCGTACGCCGCACTGACCGGACGGTCGCCGCACCAGGTCGACGGCCTCGGGGCGGCCAGCCGGGTCGAGGTGGCGCCGCCGCCGAGCTCGCTCGGGTTCGACCTGCCGGAGCAGGTCGACGCGGCGATCGTCCGGGCGCTGGACCCGGACCGCGAGAAGCGCTGGCCGGACGTGCAGACGTTCACCAAGCAGTTGGTCGGGGCGCTCGACGAGACCACGCACAGCTTCTCGGTGCCGGCCCGTCAGACCGGCGCGGGCTCGGTGGACCTGGACGCGAAGACCGCGCTCAGCGACGAGAACCAGCCCACGATCGTGAAGCCCGCCGAGCCGACGGACGCGGAGACGGTGGCCGTCGAGTCCGCTCCTGCCGCCGCCGATCCCGCTCCCGCCGAGCCGCTGACCGAGTCCGCCGTACCGCGGAAGAAGCGGCGTGGTCGCTGGGTGGTTGCTGCGCTGCTGGCCCTGGTGGTCGGCGGTGGCGCCGGGTACGCCGGCCAGTGGTACCTGGCGGGCCGCGAGGTGGTCCCCGTCGCGGAGGGCGGGTTCCAGGTGGAGCTGCCGCGCTCCTGGGCGCAGTCGATGGCCAGGTCGACCTGGACCGTGCCGGGCGGCGAGGCCACCGCTCCGGCGTTCCGGGTCAGCAAGGACGACAGCTGGTCGGGCCGGACCCCGGGCGTGTTCATCGGCGTCTCCAAGAAGAAGCTCGCGGTGCCGACGGGTCTCAACTGCGCGACGCCGGGTTCGCCGACCAGGAACACGGGCGGTGAGCGGGCCTTCACGGACCGGATTTCCACCGGCTGCTTCGGTGCGGATATCGTGCTGCTCCAGCGGGTCGTCGATTACGGGGCCGAGGGCTCGCTGCTGGTCCAGGTGGTCGTGCCGGGATCGGATCCGACCCGTGCCCTCGAGATCGCGGACACGGTGAAGTACAACGACTAAGCGGGTGTCCCCATGCGTGTCCCGACCGAACGGCTCCGGCCGTCGCCGGCCCTGATCCAGTCCGTACGCCGCAGGTTCTACCGCCTCCGCTCCACCATCTTCCGCACCATCTGGCCCGTCGACTGACGGATCGCGGATCTGGGTACGTCGTACCTCGTGATCGAGGGCTTCCACGAGTTCGACGTACGGGTGGCCGGTGCGACTGTCCACGGCCGCCGCGGAGGTACCGGGCCGCCGATCCTGCTGCTGCACGGCTTCCCGGAATCGCATGTCATGTGGCACCGGGTGGCGCCGGTCCTCGCCCGCGACTTCAGCGTCGTCGCCACCGACCTCAGCGGATTCGGCGACAGCACGTCCTCCGGTGACCAGTCGATGCGCGAGCTCGCCAGGCATCAGGTCGCAGCGATGCAGCAGCTCGGGTTCCGCGAGTTCGCCGTCGTCGGTCACGACCGCGGTGCCCGCTGCGCCTACCGGCTGGCACTCGATCATCCCACTGCGGTGCGCAAACTCGCCGTCTTGGATGTGGTTCCGACCCTCGACGCGTTCGACCGGGCCGGCAAGGAGTTCGCCCTCGGCTACTGGATCTGGGCGTTCATGACCGACCCCATCGCCGAGGAGCTGATCGGCCGGGCGCCGGACGTCTTTGTGAACCACCTCCTGGACAGCTGGTCGGCCAACGATGCGTTCCCGCCGGAGATCCGGGCCGAGTACGTCCGGCAGTTCCGCAGGCCGGAGGTGGTGCACGCGATCTGCGAGCAGTACCGAGCAGCCGCGACGACCGACTGCGAGCACGACGCAGCCGACCGCGGCGTCAGCCGGATCCAGTCTCCGGTTCTCGTCCTGTGGGAGCAGGACGGTTCAGTAGGACGCTGGTACGGCGATCCGCTCGACATCTGGCGCACCTGGGCGGACGACGTCAGCGGCGGCCCGGTCGACGCCGGCCACTTCCTCCCCGAGGAGGCGCCTGCCGAAACCCTGGCTTGGCTGCTGCCGTTCCTGACGATCGACAGCGAGTGATCCTCCTGACGATGATTTGGCGACGATCCTCGCCCGGCCCGGGTCAGACCTGGCTGTCGCGGCGTTCGACGCTGTCGCTGGCTCGGTCCAGCACGGCTAGCAGCGCCTCCTTGTCCTGCGGCAGCCCGGTGGCGCTCATCTCCACGGCACAGTTGCCGCTCTCGTCCGCGACCCACCGCACGACGACGTACCGGAGGATGCTCTGCGGCGACAGCTCCTCGTCCGGGACATAGGTGTAGGTCAGCGTGGCGTGGTTCTCCTGCTGGTCCTGGTCGAGGATCTTGACCATCTGGTCCGCGGAGATCGCCGCGAGCTGCTTGATCCGCGCGGCCAGCGAGTCGGCGGGCGGGCGGGTGATCGTGAAGCCGGCCTCGATCCGGATCCAGCGCTTCTTGGTCCGGTCGGTGAACCGGCCGCTCTTCGGCGGATCCTGCTTGGTGTACGTCCAGTCCGCGGGCACCCGCACCGTGATCCGGGACTTGAGCATCTCGGTCACCGTGAAGGTCCGGGTCGTGTAGCGCAGTTCGTCGGCCCGCAGCGCGGGCGACCTGTCGTAGGTGATCTTCCGCGGCGGGGCGGTCGGCGTCGGCGTGGTCGACGTACCGAGGCTGGTTCCGACCGGCAGGGGCGCGGCCGTCCCGGCCAGGCTGGGCTTCTCGGTGAGGAACAGACCGGCGCCGTAACCGCCCGCACTGCCGACCCCGGCGAGGGTGAGCAGACCGGCGCCGAGCATCGCGCGCCTGGTCACCGTCCTCGCCATGCCCCCACCTCCCCAGATCTACCTATCAGAAGACACCTGAGCCCCCGCTCAGGTTGCGGCAGCCAGATAACAATTCCGTGAAAAGGGGGTCAGCCGACCTCGCTGACGGAGGTGGAGGCCCGTTCGAGGACCTCGGCCAGGCCGTCGGCGTCCTGGGGCAGGCCGGTGATGCTCATCTCCACGGTGGTGAGTTGGCCGTTGATCGCGATCCAGCGGACGACCACGTAGCGCAGCGTCTCGCGCGGGATGTAGGTGTAGACCAATGTCGCGACCGACCGGGGCTCGCCGTCGTTGCCGGTGATCACGTCCTCGGTCTTGCTGACGACGCGGACGTCGTTCTGCGGCGCCTGGCTCTTCTTCAGGTCGACGATCAGCTGGGCCATCTCCTCCGCCGGGGTCTTGCCGGCGGGCTCCACCGCCTCGACCCGGACGCCGCGCTCCTCGAGCCGGTCCAGGTACTTCACCTCGGCCGGCCGCTCCGGATCCTTCTTCAGCCGCCAGCCCCGCGGTACCTCGATGGACAACTGGACGGACCGCTCGTCCTTCGGCGTCACGGTGAAGTCGTGCTCGCTGTACTCCAGGCCGGTCTCGAGCGGTTCGAGGTTGTTCGGGATCGGGCTCTTCACCGGCAGCGACGGCTCGGTGGGGGTCGGCGACGGGGTGCCGCTGGGCGACACCTCGCCCAGCGGCGCCGCGGCGCCTGAGTTGGTCTGTTGCGGCACGTCCAGGTAGTCGCCGACGTAGTACCCGCCGCCGACGCCGAGCGCCAAGGCCAGCAGGAGCACGCCGACCAGGAGAACTCGTCTCACGCCCGCACCGGTCCGGAAGTCGGCAGGCCGGGACCGCCGGGCAGCACGACGTACGGCGCTGCGGCCGGAGGCGGGAATGCGGTCACGGGCACATGGCCCATCTTCTCAGGCGAGACAGGCAGCGGCCCAAAACGGCAGCAGACCCCTTTTCACACCGGGCCCGACTGAATCCTTTCAACGAGGTCTTGACACCCTCCCGGGCCGTACGTAGCGTCCCGCGTGTCGAAAGTAACACGATCTTGCGATTACTTCACAGTCTTGGCCGGTATCTCGGCGCTCAGGAGGAACCATGACACTCGATCGGTCCGTCAGTCGCCGGCGGCTCCTGCAGCTGCTCGGAGGTGCCACGGTCAGCGCCACCGTGGCCGGCTCGCTCGCGGCCTGCGGCGGGGGCGGCGGTTCGTCGTCGTCCGGCGGCACGCTGAAGGTGATCGGCGTCGGTGACCAGGAGGCCGGCCTGCGGAAGGTGCTAGACGCGTACAAATCGTCGCACTCCGGCTTCGACTTCAACCTCTCGTTCGCGCCCGCCGACCAGGTGCAGACCGCGCTCCGGACGCAGCTCGGCGGCGGCAACGCGCCCGACGTCCACGTCGTCTACCCGGGCAACGGCAGCGCGATGTCGATGGCCCAGCTGAGTAAGGCCGGGCTGCTCACCGACCTCAGCAGCCAGTCCTGGACGCAGAAGGTGCCGGAGGGCTTCAAGGGCGCCTTCCAGAACGAGGGCAAGACGTACATCTTCTCGCCGGGTTCCAGCATGCTCGGCGCGATCTACAACAAGAAGGCGTTCGCGACCGCCGGTGTCGAGCCGCCGGCCACCTGGTCGGAGCTGCTCGCGGTCTGCGACAAGCTGAAGAAGAAGGGCATCGTGCCGATCGCCGTCGGCGCGCAGACGCCGTGGATCACGCAGCTGATCCCGTACGCGCTGGTCCCGGGCACGGTCTACGCCAAGACGCCCGACTTCGACGACAAGATGATCGCCGGCCAGGCGTCCTTCGCCGACTCCGGCTGGGCCGACGCGATGGACAAGTACCTCGAGCTGCAGAAAAAGGGCTTCTTCAACGACAACCCGAACGGTACGACGTACGAGCAGGCCACCTCGATGGTCGGCACCGGGAAGGCCGCGATGGCGGTGCAGGTGTCCGCGGTGCTGTCGGCGTTCCGGGCCGCGGCGCCGTCGCCCGACGACCTGTCGATGTTCCCGTTCCCCGCCACGGACGTGGCCGCCGACAACTGGATCCCGGCCGGCGTGGTGGTCGGGATCGCGGTGAGCGCGAAGAGCAAGCAGGCGGACCAGGCGAAGTCGTTCCTCGACTACTGCGGCCAGCAGGAGAACCTGAACACCTGGGCCGAGGCCGTCTCCTGCGTCCCGCTGTACGGCGACGGGAAGGTCGACCCCGCGCTGACGTCGTTCCTGCCGAGCCTGAAGGCGAACAAGGCGGTGCCGTTCATGGATCAGCGCTGGCCGAACGCCGAAGTACAGCCGACCCACTTCGCCGTCGTACAACAGCTGCTCGGCGGCAAGACCACGGTGCCGGACGCGCTGAAGAAGATGGACGAGGCCTACCGGAAGGGCGCGTGACGGCCTCGGTGGCCGCGGCCCGGCCGGACGCGGTACGGCGGACCCGGCGGCACGGCGGAATCGTGCCGCCGTGGTGGTTCGCCGTACCGGCGATCCTGGTCTACGCGCTGGTGGTGCTGTACCCGAGCATCGCCGGCGCCGGGTCGGCGTTCACGGACTGGTCGGGGATCGGCGAGTCCCGGTCGTACGTCGGCGCGGACAACTTCAAGCAGTTGCTGCGCGACGACCAGGCGCTCGGGGCGTTGCGCAACACACTGCTGCTGACGGTCGCGATCGTCGTGGTGCAGAACGCGCTCGGGCTGCTGCTCGCGCTCGGCGTGCACACCGGGATCAAGAGCCGGATGCTGTTGCGGCTGGTGTTCTTCGCGCCGGTCGTGGTGAGCCCGGTGATGGTGTCGTTCCTGTGGAAGTTCGTCTACAACCCGGCGCCGGACGCGGGGCTGAACGCGGCGCTCGGCGCGGTCGGGCTCGGGTCGCTGCGCCAGGACTGGCTGGGCAACCCGTCGATCGCGTTGTGGTCGGTGGCGTTCACCGTGATCTGGCAGTGCGCCGGGTACTCGATGGTGATCTTTCTCGCCGGGCTCGAAGGGGTGCCGGCCGAGTTGCACGAGTCCGCGATGGTCGACGGCGCCGGGACGATCGCGCGGTTCCGGCACATCACCTGGCCGCTCCTCGCGCCTGCCGTGACGATCAACGTGATGCTGTCGACGGTCGGCGGGCTGACGCTGTTCACCCAGATCATCGCGATGACGAACGGCGGCCCGGGGTACGCGACCGACACGTTGTCGACGGTGCTGTACAAGCAGGCGTTCGTGTTCGGGAAGTTCGGTTACAGCACCGCGGTCGCGCTGGTCCTGGCGATCTTCGTCGCGGCGGTGACGTTCCTGCAGATCGGATACCTGAGGTCGAGGGAGACGACGGCTTGACGTCCTCCCCGCCTGGAGGGCAGGGATTCCAACTTCTACGCGGAGGTAGCGAGTTGAGGTTCACGCTTCGACGGGACCCGTGGCGGCGTCTCTCGGCGTGCGCTGACGGCCCGTCCGGCCGCGATGTTGATGGCTGCGTTCACGTCCGCATGCATCCGGTGCCCGCAGGCCACGCACCTGAAGACCGCTTGGTTCTCGCGGCTCTTAGGTGTGCAATGCCCGCAAAGGCTACAGGTCTGCGACGTGTACGCAGGGTCGATCTTCTCGACCCGTTCAGGAGCCTTGTGCTCCAAGCGTTCCACAAGGGCGCCCCAACCGTTGGCCAGTATGCCCCGGTTCAGACCGGCCTTGGCGCGGCGGCGATTCGGCACAAAGGCGCCTGGCTGTTCGAGGTCGGGCTTGGGCCTCGGTCGTCTGGTCATGGAGGTGATGCGCAGGTCCTCCACGCGGATGACGTCGAACCGTCGCGCAAGGTCAGTGCTGGTCTTTTCGGCCCAGTCCTTGCGTCGGTCGGCGGCGCGGGCGTGCAGCTTGGCAATTGCCGCCTTCACACGCGCGCGACGGTTCGAGCCGCGATGGCAGCGGGCGAGGCGGCGCTGCAGGTGCTTGAGCCGATCCTCTTCGCGTTTCGAGAGGCCAGGGCACAACAACAGCTCACCAGTCGACAGAGCCGCCGAAACAGTGACGCCTCGGTCCACGCCGACGACAGTCTTCGTACCCGGTCCAGGGATTGGCTCCGGGATTGCCGCGAAGGCGAGGTGCCAGCGGCCGGCTCGGTCGCGGGTGATGCGGTAAGACTTCGCGCCGGGTACGGTGCGCGACAACCGGAGCTGGACCCAGCCGACCTTTGGTACCAGAACCTTTGCCCATTTTCGGTTCAGCTTCACGATCCTCGAAGCCTGAGAGCCGACGATGCGGAATCCCTCGTGCCGCTCCGCCTTACGCCAGGTCGGGCGCTGGTGGGTGCCCGCATAGAAGTTCCTGACGGCCTGGTCGAAGTCTCGCAGTGCTTGCTGCTGGACGGTCTGCGACCCGGCCCGCAGCCAGCCGAACGTGGCCCGTGCCTCGGTCAGTTGCCGTGCCTGCGCGACGTACCGCGGCGCCGACCGCTTGTCGGGCGTCCACATCGACCACTGCTCCAGCGCCAAGTTCCACACATACCGGGCGTGCTTGCACAGCTCGAGAAGCGCAACCTGCTGCTCGGGCCTCGGGTACAGCCGAAACCGGGACATGCCCCGTATCCAATCAGTCAGCGCCGACAGACCGGCGTCTTCGAAGGGAGGGAGTTGTGGCGATCCCCGATCTGAACGTCAAGGTTTCTCCACGACCGATCCAATGAACAGTCGGTACCGCCGCCGGACCTTCCTGTTGGAGATCGTGATGATCGCGGTCGCGGTCGGGTTCCTGTTCCCGGTGTATGTGCTGGTGACGCTGGCGTTCAAGGACCAGCAGCAGATCGCGAACCGGCCGCTGTCGCTGCCGTCACCGCCGAGCGTGAGCAGCTTCGGCGAGGCATGGCGCTCGGCCGGCCTGGGTTCGGCGTTGCTGAACAGCACGTTGATCACCGTGGTCAGTGTGCTGTTGCTGATCGCGCTCGGCTCGCTGGCGGCGTACTTCCTGGCCCGTACGGCGACCCGGCTGAGCTACAGCCTCTACATCCTGTTCCTGGTCGGGATCATCCTGCCGTTCCAGCTGGGGATGATCCCGCTGTACCAGCTGGTCGACAACCTCGGGCTGCTCGGGACGTACCAGGGGATGATCCTGTTCTACACCGGGATCCAGCTGCCGTTCACGGTGTTCCTCTACACCGGGTTCATCCGCTCGCTGCCCGCCGACTACACGAACGCGGCGCTGATCGACGGCGCCTCGCACCTGCAGGCGTTCGCGCACGTGATCTTCCCGCTGCTCCGGCCGATCACCGGGACGGTGCTGATCCTGAACGCCGTACAGATCTGGAACGACTTCTTCACGCCGCTGCTGTACCTCGGCGGCTCCGGGCGCGAGACCGTGCCGGTGCGGGTGTTCGCGTTCGTCAACCAGTACACGTCGAACTACGGCTTGGTGGCGGCCGGGCTGATTCTCGCGGCGCTGCCGATCCTGGTGCTGTTCCTCTTCCTGCAGCGGTACGTGATCCGCGGGTTCGCGTCCGGTCTGAAAGGGTGACCCCGGCGGTCTTGCACACTGGACCGCAAAACGAACAGAGGGGGAGTGCGATGGTACGTCGATTGTGGGCCGGCGTCCTGGCTGTCGGGGCGCTGCTGGGTGGGGCCGTGGTCGTCGGAAGCGCACCGGCCGAGGCGCGCACCGTCGCGGTGTCGGACACGCTGCTGCCGGGCCAGAAGCTGATGTCCGGGCAGTACATCCGGTCGAAGAGCGGGGTCTACACGCTGATCATGCAGCCGCGCGGTGACGTGAAGCTGTACCAGCGCGGGGTGTCGCTGCCGCTGTGGAGCTCCGGGACCTGGCGGACCGGGTCCGTGCTGGTGATGGGTACGGACGGCACGCTGCAGATCATCTACGGGCGGACGAAGATCTGGTCGATGGGCATCAGGAGCGCCGGCGCCAAGCTGGTGCTGCCCGACACCGGCAACCTGGCGATCTACAACACCCGCGGCAAGGCCGTCTGGAACCGGCACATGGTCATCGGCACCCTGATGCCGCAGAGCAAACTGCACGCCCCGGACCCGGCCGGCCGTGAGGTCATCATGTATTCCGTCAACCGGATCTACACGCTCAAGTTCCTGACGAACGGCAACCTGGTCCTCTACCGGAACGGCACCACCGCCCTGTGGAGCACCGGCGTCAAGAACACCTGGCCGGAGTCCTACGGCTGGGTCAACCCGAACGGCGCCTTCGCCACGGCCAACAAGGACGGCGACTTCACCTTCTACTACGACACCCGCCGCCCCGGCTCCGTCCTCCAACTCCGCGACGACGGCCACCTCGTCATGATCAACGGCCGCACGACCGTCAAGACGTTCTACTGAGCCGGTCCCGCGCCGCCATCAGCGCGAACCCGAGCAGGTTGAGACCCCGCCACCCGGCGGGGTCCGCCGCCCGAGGATCATCGGCCGCCAGCCCGATACCCCACACCCGGTCGAGCGGACTGGCCTCCACCAGCACCCGCCCGCCGGTGCCCACCAGGTACGCGCGTAGCGCCGGGTCCTGCCCGAACTTCGCCGTACTGCCGGCCACGACGATCTCGAACCGTTCTGCCGCCCAGACCTGCTCGTCGAAGTCCCGGACTTCCCGGCCGAGGTTCTTGGCTTCGGCCGGCGTACGGGCAGCCAGGATCCGTTCCTCCGCGGCCGCATCCCCGAACAGCCGCGCCTTGCCGGCCATCATGAAGTGCTCGGCGCTCGCATAGCCGATCCCGTCGACGGTGAACTTCGCAGGCCACCACTGGCTGAGGCAACCAGGGCCGATGCTTCCGTCGCGCTGTGGGCGGTGGCCCCAGAAGTACAGAAACTTGACTCGCTCGCCGGACGCGATCAGCTGTTGGAGTTCTTCGCGGTTCACCGCGACAGACTGTCAGTACACCTCGATGCGGTCCAGGCTGATTACTGTGCTGGTGGATGCTGGGTTCTTGTCGCCGGTTACTCGGACCCGGAGGGTGTGGGTGCCGGCGGGCAAGGTGGGGGTGATGTACATGAGTTGTTCGCCGACGCGGATCGAGCTGTAGTAGTCGATGCGTTGTTCGGGGCCGCCGTCGACAGAGATGGCGGCGATGCCGTTGCCTTTGTCCGCGACGCTCAGCAGGGCTGCGCGGGTGCCGGTGAAGGTGATCGTCGCCGTCGCGTTGGGCTCCCAGCTCCAGTGGTCGTTGCCCCAGAAGCACTGGTTGCCGCAACCGGAGCCGGAGCTCCACGCGCCGGTGTACGCGACCGCGGCGTCGGTGTCGTTGATCCAGTAGTTCGCGGAGCCGGGGTCGCCCGACGGCAGGTTCTGCGTCGCGCCGGCCGCGAGCGGGCGGCCGAGGTTCGGCGTACCGTCCGCGTTCCAGGTGATCTTCTGCGCCCGCGTCGTCCGGAACGAGTACGTGTAGGTGCTGGTGTTCTTGCCGTGGTACGCGATCCAGTCCTCGGTGCCGTCCGGTGACTTGAAGAACGAATGGTGCCCGGGGCCCCAGACGCCGGTCGCGTCGTTGCGGGAGAAGATCGGGCCCGGGTGCTGCACCCAGTTCGACGCGACCATCGGGTCGGCGCCGTTCGCGATGCTCTTCGTCCACAGCTGGTAGTCCGGCTTGCCGGTGTCGCACGTCGAGTAGGTCAGGAACGTCCGCGTCGCGCCGTACAACGGGGTCGGTCCCTCGCGGACCTCGGTGCAGCCGCCGTCCGCCGGGATCGCGACCCGGCCGCCGGTCGCCGTCCACGGGTTGCTCATCCGGACGATGTACAACTGTGCCGGCCCGCCCTGGCCGCGACCCGGGCCGGTCCAGACGAAGTACTGCTGCCCGTTCACCGTGATCGGCTCGCCGTCGATCGCGTACTCGCCGAAGTCCGCGATCTTCGCCTTGAACGTGTACGGCCCGAGCGGGTCGTCGCCGGCCGACTCGAGCACGTACATCCGGTGGTTCGCGTCCACGCCGTCCGAGGCCGTGTAGTAGATGTACCAACGGTTTCCGACGTGCCGGAAAGCGGGTGCCCACATCTGCTTGTTGCGACTGGCATCCGAATCCCGCCACACCACCTGCTCGGGTTGCACGAGCAGTGTCGCCAGGCTGGTGGACGACCAGATCCCGATCCGGTCGCCGCGCGTGGTCGCGACGTAGTACCTGCCGTTGTGGAACATCAGCGACGGGTCGGCCGACGGATTCACCGGATTCCGGAACGTCTGCGACGTCACTGCGATCTCCTGCGGCTCGGCTGCTGGGGCGGTCGACGGCAGTACGCCGGTGAGCAGCACGGCGGTCGTCGCGATCAGGGCGGCACGGAACAACCTCATGACACACCTCTCGAAACCTGGGGGCGGACCGGTCTCGCCTACGGTTGTACCGTCTCTTTACCATCGTTGTAAACGGTTCATACCAGGTTCGAACGCTCCGCCGCACCAGGTCTGGGATCAGCGCTCGTTCTGAACTGCCTTCTGTGCGGCCTTGACGGCCTTCTGCGCCTTGTTGATGTTGTCGGCGCTGGACTTCAGGGCTTCCTTGTAGCCCGGCATCCCGCGCAGCTCGGCCAGGTCCTTCTGGTGCTGCTTCGCGCCCTTGAGCTGCTCCTGCGCCGCCTCGAGCTGCTGTGCCGGGCTCGGCTTGCGTCCCCATCCCATGATGAATCCCCTTCGTCGGGTCGTGCTGACGTGGGCTCTGACGACGCGGGCCAACCCTGTGGTTCCGGGTTTCCCAGCTATTCGATCCACGTCGAAAGGCGGCCTTCCGGAACCCGGGGCAGAGGTATGGCGTCGTACCGCACATGAAGCTCAAGGTGCGGGTCGTGCACTACCGGCGCGACTGCTGGTACGCCGACATCGACGACGCCGAGGACCGGCAGCCGGACGACCCCTTCTGGTACGCCGACTGCCGCACGCAGGCCGAGGCCATCGCGCTCGCCTGTTCCCAGCTCGCCGCCCTCGACCGGCGCCTCGCCGCGGGCGCCTTCCCGCACCGCATCAGCGAGACCCGGGCGCAGGTCGCCTGAGGGACCCCGGGCCCCGCTACGTTGGGGCGATGCTCGGGGAATCGGACGGCACCAGGGGCGCGGCCACGATCGAGCAGATCGGCCGCCGCCGGACCTTCACCAGGACCCTCCAACTCGCCATCGTCCTCCTGATCGTGCAGGTGCCGATGCGCGCCGCGGTGCACGCGGCGGCCGGTTCGCCGGCCGGCTGTGAGGTGCCCGGCCGGCTGTCGATCCTCGTCGACGCGGCGTTCGCGACGGCGTACGTCTACGCGGCGTACCGCGCGTACAAGTACGTCAAGTTCCTGAACCACCAGTCCTGGCCGCGGATCGCCGCCTTCGGGGCGTGGGCCGTCCTGATCGCGGCCCTGCTCGACGGCGTCGAGGGCGTGCGACTCTGGCGTGACTTCGGATCCGCGCCGTGCGCCGACCTCTCCGCGGGGTGGATCACCTGGCTGATGCGCGTCGTCTGGCTGATCGGCGCGCTGAATCTCGCCGTCTGCCTGCTCGCGTCGAGCCGCTTCGGCCAGCAGACCTGGTACGGCGTCCAGCCGACGCCGCCCGTGACGTTCCGGCGGTCCAAGCGCGACGCCAAGGACGCCGGCCGGCTGGTCATCACCTGCTCCGGCGGCGGCATCCGCTCGGCGTCGTTCTGCCTCGGAGCACTGCAACTGCTCTGCGAGCGCGGCCTGTACGACAAGGCGTCGACCGTCATCGGCGTCAGCGGCGGCGGCTACATGGCGGCCGCCTTCCATGTACTCCGCCGTACCTGCACGGACCCGTTCTCGCCCGGATCGCCCGAGCTGGCGCGGTTGCGCCGCCAGACCCGCTACCTGCTGTCCGGCGGCCGCGCGATGTTCCGCGCCGCGTTGTCGGTGCTTTTCGGCCTGATCGTGAACCTGTTGCTGATCGGCATTGTGCTGCGCGCGATCGCCTGGGTGCTCGGCTGGTTCCTCGCCGACCAGAAGGTGATTACGACCGATCTCCAGGTCGACTGGCTGCCGAACGACTCCTGGGCCTTCGTCGGCATGTCGCTGATGCTGCTCGCGCTGAGCGCGCTGATGTTCCTGATCGAGAAGGTCTGGGACCGCTGGGCGCGGATGCCGGACGTCGTTCGCACCATCCTCACCACGGTCGGCAACGTGACCCTGCGGTACGGCGTCCCGGTCGCGGTCCTGCTGCTCGGTGTCCCGGGAGGCCTTTATCTGCTGGGCAAACTCCCCGGCGAGTCCGCCGACCAGCCGAGCCTGCCGTCCGCGCTGCTGGCGTTGGTCGATCCAACGAAACAGGGCGTCGCGTCGTTCAGTGCACTGGTCGTCGTCCTGATCGGGCTCGGCAAGTCGGTGTGGAGCGGGCTGACCGTCGAGGGCAAGGCGGCGACCGGGCTGCGGGCGCGGCTGGTGGTTTTCGCCCGGACCAAGCTGGCGCCGTGGGCGGGCAGCGCGATCATCGTGCTCGCGGCGATCATCGTCCTGTTGCGCTGGACGGGCGGGTACGCCACCGATCCGTCGTACCAGAAGGACTGGGACGTCGCGGTGGTTCTGGTGGCGATCGCCGTCGCGATCAAGGTGCTTACCGACGCGAACCGGACGTCGCTGCACTCCTTCTACCGGGAGCGGCTGTCGCGCGCGTTCCTGGTGAAGCGCCAGGACAACGGCGCCGCGGTCGCGCTCGACTACCACCTGCGGCTGCGGTACTCGGACTGGGCGAAGCCGCTGGACGGCGGTCCGCAGCTCGTCATCGCCGGCGTCGCGAACGTCGACGACCCGGACTTCGTCCCGACCCAGCGCGACTGCGTGCCGTTCGTGTTCGACGCCGAGCAGATCGGCATCGTCGGGGACCGTTCGCTGCCGGACGGCGGTCAGCGCGAGACGGCCGACTACGAGCGCGAGGCCGACGTCCTGAAGCGCGAGGTGACAGTGCCCGCGGCGATGGCGATCAGCGGGGCCGCGTTCAGTCCGCTGGCCGGCCGGGTGAACGAGCGCACGCGCCCGGTGCGGCTGCTGCTCGCCGTACTCAACGCACGCCTCGGTGTGTGGCTGCCGAACCCGTACTGGAACAACCGCGGCGAGCCGGCGTTCCCGGACCGGCACGGGTTCTTCCCGAAACTCCGGCGGTACGTCGGCAGCGTGATCGACAAGCCCGGCCCGTACCGGCTGCTGCACGAGGCGGTCGGGTCGCCGTCGATGTACGAGCGCCGGATCTACGTCACCGACGGCGGGCACTACGACAACCTCGGCCTGGTCGAGGCGCTCCGCCGCATGCCCGCGCAGGTGATCGTGATCGACGCGTCGAACGACGCCGAGGACCGGTTCACCGCACTCGCCGAGGCGATCGCGACGGCCCGGATGGACCACGGCATCGAGATCGCGATCGACCCGTCGCCGATGATCCGCGGCACGAAGCCGCGCGCCGACCGCGCCTGGGCGTACGGCATCGCCACGCACCCGGTGGAGGACGACG